>CAFBRK010000141.1 GCA_903231505.1 Olavius algarvensis associated proteobacterium Delta 3 | reverse complement strand
GTGTCGCCTTCGGCCACCACGATGTACGCGATTACTGCCACGGGCCCGGGCGGCACGGCAAGCGCCGATGTGACCGTGACCGTGCATCCGGTGCCGACGCTCAACTTTAACGCGGAGCCGCTGGAAATCATTGCGGGCGATTCCACCACCCTGATGTGGGCCAGCGAGCATGCCGACACAGTGACCATTGAACCCGATATCGGGGAGGTGTCACCCACCGGTTCCATGGACGTGTCACCCAGCGAAACCACCTTGTACAGGATTACCGCCACTGGTGACGGGGGCACGGTTACCGATACTGTCACTATCACGGTGACCCATCCCGTACCGACAGTTTCCTTCAGCGCATCTCCGGATGAGATTCAGGTTGCTGAGAACACCGTGCTCACCTGGAACACGGAGTACGCTGACAGTGTGTTCATCGAGCCGGATATCGGACCAGTGGACCCGGACGGTCAGGTCACGGTGCCGCTTACTGCTACCACGACATTCACGCTTGTCGCCAGCGGCCCCGGAGGGGTTGCGACCGCCACCGCCGATGTCACGGTCACAGATCCCAATGCACCGCCGTCAGTCTCCCTGACGGCATCCCCGGCAACCATCTCACCGGGTGAAACAGCGACCCTGACATGGGTATCGACGAATGCCGATGCTGCCCATCTGGATAACGGGATCGGACCGGTTGCCGTTGACGGTTCCCAACCGGTCTCTCCGGAGGTCACAACGGTCTACACCATCACCGTGACCGGGGGTAATGGATCCGGAAGTGCCCAGGCAGTCGTTAATGTCGGCGGCGCACCGGAATCGCCTCCGGAAGGGTCTTTCGGAGAGCCCTACGAAGACCAGATCCCCGAGAACGCCACCATCGAAACCTATGATGCCGATCGGTTTGCGCTGGTGACCGGGCAGGTGGTTGCGGAAGACGATACACCCATTGCGGATGTTCGCGTTGGCATTCTTGGACACCCGGAGTACGGGACCGCCGGTACAGACACCGGCGGGCAGTTCAGCCTGCCCGTGGAAGGCGGCGGCTACCTGACGGTGGTGTATGAAAAATCCGGATTGATCACTGCCCATCGCACCATCGAAGTGCCCTGGAACGGGATCGCCGCCGTCCCCGCAGTGAAGATGCTGGCCCAGGATCCGGCGGCCACCACCATCACCTTCGACAATAACCCGGACACCGTGATCCGTCACCAGAGTTCGGCGGTAACCGATGAATTCGGGGAGCGCTCGGCGAGTATGGTCTTTACCGGCGACAACCGCGCGTTTTTGACCGATGAAAACGGCAACGACGTTCTCGAACTGACCACCATAACCACTCGCGCCACCGAGTTCTCCACTCCCGAAGCCATGCCGGCCGAGCTGCCGCCCACCTCGGCTTACACATACTGTGTGGAGCTGGGCGTGGATGGCGCCGCCCGGGTCCGATTCGAAAAACCGGTGGTGGTCTGGGTTGACAATTTCCTGGGATTCGACGTGGGGGAAATTGTTCCCGTGGGTTATTACGAT
Source organism: Olavius algarvensis associated proteobacterium Delta 3 (assembly GCA_903231505.1). Classification (GTDB taxonomy): domain Bacteria; phylum Desulfobacterota; class Desulfobacteria; order Desulfobacterales; family CAFBRK01; genus CAFBRK01. Next base: position 81,038 of record CAFBRK010000141.1, on the reverse strand, counting down.
CGGGACAAAGGCGCGTGGATAGCCGGCGAGAACGGACACGTCGTCCAATTGCTCGGCAGCGGTGTCGTCACCGGCCTGGATGCCGATGGCGACGGGATCGCCGATGATCTGAACAACGATGGGTCTACCGCCGATGAAGTCCAGGGTCTGGACGATCCGGCAGTCTACATTCCGGGCAACACCTACTGGCGGTTCAGCGTCAAGCACTTTACACCCTGGGACTGCAATTGGCCATACGGGCCACCGTCGGATGCCACTCCGCCGAATCCGGACACTCCGCCGGATGCGGATCAGCAGCCTGACGAAGACGACTCCTGCAACGACCCTGTCGGCAGCTATGTGGAGGCCCGCAGCCGTATTCTTCACGAAGACATACCGGTGCCCGGAACCGGTATCGCTCTGCACTACTCCAGCAACCGGGTGCCAGGCGACAGAACCTGGATAACCCTACCGGCCAGCGGCGACACGGTCCCCTCCAGTTTGAAGGAGATCATCGTCAAGGTAGACGTGGCCGGTCAAACGCTGGAACAGCGATTGCCTGGCGAGCCAAACCAGACCGCAGCCCTTGAGTGGGACGGCCTGGACCATCTGGGCCTTCCGGTCAACGGCGTTGTAAAGGCCAAGGTGCGCATCGGCTTCATCTACGACGCGGTCTACTACGGCGCGGCAGATTTCGGAAGGGCGTTCGCCCAGACCGGAGCGCGCATCACCGGCGTCCGCAGCCGCCAGGAAGTTATTACCTGGAGAGACTCCGAATTGACGGTGTCGAGTTACACCCAGGGGAGCGGAATCCTTGCCGACGGCTGGACCCTGTCTACCCACCATTATCTAAGCCTGTACCGGCCGAAGGCGCTCATCAAGGGAGACGGTACGGTCAATTGGAACAGCGCCATCGTCATCGACACCGTTGCCGGCTCGGGCGATAGGAATTATTCCGGTGACGGCGGCCCGGCTCTGGAAGCCGGCTTTTACCCTGCAACCGTCACTTTCGACGCGGCCGGCAACATGTATATTGCCGAATACTATGATCACCGTATCCGGAAAGTCGACCGGGACGGCATCATCACCACCTTTGCGGGCACCGGTAGCGCGGGATTCAGTGGGGATGGCGGGCCGGCTGCAACGGCTCAACTGAATTACCCATGGAAGGTGGCAGCGGACAATGACGGCAACGTCTACATTGTAGACTTGTTTAACCACCGCATCCGCCGGGTTGACAGAAACGGCATCATCACCACTTTTGCCGGCACCGGTACCGCCGGATTCAGTGGAGACGGGGGGCTGGCGACGGCGGCGCGACTGAACTATCCCTGGGGTATTGCCCTCGATGGCCAGGGAAACCTTTATTTTGCCGACCAACAGAACCACCGGATCCGCAAAATCGACAGAAACGGCATCATCACCACCGTGGCCAGTAACGGCTCACCCGGCTACAGCGGCGACGGGGGACCGGCCCGGCAGGCCAGGATGCAATGGCCCAACGGTATAAGCCTGGACTCCAAAGGAAACATATTCTTCATCGATTACTTTCACAATGTTATTCGAAAGGTGGACACCACCGGCATTATTACGACTGTGGCCGGTAACGGCGAATGGGATTATTATGGTGACGGTGGGCCGGCGACGGCCGCAGCCCTGATGGGTCCCTCAGATCTGGAGGTGGATGGCTTTGGGAACATGTTTATCGCCGATTCCGACAACTACGCCATTCGGCGGGTGGATCCCAAAGGCATCATAACTACCTATGCCGGGACCGGCACATACGGCTTCGGGGGGGATGGCGGATCACCGGAAGATGCCATTCTGAACTGGCCGCTCGGTGTGACTGTAGATGCTACCGGAAATGTTGTCATTGTCGATACCGACAACGCGCTTATCCGGAGAGTTTCGAGACGGCCGCTCTTCCGATCGGCCGTTACCCAAGGGAATTACGCGTTTATCGATGATACCGGGGTTGGCCACGTGATATCCGGCAGCGGCCGACACCTGAAAACCTTGGAAGTCATGACCGGATCGACAGTCCGCACATTCGATTACGACGCCGAGGGGAGCATCATTTCCATGTCGGATGCATACGGCAATACAACCACCTTGGAGCGGGATTCCGGCGGAGTCCCGCTGGCGATCATCTCTCCGGATGGCTTGCGAACCGAACTGACCATCGACGCCAACAATCACCTGACGCGCATCTCCTACCCGGACGGCGGAAATTTTGATTTCACCTATACCGGTGATGGACTGCTTCTCGACAAAATGGAACCGGAGGGCAATGTCTTCTCCCATCGGTTCGACAACTCCGGGCGTGTCACGGAGATACTGGACGAAGAAGGCGGCCATTGGCTGTATAGCCGGTCCACGGCGGACAACGGTGATATTGTCATTGAAGCCTTGTCCGCTGGAGGGGATCTGACCACATACACGGACCGTCGTGATGAAAACGGGGGATTCAGCTCAACCATCACCGATGCAACCGGAGGAGAAACCCTGTTTTCCAGATCAGCAGATGGGCTGAACGTGATCAAATCGCTGTCATGCGGCATGACGGTCCAGACTACCCATGATTACGATCCCGAATACGGCTACAAATACCTGAGTGCTTCGACCCAGTCCACCCCATCAGGGTTGAGCCTCACGACAAATACCGCCAAGTCTTATCAGGACACGGATGCCGACGGCATCCCGGATCTGCTGACCGAGAGTTATACGGTCAACGATGATACCAGCACCATCGCAAATGACGCGCTAACCGGTACTGTAACGCTCAATTCTCCGGAAGGCCGCATTACTACGGTGGAATATGATCCGGCGACGCTGCTGACCGAAAGCTCAACAACATCCGGTTTGCTCGGAACGACTTTTTCCTATGATGCAAGAGGGCGATTGACCTCAGCAGCAGTCGGCAGCCGGGAGATGACATACTCATATGATTCAGATGGATTCCTTGCATCTACCACAAACCCGGAGAATTTCACTACCCTGTTCAGTTATGACGATGCAGGGCGGCTGACACTGGTGGAACGGCCGGACGGCGGTGCCGTGGCGTTCAGCTATGATTTGAACGGCAACATGACGGTGTTGACGACGCCGAAGCCTATCGATCATGAATTCGGTTTCAACAATGTCAACCGGCAATCCGACTACCTGACGCCGGAGAGTGGTAATTACAGTTTTACCTATGATAGGGATCGACGCCCGTTGGAAACGATTTTCCCTTCCGGCCAAATGATTGAAAACACCTATGAGAACGGGCGACTGGTGGCAACCGAGACACCGGAAGGTCCCATAGCCGTTACTTATTATTCCTGCGGCAACAAGGTCCAATCTATAACAAAGGGCGCCGAAACCATTTCCTTTGGGTATGACGGCAGATTTCTGACGTCTGAAGTCTTCAGCGGCACGTTGGGACAGAGTCTGGGGTATGTTTATAACAATGACTTCCGCTTGACTCGGATGACCTATGGCGGCGGAACGACAGCCTATTCCTATGACAACGATGGGCTTTTAACCGGAGCCGGTAGCTTTACGATTGCTCGGCGCCCTGACAATGGATTACCACAAAGTGTGACGGGGGGTACATATCAATCGAGCCGCACCTTTAACGGGTATGCGGAGATCGAAAGCGAAAGCACATCCGTCAACGGGACCGGCCTTGTTGCCTACAATATGGTAAGGGATGTTAACGGCCGTATTACCCGGAAGACGGAAACCATCAACGGGACCAGTGCGGTATTCGACTACGCATACGACGAAGTGGGCCGGCTTCTAACGGTCGAAAAAGAGGGTATTGTCGTCGAGGAATACCGGTATGATCTAAACGGCACCCGCACCTACGAGAGAAACACGCTACGCGGCATATCCGGGCGTGACTGAGTACAACGATGATGACCATCTGCTGACAGCCGGTGGCGTCTCCTACCAGTACGATCTGGACGGATTCCTGACATCCAGAGCCGAGGGATCGGATATCACGTTATATGATTACTCATCGCGCGGCGAGTTGCTGAGCGTTGATCTGCCGGATGGCAGGAATATCCGGTATCTGCATGATCCATTGGGCCGGCGGGTCGCGAAACTAGTTAATGATGCAATCGTGGAAAAATATCTGTGGCGGGGGCTTACCCGTTTGCTGGCGGTTTATGACGCAAGCAATAATCTGATGATGCGCTTCGAATATGTCGATGGCCGGATGCCGGTGGCCATGACCATGGGGACAACGACTTATTATCTGGCCTATGATCAGGTCGGATCCCTTAAAGCAGTTTCGGATGCCAATGGAAATGTGTTGAAAACCATAGATTATGATTCCTTCGGAAACATTCTCAGTGAAATTGAATACGATGCGGCAGGAAATATCATTATGGGATCGACTCTGGTCTATCCGGTTCCGTTCGGTTTCGCCGGCGGCCTGCACGATCGCGATACTCACCTGGTCCGATTTGGCTACCGTGACTACGATCCGGATACAGGACGTTGGACGGCGAAAGATCCTATCTTCTTCGCGGGAGGCGATACGGACCTTTATGGTTATGTTTTTAATGATCCCATCAGTTCTATTGATCCACTTGGACTGTTCAATCCGACGAAGGGATTTGTCGCATTAACGAATGCAGCTAATGCGGGACGATTATATGCATCGGGTACGATAAAACTGGCTGCGTCAGCAGGACTAGACCTAACTGGAGTCGGCATTCCTGCCGGTATAGGAACAGCGTTACTTGGTGCATGGAATATTAGTAGTGCTACAGCTGCACAGGAAAGAGCTATGCAGCAATGGCGTGAGGCTATGCGCGAAGAATGGTCGGATGCATCCTGGAAAAATTTAAAGGGGCTATTGCCCCACGGGCAATACATTGACGATCCCTGTGAGCCAACAATTCGTGAATATCTTAAGGATAAATATGAAGGGCTTAGGGAAGGCTCCGATTCATACTGGGATTTGGTTAAAGAGATTGGCACCTTAATGTGGTGATCAAATGAGTTTTTGGATTTGGTTAATAATCGCAATTTCCTTTTTTATATACGTCACTTTTCTTTTGGTGAGAAAACTAAAGACAAAAGAGCGATCTTTTAGGAAAATTTTCAAAGATTGGCTTGTCAACGTTATTGATATTTTTTCGGGTGGGTTTTAGCTGAGCAAACTTAATCCATTTAGAACATGCACCGTTGTCTGCCCTGTGACTCTCAGGCATATAGATTCAGCTTCAACGAACTTCGGCAGAAATTGTAAGAACTTACCCGGAAGCCTTTCTTGACAAAATACCCCTTTGTTTATCAGTTTGTTAAAGAGATTTATCATATAGGCACAATTGCTGGAAATGGCGGTATGAGAAACTCAAGATACAGACGTTCCGGCCGAGACCGGCGGAAATTCAGCACCCGGATCGCGTTTCAGGAAAGACGCTGCGGGAATGACCGGAGGCGGGTGCGGGATCTGAGGACCGGGCTGGATCGGAGAAACCCAAAAGTCAGCGGGGGTGGTTTCCCCTTGGCCGGCGCCTTGCTTCCGGCGAGATTACGGTGATCAAACTTCCTGAAACCAATTTGATCAAAACCGTTGCAGGGGAGGTCAATTGTTTTATAAAATCCTTTTACCTATCATAATCCGATAGGAACTCGATTTTCGAGTATAGTCCGGAATCTTCGAGGGGCTGCCGGTCTCAATAAAATACATTCCTGTTCAAGCCATCTTGACAAATTAGCTGATTGTTTAACAATCTTTCACAGTTGCCATGAAATTATACTACGTGATGCCGGAGGTGGGAATATGAAAAATGCGAGATACAGACGCTCCGGCAGGGAGCGGCGCCAATCTGAGGCCCGGGTCACTATTCAGGAGAGACGTTGCGGATATGATCGAAGGCGTGCGCGGAACCGCAGAACGGGGTCGGACCGGCGGAATCCCAAGGGCCAGCGGGGATGGTTTCCCATTGGCCGGCGGCATGCGTCCGGAGAGATCACCGTCATAACCCTCCCTGAAACCAATATGTCCAAAACCGTGGATACCTATAAAAGCCGCTTGAGCGAGGTCAAACCAAGATATAAAAAATTGAAATAATGCGGGATTTCTAATAAACAACCACGTTTTCTGCAGACGTCCCAGATGGACAGCGGAAGTAAACAGGGCCAATCGTCCGTGTTCCGTTGCCCGCAATACCGGTGTCAGGCGAACACCGCCACTGCATCCCCTTCTTCATCGATCCTCGATATCGATGCGTTTTCCAGGTCGTTTCCCGTTGGTTTCCGATGATTGCGGCGTCCCTGCGCGCGTCGGTCCATTCCGCTGCGTCTTTCAGGGATATGCAGATCATATAAAAACTGACGGCGTTCCAATCCGGATCGTCTGTTTTTTTTGAGTGTCCTGGAGAGCATCCCAAACTCCCCACATGTTCATGCGGTTGACGTTTTCGTGAACCCATCCGTTTTAGACAACGTTTCCTAAGCGACGACATGTGCCTACTTGTCGACCTCCTTCTACTTAGTCGTACAATCGGTACAATCCATACACCCCATGCGTTTTCCGATGGGATTGTCTCTGCACGCAACCCATCATTTTTGAACAGCGCCCTTCACTGCCAGCTTTTTTGCCATTTGTTTTCTCATCTCCATAACGGCGTTTGCCAGCTGCTCGATAAAGTAGGCTTCCGGTTTGGTGAAATCATCGGTGAGCACCGCCGGGTACTTGAGCGGCCATCCGTTCTTCTCAGCGTCTTCTTTACCTGTCTGAAATGCGGCGGTCGCCTCTCGAATAGCCGTGGCGGCTTCTTTCCCGGAAAACCCAAGCCGTTTAAACATCATGAAAATGCGATCGAATTTGTCCTCTGTATCCTCCGGAAACAGTTCTTTCATCCAGGCCGGACTGAAACCGCTGGAGATCAGGTTCATGTTAAAATCTACGACGAATCTTTCCGGTGCGTGCCCGATGTTTTCTGTGTCGATCATTTCTGACTCTCCTCCACCCGTTTCAATGCGATTTATTGCGCTACCGACGGTTATGCGTGGCATCCCAATGTAATCTATTTTTAGGGCGTGTCGTTGATATATCGCGCCAATCGATTGACCATGGGTGCCGAACGTGACCATTTCACGACATCGCCAGAAAAAATTGCCATAAATGACAGAAACTTATCGCAGAGATCCGAAGCGCGCAGGGGAGAGTGAATTTTTCAGAATTCCTTGGAGGGGATTATGAGAAAGGGACGCTTTTTCGATGGATTGTGTTCTATTGTCTGCAACTCCGCACAAACTCAGAGAGGATGATCCATATTCACACGAGAGCGCGATGCTTCAGCCGTGCGGCTGAAACAACCATTTCGCCCTAAGAGCGGCATCGCCGCGTTTCATAAAATCGTGCAACGATTTTATTCGGCCACGATAAATGCCTGATTAAAGCCGTCTTCGATGAGGATTTGTTCGTAGGCTTCGGCCTGGGCAAGATCCGTAATCCGCCCTACCCGGACACGGAAGAACAGTCCATCGGGGGAATCATACTCGCTGATATGGGCATTTTTATATCGGCGGTCCAGCGCCTGCCGGAGCCGCTCAGCGTTTTTGCGTTCCTTGAAGGCGCCCACCTGGAAGGTAAAATTACCCTTGTTGTAATCCACCGGAACGAAGGCCGGAGGTCGTTTGCTCGATGGCTCACCGGAGGCGGCAGCACCCAGGGCGAAGATTTCCACACGTGCCGTTCCTGCTCCGACCATATCGATTCGTTTTGCGGCAGAATAGGACAGATCGATGATACGTCCCCGGACAAACGGGCCCCGATCGTTTATGCGGACATCTATGGAACGATTGTTATCCAGGTTTTTGACTCGCACCCAGGTGTCCATGGGAAGCGTTTTGTGGGCGGCGGTCACGGCGTACATATTGTAAATTTCGCCGTTGGAGGTTTTCCTGCCGTGGAACTTCTTCCCATACCAGGAGGCGATACCCTTTTGGGTGAATCCATGGGCGTGGGGTATCGGTTGATACCAGTTGCGCCCGACCTTGTACGGCCGTTGGGTCGCCTTTTTCGGTGATGTGACAGAAGGCTTTTTTGCCGGTGCTTTTGGGAAAGCGGGCGGCGGTGGGGATGGCTTCGTTGCTGAGCCGCCGCAACCGATGATCCAAGTGGCGGCGACGACAACAGCCGTCCATTTTAAGACGATGTCCCGGATTCCTGTTTCCATTGAACTCGCTTGCTCTCCGTTACTTGCAGCGCGGGACTACCTCAAACCGGTATAAGATCCTTATGATAGCGAAAGCGGGGCGCTCCGGTTGCACGGTTGACGGAATTGCCCCGGGAACGACCCCGTCGCGCTTCCTAAACGCGTCTTACGATTTTATTCGAGCAGCGCGAGCTTCAGGACGTTTTTCATCTTGTCGACGAAATTAAAGGTAATTTCTTTTTTTACCTTTTCCGAAAGATCCTCCAGATCCTTCTCGTTGGCTTTCGGCATGATGATTTCCTTGATGCCGGCACGGTGGGCAGCCAGCATCTTTTCCTTGATGCCGCCAACGGGCAGCACCTGCCCCCTGCAGACGGACCGTCCTTTGGAATTGCGCCGGCCGGGACATGGATGTGAATATCCAGCTCATCATAGAAATTTTCTTTGATTCCGAGTTTCTTGGCATTCGCGCGGATGAAGCTCAAGGCCGCCATGGCCGATTCTTTCATCACATCGCCAAGCTGCCCTGTCAGGCTCAGCCCCTTTTTGCCGTTCATGGCCGTGGCTTCGATAAACAGTAGCTCCCCCCCGGTGGGCGTCCAGGCCAGGCCGGTGGCCACGCCGGGAGTTTGAATCCGGGATTTGGTTTCAGAAGTGAAGCGGACCGGCCCCAGAAATTTGTATATGTCATCGATCGTGACGCTAAACGATGTCACCTTGCCTTCCGCAACCTGGCTGGCCACCCCCCGGCAGATGGTGGCAATCTCCCGTTCCAGATTTCGGAGGCCGGCCTCCCGGGTGTACCCGCTGATGACGGCTTTTATCGCCCCTTTTGTAAACGAAATCTGGCTGGATTTGAGTCCGTTTTCGTTTCGTTGCCGGGGTATCAGATATTTCTGGGAGATCTTGAGTTTTTCATCCATGGTATAGCCGAGGAGCTGGAGAACCTCCATGCGGTCCCGCAGGGCCGGGGGAATGGTATCCAGGATATTGGCGGTGGTGATAAACATGACCCTGGACAGGTCGAAAGGCACATCCAGATAATGATCCTGGAAAGAATTATTTTGTTCCGGATCGAGGACCTCGAGCAGGGCTGAAGAGGGGTCGCCCCTGAAATCGCTGCCGACTTTGTCGATTTCATCGAGCATGAATACCGGGTTATTGGATTCGGCACGCCGGATGCCCTGGATGATCCGCCCGGGCATTGCCCCGACATAGGTCCGGCGGTGCCCCCGTATTTCGGCTTCATCGCGGACGCCGCCCAGGGAAATCCGGACGAACTCGCGGCCCAGAGCCCGCGCGATGGAATATCCCAGGGAGGTCTTGCCGGTACCCGGGGGGCCTGCAAAACAGAGAATCGGGCCTTTGGAATCGGGTTTGAGCTTTCGGACCGCCAGATACTCGATAATGCGACGTTTGGGCTTTTCGAGGCCATAATGGTCCTCGTCCAGAATTTTACGCGCCTTTTTGATGTCCAGGGTATCTTCGGTGCTGTCGTGCCATGGGAGGCTTGTGATCCAGTCCAGATATGTGGACACGACCGTGTACTCTGCAGAAGACGGATGCATTTTGGCCATCCGATTCAGCTCCCGGTCGGCCTCTTTCCGGGCCTCTTCGGGCAAATCCTTTTCTTCTATCTTTTCGCGGTACTCGTCGACTTCAACCGTTCCTTCATCGGTTTCACCCAGCTCCTCCTTTATCGCTTTGAGTTGCTGGCGCAGGTAATACTCCCGCTGGCGTTTGTCCATGTCGCCTTTAACCTGGGTCTGAATCTTGTTTCCCAGTTCAAGCACTTCCACCTGATGATTGATCAGCTTGGTCACCTGTTCGAGCCGCGCTTTGACGTCGAGAATTTCCAGAATTCGCTGCTTGTCTTCGTTGGCGATATTGATTGTCGATGCGATCATGTCCGCCAGGGTGCCCGGGTCGCTGATCGACTGGGCCATCTGCCCGATCTCCTGGGGCAACCCTGGGGACAGATCCACGATCCGCAGGAACTGGCCGACCAGGTTGGACATGAGCGCCTCGATTTGCGTGCCGGCATGATCGACGTCGGTGAGCTTTTCAATGCGACCCTGGAGAAAGGGTTTGCCGCCGACAAATTCCTTGACCCGAAACCGTCCGATGCCCTGTACCAAGAGCTGGGTTTTATTGTCCGCACTTTTTGCCATCTTCAGGATCAGCGCACTGGTGCCGACCGACGCCAGATCCTTTTTGGATTGGGTGCTGACCTTTTCGGGTTTCTTTGACACCAGCAGGCCGATGATCCGGTCCTTGGCCATGGCCTCGTCGACCAACTGAACCGATTCTTCCTGCATGACCACCAGGGGCAGCACCATTTTCGGGAACAGTGTGGCGTCGAAAAGCGGCAAAATAGCAAGAAGTTCCGGTACGTTATCGGTGTCCAATGCTGCTTCCGGATTTTTATCCGTCATAAAAACCTCCCTGAATGTGACGTCCTGCAAACGGGTGTCCGGAAACCGGGTTACCGGACGATGGTATCTTCAGAGACATCGATCATGTAGATGGATATTAGCTGTCTTTAATGGGAATCTTATGGGTTTTGGAGGACGGTAGCTTGGCAAGGCGAATTTGCAGAAAGCCGTTTGAAAAGGAAGAACTCACTACTTCCGTATCGACCGGGGAGAGTAGAAAAAGGACCCGTTCGAATTTACCGTACTGGATTTCCGCGAGTCGATAGGTGCCCCGTTCGGCTCTGGGCATTTCCGTCCGGTTGCCATATATTCGAACCGCCTTGCTGTTGATTTCAACTTCCAGGTTTTCCCGTTCCACCCCGGCGATCGATGCACGGATGATAATTTCTTCCGGAGCCTCGTATATGTCCATCTGTGGGCTCCAGGTCCGTTCCGACAGCTTGAAAATGGGGTTTACAGCTCGAAACATATCTTCAATGGTTTTTTCGAACCTGGAGCTGATATCGTCAAATTCATCGCCAAATCGTATTTTTATGTAGTCCATTTTTGACTCCTCTTTCTGGTCGGCGGAACAAACAAAAAGATTAACATCGGGGTTGAACTTTGTAAAGAGACGATTGACAAGGGTATGCATCCGGTATCGGACGATTTTCGGAAATGGGGCGGGAATCGCCGCCAGCGGCTATCCGCATATTGCATGAACGCGCTTCAGCGAGTAAATAGTGTCTATGGACAAACCGCTGTTACCCACCAAGGGCGTGATCGCCTCCCAGTACGTGCTCTACTTCGGGATACTGGGAATTTTCCTTCCGTATTTCAATCTATACTGCTTCCATCTCGGTTTCTCCGGTTTCGAAATTGGCGTCATATCGGCGGTGCGCACGGTCACCACGGCATTTTTTCCGTTGGTGTGGGGTGCTCTGGCGGATCGGTATCAGATCCGAAAGCCGCTTTACGTTGCCTGCAGCATTGCCAGTACCGGTATATGGGCACTGTTCTTGCTGACAACGGACTTTCTACCGATGCTGGCCATCACGTTATGTTACGGCACCTTTTATGCTCCCATCATCGCGTTTCTCGAAGCATTCACCATGGACCATCTCGGTACAAAGAAAAAACGATATGGTGCGATCCGTGCCTGGGGGTCCATCAGTTTCATTCTGACCGTCATACTCGTCGGACGCGTTATCGACGCAGCGCCGATCCGCATTATTCTGGTGCTGATACTGGCCGGTTCGATCCTGCAGTCGTTTCTGTCCACACAGGTGCCGGGTCCCACGGGGCTCCGGACCAAGACGGCCGCCTCGGGATTCTCTTTACTGACGCGACGGCCTGTCTTGCTGTTTCTCTGCAGTGCCTTTCTGATGCTGGTCAGCCACGGCACCTACTATGGTTTCTTCTCGATCCACCTGGCGGGACTCGGCTATGGCGGCACGTTCATTGGATTTGCCTGGGCCCTTGCCTCGGCCGCGGAAATCCTGGTGATGATCAACTCGGAACGGATATTCATGCGGTTTTCCCCGCAAAGGGTGCTGGTTTTTTCCTTTCTCGTGGCCGCGTTCCGGTGGTCCGTTCTGAGCTGGGCCGAATCCGGGACCATCATCCTGCTGACACAACTTTTGCACGCCGCCACCTATGGCGCGTTTCACATGGCCAGTATCCTCTATATCGACTCACTGATACCGGCTCCGGCCAAAACATTCGGGCAGTCAGCCAACAATGCCGTGACCTACGGGCTGGGTATGATGACAGGCTTTTTTTTAAATGGGGTTCTCTACGACTGGGTCGGTGTTCAGACCCTTTTTGGTCTCTCCGCCGTGACGGCGATTGCCGGAGCGGGATTGTTGCTTGTGGGGAACAGTTTTTCCAGCTCAGGGTCTGCGTCCATCCAGGCCGGGAAGTCTTCCCGGTAGGTGTCGAGAGCCTCTTTTTGAATCCGGACAGAGATAATGATTGGACGTTCCGGTTCTTCGACAATGACGCTGCCGGTCGGCATGATGACGGCCGAATCGCCGGTATAGGCCAGTCCATTGCCATCGGTTCCAACGCGGTTGACCCCGACGACAAAGGACAGGTTCTCAATGGCCCGGGCTTGGAGCAGGCGCTGCCAGTGCAGTCTCCGGGCCGCCGGCCAGTTGGCGATGAAAACAGCCACATCGTAACTGTTTGAGATATTTCGCGTCCAGCCGGGGAATCGTAGATCGTAACAGACAAACGGCCGAAGTCGCCAGCCTTTCAAGTCAACCGTTATCGTTCGGTTCCCCGCGGTGTACACACGATGTTCGCCGGCCATCCGAAACAGGTGGCGTTTGTCATAGGTCCAGAATCGGCCATCGGGCTTCGCCCACACCAGGCGATTGTAATAGCAGCTGTTTTCACGGATGATCAGGCTTCCGACCAGATTCATGTTTTTCCGACGGGCGGTGTCTTGCAGCCACATCACCCCGGATCCCTCCATATCCTGTGCCAGGGCCGCTGCATTCATCGTAAATCCGGTTGTAAACATCTCCGGAAGAACCACCAGATCGGTTCCGGGAGCAACCCCGTCGACAGTGGTGGAGAACAGCTTTAAATTGGCGTCGATGTCCTCCCAGATCTGCCTGTTTTGTATCAGTGCGATGCTCAGATCCGGCATAATCTCTCGGCCGCCTCCATCAATGTGTCATCTTTTTTAGCAAAACAGAATCGCAGTACCTTGTAGTCGTCACCAGTGCTGTAGAATACAGACGGTGGAATGGCGGCCACGCCTTCGGTCGTGATCATCTGCCGAGCGAACTCGATGTCCGGAACGTCGGAAATGGCCCCGTAACCAAGCATCTGAAAATAGGTGCCGTGACATGGGATGACCTCAAACCGGGATTCGGCAATCAGTGAAAGAAAGCGGTCGCGTTTTTCCTGATAGAATTCCCATAACCGTGTATAGGCGTCGCGATTTTCCAGAAATTCCGCGTAGGCCATTTGGATCGGTGTGTTACAGGCAAAGGTCAGCTACTGGTGGATTTTTTGAAACTCCCTGGACAGCGGTTCGGGGGCGAGGCAGTATCCGATTTTCCAGCCCGTGGTATGGTATGTCTTTCCAAAGGAGCTGACGACAAAGCTCCGATCGGCCAGCGCAGGACGCCGCGCCATACTTTCATGCCGGCGGCCGTCAAACACGATATGCTCATAGACTTCGTCACTGAGGATCAATATATCCGACCCCTCCACAATTTTTTCCAGGGCATCCATGTCGTCGTCGGAAAGTATGGCCCCGGTGGGATTATGGGGAGAGTTGAAGATCATCAACCGGGTCTTGGAAGAAATAGCGTCCTGTACCTTATCCCAGTCTATCCGGTATTGGGGGTGGCGCAGCTTGGAAAACACGGGAATACCGCCGCTTAGCGCGATAGCCGGGACGTAAGAATCATATGCCGGCTCAAACAGGAGCACCTCATCGCCCTTTCGAACCACGGCGGTGATCGCTGCAAACAACGCTTCGGTGGCCCCGTGGGACACGGTGATCTCTGTGACCGGATCATAACTGCGGCCGTAAAGAGATTGCACCTTTTCGGCAATACGCTCCCGAAGTGCGAGCACCCCCTGCATGGGCGCATACTGGTTGTACCCGGCATGGATGTATTTCTCCACAAGGGCGATCAATGCTTCGGGGACCTCAAAGTCCGGAAAACCCTGGGACAGATTGATGGCACCGTGCTGATTGGCCAGGTTGGTCATCTGGGTAAAGATGGTGATACCGGCATCCGGCAGTTTTGAATCAATGTTGATGGCGTGTCCCATGATACGTCCTCGGCGGCAGGCACCCGGATGGGCGGGATCAACTTTTCAGAACAAATTGGAGCTTGGTGGATCCAATGTCGATAACATCGAATTCCTTGAGCATCACGGATTCCCGGACGGCGCTTCCATTGACTTTCGGCTTTGCAATCCCCTCCACGTAGCTCAGTGAATATCCGTTGGGCCGTTTGCTGATGGTGGCCGAGGTCTGCCCCACCAGGAGGCCGCTGACGATCATATCGGAAGAGGCGCTCTTTCCGATTTTAAAAAGCTTTTTGTCGATCACCACTTCCCCTTCGCCGCCACCGAGATAAGACAAAACGCCGGTCGGTTCCCCTGCCATGTCTTGAGTGGAGTCGGAGGGTTTTTTACCTATCTTTTCGACCATCTTGCGATACTGACCCGTGTCCATGACCATGGTCTGGTCCAGCCCCCCGGCGGGTGCGCTGGCGGGGGCAGGCTGTTCCTCGCCCTCGGCGTAAGCAAATACCAGGACGTGTTTACCGATCAAGATCTCATCATCGTGCTGCAGCCAATGGGAATTGACCGGATCACTGTTGACGAAAGAGCCGTTTTTGCTCTGCAAATCGGTGAGCAAATATCCATTTCCAACCGAGTCGATTTTGGCGTGGTGCCCGGAGACGGCCAGGTTCTCGATGACCACATCGTTGGCCTCCATCCGACCGATTGTCACGCTTTTCCCCGGGGCCAAAGTGTATTCTCCAACGACGTTGTCCTTGAATTTGAGCGTCAATGTCGGCATGGGATTGTTCCTCTTTCGTTATGGTCCTTCTCGGCGATTACTATTGTTATATGTATTTCTCCAGGAAATGAATGATTCGGCGGGCGACCCTGGTGCGAAGTTTGGTGATTCCCCCGCGTTTTTTCGTGTCTTTGATTCTCAATACCACCACCGTCACGTTGTCATGGCCGCCTCTCCCATTGGCCATCTCGATGAGTTTCTGACAGGCGGTGGCGGAAGACTGCTCTTCTACGACGTCCAGTATCTCCTCGGGGGATGCCAGATCACTCAGACCGTCGGAGCTGATGACAAGGACATCGTCCCGGAAGATCGGCACCTCACAGATGTCCGGCCGGACAGATTCTTCCACACCCATGGCCCGGGTAAGTAAAAATTTAACATCTTCTCCCAGTTTGTCGGCGGCGTCCGGGTCGATGGCAGCCTGCTCGGTGACCACGTTGTGGGTTACCGATAAGAGTTCAATCGTGCTGTCATGTATGAGATATATCGGGCTGTCGCCGACATTGGCGGCGATAACGGTCTGATCGGTCAAATACGCGGCGGACACTGTGGAACCCATGCCGCGGTAGGCGTCATTGCTCTGGGCGATTTGATGAACGCCTTTGTTGGCCAGATGGATACTTGCTAGGAGATGGTTCGCTTCTTTGGAGAGCGCGCTGTCTGCGGTTTCGGATTCCGCCCGGGAGCTGTTTCTGTGGATCTGCGTTATGTACGCCTGGATTGTCTCGACCACCAGTTCACTGGCAACCTCGCCAGCCCGGTGGCCGCCCATGCCGTCTGCAACCATGTACAACCCCAGATCGTCGTCTACGAACAGGCTATCCTCGTTGCTCTTTCGTTTTCTGCCAACGTCGGTAATTCCTGCCGATTCGACGACAATCATGATCCGGGCTTCACGTTATCATTTGACGGTGGTCGCAGGTGGTGGAGATGACTCCAGATCCAAAAAACAGATGGCGCACCGCGGGATGCACACACCCAATGGCTAAATCCATTTTCTGAATCAAAATAGAATGCCAGGTCAAGAAATTATCTCCGGCACTACCCCTTGGATCCACTCTCAGCCGCACGTTTTGCGGCAATGACGTCCATCTTTTCCCCGAGGGTGCGCAAATGCCCCGCCATCAAGGCGGCATCCCGGTAGCGTTTATCACGATCCTTTTCGAGCGCCTTATCGATGATAAACATAAGCGGCTTGATGAGCTTGGGATTGTGCTGCTTCGGGTTGGGGTGACGGATGTTCATGATCTGGTGCATCAAGGCCGCCGGGTTGTCCCCCCGAAAGGGGAGGACGCCGGTCAGGAGCTGGTAGAGCATGGTCCCCAGGGAAAAAATATCCGATCGCCCGTCTACTTTTTGTCCTGCGATCTGCTCCGGCGACATGTAATACGGTGTCCCTTTGACGACACCGGTCTGGGTCTGGGAGGTAGCGGTGATCCGGGCGATTCCGAAATCGGTGATTTTGACCACACCGCTTTTCAGGAGCATGATGTTCGCCGGCTTGATGTCCCGGTGAACGATCCCCTTTTGATGGGCATAGTTGAGGGCATCGGCGATGTCACCGACAAGGTCGATGACCTGTCGTGTCCGAAGCAGGTTCCTGGGTTTGGTATACCGCTCCAGATTGTGGCCTTCCAGATACTCCATGGCGATGTAGGCCAGATCCCGCTCATCACCGGCGTCGTAGATGGTCACGATGTTGGGATGGGATAGCGTCCCGGCGCTTTCCGCTTCCCGGAAAAATTTTTCCTTATACTCGCTGATGTCTTCCGGATCGAAGTCCTCGGGGAACTGAAATGTTTTGATGGCGGTGGTCCGGTGAATCCGGGGATCTTCGCCAAGGTACACAATTCCCATGGCACCTTTGCCCAGCTGTTTGATGATTTCGTAGCGTCCCAATGTCGGTCGGGTGTCCGTCCCGGCGGCCACCAGCCCGTCGCCGCTGGATTTTCCTCCGAGCAGCCCATCGCCGAAAACCATGGTCTCGCTGGCCTGGATCAGCTTTTTCTTCCGTTCCGTCACATCCTTGAATTTCGGATCCACATCTTCGATGCGCTCATACACGGCCGCCGCCTTGTTGAATTGCCGTTTGCGCTCGAAGTCGAGGGCCAGTGTGTAGAGGACCCCTTTCATTTCAGTGTCCACCGGAACCTTACGAAACTTGTCGAATGCCATGTCCAGCATTCCCTGGCTCTGAAAGGAGAGACCCAGCATCCGGTTGGTCTCGGCCGATTCCTCTTCGACTTTTTCCTTTCGGGTTTCGGTGACAAAAAATTGGAGACTGACCAGGCCGATGTACCCCAGGGTCAATTGGATCAAGGGATAGGTGACCTGGACCCAAAGGCCGTTGGACACAAACAGAGACGTCGAGCCACCCAAGAGGATTAGAACCAGGGCAACAAAAGCGATTCCGGAAAGCATGGCCTTCAGGCGCGGCAGCAGAAGGGTGATAAGCAGACCGACGATCAGTATCAACAGCAGCTCAGCGGCAGCGCTCCACGGGGGTTGCTCCACAAAATTCTGATTTAAAATAGCCCAGAGGGCATTGGCTGAGAACTCTCCAACCGGCATGGTCGGATCCACCGGCGTGCTGAGGGGATTCATAATTCCGGTCGCCGAAGCCCCGACAAGAACAATCTTATTGCGGAACACGGAGGCCGGTACTTTCTCGTTGATGACATCGAAAAAGGCGTATTGCTTAAATGAGCCCCGCGGCCCCTTGAAACTGACCAACAACTCCGAAAAGAACGTCGTGGGGATCTCTATCGTGCCCAGAGTGACGCTGGACCCCACTTCAGCGCGCACTTGTTGCGGTTTCAGGTTTAAGCACGGTCGCCGCCAACCGAAGCGTGTAGGAAGGTATGTACAGGCCCCGGTATTCATACAGCAGTCGCTCCCGGCGCGCCGTACCGTCCATATCATAGGCAAGGTTGATATGCCCGACCCCCCGAGAGGCTTCCAGGAAGTCCGGGATGGGCATGATGACTTCCGTGCCGACCGGAACCTGAAATCCCTCCGGATTAGAGACATTTCGGATCGACTGATCGGCCAATGCTTCGGATGGTAGCTCTCCGGAGACCGCGATCGTGGTGTCCTTGAGAACCACCGGAAGAACGACGTTCCCGGATGTCTTTAATGCCTCTGCCAGTTTCCCATCGTTGTCGAGTCGCTGCTGGGATGCCATGACTGCCACGAGGATCGGGTCGAAAGGGACACCCGGAGTGTCGGCCGATGCGGAACGGATGATCTGTTCAAGGTCGCGAAGTTCCTGCAGCCCCGAACTATCTTCCGGTTCGCTGAATACGAAATTGAGCCCGATAACCCGAGGGTTGCCGGCATTGATTTTATCGATACCTTCGGCGATAAGGGTTCGAGGCCAGGGCCAGCGACCGAGTTTTTCAATGGAATCGTCGTCGATGTCGACCATGACGATCTCGCTGGAGGACTCGGGGTCGCTCCGGAAGCCCATCATCACGTCGTAGAGCTTCAAGTCCAGCCCATCCAGAAAACCGACGCGGAAGAAACCCAGCCCTAAAAACACCATCGTTATGGCTATCCCCAGAATCAGAGTTGGATGCCGCTTCAGAAAACCCATGACGGTGCCCCTGTGTTCGTCGTTCAGACGGCGCCGAATTCCGTGTCATCCCCCGGGGTGCAGGTAATTTGTGGCAAGGGGTGGAACACGGCCCGGAAAACTGCTTATTTTCCGTTTCAGGCTGCTTTCCTCGAGGGCGGTCGATAAAACGAAACCGCGTTTCATGTTGTGAAATGCGTTATGACAGTCGATATGAACTTAAGTATAAGAATATATTTAATATAATTCGAAACTTGCGGATTTGTCAACCGGCATCTGATGAAGTGGCAACCGCCGGAAAGGTTCTTTGCCGCCCCGCACACGGCGATTTTAGATCGATGCGGAAATGGCGTCTCTCTCCCGGATATGGCGTGACCTCCTGTCCGTGATAGAACCACGGAACGACGGTTGACTTCTCGGACAGGCTGTGATGAATGGGAATCACGAAACCCTGAAGGTGGATATAATGGCTTACACACCGATCGGCCCTTTGTTTACGGATCTGTACGAACTGACAATGGCCGCCGGGTATTTTGCCCGGAGCATGTCGGCGGAGGCAACCTTTTCGCTGTTTGTCCGGGATTGCGCGGAACGCAATTTCTTTGTTGCCGCGGGGCTCGAGGACGTGCTCCGGGAGCTGTCGGTACTGGCGTTCTCCAAAGACGACCTGGCGTATCTGGAGTCGACCGGGCTGTTTGGTGCGGACTTTCTGTCCCATCTGGAGGGGATACGCTTTACCGGTGAGGTCCGGGCCATGCCGGAAGGGTCCATTTTCTTTCCGGAGGAACCGATCCTGGAGGTGACCGCCTCGATCATCGAGGCCCAGATTATTGAGACCTTCCTGCTCAACACGGTGGGATTTCAAACCCTGATCGCCTCAAAGGCGGCCCGATGTGTCCATGCGGCCGCCGGTCGACCCCTCATCGACTTTTCCTTGCGTCGCACCCAGGGCCGGGATGGCGGAATGAAGGTGGCCCGCAGCAGCTATTTGGCCGGCTTTTCCGCCACCAGCAATGTCCTGGCCGGCCGGCGTTACGACCTCCCGGTCTCCGGAACCATGGCCCACTCGTTTGTTCAGACATTCCCGGATGAAGAAGACGCTTATGCTGCCTTTGCCGAGGCCTTTCCGGACAACTCCGTCTTCCTCATCGACACTTACGACACCGTGGAAGGGGCTCGTCTCGCCGCCCGCGTCGGCAACGCCATGAAGCAACACGGCGCATCCCTGAAAGGGGTCCGTCTGGACAGCGGCGACATGATCGCGTTGAGCCGGCAGGTACGCCGTGTACTGGACCACGCCGGCCTGCCGGGCGTCCAAATCTATGCCAGCAGCGGGTTTGATGAGTTCAAGATTTCCGAAACCCTGGCCGGCGGAGCCCCCATTGATGCCTTCGGGGTGGGTACTAAAATGGGCGTGTCGGCGGATGCGCCCTACATGGACATCGTCTACAAGCTGGTGCGTTTCAACGGGCGGGACGTCCGAAAGCTAAGCCCGGGGAAGGCGACACTCTCCGGCCGGAAACAGGTGTTCCGCCGGTCGGACCACCACGGCCGTTATCAGGCGGATACGATCGGGCTGGCGGATGAACACCTCGAGGGTCATCTTCCGTTGCTGCAGACGGTCATGACGGGCGGAAAGATAAGCGATGCGCGACCATCGCTGGATCACATACGGGATAGATTCCGGAGGAATTTTTCCATGCTTGGAGACGACTACAAATCGCTGGATGAGAAGAAGGTCTACCCGGTGCGTGTCAGTCGGGCACTTCAGGCTATTCAGGAAAGTCAATAGCCGTCCTGGCAGTCAAGCACCGT
Organism: Olavius algarvensis associated proteobacterium Delta 3; assembly: GCA_903231505.1. GTDB lineage: Bacteria > Desulfobacterota > Desulfobacteria > Desulfobacterales > CAFBRK01 > CAFBRK01. The sequence continues at coordinate 60,530 of CAFBRK010000141.1, read as the reverse complement.
CGCGAACATCATCGAACTGCAGTATCCGTTGTTGCCGCCCGCAGGTTCACGGTATCGGGTATTCTCCACCCGGGAACACGGCGGCTTTTTCTTATCCGAGCCCTTGCCATCGATATTGACAGTACACGTCGCCCGCACTACCGTTAGTAGATTACGTATTACTATCCGTCGATGCTGAAACTTTCCTGAACTCTCATCACTCCACATCGAAACGCATTTAATAATTGCCGAAATGGCAGGGCATTGACGTCTCGCCCCTTCCGAAGATGGAGAAGGGCCGAGGGGCAGATGACGTTGGCACCACAGCGTCCGCATGTTGGGAAGCCAGGGCGAGTCTATATCGACCCTCGACGGCCGACAGGCCGACACGAACGCCTGAAAACCACCACCAAACCGAGTAAACCGGAAGGAGAAAAACAACCATGGAGAAACATTACTCACGCATTCTGCTGGCAGCCATTCTCGCCATGGCACTTGTCGCCTGTGCATCCCAACAGGCGCCGACGACATCGGTGTTTCAACCCGAAAGGATCGATATGGGGGGTTATGCACCCAAGGTCGATGCATTTATGGTGATATTAGATGCGTCCATGTCCATGAGCGATCGCTACCAGGGGAAGGAGAAATTCGTCATAGCCAAAGATCTCCTCAGCGCGATGAATCTGACCATTCCCGATATTGATCTGAAATCGGGGATCCGGACTTACGGGCGGAGCAAGGGTGAGAGCGATCGGACGATACTCGTTTACGGGATTTCCCCCCACGACAAAAGCGACTTTGAAAGAGAGTTGAGGGCCGCAGGCCGTGGTTTCGAGGGCAGCCGGGCAGAGTTGGCCTTCTCCGCCGCGACCAGGGACCTGGCGGGGAAAGCAAGGAACATCGCCGTCGTCATGATCAGTGACGGCAAGATTGACCCGGATGCCGCCGGGGATGCCATTCAAACGCTTCGGAACACCGTCAACGGAAATGTTTGCATTTACCCTGTCCTGATCGGTAACGATCCGGCCGGGGCGGCCACCATGGCAAAGATTGCCGAGGCGGGAGGCTGCGGTGCTTCATTTACTGCGGAGCAGATTGCATCGAGTGCTGCCATGGCCGGCTTCGTAAAAACGGCATTGTTGGCCAAAGCGGCGCCAAAGCCCGTCCCCATGGCCGCTCCAACCGCACCCATGGACAGTGACGGCGACGGCGTTTTCGACGACGATGACGACTGCCCGGATACGCCCGTGGGTGCCCGGGTCGATATCACCGGCTGCTGGGCGTTACGGGGTACGGATGTCGAGTTCGATTTCGACAAATGGGAAATCAAGCCTGCCGCCTATCCTTTCTTAAATGAGGCCCTGGTCATCATGAACCGGAATCCCGGGATGAAGGTCGAGATCCAGGGGCATACCGACAGCTCCGGACCGGCGGAGTATAACAAAATGCTGTCGGAAAAACGGGCCCAAAGGGTCATGGCCTATTTTGTCGATAACGGTGTTGATTCGAAACGGCTGCGGGCCGTCGGATTGGGGGAAAGCCGGCCGATCACCAACAACGATACGCCGGAAGGCAGGAGCCAGAACCGGCGGGTCCGGCTCAAGCGGCTGCCATAACTATGTTCCGATTGAAGCGTATTAGGGACCGGGTTAACAAAATTACAATATTACCGCCAAGGCGCAACGCGCGAAAAGAAGGCACCTGTTTTTTCCAGAATCCCTGAGAGGGGGATTCTGGAAAGGCAGTGCCTCATGAATACACGGTCGATCCGTACCGGCTACAGCAACTGTCAGAATTGGGTTCCGATTTGTGGATTGTTGACGCGGTTGAACATTGCCAAGTCATCGGTATCGGTATCGACTTCGAAGTTAGCCATTCTGTATAGATTCCGATAGCGATTCCGATTCCGAACATGTCCATATACGGACTCCCCCGAAACGGTATCCGGTTCACAAAAACTCACTATGTTCAAACGGAACATAGTTATGGCAACTGCTATAAACGTGATGGCCGGCGTGCAGGTCAGCTTACATCCCTAGATAGGCTTTTCGGATGCCCTCGTTGGTCAGCAGATTGTCGGCGGTGTCGCTCATGGTCACCCGACCGGTTTCCATCACGTAACCCCGGTGAGCCACTTTCAGGGCCTGGTTGGCATTCTGTTCCACCAGAAAAATCGTTGTGTTGTTTTCTTCGTTGATCTTCCGGATTATTTCAAAAATCCGCTTGACCACCAGCGGCGCGAGACCCAGGGACGGCTCGTCCATGAGCAAAAGACGCGGTCGCGCCATGAGGGCCCGGGAGATGGCCAGCATCTGCTGTTCGCCGCCGCTGAGGGTTCCCCCGGCCTGATTTCGTCTTTCCGCCAGAATCGGAAACAGCTCAAAAATATAGTCGATGTCCTCCCGGATGCTGACCCGGTCGTTCCGCAAGAAGGCACCCATGTCGAGATTTTCCATCACCGTCAAATAGGGGAAAATACGCCGGCCCTCCGGAACCTGGCTGATGCCGAGGGAAACAATCTGATTCGGTGACATCCCGTGAATCGGTTCGCCCATGAAAAGAATTTCTCCGGACCGGGGCGGGACCACCCCGCAGACGGACATCAGGGTCGTTGATTTGCCGGCGCCATTGGCCCCGATCAGAGTGATAATCTCCCCTTCGGAGACACGGATGTCGATCCCTTTGAGGGCCTGGATATTGCCGTAGTAGGATTTGACATTCCGCAGTTCAAGCATCCGACTCTTCTCCAAGGTATGCCTTGATCACCGCCGGATCAGACTTTATCTCCTCGGGTGTGCCCTCGGCGATCTTCTTTCCATAATCGACGACGAAGATCCGGTCGGAGATGCTCATGACCAGTTTCATGTCGTGTTCGATGAGCAGAATGGAGATCCCTTCCATTTCACGGATTTTTTCGATGAGGTCATCGAGCTCTTCTGTTTCCCGGGTATTCATACCGGCGGCCGGTTCGTCGAGCAAAAGGATGAACGGATCGGTGGCCATTGCTCTGGCGATCTCCAATCGGCGCTGGGCACCGTATGGGAGATTTTTGGCGAAGTCGTTGACATACTGGGCCAGGCCGATCTTCTGGAGGATAACATAGCTTTCTTCGACCACCTGTTGTTCCTCATGGCGTGTGGCCCGGTTACGAAAGATGGCGCCTGCGATGCCGGCCGACATGCGGCAGTGGCGGCCGATCATCACGTTTTCGAGGACGGTCATATTTTGAAACAGACGGATGTTCTGGAAAGTTCTGGCTAACCCCTGCTCGGTGACCAGATTCGGTTTGAGGCCGTTGAGCCGGATGTTTTTGTCTTTTCTCGGCGGAGAAATGAGCATATCTCCTTCGGTGGGGGCATAGAGGCCGGTGATGCAGTTGAAAAAGGTCGTCTTGCCGGCGCCGTTGGGTCCAATCAGTGCGACCACTTCCCCCTGGCGGACATCCAGATCGATCCGGTCAAGGGCGCGAAGCCCTCCGAACACCATGCTCAACCCGTTGACGGCCAGTATCTGTTTTCCGAAGTCAGGCATGCCGGTTCGACTTTCCTTTGAATTGGTAGGTCCGGCGCACGGAAGTGATGATACCGCCGGGCCGGAATACCATCATAATCACCAGAATGGCGCCGAACAGCAGCATCCGATACTGAGAAAATTCACGCAGATACTCGGGAAGCAGTTTGATGACCAACGCACCGAGTATGACCCCGATAATCGATCCCATGCCGCCGAGAACCACGCAGCACAATATGATGACCGATTCCCAGATGGTGAAACTGGCCGGGTTGATGAACGTGGTCTGCGCGGCAAACACCACACCTCCCATCCCGGCCCAGGTGGCACCAAGGGCGAAGGCGGTCAGTTTGGTCTTGGTTTTGTCGATGCCCATGGCCTGGCAGGCGACCTCATCCTCGCGAAGGGCGATCCAGGCCCTGCCGATCCGGGAGTTCTCCAGGCGATTGACCACAAAAATCGTAAAGATGGTTAAACCGATCATGATGAAGTAGACGAACCGGGTGGTTTCCGCCAGGGACAGGTCGATCCCGAAAAAGGACGGGCGCGGTATGTTGGCGATGCCGCTGGGGCCGAACGAAAACTCGTTCCAGTTTTCAAGGATCAGCCGGATGATCTCCCCAAAACCCAGGGTCACGATGGCCAGATAGTCTCCTCTGAGTCGGAGCACCGGAAAACCCAGTATAATCCCGAAAAGTGCCCCGATGGCCGCGCCGATGGGGAGCACCACCCAAAAGCTCAGCCCGAAGTGGTAGTTCAGCAGGGCATAGGCATAGGCGCCCACCGCATAGAAGGCCACGTACCCCAGGTCCAGGAGGCCGGCAAGACCGACCACGATGTTCAGCCCAAGTGCAATGACCACATAGATGAGCGCCGTGATCATGATGTTGGCCTGATACAGGGAAAACACAAACGGGTAGATCAGCGCCAGCACGGCAACAAGGGCAATGGCCGGGTAGGAGACACGGCGGTTCTGGAGCAATCGCTGTGCCAGGGGCAGGGCGTCTTCCCCGACCTCTTTCTTTTTGACACCCATCTCCTTTCGGCGCATGAGATATCGCCAGATAAAGGAGATCACGAAGGTCCCGATCCCGATGTAGAACATCCGCTCCCAGCGCCACTCCACGATTTTGTAAATCGTGTTCACGCGGATGACCATGATCGGAAAGGTCAGGAACATGAACCATATCGAAACGAGGAAAGACTTTTTTACTTCTTCGATAGAAAACATAAGAACCGAGTTAACTCAAATTATCCCTGCAGCTTGCGGCACGGGATAACGGCGGACACGAGATTAAGATCCTTATTAAAGTGAACGTGCGATGCTTCCGTGGTAGGGCTGAAGTAAACGTTTCGAACTCCCCTGCAGCGTGCCGGAAGAAAAAATCAACGTTGTTTGTCCCATGAGCGACATCGTCGCGTTTCATAAAATCGTTGCACGATTTTATTTATACTTTCTCCGTTTCGCTCCGGCCTAAAATCCCGGCGGGGCGGAAGATCAGAATCAGGACCAGAAACAAAAACGCGAACACATCCTCATAGTCACTGGAGACATAACCGGTAAAAAAGGACTCGGTCCACCCCAGGACCAGGCTGCCGAGAACCGCTCCCGGGATGCTGCCGATGCCGCCGAGTACGGCCGCGACAAAGGCTTTGATACCGGCGATGAATCCGATGTAGTAATTCAACTGTCCGATATGGGACGCGATGAGCACCCCGCCGATGGCCGCCGTGGCGGACCCGACGATAAAGGTCACGGAAATGACCCGGTTGACATCGATTCCCACCAGCGACGCCATCATCTTGTCCTGGGCGGTGGCCCGCATGGCTTTTCCGATCCGGGTGAACTTGATCAGGAACGTGAGCCCCAACATCACCGCCGCCGTAACGGCGAAGATGACAAGCTCCGATGAGCGGATGAAATTGGAGTAGGGTTCCAGGAATCCGAATTCGGGGATCAGTTCCGGAAATGGGAGAAAGTCGGACGTCTGAGCCAGCAGCACATAGTTTTGCAGAAACAGGGACATGCCGATGGCGCTGATCAGCGCCGACAGCCGGGGCGCGTTCCGCAGCGGCTTATAGGCGATCTTTTCGATGGTGTAGCCGTAGGCGGCCGAATAAATGACCGCCACAATCGATGCAATGACAATGATGGCCAGGGCGTTCCATCCCAGCAGGGTCAATACGCCCGATACGATCAGCGCGGTAAACGCCCCGATCATATAAATTTCCCCATGGGCGAAATTGATCAGCTCGATGATCCCATAGACCATGGTGTAGCCCAGGGCGATCAGGGCATAAATGCTGCCCCGGGTCAATCCCCCGAGGAAGAGTTCGAGAAAGTATTCCATGTCTGTGACACACCAGGCTCCGCCGGTTGCCGCGAAACACTCCGGTTGGGAACACGTCAGGGGGCCGGCAACGGTTGCCTGCCCCCTGGCCGATCCGTTTTATTCTGTTTTTGTGGGCCGTCTGATTATTTAATCTCGACGTATTGGCCCTTCTGGACCTGATACATGGCAAAGCCGACGCCGATGGCATCCCCCCGCTCATCGAAACGGAGGATTCCCAGCGGGGTGCCGACAAATTCGGTACGCAGCGCATTGGTGACGCTGTCGAAATCGGTGGCATTGCTTTTTTCGATGGCATTGAGCAGCGCCACGGCCGCGGCATAGGCATTCAGGAAAAACGCTCCCGGATCCTCGCCGTACTTTTTCCGATGTCGCTCGATGGCTTCAACGGCCATGGGGTTCTGGGTGGTGTCCACCGGCCCGGTGGCATAGACGCCTTCGGCATATTCCTTGGCGACCTTGATGAAGGTGTCATCTTTGACGCCGTCGTCGGAAATGAAAAAGGTATCCATCCCCTTCTTCCGCATGGCGGTCACGATCTTGGAGGCCTCCGGATGGTAGCCTCCGAAAATGACCCCGTCGGCGCCGGAATTCTTTATTTTTTGCACCACTGCCGAATAGTCGACCGCGCCGGGCGTGATGCCCTCATACAGCACGACTTCCCCTCTGGCATCCTGCTCCAGGAAACTTTTGGCAAATTCCGCAAGCCCCTTTCCATAGTCGCCCTTGTCGTGCAACACGGCGATTTTTTTCAGGTTCAGCTTGGCGAGGGCAAAGTCCACTTCCAGGCGCGCCTGGGCGTCGTCGGATGCAATCGTTCGGAAGAAATTGGGATAATCCCCACTCTGGGTCAGCCCCGGATTTGTGGCCGAGGGCGACATTACAGGAATTTTAGACTCCTTATAGATTCCCAACGCCGCTTTGGTGGCGCCGCTGCAAATGTGGCCAAGGACCACATCGACCTCGTCGGCGACCAGTTTGGTTGCGGTATTGGTGGCAATCTCCGGCTTGCACACATCGTCTTCGACAACCAGCTCGATTTTTCGACCTGCAATTCCACCGGAGGCATTGCGCTGCTCAACGACCAGTTCCGCTGCCTTAACGGTGGGGATCCCATATGATGCCAGGTCGCCACTGTGGGGTCCGGCCACGCCCATGCGGATCGGCTCCGTCGCTTTTGCCGGGGCCTCTTTGGCGGTTTCAGCAGGTTTTTCAGCCTCCCCGCAGGACATCAATACGCTTCCCGCCAACACCATAGCCAGTACGAGAATCCACGCTGTAAAATGCTTTTTCCGAGAATGATGAATCTGCATAGCCTGTCCCTCCCCTATTTGGCGTAAGTTAAATTATGATTTCGTATTTGAAAAAGTGAGTCTATATAACTAAGTTGATCTTGTCGAGTCAAGATTTAAAAATATCTTGCCGTTCAGATAATATACTTATAATAAAGGATAAAACGGGGCTTTAGATTATTTCTCGGATGACAGTCAGGTCATCCGAATGGATATCGGGACGGTTTGGACAAAAAAAGGAGCGATTTGCTGTTTTGAAAATCATCGGTCTGGTCGTCAAAGATGATGCCGAGGCAAGAGCCACCGCGGATACGCTGTCGGAATGGTTTGGATCCAGGGGAATCTCGGTGTTGCGAAAAGAAAGTATTCCTCCAGTTGGTCACCCACCGGCAGGTGATCTTATCGCGGTCCCGCCGGAAACCGACTGTGTCGTCGTCCTCGGCGGTGACGGGACCCTGTTGAGCGCCGCCCGCTGGATCGGCGATCAGGAGATCCCGATCCTCGGAATAAAGTTTGGAGAGGTCGGATTTCTTTCAGCCACCACGGGGGATCAGGTCGTCACCGCAGCGGAGGCTTTGCTTGGTCGACCCCTCAAGACCGAACCACGGATGCGTCTCGAAGTGAAGGTCATTCAAAACAGCGAGGAAATTTTACGGGAAACGGTACTCAACGATGTGGTCATCAACAAAGGGGCGCTGGCCCGGCTTGCTCACATCGTCACCTCCGTTGATGATCATTATTTGACCACGTACAGCGCAGACGGATTGATTATCGCGACACCCACCGGCTCGACCGCCTATTCCCTGGCCGCCGGCGGTCCGGTTATCCACCCGGCCGTGGCGGGCATCATCCTGACGCCCATATGCCCCTTTACCCTGACGAACCGGCCGTTGATTGTTCCGGATTCGGTCTGTATTGAATTGAGGCTTGACCAACGATATGAAGATACCATACTGACCATGGACGGCCAGTCCGGATTCACCATCACCGAGCAGACCACCATCCGGGTCTGCAAAAGCGATCATCCACTGCAGATGATCACGCTGCCGGGTCAGCAGTATTATGATGTGCTGAAGGCCAAGCTTTCGTGGTCGGGGGGCCGAATTTAGAAGCGGGTTTATCACGTCATCCCAGGCACGACGGCGGCGTTGCAGGCATGGGCACAGGGCCCCTGCGGCAACAACTCACGTACTTGCGTGTACGCTCCGCCTTTTCCTCAGCCTGCGCCTTGCCCTCGCACCCGAGCTAACGCGCTAAACATGCTTCTTGCTGGACTATCTGAAGAATAAACTGCTTTGTTCAGCGCCTCCGGTCCCCAAACACCTGCCGCAGATCCCCAGCCGCCTGCGGGGCGGCCTTGTCTGACAACCCGACCCTCGCTCTTCAACCTGGTTTGGGGCCTGCGCTTTACCCGCCTACGGCAGGCTTGCTCCCGCAACCGCCCCCGCATTTCTTCCGACACCGTCAGCCGTGACCCGTGTGTGAAGAGGAGATGGAACCATCTGCCGGCAGCGTGCAAGGGCTCGGCAGCCGGATTCGGGCGATCACGGCAGGGCTGCGCAGTTGACTTTTCCCTGTCCGTACACTATAAATTTAAAAAAGGGTAACAAAATTAGGCAACTATGAACAGAACCGGCCGTGTCGGGGACATGGAAGCGGCCAGGTGCCGCAGATGAAGATTTTTCAGAAAAAGAACGTCAAAGTTCATGCCGCGCTCATCTCCGGTGCGATCATGTTACTCGGCGCTCTGGCATACCAGATCGGGATCCCCTTCTTGGACCTGGTGGAGTTGAAGACCATCGATCTGCGGTTTCAGACACGGGGACAAATCGCCCCGGGACCAGAGGTCGTTTTGGCGGTTATCGACGAGAAAAGTGTTGCCCGGGAGGGGAAGTGGGTCTGGCCGCGAACCAAGATCGCCGACCTGATCCGGAAACTGTCCGATGCCGGTGCCGGTGTGATTGCCTTTGATATCGGTTTTCTCGAACCAGACGATCAGCGGGTCATCCGCACCATTGACAAGATTGCGGAAGAAGCAAAGCGGCGCCGGATTCCGGATAACGAAATCTATGCCTACCTGGCCGATCTCAAAGAAATGTCCGACAACGACCGCCTGCTGGCCCAGGCTATTGTTAAGTCCAGGGCCCGGGTTGTTCTCGGATACTTCTTCCAGATGGACCCAAAGATCCTGGAGCACATGACCGAAGAAGAAGTCCTTCGCCACCAGGAAAACATCCGGGGTTCGGCCTACCAGATGGTCCGGTGGACATCTCCGGAGGCCCAGGGGACACCGTTGATTACCGCCGTTGCTCCCCAGTCGAATATCCCCGTGATATCCGAATCCACCGAGAAAAGCGGGTTCTTTAATATGTACCCGGATCCGGATGGTGTTGTCCGGTGGATGCCGGCGGTATTGAAGTTCAACGAGGGGTTGTATGCCCCCCTGTCCCTGCTTGCGGTCAGTGCCTATTTGGACGCCCCCGTTGAACTGGACATCACCGATCTTGGTGTGGACAGCATCCGTGTCGGATCGTTTCGGATACCGACTGATGAGTTTGGCAGAATCCTGATCAACTACAGGGGAGGAAAACAGACCTTTCCGCATATTCCCGTCACCGATATCCTGAACAGCGCCGTCCCGGACGATCCGATGCGGGACAAGATCGTCATCGTCGGCGCCACCGCTGTGGGGATTTACGATCTCCGCGTGACGCCCTTTGGATCTGTTTTCCCGGGGCTGGAAATCCATGCGAATATCATCGACAGTCTTTTGCGGGGGGACTACCTGTACCTGCCGGCATGGGGGGTGATTTTCGACATCATGGTGATTCTGGTTTTCGGCTCCTTCCTGGGATTTGTATTGGCCAGGGTCGGGGTGATCTCCGGAGCCATTACCGGGTTAGTGCTTTTTGTCGGTTACATCGTTCTCTGCCAGCTGCTGTTCTCCATCAACGGTTGGGTGATGAATCTGGTCTATCCCCTGTCGGTCATTCTGGCGGTCTACATCGCCGTTACCGGATATCGTTATTTGGTCGAAACCCGGCAGAAAAAATTTGTCAAAGACGCTTTTTCCACGTACCTGGCGCCGTCCGTCGTCAGGGACCTGATTGAATCCCCGGAGCGTCTGGTGCTTGGCGGCGAGGAACGGGTCATCACCGCTTTTTTCTCCGATGTCGAGGGATTCACCAGCATTTCCGAAAGACTGACCCCACGGGAACTCGTTGAGCTGTTGAATGAATTTCTAACGGAAATGACCGAGATCATTCTCACCCACGAGGGAACCGTCGACAAGTTCGAGGGGGATGCCATCATCGCGTTTTTCGGAGCCCCCAATGAACTGGAAAGCCAGGAGGAAGTTGCCTGCATGGCCTGTATCGAGATGCAAAAGCGCCTGGCCCAGCTTCGCGATAAATGGCGGAAAAAGGGCATGCCGGAGCTTATGATGCGTATCGGTCTGAGCACCGGCCCGGCAGTTGTCGGAAATATGGGTTCAAAGAGCCGGATGGACTACACCATGATGGGAGATACCGTCAACACCGCTGCCCGGCTCGAAGGTGTCAATAAGGTGTATGGCACGTACACCATGATTTCCGATTCCACCTTCCGCGATGCCGGCGAATGGATCCGTACGCGGGAACTGGATGCCATCAAGGTGGTGGGAAAAGCGGAGCCGGTCAAAATCTATGAATTGCTCGGTTATCCGGCCTCTTTTGTCCTGCCCCTACGTTTTGGGACGAGACCGATTCGGTTGCTCTCGTCGTGCCGACAGCGCCACGGGGGAAGCCCCATGCGCATTACGTTTCCTTTCCGGCAAGGGCAAACGGGTGTCCCTGCGGCTCCGGGCCTGGATCGTTTGAAAGGGGTTGCGCCCGTGGCTGAAAAATGAATAAAATACTATAATGATCAAGGTCGTGGGATGACAGGGGTGACAGGAACCCCTATTCTGAACCTGCCGTTCCGGAGGTATCATGGTGCTTAAGACTCTGATTGCTGGTGTGATTCTGATATGCCTGACGTTCATCATGGGGTGCGGCCCCAAAGTGATGGCCCCGGCACGGCTCAATTCACCGGAGCACCACGTCAGCAACGGGTACACACTCATGAAAACCGGCAAACTTCAAGGCGCCTTTGCCGAATTCAAATGGGCCGCGGGATTGGACCCGACCTATGCCCCGGCCTATGTCGGCATGGGCCTTGTATATGCACTCCAGGGTGAGTTCGACAAAGGCCTGAGTGCCCTGGCGCCGGCAACCCAATATGCCCGTACCGATGTCCAACGGATTGATGTCCATGTGGGATACATGAGATTTTATCTCACCGGGCAGGACCGTGTCGATCCCGACTGGCTCGGAGTTGTCCGCCAAAATTACCAAAAAGCAGTGGCCATCGACCGGGAATCTCCCCGGCCCTATTTCTACATGGGGCTGGCCTACAAAGCCGCCCTGGAATTTCCAGCCGCGTTGGCAGAATTCTCACGCGTCATCGAACTTGATGCGGGCTATCGGGACGATGCAGAACTGGAGTATCAGAATCTCAAACGCATCGAAGCGGCCCAGCCCTAGACCGAGGTGGGGAAGAAACTCGCGATTCAGGGATCTCTCATCCGGGCCACTCGTGGCGAGAAACTGGCCACGATGTTTGTCGGAGCGTCTTCCCCCTTCCCAGGTCATAGAAACGATCTTTCCTACGTCAATGCCGTGATGGTCGTTACCGAACAGGGGATAATGGGCAGCGCAACTACCGACACCAATGGTTTTGAACCGGGGGCGCCGGTTTCCGGAGTGGACGCGCTGTCCGGTGTCCACGCTCTCAGGAACGTCCTTGCCCATGGCTGACCCGATTCCCCTGTAAACCGTAAACCGGCCGGTTTTTTGCCGGTTGCCCTGACCCACGCTATCCTGAGACCCGGAACCAACCGGAAAACGGTTATTCAGTCGGCCATCGGTATGTTTCCCGTCGGGGGGGCATGGCCACGGCATTTACATGCGGCAGCATGGAGGAACTCCCATGAAGATCGGACTCGCGCTCGGCGGCGGGGGCGTTCGGGGACTTGCCCATGTGGCGGTTCTCGAAGCCCTTGATGAACTCGATCTGCGCCCGTACATGATTGCGGGAACCAGTATCGGCGCGATTGTCGGAGCGCTTTACGCATCCGGCATTCCCGCAAAAGCCCTCAGGGCGGAGATCGAAAAACACATTATTCTGGAAAACGACGATTGGCGGGCGATTATCGAAAAGCGCGAGCACCTCTGGAAATGGGTCGAAGGCTTCGCTTTGGATTTCGTCCAGGGTGGACTCATCAGCGTGCAGGGATTTCTCGAAGGGGTGCTCCGGGAGGTCAAGGCAAGCCGCTTCGAAGATCTCCATATTCCCCTGCTGGTGGTCGCTGCGGACTACTGGAAAGCCGAAGAGGTTATCTTCGAAACAGGGGAATTGCTTCCGGCAATCATGGCCAGCATGGCGGTACCGGGAGTATTTGCGCCCGTATCGTTCAGTGGGCGGACTCTCGTGGATGGCGGCGTGGTCAACCTGGTTCCATACGATCTTCTTCTTGAGCGCACGGATTTCACGATCGCGGTGGACGTGAGTCGGTTGCGGGGCCCGGGACCGGGTCAGAGAGAGATCCCCAATGCCCTGGAATGCGTCTTCGGCACGTTCAACATTATGCAGAAGGCGGCCCTTGACGAGCGGATGGAACGTCGGACACCGGATCTGTTTGTCCACCCCGAAATACATGATGTCCGCATGCTCGAGTTCGGCAAGATCGAGGAAGTACTTCACCAGGCGATTCCCGCCATCGAGGGGATGAAGCAGGAGCTGCAAAAGCGGCTCATTGACTGAACGCAATTACGTTCACCCGATTGTTTCACAACAACGTCGCTTCTGGCGGAGACATGCATCATGGTGGCACTCTCCAAGTATCCGGTCAAACACCGGTGGAATCGCTGCGGTCTGGTAGGTGTTCTGTTGGTAGTGTGTGTCTTCGGGATGGTCGCAACAGCCCGTGGGGAGCAGGTGACCATGGCGATCGACAATTATCCCCCCTATCATATTATCCCGGAGGACGGCGGGGAACCCTATGGTGAAACAATTTCCATCGTGAAGGCGGTGGTAGGCCGCGTCAATCGGCATGGCGGATTTGATTTTACGCTAAGCTATACGCCCGACACGCCGTTCAAACGATGTCTCCAAATGATGAAAAAGGGCGAAGCGGACATCATGGGAGGGTTGTTTAACAAGGCTGACCGGGAAGCCTACATGGAGATGCTTGAATACAAGGGACGGTCCAACAAGATATTCGTTCTGCCGAAAACCAGCCGCATAACGATTACGAGCCATGAGGATCTGCAGGGCCTGAAGATTGGGACCCAATTGGGCTTTTTGTATTTTGACACGTTCGACACGGATCCGACATTGCACAAAGCGCCGGTGGTCAGAATAAAACAAAATATGCATAAATTACTGAAGGGACGGATCGACACGTTCGTTCTAAGCGAGATCCAGTTCAATAGCCTCAATGAAGCGTATCCAGCACTGACGGCACAGCTCAAAGTGGCGGAATACGTGTACGATCAGGCCAACCCGGTGTGCATCGGGATTTCACGGCAGTCGTTTCTAATGGCCCCGGTTTATCTCGATATCTTCCGGAAAGTTGTCACGGACATGCGCACGAGCGGGGAATTTGTGCGGATACTCGAAGCGTTTTATGGAGCTTACCATTCAAAGAAGCCATAACCCGACGCATCTGCGACACCGACCTGCCCGGCCGGACAGGGCACAAATTCTTTTCGCTCGGAGTGCCTCGCCCGTGAAAACTTCGGTTTGGTGCAATGTTCGGGCTAGTCTTGCAGCAGTGTTTCGATCTTTTCTTTTAGAAATTTCTCGGATCGCTGCCCCACCACTTTTTCGATCTTTTCTCCATCCCTGATGAAAAAGAGCATGGGCACGGCATAGATGTCGTAGTCTTCGATGGCATCTTCACTGACCCAATAGACCGGGAACGTCACTTTCAAGCGGTCCACTATCGGCTGCATGGCTTTCGGGCCGCTGTCATCGAGGCTGATGCCGACCACCCGCAAGCCGCGATCCCTGTATTTTTTATATAGGCGGTCCAGTACGGGCAGCTCCTTGCGACAGGGTTTACACCATGCGGCCATGGCGACAATCAGGCATCTGCAGCTTTTGTCTTTCATGAGGGCTGCGAACTGATCTTCGGACAGCCGCCCCACTTTGTTCTCGGGCCCCGCATGGGCGATTGCCGAGACGCAAAAGATCAGGGTGGTTATCAGACATACCGTGGCACGTGTGATGTTCATGGCAACACTTTCTGTACACGATGGGTACGATCCGTCGGCCCCGGAATGTGGCGCCCTTCAGGATGTTTTAGTTTTAAAAAGATACGCCAGAGAGTTCAGGTTGCAGTTCGCCTCCATGCAAAGCAGCTGAGACAGGGAGTGCAGCATCACGATGGCGTTCTTGTCCGCATCCTCTGAACTGATGCTCTTGATCCGTGCATACAGGCCCTCGTTGACCTGTTTGACCAGCTCGTAGTGGCGTTCCAGCGTCTTCATCGCATCCATGAAGGAATTCGAGCCATCGCTGCTGAAGTGGTCCCGCAGCAGAAACATGGAGACCGCGCGGAATGTCGTCTCCTCGCCGGTTGAAAAGGGTAGATGAAACCGTGCCATGGGCTTAAAGACGTCCAGCACCGGACACCCGCTGGTGGCCATGATGATTCCGAAGATGGATGAAATGGCCTCCATCAGGTTGGTTTTTTTCATGTATATGCGCTCCGGTGTGCGGCAGCGCACCTTGCATTCTTCGGTAGAGAGTCTGTCTTTGAATTCTTCAGCGATTTCAGAGATGTTGACGGCAATCGGGCAGTATGTGTGCGCCGTCACGTCCATCGGGCAGCACTCGCACTGCTCGTAGGTCAGGACCGTCCATTTCGGGGTTGACGAAATGTCGAAGGGTATGAGCGTAAAGGTGTGCGGATCGAGACGGATTGTAAACTGTGTTTCAAAACCACCGCTACACCGCAGATCGTAGATGATCAGGTAGGTCGACACACTCATCGTTCACGTTCTTTGCAACGTTTGGTCTTTGTCCATGGAGTTAGCGCCCCATGAAACACAGAACAGTCGCCCAAAATAGGATTCCCCGTCCCGCGGTAACCGTCGGGGCAGGGAGCCTTGGATTCACCCGGATGTCATTCACAGACATCTATATTCTGCCATATTTGTTCCTTGGATAAAAGCTTAAAGTGATTTGACGTATGATATGGTCTATCTGGCCGCTGCCATACGTATGTCCCCGTCGGTTTCGGAGAAGGTTCGATGCCCGGATCTGGCCGCTGCGGGATGACCCTTTCCGTGTCACACGAAACAGGATTTTGGCAACCCCAATAACTTTCTGATACCATTTCTGTTCTTGCCGATCCCGGGCGGGGTTGATATAGGTGCGGGACGAATTTTCCAGGAGACCACGGCAGCCACCCGAACGGGCGTTGAGATGGAGGGTCCCAGCCCCTTGCGTATCCACGAAAAATACAAACTGGAGCTGATCCCCATCGGCATTGGTGGGAAACAGCTGGAGTTTTACGGCGTCGGCGACTGGGGACGGTTTGTCCGTCGGCTCGAGCGGAACGGACTGGGTGATCTCTCTGATTTTCCGTTCTGGATAAAATTCTGGGAAGCCTCTTTTGTCTTGACCGACTATCTGCTCAGCCAGGACCTGGATACCCAATCGACGATACTTGAAATCGGGGCGGGCATGGGCGTCACCGGGCTGTTTCTGGGGGCTTTCGGATACCCTGTAACGATTACCGATTACGACGATGATGTCCTGGCGCTGTTGCAGGAGAATGTCGCCCGGAACCGATTGGACAGGGTATCCGTTCGTAAGCTCGACTGGCTGCGTCCAGATCTCGAAACGACCTATGACATCATCTGCGGATCCGAAGTCGTTTACAAAGAGATTTTCTTCGACCCCCTGACCGACCTGTTCCAAACCTGCCTTCGGCCGGCCGGCCGGATTGTCCTCGCGCACAACGATCAGCATCGATGTGTTACCCGGTACATCGAAACGCTGCCGCCGAAGTACGATATCGATACCCGGATGAAAACGCTCCGGGGCGAATCCGAAACCCACCGGATCCGACTCCATGAAATACGGTCCCGGGCGGCATAAACCCTCTCCTATTTATAGCTTATAGCGATTTTCAGAATTGCGTTCCGACTTCTTATACGATCAACGGTTCACCGAAAAGGCGCAGAGGTCGCAGAGGTGATGTTCCTTTTTGCATTTCGCTGCCCTTCGAGAGCCTCCCTTCGACTGAGCTCCCTTCGGCTCTGCTCCCTTCGACAGGCACAGGGCAGGCAGGACAGGTAGGCAAACGGGATGCAGGATCCAGGATACAAGCTACAGGGGTTAGGAGATTTGGAGAGCTGGATTCTGGATTCTCGATACTGGATGCTTGAAGTCAGAGGCTTGCTCGCCTTTGGCGGGTCGGAGGTCGGATGGCAGAGGACAGAAGGCAGAGGACAGCTAAGGCATGAGGACACACGGGCTAGCGGGCTAACGGGCTAACGGGCCCACGGGCAAACGGGCTAACCCTTCGGCAGGCTCAGGACAGGTGGGCCCACCCTTCAACTCGCTCTGCTCGCTCCCTTCGACTCTGATGTCACATACACCCGGGACCCGGCACCCGTTGTGCCATAACGGGGTTTCGTTTACCTATCTCGTGGTTCCAGCAACGTTAAAGGTGTTTCAGGTATTCGAGCAACAGCCTGCCGGCATTGCGGGCACCGACGATGTTCCGGGCGCAGGGCCCGAGGCGAAGCTCCGCCAGCGGCCCGGATACAAACAGGGCGTCTCCCCATTGAAGGTGGTCGTTCACCACCGGGTATCCCCCAGCGGTCGTCTGGAGTGAAAATTCTCGCGACGTCTGGTCAATCAGTGCCCCGGCGGGCCTGCCCGGATCAAATCCGGTGGCGAGGATCACCTGCTCGGCTTCGATGTCACCGGCATCCAGAAGCAGACGAAGGGTTCCGTTTGATGGTCGGGCGTCCCGCACATCGGCTTGTCTGAAGAGGATTCGACCTGTCCGGATCGCCGCTGTGGCTTCCCCATGGATTTCCATCGGCAGGGTCCCCGGCATTCTCGCCGTACCGATCAGTTCCCGCCGGCGTTGGAGGCTTGCCGAGAGGAAACCACTCATGCATTTAGGGCCGATCCAGCACGGGTCGAAATCGAAATTGCTTTTCCGGAGACCATGGGGTGACAGCAGCATCACCGGTGCGGCCGCCGATCGCGTTCGGGCCAGCGCGGTCTGAACGGCGGTCAGACCGCCCCCGACCACCACTGTCCGATCCCCCCGGGACGCCTTTGCCCCTGGGAAATCGCTGTCAAACACATGATAGATGGTCGACCCGGCGTTTCTGGCGCGCCGGGCCCAATCCGGCCAGCAGGGGGCCTCGGTTTGCCCGACACACAGCAGCACCCGCTTGGACCGGATGCGACCGGTTTCGGTTTCGACGCCGACGCCACCGCCAGACCGTGTCAGGGCTCTTGCCCTCCCTTTTATCCGCATCCGGGCGAGCCCGCGAGCCCGGATCACCGACTCGCAATGACGCTCGAACAGATCCCTGGACGGCCGGTTATAAAGGGGGATGAAGTGGTTCCCATCGAGATCGGGATTGGATTTGGCGAACCTGTAGAGGGACAGGATGTGGATATCGATATTATGGGTGGCCGGCGAGCGGAGATACCGCATATCGCAATTGCGGGCGTAGCGGTGCCACAGTTCCAATGGGCGATCGTGGGGGTCCAGCACGCGGACGTCATCCCGGCTCAGGCCGGTCTCAGTGGTGAGAAGATTCGACAGATAGGTGCCGTGGATACCGCCGCCGATGATCAGCCATTCGACCATCACCCCACCATCAGAACGGTTCGTCCGATAATTTCATGAACTGCTCCGGGGCGGTCACGTATGGGATCACTTCCACGGTGATGTGGTCCAGGGGCTGGATCCGGTTCAGCAAGGACTTGTAATAATCGGGCGGTTTAGGGCGCTTGGTCACGATGGAGACGATCGCCCCGAGATGGGATGAACTCACCTGCCAGAGATGGAGGTCCACCACGCGGGAGTCGTCCTCCGATTCGATTTCGGAGCGCACCGCGTCCATGATCGCGGTTGCGGCGGTCTTGTCCAGCAGAATGTGCCCGGTGTCCCGAATCAGCATGTAAGCCCAACGCAAAATAATCACGCCGCCCACGACGCCCATCAGCGGGTCCATCCATATCCATCCGAGCGCTTTCCCGGTCAACAGCGCCACAATCGCCAGCACCGAGGTGAGTGCATCGGCCAGAACGTGAAGGTATGCCGCCCGCAAATTGTGATCCTGGTGATGCCGGTGTTCCTCTGACCCGTGTCCGTGGCTGTGATCGTGACGCTCCCGAAGGAGCCAGGCGCTGACAAGGTTCACCCCGAGGCCGATGACCGCCACAAATATGGCCTCGTTGAACTGGATAGGTTTGGGCGTAAGCAGGCGCACCACGGCTTCCGCCCCCATCAAAACGGCAATGATGGCCAGAACGATGGCACTGGCAAATCCACCCAGAACGCCCACTTTACCGGTGCCGAAGGTGTAGGCCGGATCGTCTGCGTGGCGCCGGGCGTAAGTATAGGCGAAGGCCGTGATCCCCAATGCAGCGGTATGGGTTGCCATGTGCCAGCCGTCCGCCAGAAGCGCCATGGAACCGAACATCAAGCCCGAGGCGATTTCGATGACCATCATCACCGCGGTGAGAGCGATCACCAGCCAGGTGTTCCGCTCACTGCTACCTCTGTCCACCGTAAATCGATGGGAATGCCGCCAGGGATCCGTGGAGACATCTTTTGCACGCTTTGCCATGGGGTCATGGTAATGCATCCCCGTGAAATTTCAAATCCCGTTTCGGGGGAGTCCGGATATGGACATCTTCGGTATCGGGATCAGAATCGGTATCGGAATCGAGACAGAGTGGCCAACTTCGAAGTCGATACCGATACCGATGACTCCGCTGTTACAGCAAATCGTAATTACTGTAGTAGGACCTGTATTCTTCCCGAACTAATGGAAAGGGGCGGTAGATTTCGAGGAAAAATTTGAAGGAGGCCATTTTCAGATAGGAGTAAACCGGCGTGGCAAGCAGACTGGCCGTGAGAACGCGAACCCAGAAGATGTCCATCAAGATAATGACCACTGCCGGGAGAATGATGACGAACAGGGCCTCGATCATAAGCCGTGCCATGAAGAACAGCCAGGAGGCCCACCGTATCCGGTGATCCCAAAACAGGCGAAGGAACAGCTTGAATTTATCAGTGAACCCGCCCCTTGAGATCACCGCCAGCTTCGATGAGTACGAAAAACCGGCCAGGGTCATGGGCAAAAAGAGGAACATCAAAACGAGCAGCGCCAGAAGGCAAATCGCTGAAGGGTGGGCCTGCCAGACGCTGTGGAGGATGACGTAGTGGATCGTGGTCCAGGCGCCGGTCACGCCCACGATAATGACGACCGCCATTCCGTCCCAGAGCACCTGCTCCCATCGGATGGCCAACAAGGATCCGAACAGGCCAAATGTGCCCCGCTCCTGCCGGTGCATCCGGCGCATATCGCTCGACGGCCACATTGAGATGAGCTGCTTCAATAAAAAAAGACCGCCGATAACCAGAAATGTCCGATAGTCGGACAGGAAGCCGACCAGCACACCGGGCATCACCTCGAACACGTATTGGGCGGACTGAAAGCTGATCTCCTTGAGTGATTCCTGATTCAGGGAGGACCGGTCCACGTGCACGACCTTTTTGAGAAACCGGTCCAGTAGGATCAGGGCGAAAATCAGCAGAAAAAAGGATTTGTAGCGGAACAGCTCCTTGCCGGACTGCACGATCAGTATGCGAAGCAGTTTTTTCATCCGTTATCGACCACCGGCGGATTCAACCCCCGGCGGACCCGTCGGTAAAAAAGGGCCATCCGCCAGGCGGCCAGAAGCGCCAGCAGGGCGCCGGCAAGGGCAAGCCCGATGAACCCAGTGGATTCGCCGAGGCCGATGCCCCGCAACCCGAGAATGCCTGCAGCTCCGCCAAGAACGACCCCGAGAAGGTATCCGCACAGCCGCAGCTCCCAGACGGGAGGCGTATCCGGCAGCTGTCCATGGGTGTGAACATACCCGATCTGCTCCGGCACGCGCAGCACATGGTGAAACAGCACATGACAGGCAATCCACGACAGCACGATGGCGCCTGTCACATCCGTCAACCAGTGGCTCAGGGCCATGCACCGGCCGATTCCGACGGCAGACGCGTAGACCAGGGCGGCCACCCCCCAGCACCAGCCGAACACACGTTGCCCTATGGAATGCCCCGGGGTCCCCGCAAATACATATGCCAGGGTGAACAGAATCATCGCTTCGGCGGTGTGGCCGCTGGGAAAGGCGCCCCGATAGATCCCCTCGGTCACGAAATGGGGTCCGAATGTGAACCATTCGGTAAACGGGAGGCCTCCGGTGATGACGGGTTCCGGCCGTGCCCGTCCCATGATCCATTTCAGACTGTGAACAACGTAGATGCCGCCAACAACGGCACAGGTCAGGATAAACCCCAGGTGCGGCCGCCACCGGATCAGCTTTTCACGTTGGGTCTTCCAGGTCAGGTAATAAACGCCGGTCACCGTGATCAAAAAAAGGATGACCGGATCCACCCCGCCAAAGGATTCCCCCTCGAATACGGTCTGCCCCATCACCTTTACCAAAAACGGCCATCGATGCTCGCCGAGGAAAACCGTCCAGGAATAGTCCACCCGGGTGCTCAGGACCATGGTGATGACAGCGCCCGCCAAAATAATCAGCAGACCCCGGCGTGTCCGTTGCTCCTGCATCGTTCCGCCATTTCTTCAGGGGTTCGAAAATCGGGTTACGGTAGCATAGAAACCCTCCCTTCACAACGCGTTCCCATCGGGCGGATCCGCGATACCCGCTGCCCTGCCCCGCCGGGGGCACCGAAAATGGATATCGCAAAAAAAAAGCTTGACAGAAATCGATGGTTATATATAGTTCACGATATGAACAATAATTTTGGCAACCCAACGGACCAGATTACGGATTATCAGCTGGATCATTTCCAGGAACTGGTGGCCAAGCTGTATCAGTGCTGCCAGGAACGGATGCAGTATCAAAGCGACAGGTTCAATCTGCCGGATGCCGAACTGCGGTGCCTGTTGCTCTTCGGCGAAGAGCGCTACCTGACGTCCAAGGGCATCGCCCACAAGATGAACGTGGTCAAGAGCCGGGTTACCCGGATCATCGAGGGGATGCTTCAAAAGGGGCTGATTCAGCGCATTAAAGACCCGGAGGACTCCCGTGTCAACCTGCTCAGCTTGACATCGGCCGGGTCCAAGAAGCTGGACGACATCAATCATTTTCTACGAGATGTGCATTCCGAGGTGCTGACACAAATTACCCCGGAGCAGCGGCGCCACATGATGGCCTCCCTGGAGATGCTCAAATCAGCGATGCAGTCGGTAAAGGATATGATGGTGTAACCCTGTCGGCAAACCGGCGATGAACGGGGGACAGCTGATGCCAAATGGGATTTTTTGCGAGATAATGTTCATGGTATAAACCAAATCGTGTAATTTTCAAGTTAACCATCAGTAATTTATATCTAATTAAACTTAACAGCATCAACTTAAAGGAGGCGGCCAAATGGATATGCAAAATATTGAAACCCAGCTTGCCGAGCTCAAGGCGCAGATCGAGCGGGTCGACAAAAAGACCACCGAAAATAGAGTTTCGATGATTGTCTTCAGCGGCGATCTGGACAAGGCGCTGGCGTCTTTTGTCATCGCCACCGGCGCGGTGGCCATGGGAATGGACGTCGTCATGTTCTTCACGTTCTGGGGCACACCGGTGCTCCGGGACAAGGACAAGAACGTCGGCGGCAAGGATGCCATGGGAAAAATGTTCGGGGCCATGCTGCCGAAGGGCACCACCCAGACCAAACTGTCCAAAATGAACATGGGCGGGATGGGCACCGCCATGATGAAGCGGCTCATGACCCAGAAAAATGTGGCCTCCCTGGAGCAGATGATGGAGATGGCCGAACAGCTTGGTGTCAGGATCGTGATCTGTGAGATGTCCATGGACCTGATGGGCTTCAAACGGGAAGAGATGATCGATTACGAGCATCTCAGCTACGGCGGCGTCGCTACCTTTTTAGAGGAAGCCGGCAACAGCAGGGTGCAGCTGTTTATATAACCCGGAGTTTTCACGAAATAGTTACATGATCATTTTTTTTCAACATAGTTACACCACCAATTCAGGAGGAAACCATGAGTGACGATATTAAAGTAGCGAAGGTAATGGATCTCAAGGGGCTGCCGTGCCCGATGCCGGTGGTCAAGGTCAGCAAGGGTATCAAGGAAGTGGAGATCGGAGAGATTATCGAGGCCCAGACCTCGGACCCGGGTGCCCTTTCCGATTTTCCGGCCTGGGCCAGGACCAGCGGGAATGAAATCGTCAAAACCGACCAGGACGGGGATTTCACCCGGTTCTATATCAAACGGAACGCGTGACGCAGTGACAGGCCGTCCCGATAGAATCGGGGCGGCCTGTTTCATTGATATGCAATCAAGGGGGGAGCTTTGCAAACACTCTACTATATTATCCTGGTTCCCATGGTCTACCTGGCCGTCGGTGTCTTTATCCTGGCGACAACCATCCGGATCGTTACCATCCTGAAAGAACCGAAACATCCCACCACGCTGCAGATCTTCCCGGAGCGCCGGCCCACATGGCTCTGGGCGCTGCACGACACCTTTCTTTTCCCGACGATACGAAGACATAAACCGCTGCTCTGGGTGTTCGTGATGGGGTTTCACATTCTGCTGGTGCTGCTGCTGATCGGTCATCTGGAGCTGATTGCCGATTTTGCGATATTCCAGATCATTCCCCATGAAATCTTTCTCGGCAGCGGGTTCGTCGGCCTTCTTCTGTCCGTGTGTGTGCTCTACTTTCTGTTCCGGCGGTTTAGATCACCGGTCCGGGAGCTGTCCGTTCCGGAGGACTATTACCTGCTGATCCTTCTGTTTCTGATTGTCATATTCGGGAGCGAATTGGACTGGGCGCGTCGCTGGTACGAATACGGGGATATGACTCCGGAGGATTACCGGACCTACCTGTTCAGCCTCCTGGTGTTGAAGCCGGAGCTGCCCTACAACGTCACGTTTTCGGGGCATTCCTTCATGCTGGTCCTGCACGTGTTTTTCGCCAATCTGTTTTTAATGGTCTTTCCGTTCAGTCAGCTGATGCATTCCATCCTGACCTTGCCGATGAACAAGTTGAGAAGAGGGTAACCATGGACGACCAAACACGCGAGGAGCTGCTCGGGCTCTTCAAAAGCAAATTCACCCGGGCCATGCGGTATTACCTGGAAACCTGCACCCGTTGCGGTGTCTGCACCGAGGCCTGTCACGTGTATGCATCCACCGGGCAGCTGCACCACATTGCGGTCTACCGGCATGAAATCGTCCGGCGACTCTACAAACGCTACTTCAAGGCGCGGGGAAATTTTTGGCCGTCTCTGGGGGAATCCAAGGAACTGACCGACATGACCCTCGAGGAGCTCTACGGTGCCGCATACTCGTGCACGGGATGCCGCCGTTGCATGGTCTTCTGCCCCTTCGGGATCGACACCCAGATGCTCATGTCCATTGCCAAGCTGCTGTTGATCGGCGCCAGCGCCGAACCCGAAATCCTGTCCCTGCTGGCGGACACGTCCATCGAGAAGGGAAAATCGCTGGAGCTGTTCAAGGAAAGTTTTATGACCGGGATCCACAGGCTCGAGGAGGAGGTGGTCAAGGCCTGGCAGGTGGAAGCCGGTGAGACGGCCATCCCCATCGACGTGGAAGGGGCCGACCTGCTGTATGTGGCCCTGGCCGGCGCCCACTCCATCATACCGGCGGCGGCGGTGTTTAACGCGGCCGGTGAAAACTGGACCTTGAGTTTTTTCGAGGCGGTCAACTTCGGCGCCTTTGTGGGGGATCCGTCCCGAACCAAGCTGATTCTGGACCGGATTGTCAACGAGGCCAAACGGTTGAAGGTCAAAGAGGTGTGCATCTGTGAATGCGGCACGGCCTTTCGGGTCATGAAGCAGCTTTCCGGGAAGCAGCCGTTCGAAGTCTCCACCATTACCGATGTGCACGCCCGATATCTCCGGGAGGGGCGCATCCGCCTCGACAAGACCACATTCGAGGGGCGGGTCACCTACCACGATCCGTGTCAGATCGCCCGAAACGGCGGCGTGTTCGACGCTCCGAGATATATCCTGGGTCACCTGACCGACGATTTCAACGAAATGATCGACGACCCCCGTTACAACTGGTGCTGCGGCGGGGGCGGCGGTCTGGTGGCCATGGGTGAGGACACCCTTGCCTTCCGCATGCAGTCGGCACGGGTCAAAGCCGAGCAGGTCGAAAAGACCGGCGCGAAAATCCTGTCCACCGCCTGCGAAAACTGCCACACCCAGCTCTCTGATCTCAACGACCACTACAAGATGGGGGTGGATGTCCGGTTTCTGTCCTCCATGGTCGCCGATGCCCTGGTTCCGAACTGAGAATGCGTATCGCACATAACCCTACACTTTAACAAAGGAGGTCCCACGATGAGAAGACGGTTTACGACGCTTGCTGTCCTGATGGTGGCCCTAGCCCTATCCCTGCCGGCCTGGGCGACCAACGGCGACAACCTGATCGGAGTCGGCCCGGTGTCCCGGGCCATGGGCGGCGTGGGGGTGGCCGCCCCCCAGGATGCCATCAGCGCGGTGTTTTCCAACCCGGCGGCCATGTGTTTCGGGCCCTACTGCCCGGCTTCCGAGGTGAACTTTGCCGGCACGGCCTTCATGCCGAAGGTTAATGCATCGGTCACCAATCCGGCCGGTGCGTTTCAGGCCGACAGCAAGGACAATGTCTATCCCATCCCGGCCATCGGCCTGTCGGTTCCCATTACCGAGGACCCGACCAAATTCCGGTTCGGCCTGGCCGCCTACGGGGTGTCCGGACTCGGCGTCGATTACCGGGGAACCGCCCTCGATAACTCAAATTTTGCCGGCTCGGGGTTTCCGCTGATAGCCGGTGAGTATTCCAGTCTTCAGATCATGAAATTCGCTCCGGCCTTCGGCTGGCAGATCAACCAGAAATGGGCTGTGGGCCTGGCGGTGCACATCGATTATGCCACCCTGGATCTTCGTAGCGGATCTTCTCCCGGATACGCTTTCGGGTTCCAGCCGGGGGTCATCTGGCATCCGGTCGAGAATCTTTCCCTGGGACTCAGCTATATTTCCGCCCAGTCCGTCGACCACGAGAAGGTCTTCCCCGCGGCATTCGGGGGTGGCGATCTGACCCTGGAGTCTCCCCAGCAGGCCACCATTGGAGCGGCCTACACCTTTCTGAACGGCACGCTCCTCGTGGAGGCAGACGCCAAGTGGCTAAACTGGTCCAGCGCGAAAGGTTACAGCGACTTTGACTGGAAGGATCAGTGGGTGTTCAACATCGGAGGGCAATACCAGGTGATTGAAAAGCTCTTTCTGCGACTCGGGTACAATTACGGATCCAATCCGGTGGAAGAGCATAATGGCTGGGGAGCCGGCAGTGTAAACGTCCAGGGAACCACCTTTCCCGACTACTACTACGAGACGTTCCGGATCATCGGATTTCCGGCCATCGTGGAGCAGCATTTTACCGCCGGCATCGGCTACCAGTTCACGGAAACTTTCCGGCTCGATCTCGGATTCATGTATGCCCCGGAAAACACCATGACCGAGCAGGGGACGGATGTGTTCGGAAATCCGGTGACCATCGAATCGTCATTGAGTGAAATCGGTGTGGACTTCGGGGTGACGTTCCGGTTCTAACCCGGCAAGTGCCCCACAGGCCGATCTCATGAGCGTGTGACACGGGGGAAGGGCATTTGCCCTTCCCCCGATGTTTTCTCCAGGGCTTTTATCGTGATTGCCAGAATTGCGTTCCGATTCATTTTACGATCAACGTATCACCGCAAAGGCGCTGAGATCGCAAAGTATCAATATTATTTTGCTTTTCGCTGATAGGACGAAAAGCAAAATTGTTACTCATCCCAACAGATGGGCGTTTAATCCGTCTGTGAGATTCATTTCTTTCAGATCTTTCAGAATCCCCCTCTCAGGGATTCTGGGAAAAATACAGCTCCTTTGCGTCCTCTGCGTCCTCTGCGGCTCTGCGGTAATATCTGTCCCTAAACCAACCGGAACGGAATTCTGACATTCGATGTAGGGCAAAATGGCGGCCTGTCACTGCAGGGTGACGGCATCCAGAGTGCCGGATATCTTAAAAGGGATCGTCGACGGCCGCACGCCGCCGCCGAGCTGCACCTTTCCAGCCAGAATGTATTCGACGGTATCCTCTTTTTCCATGGTCAGGACCCCCTTGAACACGTCGAGTATGGACGAATACAGGGTGATGGAAACGACCGCCGTGCCGTAGGCGGCAATTTTCGAGTTTTCGCCGCTGACCCCCGACGCAAACCGTCTCTCGTTGACCGTCAGATCGCACGTAATCCCTTCGATGGCCAGGGGCATGGGATTGCCGTTGATGACCCGGAGGTCCACCTGAAACGTGGATTCCAATCCGGAGATCTCTTTGAGCTGAATTCCCGCGAAATGCATCTTCGGGGGCTCGACCCGGCGGTTCACCCCGGCGCAACCGGAAATCAACCATATGACCGCCAGCAGGCCGGCTGCCCATGGGTTTCGCACATTCGGCGTCATCGTTCGGTCCTTTCGATCAGGGTTTGCGTGTAGGCGGTGATATCCGCGCTCAGGCGGCGGTTCCGGTTGCGGGTTCCCAAATGGGCCCACCAGAACATCTCGTTTGTCGCCCAGCCGAATTCGTCGCAATTCTCCTGAAGAGACTCCCGGGAGAGCTGGTACCACGCGGCGGCATCGGTGAATCCGCCTTTCGCCCGTTTTGAAAGGCCGACGATGTACGGGTATTGGCAACGCAGTTGGGGGCTGTCGATGCGTTCGAGAAGCTCGGTTCGGAAGATCATACCCAGCAGGTAGCGGCCGGCCAGATGATCCGGGTCCGAAGAGATATACCCGGTCACCTGGGCCATTTTCCGTTGCAGCCAGCTGCCCCGATAGTGCTGTTTGAACCCCTCGTCCAGGCTGTCGGGAGTTCGGCCGGAGCTGAGCCACGCGGACAGATAGATCAATCGCGCCTGTTCACGCTGCTTCCGGGGGTATACCGAAACATCGGCCAGCCGATCCAGAATTTTCTCGAAGAAGCCGTATCGATACAGGATCGCGGCCTGCTCGACCGGCAGCGGTGTCTTCTGCCGATCGTTGAGAAACGCTCCGGCGGTCTTCTCCCCCTTCCAGGCGTTCAGCAAGACCGCTGTCCTGGCGGCAAGGTCCAGATCCTGTCCGCCACCTTCCTCCAGAATGCTTTTCATCAGCGTAAATGATGCCGGAAACGCGCGCCGCTCCTCCAGCGCAAATGCCAGGCACCGGATTTCCGAAAGGCTGCTGCCGGCATTGCGCAGGTATGTCACCGCCGAGAGCAGGCGTTTTTCCGGAGCATCTTGCACCGCGAACGCGAAGTCATCCACATACCATCGACATCCCGCCATGCCGGTGCCTCGCCCGGCGGCCACAAAATCGGCGGCGACCTTGAAACGGCCCACGCGCCAGTTGAATCCGGCCGCCGCCGCCAGAACCTGCCGATTTTTCGGAAATCGCTGAGCCGTCTCATAATATGCGGCGAAGGCTTCCTTATAGTTCCCCTGGATTTCGTAAACCCGCGCCATGACAAGTGCGATCTCCGGACCCCCGACCGGTTGGATGGGATCGATAACGGCCAGGGCGTTGTCGGGCTGTTTCATATCCAGATAGGTGTCGGCCAGAGCCACGCGTAACCGCAATTCGGCGGATCCGGAAAGGGTGCGCTGATCCAGTTTTTCCTTCAAAACGGTCGCCGCCTCTGATTTGCGGCCAAACCGGTACAGGACCCGACGTGTCTTCAAGGCAGGCGTCGCCTCACGGGGTGCCAGACCGTCCGCCTGTTTGTAATATGCCAGGGATTTTTCAGCCTCCTCGGGATCCGGCTGCTCGGCATAGAAATCGCCTGCCGCGATATGAAGGGCCGCCACGCGGTCGTATGCCGCCAGTGCCGCTTCTATGGGGGACACCGAACCGGTGACCCCGGCCAATTCGTAATAAGCCGAAAAGCGGAGAGGGTCTTCGCGGAGCCCGCTGGTGTAGAACGTTTCTGCCATGTCGCCGTACCAGATGTTCTGAAACAGCGACGCCATGAAGAAACGGTTGACCGGCCGATCGTCCATCCGGCGGGCGGCATCCTTAAGGCGTGCCAGCCGCTTCGGGATTGCGCCTGAAAGCTGCACCGCCTGCAGGGCCAGCCTGGCGGAAGAGTCGGGATCCGTGACGATCTTTGCCGCCAGGGCCGCGGTCTCTTCGTGTTTTCCGGTGTTTGCCAAGATTTGAGCCCGCAGGGTCATGGCCAATGGTGAATCCGACATCAGGCTGTCTTCAACGGCGGCGGCCCCGGCAAAATCCCGGAGTTCCAGAAGGAGTTGAAAACGTAGAAACATCGCACCGGTGTAGAGGATCCGGTACACCTGCCGTGTCAGGGAATTGTCGAGGATGCGCCCGTTTTGAGAGCCCTCCGGCAGCGCTGTCCGGTTCACAAGGGCTTCGAATGCTTCTTGCGGGATCGGTGCTTTCTCTGTTTCCGAAAGGGATTCCGGGGTGTGACCCCCAACCGACGCGGCGTCCTCCACAGCCGAGACGACGGCCCACAGAAATCGACGGCTGACAGCGTCCGCCAGGTCACGCGGACCCGAGTAGATGGCCTCGACCATTGCAGGAAACAGATCCGGGTAGGCGCCCAGCAGGGCGTCTGATAATATCTCCGCGGAGCGGGACTGGCCCAGCTCCCGGTGCAAGCGGGCGAGCAGATAGCGCTGCATCCTGTCGCTGCCCCCCTTCTGGGGAGACGATAAAAGCCGCGCATCTCTCATGATGTAGGCCGCGGTCAGGCGATCTGAGGGGCCTGTCGAGTAAAACGCGCTGCCCCGGATCAGATTCAGGGCATGGGCGGTATATCCCATCTGGTCGGCGAGAAGAGCCTCCTCCATGGTGAGGTCCGTTTCAGGAGCCAGCCACCGGGCCAGGGCCAACAGCCCCAACCCATGGGCCGCCAGCTGGTCCCGGGCGTCTGTCCGGTCCGGGAAAAGGGACATGTGCAGATAGCCGTATCCTCGGGCGGCCGCTTTTAGAATGACCCACTGGGGGCCGTGGGCCCGGCTTAAGGTTTCCAGGGTGCCGAGACCCTTCAGAATCGACCGGGGATCGATCCCCTGGACATCTCTTATGGCCCAAGCTGTTCCGGAAATGGCGTTCGCCGGGACCTGGGGCGGTGGTACCACGTCGGCGCCGGCGGCCATCATGGAAATCCAGGTGGCGCAGGCTGCCATCACACCGGGAAAGGTGATCGGCTGAGCGACCTGAATCTCCGCTGCAACCCGGTTGTCTATGATCAGCGGTATCGTCACGGCTGTTCCGTCGGACTGGAGCGCCCCTGGGCGAAACCGTCCCCGGGCCGCTCCGTCGATCATCATTGCCTCGAATTGGACCGCCAGAGACGCCAATACCTGTAACAGCCGTCGATCCGGGGGCAGCCGGTATTGCAGCTCCTGGACATCCATCATGTCCAACGGATGCACCGACAGCAGGGAGGGAAGCGTCTTGCCGACAGGAAGCAACCCGCTGAGTTCGGCCCGGTCCGGCTGAGGGATCGGAGAAATGCCGTCGGGGTAAATGAGCGGCATGTTTTCGACAACGGCGTAGAGCACGGCGAGAGCCAGAAAGAGCGCCAGGGCGGTCCGACGCAGCCATTTTTTCAGAATCCGTCCCGGCGGCGGGGTGATATCCACCGGCATTTCGACAACACGGGGTTTGAGATTTCCGTTGGCCAGTTTTTCCTGCTCACCGGGCCTCAGCGGCACAAACGCGGCGTTGGCCCCCATTTTTGTCAGGGCTTCGACCAGTTTTTCACCTTTTTCGGGCCGGATCCGTTTCGCCAAAACAACCGGCGTTCTGGCGATCCCGGCACGTATTTTCTCCGGCGGCGTGCGCTTCATCAGTTGCGACAAAAGGCCCACGACACGATGCTCTACCTCCGGTGAGGGGACCGAGCGGAGGATCACCTTACCGTCGACTTTTTTTATGGTCCGTCTCATATCTGGTACGGATTTCCTTTACGGAAGTAACAGCCTTATTACCGGGACACTATGCCATGCACCGGACAACCCACCCGATGATACCTGTCATCACCACCTCTGGTGGGCCTCCATCTGCCGGTACTCTGGCGTATTCTGCCGAGCACCAAGACCGAGAGCAAGACACCAAAACCACCGGCCGTCCAGTTGAGCCATATATCCCTTGGATCGAAGACCCGGTTGGGCAGCACATATTGTATCGCTTCGTCCAAAATCCCCATTCCAAAGCTATAGATCAGCGCGATTCGGCACCTGGATCGGCGGCCGGTTCCTGGTGCCGGCGCCCGATAGACCAGTGCGGCCAGGATGGTGTATTCGACCGCATGGAACTGCTCCAGCGGTGTCATTGTCGCGTAGTGCATCAGGATGCCGAATCCGACGCATATCAAAGCGACGAGAACCCCGACTGATCTGTTTTGCTTTCCGGCGACCTTGCAGATCCCGATGATCAGGGCAAGCAGACCCACGGGCAGAAGCAGGATCGCGGCCATCTGACAGAACACGGGAAATTTGCCGGAAAGGGCATTCCAGATCATCGGAAAAAGGGGCAGCCCGAGCAATATCGCCCCGGTGAACACGCCGACACGGATCCATCGTCGGGCATCCGGCGGCAGCCTCGAGCGTTTCGGCGGGTGATGCTCCATGGGTGGTTAGAATATCAGGAAACGGCCGATAGGGGAAGGGAAGGCTCTTCGTGTCAGTGAATCCCCTGACCGGAAAACATGCCGATAAAGGCTTCGATTTCCCGGCTTTTCTCTCTGTTGGGGTTGTCGAAATGAACGCTGCAGTGGCGGATCGGTATGGGGCTGTGATCTTCAGTTTCCAGTTCAAAATCGGAAACAATCCGATAGGGTATCTTGCCGATATAATAATTCGAGTCCAAAACCAGCAGGCCGAATTCGCCCTGCTCGATAACCGGCGCGCCCACGTCGAAGTATTCAAAGGAAAGTCCGCCCGGCCCCAGGTCTTTGACAAATCCGATTTCACGGTCGGTTCGCCGGTCGTAGACCACCAGGGCGCCTTCTTCGACGTCGTATCTCCGCTCTTGTCTCCTGTTGGGTGTCAGCAACGCTTCGTCCGATTCCGGATAGTCGGTTGTCTCCGGCAGGCTCTGATTGAAATGCGGATAGTGCTCAGATGGACTCCGAAGCCCTTTGAACAGCGACAGTCCGGATGCTTTAGTACCCGATGGTTTCATTCAGATCGATCCAAGGTCGCCGCCGAAGTTGCGGCCCTCAATGTGCGTGGAGATGGGCCGGACGACGTACCGGAAAGAGGCGGCCCGCTATTGCTGCAACAATTCCCTGCTGCTTGCCGCCGGGTTTATGGTTTCCTTGTTGAACGCCGAATCTGTCTCAAGCTCGTCGTCGGAGGGAAGCCGGGGCGGGCGGTCATCAGACGGTTCAAACGCTTTGAAAAACCATCGGGCGGGTTTCTGTCTCAGCTGCTGCAACCCGCCGGACTCGAAACAATTGATGACGGCTATGAGTTCCTCGCGGTCCATGTCAAAACCATCCCATCCCATCCGGCGCATGAGCCCATTGATATTCGCCGCATCGATGCCCCGGCGCTTATCGATGGACATGGCCAGACCACGAATAAAAAGAGGGATCGCTCCGGGAGCCATCCCTCGTCCTGCCAGCTTGGGAACCAGATGCTGTTTGATCTGCTCCACGCCCCTCATGGACCTGCCCCCGGAGTGATTGGGTGCCCTGTAATAATGAGCAGCTTTCCTATAATATGGGCCATATTGTATGTCAAGATGAAAACCACTCAACATGTGGTGGTTTTGAACGGATTACCGGTTTGTCAATTTTGTTGATAACTCTATTAACTATCTAAGAACATTTCAACAAATGAAGTGTGAAATTGTTCACAGGCTGTTTATAGCGGTTGCCATAAACATGTTCCGATTGAACATCGAGCGTTTCTGTTAACCCGATACCGTTTCGGGGGAATCCGGATATGGACATGTTCGGTATCGTGATCGCTATCGGTATCGGAATCGAGACGGAATGGTCAACTTCGAAGCCGATTCCGAACCCGAACCCGATACCGATGACTCCGCAACGTTCAAACGGTCAACAATCCACACATCGGAACGAAATTCTGACGGTTGCTCAAGTTTTACTGGACTTTCTGGCTGCACGCCGGTCCATCGCGTCACGTGTTACGCTGACGTGTGGGGCATCACACGTAAGCGATGGTCAGGGGGATGCAATGGAGGTCCGAGCGGACCTCCCGGACACGGCCGACAGACCAGCCCGAGCAACGCCCGTTGCCGTCCATCAGGTGGTCGATGGCGCCGACCAGGCCCTGAATGTCGATGACCGGATGTCGTGAAAATACGTCCGGCAGGCCATAGGTCAGATTGCAGCGCAGGCATCGCCCGGGTCGCGGTGTCAGGTGGAATTCGAAGTCGAGACGGTTGTTTCCGGCGTCCTTGAAGACAAGACGGATATCGTATGCACCCTCTTGCGCATCGCCCAGCAGGGCTTCGAAAAAGCGATCGGCCCGATCTTTGGGGAACAGCTTTCCAAGAGCATCGGGAGTGAATGTTTTCCGGAAAAATTTTGCCCGGGTCATGGTCTTTGGCTCCTTTGAAAATGCGAATCCCTGTCTTGCCGGCGTGCCGTCCGGGATGTGGTCCGGATGCCATCGCTGTATCCTGTCCGTCCTGAACAGACACGGCTCCGGTCGCCCGGCTGTGGTGTTTCACCGACCTCTTCAATGATGCCCGGAAGGTTCACTTCAGCATGAACTGTTCCGGCATCAAAACGGCGACCACGTTGCCTCTGGCGCAGATTGTCCCGTCCACGGACAAGGTCTCTTCCACCACTACTTTGCGTTCCTTGACCTCCAGAACTTTTCCGCGAAGCTCCAATTCCGGGCCAAGGGGGGTCGGCCGGAGGAATTCGACCTTCAGGGAACCGGTGACGAACCGCAGCGGGGGATCGGTTCCCATCGCCCGATCACGTGCCCTGTAGGCGGCCGCCGAAGCGGTGCCGGTCCCGTGACAATCCATCAGGGATGCGATCAATCCGCCGTAAACAAATCCGGGGATCGCGGTGTGATACGGTTGAGGGGTGAAGTGGGCGACGGATTCCTCGCCGTCCCAATAGCTCTTGATCTGGTACCCGTGGGGGTTCATCCGGCCGCATCCGTAGCAGTGGCTTGTATCGTCCGGATAGTAGTCCTGAAACGCCTTTTCACTCATGTGTCATACCTTTCTCCTGGATACACCGGAAATCCGGCGCAGAGTCGCCGGCCGTTCGATGCGACGCTCTCCAGCCGCTGTCGGTCTTCCGGATCCATCAGGGCCGCTGCGATCATATCGGCGACCCGGCCCATTTCCGTTATCCCCATGCCCCTCGCGGCTAATGCGCCGGTTCCCAGCCGTACACCGCTCACCGACGGGGGGGTGACGGCATCCGATGGAATCGTGTTCCGATTGGCGATGATGCCGACCCTTTCCAGTGTTTTTTCGGCAAGGTCGCCGCTCAGGCCCCGGGCCCCTACATCCACAATCACCTGGTGGTTTTCCGTACCCCCCGTGACAATTCGGAATCCCCGGGCGTGAAGCCCGGCGGCGAGATGTTGCGCATTTGCAATGGTTTGAGCTTGAATGCGGCGAAAGTCAGGTGCCATGGCCCGTCTGAAAGTCACCGCCTTCGCCGCGATGGCGTTGACCGGGCTGGTTCCCTGGCTGCCCGGGAAAATCGTACGGTCGATGCTGTCCCCATGGGCCCCTTTGGCCAGAATCACGCCGCCACGTCCTCCCATCAGCGTCTTGTAGCAGGTAAATGTCACCACATCGCACCGGGGCACGGGGCTGGGAATCACGTCCGCGGCGACCAGGCCGGCAATGTGGGCCATGTCGGCCATGAGATAGGCGCCGACCCCGGCGGCGATCTCGGCCATCCGGTCGTAGTCGATGAGGCGGGGATAGGCGCTGGCACCGGCGACGATCATGCGTGGGTGAAAGGTTTCAGCGATTTGCCGCACCCGGTCGTAGTCGATCCGCTCGGTTTCCGGGTCCACGGGATAGTGGGCAAACTCGAAACATCGGCTCGTTATGGACGCTGAATGACCGTGGGAAAGGTGCCCGCCATGGGGCAGACTCATGGCCAGCACCCGGTCTGCCGTCTTTAACAGCGAAAAGTAGACCGCCAGATTCGCCGAGGTGCCGCTGTGGGGCTGAACATTGGCATATTCGGCGCCGAAGAGGGCTCTGGCGCGGGATACGGCCAGTTCTTCCACGGCATCGGCATGGATGCACCCGGCATGGAATCGACGCCCCGGATACCCTTCGATGGTTTTTTCATTGAATACCGATCCCAGGGCTGCCATGACCGAATGTGGTGTATGGCTTTCCGCGGCGATCAGGTTCAGCGTGGTTTCGATCCGTTCGGCTTCCCGGCGGACGAGTTCAGCGATCTCCGGGTCATCCTGTTCCAGATAGTGCATAACGTCACTCTTTCCAATAACAGAGATTCATTGTTATTTCTCTGTGGAACACTCCAAGAGAAACTCGGCGTCGTCAAAATAGGAAAACATACCGGTGCAGGTTCCCGAAGTCCACAGCGGCTCCATTTCCGAAATGCCAGCCGGTTTTGGCGCCTGCGTCGTGGTGTCCTGCATGGCGCAAGCGGAAAGGTGGACCTGAAAAAGCCCCGCGACGACAACATCAGCGTTCCGGATCATGCGATATCTTCCGTTACCGGCAGCGTCACGGTGACTTTGAAATGGGGCTGGGCGCAATTATTTTTCCCTCAGCTTCAGGGGAGGGCTCCAGGTGGCCACACCTGGCACCCGGCGCCCCCAGGTGTTTCCATAGGTGTCCGGCGTTTCCGCAAGAAAACGGGCGATCATCCGATGGAGCATGTTCATGTTCGGAAGGATCCCGTGGAATCCGGCCAGCTTTGTGAGCGTTTTGTCCTGAAGTTCCCAGTAGCCGTAGTCATCCGGTGTAACGCACACCAGATGATCCTCCGGCAGGAACGGCGGCAGTGCGCCTTCGAAAGGGACGGTCCCGTCACCGGTCATGCGGCGTTCGGCCGGATCGGCGCTGTCCCACTGGTTCTCGCGGTCCAGGGAGTGAAGTCGAAACTGGGGCTTACCGGCAACCTTTTTGACTTCGAGCCGCACCCGCGTGGTGGTCATCGGCACCGATGACCACCAGCCAGTCGTGCAGATCCATGCCGGCAGCGGCGGGACGAAAGCGTCTGATCCGTGCGCGGTGCGTTTTTGCCTGGCCCAGAAGGTCGTTGAACAGCGCTTTGGCGCGCTGTTTCGGGGGATCGCCGGGCAGCCCTTTCCGCCGGATGTACTGGGCGAGGGTGGCCACAATGCTGGGCTGCCATTGCGTCGGGTCGAAGAGGGCATCGACCGGCAGTTGCGGGGGGACCAGGCCGTTCTTGAATGCCGGCAGCAGGTGATACAGCGCCGGCGTCAGCCGTGCCGCCTCCCGGTCCCGGGACGCCGGCTCGCCGGTGCCCAGGTTGGCCGTTCCGGTGACCACCTGGATAACCGCCTCGAAGGATCCGCGGTAGGGGGTGGCCAGGGTAACCACCTTGTCGGCGGCGGCTTCCTGGCCATAGCGGGCCAGATAGCCTGTGATGACCAGCCCCCCCATGGAGTGACCAATCAGGGAGACCCGGGGATTTTTGGAAAAGCCGGCCTTGTGATAGTGTCTGAGCAATTTTGTCCGCTCCATGACTTCGTCTACGAATCCCGCGAGCTCCCGTTCGGTCTCCTCCAGCGGCTGGCGCCAGTCGTATCCGAAGGGAAATACCGGAACCGGAGAATCCGGATTTGGCGAGAGATTGAATCGGAGCTCTTCGATGAGCGCCCTATAGGCCACCTCGAAGAGCTGATCCGGGACCACCCGGGAGGGCTCGTTGACCTCATAATTCAGATTGTCCGGGTGGAGCGTGAGCCGCTCATAGTTTTTTTTAAGCACGGTCCAGATATTTTCAGGCGGAAGGGGGTATTGATCCTGGAGGTAGGTGGCCGTGATACCGGGTACGACAATGACCGGATTCGGAAGGTTCATGGGAACTCTCCTCTTTTTACATATCTTCCTGGGAGGCAGGTCAGTAATATGGAGACAGCACCCTCATCAGGGGAGCCCTGTAAATGTATGTGTAAGACACCGGAACCCTAAACTCAAGAGAAAGCTCCGACCGTGCCCGCAGGGTGCCACGGGATTAGCGGTTGTCATAATTATGTTCCGATTGGTGGATTGTTGACGCGGTTGAACGTTGCCGAGTCATCGGTATCGGAATCGGGTTCGGAATCGGTATCGACGTCGAAGTTAGCCATGCTGTCTCGATTCCGATACCGATAGCGATCCCGATACCGAACATGTCCATATACGGACTCTCCCGAAACGGTATCCGGTTAACAAAAACTCACCATGTTCAAACGGAACATATATATGGCAACGGCTATAACAGCCGATATTTTTACGTTTCGTCCTCTTTGTTTTGCTTTTCCTTGGCGGATTCGAAGGGAGGCTGTCGAAGGGCAGCGAATCGCAAAAGCAACTATGAGCTCTTGGCCCTCTGCGGCGCTGCGGTAAATCTTTGTCCCTAAGCAATTCGGAACCGTACCATGACATTCGCTATAATTTACGAATGTCAGCGGAGCAGGAGATTGTCGATAAATGTCAGATAAAACGGACGGCATCCGGAGGGATGGAGACATCGACCCTGTCTCCGACAAGGGGCGGGTTTTTGCGGTAGGTTGCCGGTTTCAGGAGCAAATGGAGCCCGATCCCGACATCCACAACCATCCGGATGTGCCCCTTTTCTTCCGAAAGCTGGACGACCCGGCCGCTGAATCGGTTTGCCGCCGGTTTCGGATGTGCCCTTTCTTTGAGGGATAACCGGGCCGGATCGATCAGAATGCGCCCCCGCTTTTCATCGCGGTGGGATGCGGTCGCCGGCAATGTCAGGCGGATCGCCCCCTGAACCGTACACTCGAGCTGTCCCCGGGAGACGGGCGTGAGGGTTGCCGGGAATACGTTCTCCAGCCCGTTGGATGCGAGTCGGCCCTGGTTCAAATAGATCATCTGTTTTCCGAGAGATACGGCCTGTAGCCGGTCATGGGTGGTGAAGATGATGCTGATCCGCTTTTCCCTGTTGATCCGTTTTAAAATGGCCATCACCGTGGCCTGGTGCTCCGCGTCGACGCTGGCGGTGGGCTCGTCACAGAGCAGCACGCGCGGCTCTACCACCAGAGCGCGGGCCAACGCCACACGCTGGGTTTCGCCCCCGGAAAGATGGTGCCCCATGGCATGGGCGAAGCGGTTCATGCCCACCAGATCCAGTGCGTCGGCGATCATCCGTTGACGCTCCGCTGCGGGGATTCGGCGCACTTTCAGGCCGAACTCCACATTGCGGTATACGGTGGACGTAAACAAGATGGGCGTCTGATCCACCATGACCACTTCCCGGCGGAAGGCCTGGAGCGCCGGTTCGGAGAAGTGTACGTCCCGGGATCGGAAACGGATGGTTCCAATGCTCGGTCGGGAAAGGAACCCGAGGATGTTCAGCAAGGTCGTCTTTCCGGCGCCGTTCGGTCCCAGCAAGGCGTAAATGTCCCCCTCATCAATGGACAGACGGGGAATGTCGAGCACCGTCCAATCGCCATACATCTGTTTCAGCCCCGAAATGGTATAGAGCATCAGGACCGGGCCCTCCCCTGAAAAAAATGAAACAGCAGGTTCATTCCAAAGCTTAGGCTCATTAAGATGATGCCCAGCGCCACCGCCAGGGTAAACTGCCCCTTGTCGTACTCCAGTGCCATGGCCGTGGTCATGGTCCGGGTAAACCCCCGGGCGTTGCCTCCCAGCATCATGCTGATGCCGACCTCGGCAATCACCCGGCCGAATGCCGCGATCACCGCGGCCATGATGCCGAACCTGGCTTCCCGGACAATCACCAGTGCTGTCTGACGGGCATTGGCACCCAGGGTCATGGCCGTTTTTCGATATCGATCGTCAATCCGGCTCACCGCGGCGATGGTCAACGTGGCCACCACCGGAACAATCAGGATGACCTGGCCGATCACCATGGCCTTTTGGGTATAGAGCAGATCCAGCATGCCCAGGACACCCCTGCGGGAGATGAACGCATACACCATCAGTCCGATGACGACCGTTGGCAGTGCCAGGAGCGTGTTGAGGACGGTGATGACCAACCGTTTGCCGGCAAAGGATTTGAACGCAATGCCGATACCCACGGGAATGCCGATCATGCCGGCGATAAGCGTGGAGCTGGTACTCACCGTTAACGAGACGCCCACCACCGATAGCATCTCCCGATCCAGGGAGACGATCAGAAGGATCGCCGAAAGGAAGCTGTCAATGAGAAGGTCCACCGTTTACCGTCCTATTCAATTGTTTCAGAATGGCCGCTTTCTGTTGGGTACCGCAATACGCGCTACATGGCATCCGGATAGAACAGCTGTTTGCCGAGCAGGCGATAGTCGTTGATGAGGTACTGCCCGCGGGGGGAAACCAGCCATTCGGCGAATGTTTTGGCCATGTCATACTGGACATGGGGGAATTTTTTGGGATTGATCGGAATCACGCCGTAGGGGTTGTGCAACCCCGGATCCCCTTCACAGCAGATGTCCAGATCCAGTCCTCCCTCCCGTCCGAACTTGTACCTGATGTAAGTGCCCCGGTCTGCCAGGGTATATGCCTGTTTCTCCTCGGCGTAGGTGATGGTTTTTCCCATGCCCTGGCCGATGGAAAAGTACCAGGAACCCAGTCCCGCCGGGTAGAGAAACGATATGGTGCGTGCCTTTCCTTTTTTAGCAATGGTGGTGCTTTCATTTTCGAGCGGCAACCCGGACGCTTTCCAAAGGGCCTGTTCCTTGGTGTGGGTGCCGCTGTCGTCTCCCCGGGAAATAAACGGCTGCCTTTTGGCGGCAATTTTTTTGAAGGCCGCTGTGGCAGTGTCATTGCGCCGGACCCCTGCAAGGTTCTTCGTCGGTCCGATAATGATAAAGTCGTTGTGCATCACGGCATGGCGTCTCGTCCCGTAACCCTCGGCAACAAATGCTTCCTCACGGGCCTTGGCGTGGACAAAGATGACATCCACATTGCCGTCCATGCCGTCACGGATGGCGGCGCCGGTCCCTTTGGCAATCACCTTCACCCGGATGCCGGGGTCCTTTTCAAATTCGGGTAACAGGATATCGAGCAGCCCGGAGGCTTGGGTGCTCGTGGTGGTCGACATTTTAAGTACCTTTTCCCCACCCCAAACCGGTGATGTTGTGCAGTAGAAACACATCAGAGCGCACAAAATCCAAACCAGGGTTCGTTTCATCGTTCCTCCTTTTCGGGTTCTGCAAAAAACCTACAACCGCCGGGCTCCTATTGGCGCACCTCGACCCATTTCTGAAGTGGAACGGGCAGGCGTTTTAGCATGTCACCGTCCGGAACGCGGGAAGGCACAAACGGCGGCTGTCCCATCTTTTTCAAGACCGCCGGGCCACCGTTCGGCTTCCGCAGGTACTCCAAGAAGAGGATTGCCGCCTTATCATTTTTACACCCTCTACTTAGGGTGACGCCATAGGTGCAGGATCTGCCGGTCCTTGTAATCCGGTATCCTGGGGAAACAGCATTTTCCCGCTGGTGGTCACATCATATCCGTCCAATTGGTCGGCGGTCTTCACAAAGGCCGGTTCATGAAGCATTCCCAAAAAGAGTTGAATCCCTTTGTCGAAAAACTTTTCCTTGCGCATCAGCAGGTCGTATCGCTCCCACCGGATCGGGATAAAATAGAGCCCCAGCAGGGCCGCCACCGGACGTATCCCGGGTGCCGCATGGGCCCGACCGGACAAAATTTCGAGCCCGACGTCCAGGTGCTTGGCGATCTCCACGTTATAGCCTTCGATGGCGGAGCCGCGAACTCCGGCCTTTTCAAGTTCCCGGTCGAACAACAGCCGGGTGCCGGTGCCGATGGGGCGGTTCACGATGCGCACGCCGGGCCGGGCCAGGTCGGCCACATCAGAGATACCTCTGGGGTTGTCCCGCTGAAGGAGGAGCCCCTGCTCCCGCCGGCAGAAATTGACGATGACCGGCATCTGGCTGAGCTCTTTCAGAGCAAAGTCAAAGTTGTACTCGGCCCCGTCCTTCTGGAGCAGGTGACTCGAGGCGATGTGGCAGAGATTCTGTCGCAGGGCGGCGATGCCCCCCATGCTGCCCAGATTCCCGAACACAGCGATGTGCCCGGGGTGCCGCCGGTTAAACAGGGAGATGGTCTTCTCGAGGAGCGGATCGTTGCTTCCCGCAAGAATGAGCAGGCCCTCGTATGGCGGGAGTCGGGACTCGGTCGCCGGGATGTTCTGTGTGTGGGTTTCGATCCATTGCCGGACCAGGTGATACGGAAACAGCCATTTCCCGGTGATTTTGGTGGCCGGAAGACCCTTTTCGGAGATCAGCGTGTAGACCATTTTCTCGTTGATCGACAACAGCCTGGCGACCTCTTTTGTCGACATGAGCTCTTTCATTGGGTAGACCTTTCCGACATTTTGGGTAAAGAGGTAATTTATTATCGTTATAAGAAAATATCTGTCAACAGTAATCGGAACATATGCCGATATGGCACCTAAAATAACTAATAATAACTTTTATAGACAAACAAGTTCCTTTGGCACGAGGGGCTTCCGGATGCCGGAGAGGCACACCGGCGGGATTGAATCGGAATTAACTCCCGCCATTTGCTGTGGCGGCGTGACGGGACTTGACGTTTCAGGGGGCCTGGTTCCGGATGCCTGCGATTGGTGGCTCAGCGGTCATCGTTTCCATATGTCTGCAAACGGAACATGTTTATGACAACTACTATAATGGACGTCCTTCAGGCGTTGGGTGTAAGGGAAGCCCGTATTGAACGACTGACGGACGAGGGGATGATCGATCATCGCCACGAAAATTTGCAGACACATTTTCACTAGCCGTTGCGAATCGAAACAGCAGTCCTTACTGTATTTTCGCATGTAGCGACACCGGTCGAACAGCCGTGCTCAGCGATGAACTGATCATCAGGTGGTCTTTTTTTCCTGCGACGCAACGCAGGTTAGCGGTATCGCGCATTCTGCCAAGACGTCGGTCGCGTGCCCGAATCCGGTTGCAGCGGCCCGGGATTTACTGAAGTCGTTGCTCATGGGGCGCTCAACAAACTCTCCACGTACGTCAACCTGATTGCCGGAACCGAAATCGATTTTCCCGAAGCGCCGAAACTGCCCGAGCCCGGAATAGAGACGGCCGCTCTTGGAGAAGGTTCCGGTTCACCGTGACATGCAGGCCGACCCTTTCTAATAGGAGATACATGTATGAAAATGCAGGAACTCAGGGTGATCGCAAAGCAATACGGGATCAACTCCTTTGGGAAGACCAAAGTGAATCTGATACGGGAGATCCAGATCGCAGAGGGAAACTTCGATTGTTTCGGCAGTGCCGTCGAGTACTGCGATCAATGGGGCTGCAGATACCGCCCCCTGTGTTTTGATGAAGCCAAAAAATGGGTTAGAGGAAAGCACAAAACGGGAGCCACCAAGGTTTCCAAACGGAAAAGGAGGGCATCATGAGCAAATTGTTGTATATCCAGGCATCGCCAAGGGGGAATCGCTCCTACTCTATAGCCGTGGCGGACGCGTTTGTCGAAGCCTACCGGACGGCACATCCCGACGATTCGGTTACCACCGTCAATCTGTTTACCACGGAACTGCCCCCGTTCGATGGGTTTGCCCTGAACGCCAAGTACGCCATCCTGCAGGGTCAGGATCATACCGGGGAAGAGGCGGCAGCCTGGAAGGCCGTGGAAAGCGTCATCGAAATGTTCACTTCGGCGGACAAGTTCGTGTTTGCCGTACCCATGTGGAATTTCGGTATCCCCTATCGTCTGAAGCACTTTATCGATGTCATCGTCCAGCCCGGTTACACGTTCAGTTTTTCTCCCGAGGAAGGCTACAAGGGGCTGGTGACCGGCAAACCCGCTTTCGTGGCCTACTCCCGGGGCGGCGCGTATCCTCCTGGAAGCGACACCGAAGCCTTCGATCTGCAGACTAAATATTTTGAGCTCTTTCTCGGGTTTATTGGATTCACCGACGTGCGTCGTGCCGTGGTCGAAGGCACCCTGTCCGGACCGGAAGCGGCCGAGATGGCGAGGGCGGCGGCGGTCGAGGAAGCCAAGAAATCAGCCCAGAGCTTCTAATCCGACACCGTCGTTTCGACTGTCTTTGGAGATTGACTCATGACAAGACGCATATCAGGGCCGCTCTATGTACTGGTTGCAATTATGCTTCTCTCGCCGGCAAGTGGTGGAGCGGCGATGGTGGACCATTCCACTTACGGAGAGCTTCTGGAGCAGTATGTCCGCAACGGGGTGGTCGACTACCGGGGTTTGAAGCAGGAGGAA
Organism: Olavius algarvensis associated proteobacterium Delta 3; assembly: GCA_903231505.1. Classification (GTDB taxonomy): domain Bacteria; phylum Desulfobacterota; class Desulfobacteria; order Desulfobacterales; family CAFBRK01; genus CAFBRK01. The sequence continues at coordinate 17,594 of CAFBRK010000141.1, read as the reverse complement.
GCCCGCCTGGATGAATACCTTAAACTGCTGGAGAACACAGATCTGTCACGCCTGGGGCGGGATGAAACATATGCGTTCTACGTCAATGCCTACAACGCCTGGACACTCAAGGTCATTCTTTCTGCATATCCCGGCATCAAATCGATTCGCGAGCTCGGTGTATTCTCCACCGGCCCGTGGAAGAAAAAGATTGTCCGGGTCGACGGTCGGGTGATCTCCCTCGACGATGTCGAACATGGGATTCTGCGTAAAGAGTACGACGATCCCCGGGTACATTTTGCCGTCAATTGCGCATCCAAGAGCTGTCCGCCACTGATCTCAGAACCCTACCAGGGCGACATTCTGGATCAGCAAATGGACACGGCCACCCGCAATTTTCTCAACGACCGTTCGTACAATTACTTGGAAGGCAACACCCTGCATGTCAGTCGGCTATTTAAATGGTACAGCGAAGATTTCCCGGATGGCGCTGTTCCGTTTTTTCTGACCTACGCGCGGGGGAAGTTTAAGCAGCAGTTGGAAGCGCGGAAAAACCGCCTGCGGGTCAAGTACCTGGACTATGATTGGTCCTTAAACGGCAAATAGGATCAGCATCTATCAATTTGATGCCCCAATGCGTTTGGGCTTGGGGCGATAGGCAACCCAGTACATTGCCGGCGTTCCGGCAATTCAATGCACCGGGAGAGACCATGGCAGCCTTTGATTTTGATATCGGCATTATTGGTGGCGGCGCAGCCGGTTTGACGGTAGCCTCCGGATCCGCTCAGCTTGGCGCGAAAACGCTGCTCATCGAAAAGGAGAAAGAACTGGGGGGTGACTGCCTGCACTTCGGATGCGTACCGAGCAAAACCCTGATCAAATCCGCCCATGTGTACCATCAAATGAAGCACAGTTCCCGGTATGGACTGCCCGCTGTGGAGTTGCCGCCGGTGGACTTCCGAAACATTTCCGATCGTATCCGCTCGGTGATCGGCATCATTCAGGAGCATGACTCTGCAGAACGATTCTGCCGGCTGGGGGCCCGGGTGGAATTCGGGGACCCCCGATTTTCCGACGAACATACCATCCGGTTGAATGGGTCGACATTTTCCGCAAAGCGATGGGTGCTGGCTACAGGATCTTCGGCGGCCGCACCTCCCATCGAAGGCCTGGACAACACGCCGTTCATCACAAACCGGGAAATATTCTATCTCGACAGGCTGCCGGCGTCGATGATCATTCTCGGCGGGGGGCCCATCGGCATCGAAATGGCCCAGGCGTTTCAGCGCCTGGGAACCCGGGTTGTCGTCATCGAACTTGGAGAGCAGATTCTCGGAAAGGAAGACAGGGACATGGCCAAAGGGGTGGAAGACGTGCTGAAGGCGGAAGGGGTTGTCTTTCACCTGGGAACAGAGGTCACCGCTGCCAGAGACCTGGGTTCGGAGCGGGAGGTTACCCTAAAACATCCCGACGGGAGTACTTCCCGTCTTAAGGCGGACACACTCCTGTTGGCCCTTCGGAGGGCCAACACCAACGGCATGAACCTGGAGGGTATCGGTGTCGACGTGGGCCGTTTCGGGATTGAGGTCGACGACCGCCTTCGCACCAGCCAAAAGCACATCTATGCGGCCGGAGACTGCAACGGCGGGTTTCAGTTTACCCACGCCGCCGGTTATGAAGGGGGTATCGTGGTGAGCAACGCGATATTTCATCTGCCGCGAAAAACCGACTACACGTATCTGCCCTGGTGCACCTACACGGATCCGGAACTCGCCAATATCGGGATGAATGAAACCATGGCAACGGCCAAAGGGATCGATTACCGGGTGTACACCGAAGAATTCCGGAACAACGATCGTAGTCTGGCCGAAGAAGAACGGATCGGCAGGATAAAGCTGCTGCTTAATGAAAAGGAAAAGCCCATCGGGGTGCAAATCTTCGGTCCCCAGGCCGGTGTTTTGATCAGCGAGTGGGTGGCTGCCTTAAACGGCAATGTGAAGCTGTCGACCCTTGCATCGGCAATCCACCCGTATCCGACCATCGGCGAAATCAACAAAAAGGTGGTCGGCAACTTCTTCTCCCCCAAAATCTTTTCCGACAAGATTAAAAAAGGCCTCAAATTCTTCTTCAGCCTGAAGGGACGGGCGTGCGAGGAGACAGAGTGCGTATAGGAAAAACCGATGGTGGAGTAATGGAGTGATGGAGTCGAGGAGCACTCAGTTTTTTAATGGGAACTTTGGATACTGGATGCTGGATGCTTGCCCGCCTCTGGCGGGCTGGCTGCTGGATACTGGCTGCTGGATACTGGATGCTGGCGGGATACAAGATGCAGGATGCAAGATACAGGTTGTCTGCAACCGGGTAAACCGGCAAACGGGCAAACGGCCCCACGCGCAGGTGTCAGGTGTCGGGTTTCAGGATACAAGATGCAAGATTCAAGATACAGGACGCAGCGAACTGACGTAGTGCAGTGATGGCGAGCTGGAATGCTTGAGTGCTGCAGCATCCAACGGATCGGCGACACTCCCGTATGCAATGGCTTAATTCTGTCAACCGGCGAAACCGGCTATACTGGCGAACCGGCAAACGGGCAGGCGGGCCAACGGACAAAGGAGGCACCATGAAACTGGCGATGATTGGATTGGGACGCATGGGAATGAACATGGCCCGAAGGCTGCTTCGGGGCGGACACCAGGTTGTTGCCTACAACCGCTCTCCGGAGAAATCCCGACAGCTGGCCGATGAAGATGGCGCCATGGTCGCGTTATCCCTTCAAGAGGTGGTTGACCAGCTACCGGCGCCACGGATTGTCTGGCTCATGCTGCCGGCAGGGGCCCTTGTCGATCAGCACATCTCCCAGTTCAGCGAAATTCTCAACGAGGGAGACATCCTCATCGATGGGGGCAACACGTTCTACAAGGATGACATTCGCCGGGCCGCGGAGCTACAGGAGAAACGCATCGGGTACGTGGATGTCGGCACCAGCGGCGGGATCTGGGGGTTGACCGAAGGCTACTGTCTGATGATCGGCGGCGAAAAAAAGAGCTTCGATCTGCTCGAGCCCATATTTAAAACCCTGGCGCCTGCCGAAGGGTACCTGTATTGCGGCCCCTCCGGCGCCGGGCATTTTGTCAAAATGGTCCACAACGGTATCGAATACGGCCTCATGCAAGCCTATGGTGAGGGGTTCGAAATTCTCGAGGCCTCCCCATACCGGGACCACTTTGACTATCAAGAGATTGCCCATCTCTTGAACCAGGGCAGTGTGGTTCGATCCTGGCTGCTGGAACTTCTGGAGCCTGCATTTGGCAAAGATCCCCGGCTCACCGATATCCAGGGATTTGTAGAGGATTCGGGAGAAGGCCGCTGGACCCTTCAGCAGGCCATTGAAACCAACGTCCCGGCAGAAGTGATCGCCCTTTCTCTGATGCGGCGGTTCCGATCCCGCCAGGAAAACACCTTCACCGATCGGGTGCTGGCGGCCCTGCGCCGTGAGTTCGGTGGGCATGCGGTGAAGACATCCACCCCGTAACACAGGAGACAACCGATGGCAGAAACACCCCTGTCAGACCCGGACGCCATTATCGCGCCATGCACGTCCGCTGGCAATGGATCCACCGGCGCCGCGACCTGCACGGAACCCAGCACGATTACGATTCTCGGTGCCACCGGCGATTTGACGGCTCGAAAATTGATGCCGGCACTGTTTAATCTGTATCGGATCGGAAGCCTACCGGAGGCGTTCGCCATTGTCGGGTGCGGGAGAACCCATCTGACCGATGAGACCTTCCGGGAGCGGATGGGGAAGGCGCTGTCGGATTCGGGTGGATCGGCAGGGGCAGAGACGGCGCCGTTTCTGAAACACCTGTACTACCAGCCCCTGCAATATGACGTGCCGGCGGATTTCGAAGCCCTCGCCGATACCCTTCGAGAGATCGATCAACGCCACAAGACCCGCGGGAACCGAATCTTTTATTTTGCGCTGCCACCGACGCTATACATGTCGGTGGCCCGGATGCTCGGGCAGGCCGGTCTTGCCGAGGAGGGCAGCGGCGGCAGCGGATGGTCCCGACTGGTCATCGAAAAACCCTTCGGCCGGGACCTGCAGTCCGCCATTGAACTGGATGGGGGCATTCACACCTATTTCCGGGAGCATCAGGTATTTCGCATCGACCATTATCTGGCCAAGGAAACCGTCCAGAATGTGCTGATGTTCCGTTTTGCCAACGCCATCTTCGAACCGGTCTGGAATCGCCAGTATATCGCCAGTGTGCGCATATCCGCCACCGAAAGGCTCGGTGTGGAACACCGGGCCGGATACTACGAGCAGGCCGGCGTGGTTCGGGACATGTTTCAAAATCACATGATGCAGCTTCTGTCACTGACAGCCATGGAGCCGCCCGCCGTATTTAAAGCCGAGCGCGTGCGGGATGAAAAAATCAAAGTATATCGTGCGTTGAGGCCTTTTCCTGTTGATCGTCTGGATGCCAATCTGGTGCTCGGGCAATACACCGCCGGCGCAATCGATGGCCGCGGGGTCCCCGGCTACCGTGAAGAGCCGGGGGTGACCCCCGACTCGGTCACCCCCACCTATGCCATGATGAAACTTTACCTGGATAACTGGCGATGGCAAGGCGTCCCGTTCTACCTGGTGTCGGGCAAGCGGCTTACAGAGAAACGCACGGAAATCGACATCCACTTTCGTCCGGTTCCCCATTCCATGTTTCGAAACGTCCTGGGAACGGACATCCTGGCCAATCGGCTGATCCTCGGGATTTATCCCGAGGAGAAGATAGCACTCACCTTCCAGACCAAATCCCCCGGCGCCAGGGTACGGCTCCGCACCGTGACCATGGACTTTCACTACCACGAGAATACCCAGGGGGTGTTGCTGGACGCCTATGAAAAAGTGCTTCTCGACGGCATGGTGGGGGACCAGACGCTTTTCTGGCGGCAGGACAGCGTGGAAACGTGTTGGGCATTTCTGACACCGATTCTGGAAGCCTGCGAAACCTGCGGCGACCGGGCCGATTTGCTCCACTTCTACCCGGCCGGATCCGACGGCCCGGAGGCGGCAGCCCGTCTGTAAGCGGACGGCAGAAAACGCGACATACACGTGAGGTTGTTATGACAGCATCCAAACCATCCAAGGAGGGCAATTCCGCCATGGAAAACGTGATCCCCGATCCTAAAAAGAATATGTCCGGTGCGCTGCTAAAAGCACTGCTTCTTGTCGTCTTTATCGTTTCGGCAATTCTGGTCATCCGGTATACACCCGTGCGGGAATATCTGACCGCCGAGGCTCTGGGCCGATTTCTGGAAACCGCCGGATTATGGGCCCCCGTTGTGTTTATGTTCGTGTATGCCATCGGCGTCAGCCTGTTTATCCCGGGAACTCTTCTGACGGGTCTCGGGGCCGCCATCTTCGGTCCTTACTGGGGTTTCGTGTATGTTTGGTTCGGGGCCATGATGGGTGCCAGTCTCTCGTTTTTCATCGGCAGGACGCTGGGGCGGGATTTTGCCGCCCAGCTTGTCGGAGACCGCCTGAAAACGTACGATGACGCCATCGAGCGCAACGGGTTTGCCACCGTGCTCTATCTGCGGCTGGTCTACTTTCCCTTCACCCCCATGAACTTCGGGATGGGGTTGACCAAAGTCCGGTTTTGGGATTACTTTTTCGGGACCGGCCTGGGCATCATGGTCGGCACCTTTATCTTCACCTTCTTTATCGGTACGTTGAAAGAGGTGTGGGCGTCGGGGAACTGGGGGGAGCTGCTCTCTTTTAAGGTGTTTTTCTCCATCGGGCTCTTTATCTTTTCCTTTTTCATTCCCAAAATCATCAAAAAAATTAAAGGCGAGGAACCATCGGCCGAAGGAGCGGCATCATGACCGAACAGGCGACCCGGTGTATCAATACCATCCGTATGCTCTCGGCGGATGCTGTGGAAAAGGCCAATTCCGGTCATCCCGGACTGCCCATGGGGGCGGCGGCCGCGGCGTTTGTACTCTGGACCCGGTTTTTGCGGCACAACCCGAAAAATCCAAACTGGCCGGATCGCGACCGGTTCGTGCTGTCGGCCGGCCACGGGTCCATGCTTCTCTACAGCTTGCTTCACCTTACCGGATACGATCTGCCCCTGGAAGAACTGCAGCGCTTCCGCCAGTGGGGGAGCCGAACCCCGGGTCACCCGGAATACGGCCACACCCCCGGAGTGGAAACCACCACCGGCCCGCTGGGACAGGGATTTGCCAACGGGGTCGGAATGGCCCTGGCCGAGCGGTATCTTGCGGCACGGTTCAATCGACCCGGGCACGCCATCATCGATCATTTCACCTATGGCATCGTGAGCGACGGTGACCTGATGGAAGGCGTCTCCCACGAGGCCGCTTCCCTGGCCGGTCATCTCGGACTCGGCAAGCTGATTTATGTCTACGATGACAACCACATTTCCATCGAAGGGGGGACGGATATCGCGTTTACCGAGGATCGGGCCGCACGATTTGAGGCCTATGGATGGCAGGTGCTCAACGTCGCCGATGGAAACGACACCGCTGCCCTGGACAGCGCTCTCAAGTCGGCCCGGCAGGAGACGGACAGGCCCTCACTGATTCTGGCACGGACCCATATCGGATTCGGCAGTCCCGGAAAGCAGGATACACCCGGTGCCCACGGCGAACCCCTGGGGGCGGAGGAACTCCGGCGGACGAAGGAAAACCTGGACTGGCCCCTGGAACCGGATTTCGTTATTCCCGACGATGTGTTGCCGGTTTTTCGAGGAGCCGTAGAAGCCGGAGCCGCCGCGGAGACCCGATGGCAGGAGCGCGTTTCGGAGTACGAAACAGAATTTCCGGATCTGGCGGCAGATCTGATGCAGTGGCTGGACGGCCGTCTTCCGGAAGGCTGGGAATCTGTCATCCCCGAGTTCCCTCCGGATGCCAAGGGCATGGCCACGCGGGTGGCCTCGGGCAAGGTTCTGAACGCCATTGGCGTTAAAATTCCCAATCTGGTCGGCGGATCGGCCGACCTGGCACCCTCGACAAAGACCCTGATCGCCGATGAGCCCGATTTTCAGAAAGGGGCCTTCCACGGCCGGAATCTCCGATTCGGGGTTCGCGAGCACGCCATGGGATCGATTCTAAACGGCATGGCCCTCCACGGCGGATTGATCCCGTATGGGGCCACGTTTCTCGTTTTTTCCGATTACATGCGCCCGCCTATCCGGCTGGCCGCACTCATGGGGATCCATATCGTCTATGTCTTTACTCACGACAGCATTGGACTGGGCGAAGACGGGCCGACCCACCAGCCCGTTGAGCATCTGGCGTCGTTGAGGGCCATCCCGAACATGACCGTTATCCGACCGGCCGACGCCAACGAGACCGCCGAGGCCTGGCGCTATGCCGTCGGTCGCGCTGCGGGGCCGGTGGCGCTGGTGCTGACCCGCCAGGGGCTGCCGGTGCTCGACCGGCAGACGTATCCGGCAGCGGACGGCCTGATGAAAGGGGGGTACGTAATTGTGGATCCACCGAATGGTCGACCGGACCTGCTGCTCATGGCCAGCGGGTCCGAGGTGGCCATCGCCATGGAAGGGGCAGCCAGACTTGCCGAAGATAACATCGGTGTGCGGGTAGTCAGCATGCCATCCTGGGAGCTGTTCGATGCCCAGCCCGAAACCTACCGGGACACCGTATTGCCGCCGGCGGTTTCTGCCCGTATCGCCATCGAAGCCGGAAGCACACAGGGCTGGCACCGGTATGTCGGTTTCGGCGGCCATGTTATCGGCATCGATCGATTCGGAGCGTCGGCTCCGTATCAGGAGCTATACCGGCAATACGGCCTGACCGCCGAGGCGGTGGTTCATACCGCACGCCGGATCCTGAAAAAGAGTTGAGAGATCTACATTTCAGCGTTTACCGCTACCGGCAAACGTCCGGCGATGTCTTGACACCCAACAGGGGGAAACCATGTGATGGAAACGGCCCTGCACATTGCCAAAGATGCCGATGAACTGGCTGCAGACGGCGCCGAATACTTTCTCAGGAGTGCAAAAGAGAGTGTACGAACCCGAAATCGTTTTACCGCTGCCATCTCCGGCGGCTCCTCCCCCCGGGGAATGCATCGCCTCCTGGCACGGGAACCGTTCCTCTCTGAAATGCCGTGGTCCCAAACCCATCTGTTCTGGGTGGATGAGCGCCTCCTGCCCTACGATCACCCGGAGAGCAACTTCGGCACCGCCCGTGAAGATTTTTTGTCGCGTATTCCGATTCCAGAAGCCAACCTGAGTCCCATGCCGGTGGACCTGGGTCCCGCAGATGGGGCCGGCGCCTATCGGCGTCGACTTGCGGATTTTTTTGGCCCCTTATCGCTCCCCAAATTCGATCTCATTGTCCTCGGCCTGGGGCCGGACGGCCATACGGCCAGTCTGTTCCCGGGGAGTTCCCCGGGCAGCTCCGGCGAAGCTCCCTGGGTGATCGCCGTCCACGGCGGAAATCCGAACGTGGCGCGGTTGACGCTCAACTACAATGTTTTGAACAGCGCGAGGAATGTCGGGGTGCTGGTATCGGGCTCCGGAAAAGCGGACATGGTGCGACGGATTTACACAAGGGAACCGCCGATGCTCCCGGCTCATTATGTCGAGCCGACATCCGGATCCCTGACCTGGCTCCTGGATCGCGCGGCCGCATCCCTGCTTCCGGAAAGGGGCGGCCATGACAACGGATAAATGGTATATCGCCGGGGATATCGGCGGCACCAAAACCAATCTCGGTTGTTTTCTTCCGGGTCGCGCCCGGCCCAGGCTTGTGTATTCGGCATCGTTTCCAAGTCGGGAGTTCAGCGATCTGGAGACGATCCTGGCGCTGTTCATGGAGCGGCATCCGGACTATCCGGTGGCGGGTGCCTGTTTCGGCATTGCCGGCCCGGTGGTGGGAGGGCGCAGCCGAACCACCAACCTTCCCTGGCTCGTTTCGGAAGGGGCGATTCAACGACGGTTCGATTGGCCGAAAGTGCGCCTTGTCAATGATCTGGTCGCCACTGCCATGGCGGTGCCGGTGCTGAATCCCCGGGAGGTGGCCTCGGTAAACCCGAATCGGATTCAAAAATCCGGGAATATGGCCCTGGTCGCCCCGGGAACCGGGCTCGGCCTGGCGCTGCTCATCGCCGACAACGGGCGCCATATACCCGTCGCCTCGGAGGGGGGACACGCCGGCTTTGCTCCCGGCGATGACGACGAGATCGATTTGTGGCAACACCTCCGGTCAACGTTCGGCCATGTCAGTGCGGAACGTGTGCTGTCCGGACAGGGACTGGTAAACATATTTCAGTGGTTGAAAGATTCCGTTCGATACCGGGAGCCTCGCTGGCTGGCGGCTGCCAGGGCGAGCGGAGATCCGGCAAGGGCAATTTCCGATGCGGCGCTGCTTCGTAAAACGCCGATTGCCGTTGCGGCGCTCGATCGTTTCGTGACCATCCTGGGTGCCCTTTCCGGTGATTTCGCCCTGACCGGAATGGCCTTTGGCGGAGTGTACCTGGGCGGCGGGATACCGCCCCGAATCCGGTCTGTCATCCTGGACGGCCCGTTTCAGGAGGCCTTCACCCGGAAGGGACGATTTACATCGATGATGGAAAAGACCGCCGTCAAGATTATCCTGAATGATCGGGCGGCACTACTGGGGGCGGCCATCGGCGCGATGGAATAGGGACTGGATTCAGGATACAAGATACAGGATTCTGGATTCTGGATGCTGGATACTGGATACTGGATACTGGATACTGGATACTGGATGCAGGATTCTGGATACTGGATGCTGGATGCTGGATGCTGGATGCTGGCGGGATACAAGATGCAGGATGCAAGATACAGGTTGTCGGCAACCGGGTAAATCGGCAAACCGGCTAAACCGGCCAACTGGCCCACGGGCGAACGGGCCCACGGGACCCGATGTTACAAACCGACAAACCTCTTTTACAGGTGATGAAAAATGACCAAACTCGAAGCGTTGGCAACCCAAGGCCAATCCGTCTGGTATGACTATATCCGGCGGTCCCTGATCACGTCCGGCGAGCTTGCGTCACTGGTGGCCCAGGGCGTTCGCGGGGTCACGTCCAATCCGGCCATCTTTGAAAAGGCCATTGCCGGAAGCAGCGACTATGACCCGGCCATCAAGGCTCTGATTGCCGAAGACACATCGGTGGAGGCGATCTATGAAAGCCTGGCCATCGTCGATATTCAAATGGCGGCGGATGTTCTGAGATCGGTATATGACGACACCGACGGGTACGATGGGTACGTCAGCCTGGAGGTGAGCCCCGAACTGGCCAACGATACCCACGGCACCGTGACCGAGGCCATCCGGCTGTTTACCACGGTGGCCCGACCCAATGTCATGATCAAGGTCCCGGCCACACCGGCCGGGATTCCCGCGATTGCCGAACTGATCGGATACGGCGTGAACGTCAATGTGACCCTCATTTTCGGAGTGGATAATTACGCCGCCGTCGCGGATGCGTACCTTTCCGGACTGGAGCGGCTGGCCGAAACCGGGCCGACCGTGGACGGCGGCCACGGGGTCGATCGGGTCGCCTCCGTGGCTTCCTTTTTTGTGAGCCGGGTGGACACTGCGGTAGATGCCGCCCTCGAAGCCATCGGAAACAGCGACCTTCAAGGCACCATCGCCATTGCCAATGGCAAGGTGGCCTATGCCCGTTTTCAGAACATATTTTCTGGAGACCGGTGGGATCGCTTGGCGGGGCAAGGAGCGCAGGTGCAGCGGGTGCTCTGGGCCAGCACGGGCACTAAAAATCCCGCTTATCCAGACACCCTCTATGTGGACGAATTGATCGGGCCGGATACGGTGAACACACTTCCTCCGTCGACCCTGAAAGCGTTTGCCGATCACGGCAGGGTCCATGGGACGCTGACCGCCGGAGTCAAAGAAGCCCGGTCCCGTCTCGACCGACTGGCGGATTTGGGCATCCGGCTTGAAGATGTCACACAGAAGTTGCAGAATGAGGGGGTCGACGCATTTGCCCGCCCCTTCCGGTCGTTGATGGCCAGTATTGCCCAAAAAAAGGAGGATCTCCAGTATCTGTCCTCCAGCACCTCCGAAAAACTGGGGCCGTTCGACACAGCGGTCCGGAAGAACTTGGCGGGGCTGGTCGAAGAGGATGTCATCCGCCGCATCGGAGCCCATGATTATACAGTATGGAAACCCGAACCCACCGAAATTACCAATCGGCTGGGTTGGCTGGACAGCCCGCGGGTTATGGCGGACGCCATTGGGGACATCGAGGCGTTTGTCGATGACATCCGCAGCGAGGGGTTCACCCATGGGCTCCTGCTCGGCATGGGCGGTTCCAGTCTGGCTCCGGAAGTGTTTCGAAACATATTCGGTGTCGCCGAGGGATATCTGGACGTGACGGTTCTCGACAGCACGGATCCGGGTTCGGTGCTCGAAAAGCAGCGCCGCCTCGATCCATCCAAAACGCTGTTCATCGTCTCGACCAAGTCCGGCGGGACCATCGAAACCATCTCCTTTATGAAGTACTTCTATACGGCGGTCCTGGCTGACGTGGGCCCGGACCGGGTCGGGCGCCATTTCTGTGCCGTCACCGATCCGGACAGCGGGCTGGAGGCGATGGCAGAAGAGCTCAACTTCCGGAAGGTTTTTCGCAACGATCCGAACATCGGAGGGCGGTATTCGGCCCTCTCCTTTTTCGGCCTGGTCCCGGCGGCCTTGCTCGGGATCGACCTGAAACGGATTCTGGCCCGTGCCGCTGCCATGGCCGGCCATGCCGCTGACCCCGGCAGTGACAACACCGCCGCATGGCTCGGGGCCGCCATGGGAGAGCTGGCTGTGGCCGGGCGCGACAAAGTGACCCTTATCACCTCCGAGCCCCTGCGGCCGTTCGGTGCCTGGGCTGAACAGCTTATCGCCGAAAGCACCGGAAAGGAGGGGCGCGAGATACTGCCGGTGGAGGGTGAAGCGGTGCTGGGGCCCGAGACCTACGGGCAGGATCGGCTGTTTGTGGTTTTGAAACTGGACGGCGATAACGCCCGGGACGATGAGGTCCGGGCGCTGGCGACGGCCGGGTATCCGGTGGTACAGATTCGCCTGAGAGATGTGTATGATGTGTGCGGGGAGTTTTTCAGGTGGGAGATGGCCACGGTGATCGCCGGACGCCGCCTGGGGATCAATCCTTTTGACCAGCCGAATGTGGAATCGGCAAAGATCCTGGCCCGCGAGATGATGGCCGCCTACCAGGAAAAGGGGACACTCCCGGAGCCCTCTCCGGATTATGATGGTAACGGCATCCGGATCTATGCCGGCGGCGCCGTGTCACAGCCGGAAACCGCGCTGAGAGATTTTTTGGATGCCGCGGATCCCGGAGACGATATGGCGACCGGCCGCAGCTACGTGTCCATACAGGCCTACGTGCATCCGACACCGGAGATGGACGCCGCCCTCCAGGAGCTGCGCACGCGCATCCAGAAATCCACCCGCCTGGCCACGACCATCGGTTACGGGCCGCGATTTCTGCATTCCACTGGGCAGCTCCACAAAGGGGATGCCGGCAAGGGGCTCTTTATTCAGATCACCACTGATTATCCCGAGGACGCGGATATTCCGGATCAGGCCGGTGACCGCGCATCCCACATGACATTCGGTGTCCTGATCACTGCCCAGGCGCTGGGAGACCGTCAGGCCCTGCTCGACGGCCGTCGCCGGGTGCTGCGCATACACGTCGAAGGGGACTTTCAGGAGGCGCTGGAACGGTTGACGGCGGCGCTGGAATAGGTTTCGCTGGATGCTGGATGCTGGATACTGGATACTGGATGCTGGATACTGGATGCTGGATGCTGGATACTGGATACTGGATGCTGGCGGGATGCAGGATACTGGATACTGGATGCTGGCGGGATGCAGGATACTGGATACTGGATGCTGGCGGGATGCAGGATGCAAGATACAGGTTGTCGGCAACCGGGTAAACCGGCCAACGGGCCAACCGGCCAACCGGCGAAACCGGCTATACCGGCAAACCGGCAAACCGGCAAACGGTACGCAAACACCCATTGAACAATAGAATGGCCAAAGATGATACGATAGCATTTAAGCGACAGGCCGCCTACCGGGCGGCCGGTTTTGTGGCATCCGGGATGGTCGTCGGACTGGGCACCGGCAGCACTGTACGGTTTGTTCTCGAGGCGATCGCCCTGCGACTTCGTCAGGGGAATCTGGAGCGCGTCGTGGGGGTGCCCACATCGTTGCGGACGGAGAAGCAGGCGCAGGAATTAGGTATCCCCCTGACCACCCTCAATGATCGGCCGATCCTTGATCTCACCATTGACGGCGCAGACGAGGTCGACGACTCATTGAATCTCATTAAAGGCGGTGGCGGTGCGTTGCTCCGTGAGAAAGTCGTCGCCCAGGCCAGCCGGCGAAACATTTTCGTCGTCGATGATAGCAAGTGCTCGACCCGGCTGGGAACCCAATGGGCATTGCCGGTGGAGGTGATTCCTTTTGCCTGGCAGGTCGAAACCGACTTTCTGGAGGCCCTTGGCGCTCGGGTCTCCCTGCGGGTGGATCAAAACCAGGCGCCCCGACGGACCGACAACGACAATCTTATTTTGGATGCCGCATTTGGACCGATCGGGGATCCTGCCGGCCTTGATCTGAAACTCAACGCCCGGGCTGCAATTATGGCGCACGGCTTGTTTTTGGAACTGGCCACAGACCTTATCGTAGCGGGCAGCGACGGCATCCGTCATCTGACGTGACATCCGTTCGTTCCGGTACCTGCCCGTTAATAGCGGTTACCATGAATATGTTCCGATAGAAGGTAGGCACCGGACTGAAAGTTTGGTTTCGGAATGGAATTCCGGCAGCCGCCGGAGGAAGGACGAATTCTCTTGAATGTGTTTCATGAATACTTTTAACTTAAGAATTCCCTGCAGCGTAGTGGAGCGGAGTGGAAGTTCCGCCCAGCGGGGCTGCCGGGAACTAAATTTTAGCTGCTACAATGAAGGCGGGTAAATCTTTTAGCCTGTGAGCGACATCGGCACATTTCAGAAAATCGTACAACGATGTTACGTGCGCGTGTCGCCTTTCTTTTATCGTTTCCCCTGAAAACGAACCACAGGAAACATACATCGCATCGTGAATTGGGCTGCAAATATTCTTCTTGTCATCTACGTTCTCTCGGCAGCACTTTTGATGCTCTATGGGCTCAACTGTTATGTCCTGATCTTCCTGTTTCAGCGGCGACGGAAGTCGGCGGAGATGCGACAGCAACTGCTTATGGATCGATTTCCGGATCCTCTTGGCCGCATCGATCTTCCGGTGGTGACCACTCAAATTCCGTTGTACAATGAAATGAACGTGGCAGAACGGGTGATGCTGGCCGCTTCGCGAATGCGCTACCCTTCCGGAAGACATGAGATCCAGGTTCTTGATGATTCCACCGATGAAACCCGGGAGGTGGTCGATCGGATGGCGGAACGTCTCAGGCAGACCGGTGTGGACATCACCGTGATTCGCCGGGATGACCGCACCGGCTTCAAAGCCGGCGCCCTGGCCCTGGGTATGAAAAAGGCTCGCGGTGAATTAATTGCCATATTCGATGCCGACTTCGTGCCTCCGGAGGACTATCTGCTGCGGACGGTGCCCAATTTTTTAGCGGACTCCGGCATCGGATTGGTGCAGGCTCGATGGGGACACTTGAACCGCAATTGTTCTTTGTTGACCCGGGCCCAGTCTATCGGCATCGACGGGCACTTCATGATCGAACAGGCCGCGCGCACATGGAACAGGCTCTACATGAACTTCAACGGCACGGCAGGAATCTGGCGACGGGGGGCCATTGAGGACGGTGGCGGCTGGAATTGGAACACACTCACCGAAGACATGGATCTTTCCTATCGGGTGCAGCTTGCCGGCTGGCGCACCGCTTTCCTGCCGGATCTGGTGGTGCCCGCAGAAATCCCGGAAGACATTCGGGCCTTCAAGGGACAGCAGTTTCGGTGGGCCAAGGGCTCTATCCAGACAGCCAAAAAACTGCTGTCGCGGGTTCTGGAGGCCCCGATTCCTGTGTTTCAGAAGATACAGGCGGTATTTCACATGACCCACTACCTGGTTCATCCACTGATCCTGCTGTCGGGCCTTTTGTCGCTGCCGGTGCTCCTGTGGATCGGCTTCACCTTCTCGCCCTGGGTATTTACCGCCCTCGGAATTGTGCTTCTGTCGGCCATGGCCGCTCCCAGCAGCCTCTATGTAGTTAGTCAGCGATCGGCCTATCCGGATTGGCGCCGGCGCCTTCTCATCCTCCCGGCTCTTGTGGGCGTTGGCGTGGGGATTGCGTTGTCCAACACTCGCGCCGTGATCGAAGCCGTCATCGGACACGACAGCGATTTTATCCGGACCCCAAAGCGGGGCGACCGGCAGATCAAGCGCTACGCCCTTCGGCCCCCGGCGATGGCCTTGCTGGAAGTGCTGATGGGCCTGTACTGTGCCGGGGCGCTCGGGGTATATTTGGCCGCCGGGAAATATCTGGTCGGCCCCTTCCTGCTCGCTTATGCCGGCGGGTTCCTCTTTGTCGGCCTTCTGTCCCTGGTTCATGCGGCAGGATCGTTAAAATGACCTCCTGCAGAGGATCGGGGGTCCTGTTCGGGCTGTCGGTTCTGCTCATGATGTTTCTTTGCTGGATGGGCGGACGATTCGGCCCCATTGGAGACCGGCCCCTGATCGTGCCGGGACTGTCGGGGGAGATACCGGCTGGAATCTTCGTGTTGTTATTCGGGGCCGCCTGGGCCGTCGGTTTGCTGGTCTTTCTGCTTTTTCCCCGGCACCTGTCCGACGCCCGGGCCACCGTATGGATTGTCGGTATCGCCTTGCTGGCCCGGCTGCTTCTGATTCCCCATCCGCCATCGGACGATGTCAACCGGTATCTGTGGGAAGGACGGCTGGTCCGGGAGGGCATCAGCCCGTATCACTTCCCGCCGAACCATGTGTCTTTATCGGAATTGACCGAAGGGGACAGATATCACCCGAAACTCAACCACCCTGACGTTTCTGCCGCGTATCCTCCCTTTACCATTCTTCTTTTTGCGGCCGCCGGCGGCGTATTCTACCACCCCCTGGCGGTCAAGCTGCTTGTCTTGGCATGTGACATTGGCACCCTGGTGCTGTTGTTTCTGATGCTGCGCCATCGCGGTCTGGATCTGCGGTGGAGTCTTCTCTACGCCGTCAACCCGATCATCCTCTACAGCTTTGCCGGGCAGGGGCATTTTGATGCGATCCACAACCTGTTTATGTTGGGCGCAATTGTCCTCTATGATCGCAAATCCTGGGTCTGGATGTTTGTGGTCGCCGGTCTGGCAATTCAATCCAAGTACGTGGCGGCTCTTGCGATCCCCTTTTTACTGCGACGCGAGAACATTTACTGGAGCTGGATCACCGTTTTCGTCGCGGCGCTGCCGTTCGGGCTGTTTGTCCACGAGGGTGCCGCAGCGGTTTTCACCGGCTTGATCCATTTCGGCGAGGCTTTTGCCTTCAATGGCCCCATCCACGGTATGCTCCGATGGGGTTTCGGGGACCTGGCGACGGCAACCATGATCGGCAAGACGTTGTTTCTCGTCTGCTATGGGGGCGGCTGCCTGTATTTTCACCCCCGATTGAACCCCCGGTTTGCCGGCGATCCGGTTTCGGGCTGTTTTTTTTCAATGGGACTGCTCATCCTGCTGTCGCCGACCGTCCACTTCTGGTATCTCAGCTGGATCGTCCCCTTTCTGGTGATCCGGCCAACCGCCTCATGGATCGTGCTCTGTCTGACCGTCAGCACATATTTTACTACACTGGGCGTCCAACGGGCCACCGGTATCTGGCACCTGCCGGCCTGGGCCTGGGCGATGGAGTGGCTGCCGTTCCTTCTCCTGTGTAGTCTGGATGTCCGGTCCGGGCTTCGGCAGGCGGTGCGCCCCATGGGACACCTGCCGGCCCAATCAATGTCCGTCATTATACCGACCCTGAACGAAGCCGACGGCATCTCCGATTGCATACGGTCCGTCTTTGACGATCCGGCGGTATCGGAGGTCATCGTGGTGGACGGTGCCTCCGGGGATGGTACCGCCACCGTGGCCGGTGCGGCCGGCGCCCAGGTACTGGAACATGCCCTGCCCCCGGACAGGGGCGGCGGCCGGGGCGGGCAGATTCTCGCCGGGTTGAAAAAGGCCACCGGGGATGTGGTTGCGGTGGTTCACGCAGACACCCGTGTACGGCCGCCATCTTTTTCACGCATGTGCCGGGTGTTGTCACGACAGCCGATGATCGTCGGAGGCGCCCTGGGTGGCTGTTTCTCCGGAACGGATCCGCGCTTCAACGCGTTGGAGGCCGCCAATGATCTGAAATCCGCCCTGCTCCGAATCCATTTCGGCGATCAGGTGCAGTTCTTTCGCAGGGTGCCGGTAACAACGTATCGGTTGTTTCCAGCCATCCCTCTCATGGAGGATGTGGAATTGAGCCTTCGATTGAACCGGCTCGGAAGGCAAACATACCTTTTCGGAACCGCCTCGATTTCGGCACGGCGCTGGGAGGCCGCCGGTTTCGGGAGGGCAGCC
>CAFBRK010000140.1 GCA_903231505.1 Olavius algarvensis associated proteobacterium Delta 3 | reverse complement strand
ATCTGCCTCCTTTTCTGATTTGGCAGAAAAATCAGACAGATAATGACCTCTAACAGTTTTTAGGTCAACTCATCATCTCGTTACGTCTAGTGGCAAGTTGTCCTCGTACTTGATGTGTGGCATACGAGGTTAAAAGCGTCTCAAGTATCTAAATTCTTTTATTATGTCGCTATGGCATAACACGCATATTAGGAGTGTAAAGCCTCAATCCCAAGTATTAAGATAAGACTCCTTTAGCTTGGAACCGGCAAAAACACACATGTAAACTTAAAGACCCTTCATGCCGGTAGAATGAATAATTGCAGGAAACTGTCTCAAAACTCCAACTGTAGGGAAAGAGACGCAACAACAGAATATAAATGTTGGGCATTCAGAGCTGCATCGGTCATTTAATAATGCCCATGAACCCATTAAGGACAAAAAGAAAGACAATGCGGAGAGGCAATGTATTGCTGCACTGAATGTTTCTCGGTTGAGGAAATCAAAGAATTCATCAAAGATAATAATGAGGTTGGCGATTGCGATTATTGTGGGAGCAAAAGCGTGATTGTTGCCGACGCAAGCGATGTCGGGCAATTTATAATGGACGGTGTCGATAGAGCGTATGAAGATCCAGCAAACCAAGTTGGATATTGCTCAGCTGAGGGCGGATATAATATAAAACCAGATGATCTTTACGAGATTATAGTGTGTACAGAAGAGATATTCAGCGACAAAATAGATGATCCAACAAAATTCATCGATGAGTCTGTTCCGGATGAGATTATGCACTATGTTCAAAGAGACCCATATGGCCCGCCAAGGGGCGATTCAAATACTATATATCATTGGGAAAAATTCTGCAAAACAGTAAAAACCAATCGGAGATACACCGCATTCTCGTCTGAAGTTGAGCCTGATTATGATTTTTTCCAGCCATCAAAATTCATGAAATCATTGGTCAGCACCTTGGCCAACACAAATTTCAACTTTCTCGAACAAGGCACAAAGATTTACAGAGCGAGAATAATAAAACATGACAAAGAATATAAGCATGAAGACTTAACAAGCCCGCCACCGAGGATCGCAAGTAATAATCGGATGAGTCCCACTGGTATATCGCTTTTTAACGGTGCGTTAGAACCAGAGACATGTATAAACGAATTAAGGCCAAGCGTTGGAGAAGATGTAGTTGTTGGAGAATTCGAGGCAAATGAAACTCTCACTGTCCTCGATTTTTCAATAAAAACACAAGAAGCGATAAGCATTTTCAGTGAAGACTACTCATACAACTATGAAAGATGGATCTCTTTTATCCGCGATTTCGTCGCCGATATATCGAGACCGATAAGACCGATGGACCAGGAAATTGACTACGTGCCAACACAAGCATTCACTGAATTCATACGGTTATGGGATTTCAAGGAGCTGATGTATCATACAGAAAACAAGCCTTTCTATATCAACGGAATTCAGTTTAACAGCAGCCTTCGAGATGGCGGAAAGAACGTTGTCCTATTCAGGGGACCAGAAATATCCTTGCCATCAATATGTACAGGGTCGTTGGTTCCACAAAAAAAGATTGATCCGTGGCTGAGTTTCAAAGGATCACGGACATATGAAGTCACCAAAGTTGTTGTTAAGGCGGAGGAAAAATAGACGAGAGGATAGCATCTTAAATATTAATATTTCATACCAAACAGTTGATAATTAGGATGCGCCCCCCTCGCCTTTGTTGAATAACGAATGGTTGAGAATGGGCTTATTTAAGGTAACAGAAAATGTTGCCCAACCCATTTTTGCACAGGACGCCAAACAGCAGGCGCCCGTGAAAAAACCGTTAACGCGGAAAACGGCTATCTTTACGCACCACCAAAAGTCTATAAAGAGCTGCGGAAAATCTAAAATTATTTTCACCAATGTCGGGCTTTCTTTTTCTACCTGGCAATCTTGACTATAGCTCGTGACAGAAAGAATTTGCTTCTTAAAGAAAGGGTCAGAGGTTTAAGTTTCCGAAGGTCAGATCAAGACCACAATTTTTCTGACTATACATCAACATTAAAAAAAATCACATCTCCCTTTTTTTGCAACTGCTCCTGTGCCATAATAATGTCCGGATCATAGCGTTTGTGCGCATAGAAGACAAAGTCAACTATTGCAATATCCATGTAGACATCATATGCTATAAAAGGCATTATTGGATTAAATTTGCTAAGGTTAAAGTTTAGTGAAAATGACTTGGCATTTTCCTGCCCATTTTTATCTAAGCCGCCTCGATAGTTTATGCATCCCTTCGCTTTAAAATTATCGTCAACCAAAACACCTCCTTTAATCATGTCGATACGCACTGGAGGATTCACGTACATTGGAGTTTTATATAGATAACGTGAATTCTCTATATATAATTCAGGTTTTTTCAAGAATTCACCTATCATATGCCTCTGAGCCTTACAAACGGATTCAATAAAAGGTAAATAGTTTTCTTGTGTTTTATAAAATTCTCCTATTGGATTATTGCTCAAAGCTTTGTTAACTCTTTTGGGATAATCTATTGCCTCTTTCTGGGCTGTCTTTAATGCCACCTCCACCTTGGACAACTTTGTAGCAGAACTCCATTCATCAAACAATTTCATGTAGGGCATTGAGGAATTTGGGGGGCCTTTCTCCAACAGATATAGAACCAAAGATGCAAACCTTAATGTAGGGCATGCTTTCCATTGATCATGTTTATACGAGCCGAGTAAAGACCACAGAACAATAGCAGACGCCATATATAGAGACATTGGTTCTCCGACTTTTCCCCAAATGCTAAAGAGAAGTTGTAAAAGCAATGTGTACGGTGCTCTGGACATTTTAAAAATGTAATTAGAAAATTCGGTAAGTGCGGTATTGCCTATATCAAACATAATTGCTTGCAGCTGGCAAATCAGTCCGGATAATTCGAACACGTGATATGGTTGATAGTCAAAGTTATACAGTTTTTCCCCAGGTCTAAAAGTCAAGTCTTCCATTTGATCGTATTTATTTAGAGTAAGCAATATAAGATCATCAATTGGAAAAGTTGAGGTATGGTAATTACTGGGAATATATTTATTTTTTTTATTGTGTGAAGGGAATAAAGGTAAAGAGCAAGGAATGAGCTTTTTGTCCCCGTCAAATGGTCCAAAATCTTTCAGCTGTTTTAGTAATAGTTTGCGCTTTTTTTTATTTTGATAACACCACGAGGAAAAAGGTACTGGAATACAGTTAAAATCTCCTTTTTCGTTCGCGCGCAGATAATGATATATAATCTGCATTCCATTCAATAGTATTTCCATTCTAAGCTGCCACAATCTTTGGCTATAGGGAGTTAGGAGGAAGTCATGAAAGTGGCGAATTTCATGTTGTAAAACCGTAACCATTGAAATCGCTTCAAACATTTGATCTTTAGGAAGAGATAATATTTGCTTTTCTGAGATAGAAGCCGATTTTTCAAACCAATCAAAACTTCTTTGATTAGCAGCACGAATAACAACCCCAGCATACTTAGGATTGAACCCCCCATAATCAGCTTGTATAGAGTTCAAATGCATTATTGGATACCGCCCGCTTTCTTAAGTGCTTTTATAATCTCATCTTTATTCCTGTCGGAAGTAATCTCCACCGTCGCAACCATCGTCCTTACAACGATTTTTTGGTTTTTATTATCTTCGAGCCATCGGTGTATTATATTTGCTAATTCTTTTCCTATTAATATAGCATTGGAAATTATGGTTACGATCGAAGCAATTTCAACAAGTCCAAAATCCAAATCTGTTTGGTCTTTTTTTATTGTAACTTTTTCGACTTTAGTTTTATTGGTTCTCGCAAAATTTTCAAAATCTTCAACGAACGCTGAATCGCACAGAATTTCCGCACGTACATTCTTCGGTATCGCCATGGGACTTCCTCCTTTAGCTACATACAGATTTGTTTAAATGTTGCAAAATCTACTACTCAACACGGCTTAATTATCAATGACAATGATTATCGTAAATTAAAAAGGCAGACTTAATATTGGCCGTCGCATCGGAGGTGATCTACTTGGTTTGGGATTGAGACTTAGATTCCGAGATTTAATCAACTAATCGATCGAAGGGGAAAATTCGGTCGGAAAGAACAGAAGGTGAAAATAGCATCATTTCTTGTTGTGTACGCTTAAAGCTGAAGTTATAAAACCAAAAAATCAATGTCAAGACCTTTGACGAGTTTCAGATAAAATTTACAATTATTTAATACCGAAATTTATGATTGTAGAATTATTTTTCCAAAAACTATCGACGTACATAGTCAATATCAAACAATAAAGTTTTACTAATACGTAGGCCTTAACCAAACGCCGTCCGTCCGAAAAACGCCTCTATATAGGCTTTTATTAGATTGCATCAACTTTACTGTACCCCCCTCTCTAGTATCAAAAGTGCCTCCTGACATAGCTCATAACACTGCAAAACTTTCATTTTAAAAAAGTTAAAAAATTTCTTTACTTTAAACAATGGCAAATAGTAAGGGAAATGTAAATAGTAAAAAATTGGCCAAAAACAATAAGTTAACATTATATGAGGCCTACCATGAAAGCGATCGGATACATCCGGGTAAGCACCGACGAGCAGGCGAAGGAAGGCGTAAGTTTAGAAAATCAAAAAAGCAAAATAATTGCTTACTGTGAGCTGAAGGATCTAGACCTTTTGGAAATCATCGAGGATGCCGGAATCAGCGCCAAGAATTTGCGGCGGCCGGGTGCCCAGCGGGTCATCGAAATGGCCCGGAATAAAATGACCGATTCCGTCGTCGTGTACAAGTTGGATCGGATGTTCCGGAGCACCGTTGATGCCCTGGAAACCACTGAGCTGTTCGACAAGTGGGATGTATCATTCCATTCCATAGATGAAACCCTGGATACGAAATCCGCCATGGGAAAATTTTATTTCACCCTCACCGCTGCTCTGGCTGAAATGGAACGGGGGATCATCGGCGAACGGACCCGAGATGCTCTCCAGCGAAAAAAATCCAATGGTGAAGTGTATGGGGTTGTTCCGTTCGGTTACAAACGGTTCAAGGGCAGGCTGTTGGAAAAACCTGATGAGCAGAAGGTCATCCGGACCGTTTTGGAGCTTCGGGATAGGGGCTGGAACCTCAGCCGTATCTCCAGGGAACTGAACCGGATGGGGCTGAAAACGAAAAAGGGCCGCCAATGGTACCCGCAAACGGTGAAAAATGTGATCGCGATCCAGGAGGGGATGGCGGCAATTTGATCAATTTATACATGGGGGAATTGAAAATGTCGGATAAAGCTAAAAAACGGCACACGAAGGCCATCGGCTCCGAGGTGAGTGTTGACATTTGGAGTCGGTTAAGGATTCAGGCGATCCGAGAGGGACGGAAAACGGGTGAGGTGCTGGATGACGCCATTCGGTTGTACCTGGACCACAATCCGGATGATCTGATCCGTCAGGCGCAGAAACTTCGATCCGAATAGCCGCTGGGGCCAGGATCATTTTCGGATTATTTCTCTTTACTTTTTTATGCACTAAAAGTAAAGTAATATATTGAAATTATTACATTATATCGACATGGATCTGCTGGCTGTTTAGAGTATCGATTGAACCGGTAAGAGCTACGAAATTGTAATGAAGATGGAGGAATGCCTATGAACGATACGAACGGAAAGAAGCCCGCACTCAGATTTGCCCCGTTGATACGAGTGTCTACTGAGAAACAAGAAAACAAGGGCGAATCATTGGAAACCCAAAAAAAGGATATCATTAGGTGTACTGAGCGGTTGGATGGAGTGATTCCTGATTATAGCTGGGCCTATTGTGGCCAGGAGCACGCCACCCCTGACCAAGAGCGCAAAAAATTAGACCAACTTCTTCAGGATGCGGAAAAAGATCTCTGGGATGCCGTAATTGTCTGTGATGTTAGTCGATGGTCTCGCGACAATGCCAAAAGCAAAAAAGGATTAAAAATTTTGCGAACTGCTGGCAAAAGGTTCTTTGTCGGCACAACGGAATATCACCTGTCTTTGCCGGAGCATAGATTGTTCCTGGGAATGGCCACGGAAATTAATGAGTTTTTTGCCGCGGAACAGACACGAAAGTCTATCCACAACCGCATAGAGCGTGCCAAGAGGGGTTATCCAACCTGCGGCAAGCTTCCCTATGGCCGCCGCTGGATCAAGGAAGAGGCACGCTGGGAGGTAATTCCGGAAGAGCAGCAGAAGATCGAATCGATCGCCAGCCGCTATCTCGAAGGTGAGAGCCTCAAAGAGATAGCCACCGAGTACGGGAGAAACTATCCTAACCTTTTGAAAACACTAAAGGAACGCTGCGGACCTGTTTGGAATCAAACTTTTCAGAGGAAAGAATCCAAATCGGAGGAGATTGTACCCACCATTGTGCCTCCTCTGCTGGATGAGCACACCATTAACCGTATCCGCGTGCAGGCAAAGCTCAACAAGACGTTCGACAAATCGAAAGCCACTCACCCCTATCTTTTGGGTCGGGGAAAAATTTTCTGCGCTACATGCGGCGGCCCACTCATGGGACAGGCAAACTACCAGAAACACCTCTATTATCGCCATACCCGCAAGGGAAAAGAGACATGTTCAAAATATTTCAATTCCATACCGGCCAGAGTCATTGAGCCGGTGGTAATTGAACACCTTTTTTGGCTATTCGGTGATGAGCCAGCTATCCAGGAGGCTGTAGAGGCTGCATCCCCCGATCTTAAGGAAAGGGCAAAATTGGAAGCCGAAATGGCCACCCTGTATAAGGAGATTGCCGGTATTGACCAACAGATGCAACGGCTGATTAACCTGGCGGCAGAGGGAGTGTTCAGTGGCAAGGAAATAAAAGCGAAAATGGATTTTCTCCGAGTATCAAAGGGCCTGAAGATGGCCAGGAATGAGGCTTTAAGGACTATCCTGGCCAATGTACCCAGCGAATCGGACATTGATAAAATCAAGCTGGGAATCAAAAAAAGGTTGCTTCACTGCTCGAGACACCTTGACTCCATGATATGGGAGGACAAAAGGCAGCTCGTAAAGAGCGTATTCGATGGGCTCACTCCTGAGGGGCATCCGTGTGGCGTCTATGTTCGCCCGCACTCCAGGTTAAAGGGTAACTGGATCTATGAATTAAGGGGTATCCTGGTAAATGATACGGGTATCGCCCCACTGGATGATGACAGTAGGGAAACCTGGCGGGGAGAGAAGGATGGTATCGTAGTATCTAATATGCTTGGTGAACGCAATGCATATCACCGCCTCTGTCTTCATCAATGACGACGAATCCGGCCTGCATCACGATTACGACGTCTGGCTGGAAAAACTGGCACCCCACGAACCCGTCACCCGATACCGTCACAATGTGGGTGAAGACAATGCCGATGCCCACATGAAGCGTCAGATCATGGGTCGTGAGGTTGTCGTTGCGATCACCAAGGGCCGGCTTGATTTCGGTACGTGGGAGCAGATTTTCTACGGTGAGTTCGATGGGCGGCGACGAAAACGGGTGCTTGTGAAGATTATCGGCGAGTAAAATCGTTTCTCGATTTTACCAGACACACCACCGGCACTGAATCTAATTGGTTTTTCGTCATTCATCATGCCATCTTTAGTTCGTCTCGGCCCTCTTTGAAGAGCCGTTCCCGGATTGACAAATTTGGCGTGCGAATATCCGGTGCAACAACCACTCGAATTTTCGAAACCGCGGATCGCGTATTATCGTTTCAGAGCAAGATCAACCTGCGCCACTTCCATGAGTCGTACATTTTCAGGCGCGATCAGCGAGGGGTCCATCAAATAGATCTCGTTCAACGCGCCAACAATATTTCTGAAGCACGTTGAACGCGAATGGGCGCCAAGGCGAATATTTTTTAGGGCGGACAGCAGGATTTCAGAAGCACTCAGCAGGTTGCCGTTGGCCATCAAATGCCGTGCTTTAAAATAATGACCCCAGTATGATGCGGACGGCATATTTTCTGCAATTCCGATCAACTTGTCGGATACGGATAGTACTCGATCTTGATCTTTCGTATATACCGCGGCGGCGAGTTTCAGATCCAGAATCCCCTGATGGTGGTACCCGTGTTCTTCCGACAAATGGGATTCGTAGAGATCGATGACGTCCAGGGCTTGTTTGGGTTGACCGTTATAAATGAGGTAGAGGATGTATTTTTCCATGATGGACCAATCCAACGCCCAAGGCTGGCTCAGAACAGGCAATACTTCATTTTTCCAATCCTCAGCATCCCAGCGAAGGGGGAAAAAGCCATCGTGGAGGAAATAAGACTCGTTCATTTTCAGGCGATCAATGCCGAAGTTTTCGGAAAGGTTGTACCGGTCGTAATCCTTCCAGTAGTTTCCTTTACTCTCATAGTAATCGCTGATGTGGGCTTTCTGCCATAATTGGTAAGAGTCGCCTTAACGGTCGAATTGCGGAAAACGTGCAACAAAATTCTCTTTCTCCTCTTTTGGTATAACGACACTCATTAAAAAGCTGCCTACCATCCAGTCTCGCTGCAGGCTCCAGAACGGCTTATCATTCCAGCGATTTGATTGCGCCGTGTCGTAGGTAAAAAACATTTCCACGCGCGAGTCGTATCCATAGACGGTGTACACATGACCGGGGATATAAACGAGGATGGGATAGCCGGCTTCCAAAAGTGAGATTAACGTTTTCTTGCTCTGCCAGTACGTGGTGAGCAGCTCGTAGCCGTTTTTCTTCAGAAAGGATTCAGCCTTCCAGATAAACGTTCCCGATGAAAAACTTTCCTTGATGGCATAACTCAGCTTTCGGGTACTGATCGGTTGTTTCTCATAAAAATTTAAGATGACCGAAAGGGAATTGGGGAAGCATGATGCTGCCTGTTCAAACGTTTTATGCCGAACAACAAGAATTTTTCTTCCGAGCTTCTCTTTGGATCGATTCCTTTCGAAAGCATCCATGTATCTGCGCGCTTTGCTGAAAACTTCGTAATGACCTGAATAATCGGTGAGCACTTTCTTGAAACTGGCGGTGGCGGATTCATGGTCCTGATTCAAAACGTGCAATACGCCTTGCCGATGGTAGAGCGAGGCGAGAAGGTTGTCGTACCGGATGTAGGGAATGGCTTTCGCATAGAGCGTTTTGGCAGAGGAGATCTGCTGCCGATCCTCCAGAATGGAGGCAATGACCAGATTGATCGTCACCGTATAGGTGGACAGGACGATAAGGTGAAGTGCGATAAGCGGGATGCCGACAATAAAGATGCCGCTGCTCTTCAGCGTTCCACGGCGACCGGCCGTCCCCAAAAGGTAGGTGGCGGACAGGATAATGGTGGTCAGCAGCAGGATATAAAACAGGATTTCGGACAATTGGGGATTATACGAGATCGGCGCGAGCCGCTGAAGCGGATAAACAATCAATGCCAGCACAAAACCATTGTACAGGGAAATGAATGCGAATATGAAGAAAATCGATTTGACAACGGCACCCGGATCCCGGTCAGCGTAGTTGTTGTCTGTTCGCAATCCATAGAAAAACCCATATATCAACCCCACCGGGATCCAGAATTTGAAAGCATTTGCCCGGGCGGAAAAATAGACGGAGACCTGCTCCCCCAATAGCCAGAAATAAATCGCCTGGATGAGGTTGTTGAGACCCAGAAACACAAGGCCCATCACGATCATCCAGACGCACGCCCTGGAAAAGGAATATCTGTGTTTTGCGATTGGGGGTTGGCTGCTGGTTTTGGCGTCGATACCCCAGCAATAGAAGAATACCAGCCCGAATATGAACAGGAACACAATTAAATAGCCCATACGGAGGATAAAGGGGCTAAATGTGAATGTAAACATCAGACAGGCACTCAAGGCCAATGCCAGAAGGGAAAGCCATGCAAAATATCTGGCAGCGGGATAGATATGGCGTGTGTCCCGGAAGTATTGGGCTAAAAAAAAGGGGCCTAAAAATAGCGCGAAAACGAGGATCTTCCAGCCCTTGGGTTTCTGAGTCTGATTCATCATAGCCCCTCCTGGGCGGGAAAGAAATGGCGCTCATCCAACGGTCTGCCGAAGTACTTGCTCACGAGATGGTTGGCCAGGCTGTTGTGACTGTCTTTTTCCAGGGTGTGTTCCAGCCGTTTCAAGGCCGCTTTGTCCCTTCCGTTTCGGATATCGACCAGCGTCTGATAATACAGATACAGGTGTGGCCCATGTTCCGGTGGGGAGTAAAAAGGGATCTCCGGTTTATCGAGTTTGGCTCTGACGATATGATACCAGAGCTCGTATTCCACATCGAACGGGTGCCGGGAAAAAGCGAGCTCCAGATAACGGTATGCCTGTTCGTGAAATCCAAGCAGAAACAGTTCCCGGCCTATTCGAAATGCATCACGGCAATCGATCAGATCACTGGACACCGTCTTCCCGGTAGTCAATCGCACAAACAGACCCGGATCCGCATTCACGTGGTTATGCCTGACCAGAAGATAAGCGATGTCGATACGGTCGCAGTCCCGCAGGAAACCTATCCGTCCAAGACGTTTTTCAATTTCAACAAGCCGATCGAGCCCTTTTGGCGTGGAGTCGGCCGTCTCCGTGGGGGAGAAGACACTCTGGTCGTAAGGCTTCGTGTACAGCATGGCCTTTATCGATGCCACCGCTCGTTTGTACCGAACATAGTCTGAAAACGGGGTCGCCGGCGGATCGTAAGATATAGGACCGATGGACAACGCCGGATCGCTGGCGACAGCGACGGCACGTTGCATCTCTGAAAGGTCTTTTTCGACAAATAGCCCGGGCAGGTGTTTCTCGAGGCCTGCTCTGGTGAATACAATAACCGGCTCGGAAGATTGCTCCAGGTAGCTACGCAAATGTGCCAGGGACAGGGGCGCCATACACCGGGAGAGAATTTCACCCCTGAGATCGTTGGATTCATCGGAATCGAAAAGGATTTGAAGAGACTTTCCCGTACTCGAAACAGTTTCGATGCGGACCCAGGCGATGCCGGACCGAGAGTCGAGATCCAGCAGGGTTGCCCAGTAGTTCTTCCCGGCCAGTCTGAGGGAAAGCACGGGATAAGTGTTTTTTTCTAACAAAACCTCGAGAAGCTCCAATCGGGGAGGCACAAAATCGACGTGTGTTTTCGTGGCTAAGGATACATACCGCGCATGGTACGGTGTGTTTATGCCCGGAAGCCGTCCCTGGGAGGTGTTGGGTATTGTCGTTTTGAAATCAGCGATGAAATTATTCAGATCTGTTTTTGAAATCGTGCCTTGCATTAAAAGAGCTGTGAGCATCACATCCCAGTCCGGGTGGATCGGCCGGAACATCGGAACCTTGCCGAAGATCTCAGATGGAAAGAGTATGTCTCCTTGACTGATTAACTCCGACAGATGGCAGACGTCGGCGTCAGCGGGAAAAATGACACCTTTTTTTCCATCGAGGAGTTTGTTGATGTGATGAAGCTCATCCGGTGTAGCGTCATAAAACGCTCTGGCATAGAGGGATCTCAGCTGGCGTGCGGCCTTGTGTGCGCTGCGAAAGCGGTCGCCGTGAGAAAAAACCAGGTAACCGTTCAGATCTTCTACAACGGCAGGTCTGGATTGGTCAAAATAATAGGCCGACAGGGTGGAGGCGGCTTTCTGGGGGAATCCCAGAAGACAGAGCCACAAAAACATAAACGTGAATCCCTTGGTGCATGTCAGGAAGAAAAAGCGCCGGGTGTACTGGCCAAAGGACCTTGCATCCCAATAATCCAGCGCCAGGATCGCACCTAACAAAACAATGACCAGCTGAGCCCCGAAGCCTCCCGGGATCTTTAACCAGTTGAAAACCAGTAGCGAAAATGCCAGCAGGAAATTGCCAAATACAAAAAAGCAGGCATAAAGGACAAACGCCCTGTTGATGGAGACCGCTGCAACGGAATTTGTGATGTACCCGGCGGACAGCAGCAAAAGGGCCGTAACCAGAATGAACAGATCCTGCCAGATGGGTAAATCTTCGAGCCAGGTCTGATAAACCTCGGCCGGTTTTTGGTTCAGTGTAATGAGATCTATATTGGGCAGGGTGCTGATCAGGGTAAACATCAAAACACAAAATAAAACGAAATACCCATGGGTTCCAGTGAAAGAGGCGATGTCGACAGGAGTGAACTGGTCTCTTAATGAACGGTTGGCATACAGGACAAGAAAGCCGGACAAGGCCGGAAAAAGCATCCACAGGCGTCCGACGGCAGGAAATACTATTTGACATACTGCAGCGAGAAGAAGAATGCAGATCAAGAGGAAGCTAACAGCGAGATGTTTGACACTTTTTCCGAAGCTGTAGTCCTTGATCCGAAGGAGGGTAAAATGGGCCGGGCCGGGAAAGAGGAGAACGTTTAACACAAACCAGGGCCATGTTCCCCTTTGCTGCCGGCGCTCGATGATACCGTCCGAATGAGCGGTCGTTATTTCTGCCATGTGTCCGTCCACATCGTCGTTGGATTCATAGAATTTTAATTATGAAAGCAAATCCCGCGCCACCTCACCTAAAATTGGATCCTTCCAACGGGGAGGACCCAGGGCACACTTCCCAGGGCACGGCGCACAATTATAGCGATTGCCAGAATTGCGTTCCGATTCATTTTGCGATCAACGGATCACCGCAGAGACGCAGAGGTCGCTAAGTATATAGTGATTTTGCATTTCGCCGCCCTCCGAGAGCCTCCCTTCGACTGAGCTCCCTTCGGCTCCGCTCAGGACAGGCAGGACAGGCCCTTCGACTAGCTCAGGATAAACAGAACATAGAGGGCGAAATACAAAGCGAGCGCCTACGAAAATATACTGAATTTCAAAAGGTTGCCGGGGCTCTTTTTCTGAATCCCCCTCTCAGGGATTCTGGAATAATTCAGTTCCGTTGCGCCCTCTGCGTCTCTGCGGTCATCGTTTCCATATTTCTTAAAACGGAACATAGTTATGGCAACCACTATAAATGTGCAGTGGAAAGAGGCACGTTTGGGAAGAGAGCGATCGCCTGTCCGTTGATGAGCAACGAAAGGTATCCGTTTCCGACAAGCGTTCTGTCCTCACGCGGGAACAGCAACGCCCGGAAATTCGGCAACATCACGTGTGGCACGGTCAGGGATATCGCTTGAGAGGATAGGGCTTCAGATGCGATATTTCAGATGATCCAGGTATTCCTCGAAAAAGTTCAAGAGGTCGTCCGCCGTCGCGATTCTCTAGGTAATTTCTTCTTCGGAAAAGTGCTTACTGACATAAATGGCGAACGCGTCCACCAAAAATGTCATTTCCCGGTTGTCATCACAGCCGGATATGTCACCAACGGCAGAGCAGGCTCCGTTGTATTCCACCGAGTATCACGTATAGGGCTTTCCCGGAGGTTACCGATCACACGGGGGGCACCCTGAACGCCCCGCCTTCGAACCAGGTAATCGACTGATTAGTCGGGAAAAAAGGCATGCTTAAAATCACCCGGAAAGCGCGATGAAAACCAGTATCAAAAGCTATAACTAATTGTATTTTTATATATAAAAATAAATTCAGATTACTTGACCAATCGAACGTAGTATTATATAAAGAACTGGTTAGTCGGAAAAAACGTTATGGAAGCCGGCCGTCAGCATCATATAACAAGGATCGTCGGATGTCGCCAAAATTTGTAGACCGTAAAGAAAAACAACAACATATCGCCAGGGCGGCCCTCAAGTTGTTCGCCCTGAAAGGCTTTGCTGCCACCAGTGTCGAGCAGATCGCCACCGCTGCCGGAGTCGGCAAAGGGACTCTCTACGAATACTTTGAGACCAAGACGGATATCTTTGTCGCGGCCATTGTCGAATGGATGAAACAATTCGAGAACACCATCATGGCAGAACTGGCACACATCGAGGATCCGCTGACACGCTTGAAAACCTTTGTCGCGGTCAGTACGGCGCTGGTTGACCCGATCGATCCTTTAACGGCCCGCTTTTCTATCGAAATCCTACAACACACCCTGATTGAAGATGGGGCGCTCTACGAGCGGCGCCACGTGATGAAGGACGTCCACACGGGGATGCGAAAAATTCTGGAAAGCATTTTGCTCGACGGCATTTCCAAGGGTGTTTTTCGGCCGGAATGGGCCCGGGACGCCGAGAAATTCGCCATCAATCTGCTGGGCTACATCGACGGTATCAGTCTCCACTATCTCATGTCTCAAAACTACTTTCACATCCGCGAGCAGGTGGCGTTCACTTTGCAGAATGTCATCGGAATGCTCCGCAGCAAACCGGGAGACCCCTGGGGTCCAGCAGACATAGACAACGACCGCCTCACGGTTGAAATAAAAAATTAAAACTCTGGATTCGGCATCATGAAACACCGAAACGATCAAACACAGAAATCGACACCGAAGGCGCCCATTTCTCTGAGGGCCCGCCGATTGATCCCGGCTCTTGTCATCATCTGCCTGCTGGGTACCATTGCGCTGCTAGTGGTCAGGTGTCAGTCCAAGGCCGAAGTTATCCGGGAAGCAAATCAGGCGAACAGTGAAACGGAACAGCCACCATTGAATGTGGTGACATTGAAGATGACACCCGGCCTGATCCGCGATCAGATCGATCTGCCCGGCGTGACGGAGCCCTGGGTGGAGCTGACCATATCGGCCGAGGTCGCCGGGAAAGTGATGGAAAAAGTGGTCACCGAGGGGGCTTCCGTAAACAAAGGAGATGTACTGGTCCGGATTGATCCTCGGGATTACCGGAATGCCTACGCGTCGGCCAGGGCCTCCCACACACTGGCGACAGCCGAGCTGAACCGTTTGAAAAAGCTTCACAACCGCCAGGCGGTATCCCAGTCCCAACTGGATAATGCCATGACTGAGCTGGCGCGAACCCGCGCGAGCATGGATATTGCCCGGATCGCACTGGAACGGAGCAGCATCCGGGCACCTTTTTCGGGCGTGGTCAACGATATGTTCATCGATGAGGGACAATATATGGCTGTCGGTGATCCGGTGGCGGAGATACTGGACATCAACCGGCTCAAGGTCCGGGTGGGCATTCCGGAATCGGATGTTGCCGCCGTGCGCCGGATCGAACGGTTTAAGGTGTGCATCGATGCCCTGGAAGAACGTACCTTTGTGGCGAAAAAGCACTTTCTGTCGAAAACCGCAGATCCCATGGCGCGGCTCTACAACCTGGACCTTGAACTGGAGAATTCCAGCGGCGACATCCTGCCGGACATGTTCGCCCGGGTCGAGATCGTAAAGAAGGAGATTCCCGACGGTCTGTCCATACCACTCTATTCGGTCATCAGTCGCAATGACGATCAAATTGTTTACATTGTCCAGGGGAACCGGGCAAAGGCCCGATCCGTAAAGCTGGGGCTTCTGGGCGGGTGGCGCGTCGAAGTCCGGGAGGGCCTCGAACCGGATGAAGATGTGGTGGTTGTCGGCCACCGGAGCCTCAACGACGGGGAGGCGGTCAAGGTGGTAAAACGTGTCACTGCGGTGGAGGATATTCTCAAATGATCGTCTCGACCACCGCCATCCGCAACCGCATCAGTGTTTTCGTGCTGGCGATTATTATCGTTGTGGTGGGCGCATATTGCTATAATGCATTGCCCAGGGAAAACGAACCGGACATCACGATTCCGAACGTATTCGTTTCGACCAATTATAAAGGGGTGTCCTCCTCGGACATGGAGACCTCCATCACCATCGAAATCGAGAACAAACTCAAAGGTCTTGACCGCGTCAAGAAAATCCATTCCATCAGTTCCGAAGGCCTGTCCCAGATCAACATCGAATTTCTTCCGGGGACGGATATCGATGACGTCCTGCAAAAAGTCAAAGACAAAGTGGACGAGGCAAAAAAGGAACTGCCCGGCGACCTGGAAGACGATCCGTCCGTCTTCGAGGTCAATTTTTCCGAGATGCCGATCGTGGTCTTTTCCCTGTCCGGAACCTGCGGCATTACCTGCCTCAAAGAGATTGCCGATGATCTGGAAGAAGATTTTGAGGCCATCCCCGGCGTGCTCGAGGCGGTCGTTACCGGGGGGCTTGAGCGGGAAATCAAAATAGAAGTGGACCCAGACAAACTGGCCTATTACCGTCTCCCGATCACGGCCCTGCAGCACGCCGTGGACAGCGAAAACCAGAACACCTCCGGCGGCTCCATCACCCTGGGCGACGCGCGTTACCAGCTGCGTGTCCCCGGCGAATTCAAACGGCCCGACGAACTTTTTAATCTGGTCGTCGGCACCTTTGACGGACTTCCCGTCTACCTCAAGGATCTGGCACGGGTCGTTGACGGATTCAAGGACGAAACCAGCCGCTCCCGTCTCAATGGCGACGAAGCCGTCAACATCGCCGTCAAAAAGCGGGCTGGGGAAAACATTATCGCCATCACCGATCGGGTCGATGAGGTGATTGGGCACCACCAACCCACCTGGCCGGATGGGACCCGGATCACCAAGCTTATGGACCGCGCCAAGGACGTCCGCATGATGTTGGCCGATCTGGAAAACAACATCATCTCCGGCCTTATCCTGGTGGTGGTGGTCCTGTTTTTCGCCCTGGGAATCCGCAATGCAGTGCTGGTCAGCCTGGCCATTCCCTTTTCCATGCTCCTGTCGTTCATCGTCCTGTACGCCCTGGAGATAACCCTGAACATGGTCGTCCTCTTCTCTCTGACCCTGGCGCTCGGGATGCTCGTGGACAATGCCATTGTCATCATCGAGAACATCTACCGCTACAGGGAGCAGGGGGTTTCCCGGGTCCAGGCGGCCGTGAAAGCGACCTCCGAGGTGGCCTACCCGGTGATCGGGTCCACCATGACGACCCTGGCCGCATTTTTCCCGATGATCTTCTGGCCCGGCATCATGGGCGAGTTTATGAAATACCTGCCGATCACCCTGGTGGTCACCCTGTCGTCGAGCCTTTTCGTGGCCCTGGTCATCAATCCGGCACTGGCGGCCATGTTTCTTCGACCCAAGAAAAAGCAACGATCATCGGAGAAACGCGTTGACGCCGAGGCGGTGGCATCGGCCGGAGAAAGCCCGGTGCAGATCAGGGGCATGTTGCTCACGACCTACGCCCGGATCCTGACAACCGCCCTGCGGCATCGTGGGGCGGTCCTGATCGGGTCGTTTGCGGTGTTGATCCTCTTTTTCCAAATCTGGCTCCTTGCCGTCGGCCTCGAGAAACCGGTGGAGTTCTTCCCGGACCTCGACCCCAAAAGCATGTACGTGAACATCGACCCCCCGGAAGGGGCGGATCTCGATTACATCGACCGGATTGCCAAAAAAGTGGAAATGGCGGTAACCGGTGTGATTCACGAGGACCCCGACCTGCCCCTGTCCCGGTACGATGCCGCCTACCGGCCCCGGTCCCACACCCGTGCATCCGGCGGGACCTTTTCAGGCCCCAGTGACCTTGGAAACGTGGAACACATCTATTCAAAGACCGTTGAAACCGCCGGCCCCGGATCCGCCTTCGAGGCCAATCTGCCGAATCACATCGGCGTCCAGTTCCTGGACCTTGAGGATCGGCAGCACCCGTCTGCCGAAGATCTGGAAGAAATCCGCCGGCGAGTCAGAGATATTCCGGGGGCGCAAATCACCGTGGCCGAAATGCAGGAGGGGCCGCCGACGGGTGCCCCGATCAACATCGAAATATCCGGAGACGATTTCCGGGTATTGGGCCGCCTGGCAAAGGAGGTGCGTGACATCATCGCCCCGATACCATTTGTAGAGGATGTCCAGGATGACTACGTAGAGGGTATTCCTTCGGTACGGATCCGCGTGGATCGGCAAAAAGCGGCCATTTTCGGCCTATCCACCGATGCCATCGGTTTCGCCCTGAAAACCGGTTACAACGGTTTGGAGATTTCCACCTACCGCGAAGGCGATAAAGACTATGACATCACGGTGACCCTGGGCGAATCGAACCGCCGGGTGACCGACGTGTTGCGCAAACTCATGATACCCACACCGTCCGGTCAGCTCGTACCGCTGACCACCATCGCCCATATCGATTACACCGGGACCCTCGGCGATATTATCCGGATCAACCACAACCGGGTCGTGACCGTAAAGGCAAACGTGGACGAAACCAAGATTCCGGGGCCGGTGGCCCGCCAGCAGGCCGAACAGCTGCTGAAAAAATTCCCCCTTCCGGCCGGATACCGGATCACCTTTACCGGCGAGTTTGAATTCCAGAAGGAGGCCGAAGACTTTCTGTCCAAGGCATTTCTGATCGCCGTTTTTCTAATCTTTCTTATCCTGGTGACCCTCTTTAATTCTGTCATCCAGCCGTTGATTATCCTCACCGCCATTATACTGTCTCTGGGCGGCGCCTTTTTCGGATTGACGGTGATGCGCTCGCCCTTTGGGATCATTATGTCCGGCGTCGGCGTCATCTCCCTGGCCGGGGTGGTGGTCAACAACGCCATCGTCCTGATCGATTACATCAACAAGTTGTGTGAGCGCGGCATGGACTTGCATCAGGCGCTGATCGCAGCCGGGGCCACCCGTCTGCGACCCGTGCTGCTGACGGCCGTCACCACGGTTCTGGGTCTGCTCCCCATGGTGACCGGTGTATCTTTCGATTTTCACAAAATGGCCATGTCCTACGTGAGTGAGTCCACCCAGTGGTGGCAGAATATGGCCATCGTTGTGATATTCGGGTTGATCATCGCCACGTTTCTGACCCTGGTGGTCGTACCGACCCTGTATTCCCTCCTGGAGTCGCTAAAGGCATTACCCGCTCGGCTGCAATCCCGGTTTTCAGATTCCCCCGGGGAGCCTGCAGGGGAATCGCTTTAACCGGGTCTTTCAGGGTTCCCGGGTCGAGAGGAGTGCCCCGCCCTGCAAATATGCCCTTGGCGGCCGAGGCTCAACCTGTCCGCCGCAATTTGCCGGTAATTGTATTGAGTTCGTTTAAAAAGATTGCTAACACACCGCTAACCTTTGGACCCCACGGTTATAGCAGGGACCATTAACCTCCGGCGAACGGAACCACCACTCTCCGCTTGCGCCATCGGATCATCGGACATGAGACCGAAAAAGCGCCTTTTCTGGCATCTATATCCCAGTTTTCTGGCGATCATCGTCATAACCCTGGTGATTTCCTCCATTTATTCCTCTACATCCATGAAGGACTTCTTCCTCAACCAGACCGCAGACGATCTGAAAATTCGGGCCCTTCTGTTGCAGCGACAGGTGACCCTGCGCCTGCTGATAAACGATGAGTCAGCGGTAAACGAGCTGTGTGCGGTGGCCGGACAGGAAGCGTCCACCCGGATCACGGTCACGCTCCCCGACGGGCGGGTCGTGGGAGATTCGTTCAGTGCCCCTGGAAAAATGGAAAATCATTCGGATCGGCCGGAGATCATGGAAGCCGCAGACGGTCGGATTGGCACGTCCATCCGCTACAGCGCCACCATGAAAAATCGGATGATGTATGTGGCCATTCCCCTGGTCCATGATGGACAGCTACTGGCAATATTGAGAACGGCAATAACGGTGTCCCGGATCGATGAACAATTGAGCAGGATCCGGCTGAGGTTCATTCTCGGCGGTATCGTCATCGCCCTGATCGTCGCCGGCATCAGCCTGCTGGTCTCCCGGCGGATCAGCAAGCCTGTGGAAGAACTGAAAATCGGCGCAGACCGGTTTTCACAGGGGGACTTCGACCACAAACTGCCGACCCCCGACACCGTGGAGATGACCGCTTTGGCCGATTCCATGAATCAGATGGCCGCGCGGCTGAACGATCGGATCAAAACCATCGTCCAGCACCGGAATGAACTGGAGGCGGTATTGTCGAGCATGGTGGAAGGCGTCCTGGCCGTGGACCACAACGAGAGGGTCCTTTTCAGCAATCAGGCGGTGCTCCGGCTGTTCGATCTCAAGCTGGGCACCCTGACGGGGAAAACCATACAGGAAGTTTCCCGAAGTCCTCAATTTCACCGTTTTGTCCAGCAGGCTCTACTCAACAGGGAAACGGCAGAGGGTACGTTCACGCTGTACACCCCCGATGAGCGGATCGTTCATTTTCGGAACGCCCCTCTGAAGGGTGGCAGCGGAGAGCATATTGGCACATTGTTCGCCCTAAACGACGTGACCGGGATCAAGCGACTGGAAAACATGCGCCGGGATTTCGCCGCCAACGTATCCCATGAAATCAAAACACCCCTGACGGCAATTAAGGGATTCGTGGAAACACTGATTGACGTCGGGGCCGGAGATCCGGAAGAAACACTGAGATTTTTATCGATCATTCAAAAACATGTCGATCGCCTTACAGCTATCGTGGAAGACCTCAAGCAACTCTCCCAAATCGAACTTGCGGACGAGAAGATCGGGATATCCTTGGAGCGCGGCCAGATTGGCGACGTCATCCGGGAAGCGGTATCGGAATGCAGGGACAGGGCAACAGAAAAGCGGATCGATATCGTGGGGACCTGTGAGGAGGATCTTCAGATCCCGATGAACGAGCAATTGCTGGAGCATGCCCTCTCGAACCTCATCGACAATGCAATCACATTCAGTTCGCCGGAGAGCCGTGTCGACGTAACCGCCACCACCGAGGGCTCCGAAGCGGTCATCCGGGTACAGGATTACGGCATCGGCATCGAGCCACGGTATCACCAACGGATATTTGAACGCTTTTACAGGGTGGATGAAGGCCGAAGCCGCGAAAAAGGCGGTACGGGATTGGGGCTGGCCATCGTCAAACATGTCGTGCTGGCCCACAATGGGCGCATTACTGTCGACAGCGCGCCGGGAAGGGGCAGCCGCTTTGACATTCGACTGCCGCTCAGGTAATCGACACCCACACCGGGGGGATTCATGCAATGTTCGGGTTAAGGATTTGATTCCAGGACTATGGAACAAGAATATATTATCCTGATCGTCGGGTATGTGTTCGGCTTTTACATGGCCTGGAACATCGGCGCCAATGACGTGGCCAACTCCATGGCCTCGGCGGTCGGCGCCAAAGCCATTACCATCCGCCAGGCCGTTTTCATCGCCGGGATTCTGAACATCGTCGGTGCCGTCTTTATCGGCTCCCACGTCACAAACACCATCCGCAAGGGGATCGTCTCGACCGAGATCCTATCCGATCCCCACACCGCCTTGGTCGGTGCGCTGGCGGCCCTTCTGGCCGCTGCTCTCTGGGTCTCGTTCGCCACATGGCGCTCCCTGCCGGTCTCCACCACCCACTCCATTGTGGGCGCCATGATCGGTTTTGGAATCATGGCCGGCGGATTTTCGGTCATCAACTGGGCTAAACTCGGCGGCGTTGTGGCCAGTTGGATCATCTCCCCGGTATTCAGTCTGGTCATCGGGTATCTGATGTTTAAAATCATCGTTAGGATGGTTCTTTCCAAGCAGGACACCTTTCAACGCGCCCTGAAGCTATCGCCGTTTTTTATCGGTATCGCCGTCTTTATCGTGGTGCTGTCCTTTTTGTTCAAAACACCCCTTGGAAAAGGCCTCGCCATCGGCATGCCCATGGCGGCTTTTCTCGGCTTGCTACTGGCATCGGCAGTGGGATGGCTGGGAAAGATCCTCCTGCAATGGTTTGTCAAAAACGACACGGCCAACGGTGCCGAATCCGTTTTCCGGCGTATACAGATCGGGACGTCCTGCTACGTGGCCCTGGCCCAGGGCGCCAACGACGTGGCCAATGCCATCGGCCCGCTGGCGGTGATTTATTTTCTGGTTAAAACCGGGGGCGTTGGCGCAAAGGTGCCGGTACCCGTCTTTCTCCTTTTTTTCGGAGGCGTCGGTATTGCATGCGGCATCGGCATGGCCGGCCACCGGGTCATGGACACCATCGGCCGGAAGATTACGACACTGACCAACACCCGGGGATTTTCCGTGGATTTTGCCGCCGCCACCACCGTCCTGGTGGCCTCCAAAATGGGGCTGCCGGTATCGACCACCCACGCGGCGGTGGGCGGTGTCATGGGGGTTGGGCTCGCCCGGGGTCTCGAGGCGGTAAACTTCCGGATCATTTTCCAGATCATGGTCTACTGGGTGCTGACCGTGCCCGCCGCCGCCCTGACGAGCATGACCTTGTATAAAATCTTAAGTATATTTATTTAGTTTCGTCACGAACGCTTTCTGGAAGGAGATCATCATGCGAACACCGTTTATTTCCATGTTTGTCACGTCGCCTTTTGACGGCATCGAAGAGCACGCCGAAAAGGTCAAGGAGTGCGCGTGGACCTTCCAGCAGGCCGTTGAGTGCCATGTATCCAAAGAGTGTAAACGATTCGAAGAGCTGCGGCAGGAGATCATCCACCTGGAGCGGGAAGCCGATGCCGTCAAGCGGCGTATCCGTGGTCATCTGCCGAAGGGGACCCTGCTGCCGGTGGACAAGTTTCAGATCTTCCGTTACCTCCGGGAGCAGGACTGTGTCCTGGACTCGGTAGAAGACGCACTGGACTGGATTTCCTACAGGAGCGAACCGGGTATTCCCGACACCCTGAAAAAGGATTTTTTGCTCTTTGTCGACGGCGTCATCGATCCGATCGACGAACTGAGCCACATGGTCAAGGAAGCTCGCCAATACTTTAAAAATTACTCGGAAGATCAACGTGTTACGGTCAAAGATATTATCCGCAGGCTTCGTGAGCTGGAGCACGAAGCAGATAAGCGGGAGGATGCCATTAAACGGAAGGTGTTCGAATCGGAAACCGACCCGGTCACCGTGTTCCACATGGTACGGCTGGCCGAAACCATCGGATCGATTGCGGACCACGCCGAGAACGCCGGAGACATGATGCGGGCCATGGTAGCCAAGTAACCGTGAACCCCATGCCTGATTTCGACAGCGTTTGGTGTCTCTCCAATGTAAATAGGGGACGTTGTTTACTAACTGTATTAATTTTTCCGACGCAGAATTTGTGCAATCGCCGAGGAGGTTACGCCCAGCTGCCGGGCTGTATCGGCAAGCGATAGCCCTAAATCGGAAACGAGCCGAATTGCCAAAATTCGGCGCGCCGACGCGACGGCACGCACACGGCTGCCGGATTGGAGGGCTGAAAGTTGGATACCCATTTTGTTGCAGGTGGATTGTATCAATTGCCTGGTTTTTTCCTGAATCTCGTCTGGCTGGATTTGATATTTCATTCGCTTTTCAGCTTGATCCAAAATCTTTTCTACAAACTGACCGCTGCCCAATATGCGTTGATCGCTTTTCTCTAAAGGCCGTCTTCGGCGCATCGATTTTACAGCCGACCATCCCCCCAGGCTACGTATTAATCCACCGCCGACCAGTTCCGGGCGCCGCCCCTGATCCATGCCCTGCTTGATAAAGGAAAGGTATGCTCTTCTGGCCAGGACGGTGCTGTATGAGAACCAGCAATGAACGTATTCTGTATCCTGCCAGTCGTTTTTTCGCTGACCAAGAAGATAACTGTGACCGCACCATTTATAGCGGTTTAACTCGGACAAGGATTTCATCGCCCCGGCCCTTAGGGGGTTCAAATGAATGTATCGCACCAGCTCTTTGAAATACGCTTCCTCTTCACATACGATGGATTTATAGCGGTTTTCAAACAGGTGACCATGTCGATTGTGGCGCTTGTTGTAGGTCACGGCATAGCCCGTCAGGAGCCGTCGCATCACCATCGGCAGCCCCTCGGGGCCACTTTTTAGCAGAATATGGACATGGTTGCTCATTAAGGCCCAGGCATAGACCGGTGTTTCAGTGGCCTTTACCAAAGCGGCCAGGCGGGATACGAAATTATCGCGGTCCTGATCGTCAACGAAAATATCCTGCTGTTCAATACCCCGAACCATAACATGATGCAGTGTTCCGGGAGCATCCAGCCGTGCACCACGCGGCATGTGCGGCCACCTTTCAATTATAAATGGATGATTTCCAGATAATGGGTCATTTTGTATATTTTGTCAACAACGTCCCTCTAAATGTCCCCCAAAAAAGGTATAATGCATTTCCCTTGACCGGGCTCGGGTTTTATGTCATAGGCTTTTTCCGATGTGTTTTCTCATCGTGAGGCACAGTTCCTACATTTGGTTGTGTGTAAACAACCATCTGATAAAAAACTGTTTTTGCTCTTTGGCGTGTATCTGTTAACCCTGAGGAAGAATTAAGGAGACTGTATGGGTTCGGCGAATCCTAACGTCAATGGATCCGTGCTGGTCGTCGGCGGCGGTATTACCGGTATGCAGGCCGCCCTGGATCTAGCCGATTCCGGGTTTTACGTTCACCTTGTTGAAAAATCTCCGGCCATCGGTGGTGTGATGGCCCAGCTTGACAAGACATTCCCCACCAA
The DNA here is from genome assembly GCA_903231505.1 of Olavius algarvensis associated proteobacterium Delta 3. GTDB lineage: Bacteria > Desulfobacterota > Desulfobacteria > Desulfobacterales > CAFBRK01 > CAFBRK01. Next base: position 93,998 of record CAFBRK010000140.1, on the reverse strand, counting down.
TGACTGCTCGATGTGAATTATCTCACCCAAACTGGTCGAGGTCGGCCGGCATCTGAACATCGAGCTTCACACCCTGTCCGCAGTTACCGCCATAGACGGTGAAGAAGGTGATTTCACCGTTTCCGTCAAAAAAGCCCCCCGGTACGTCGACATGGAAAAGTGTATCGCCTGCGGCACCTGCTATGAAAAATGCCCGGCGAAAACCGCCGACGAATACAACGAAGGGCTTGCCAAGCGAAAAGCCATTTATGTGCCCTACCCCCAGGCAGTGCCCCTGAAATATGTGATCGACGAGGACCGGTGTATCTATTTCAAAAAGGGCAAGTGCAAGGCGTGTGAGAAATTCTGCCCCACCGATGCCATCGTGTTCGACGACAAAGAGGAAAACCTCACGTTGAATGTCGGTTCTGTGATCGTCACCTCCGGATTGAAACCGTTTGATCCGGCCGGGCTGGACAACTACAAGCACGCGGCATTTCCCAATGTTCTCACCAGCCTCGAATTTGAACGGATTTTGTCTGCCGGCGGTCCCACCACCGGTCATGTGGCACGCCCGTCCGATGGGGAGGAGCCCAAAAAGATCGCCTGGCTACAGTGCGTCGGGTCCCGGGATCTGAACCGGTGTGACAACGAGTATTGCTCCTCGGTGTGCTGTATGTATGCCATCAAGGAAGCGATCGTTGCCAAGGAACATGTCGGGGCGGAATTCGAGCCCACCATATTCTATATGGACATGCGGACCCACGGCAAAGATTTTGAGCGCTACTACAACCGGGCCCAGGATGAAGGGGTTCGCTTTGTCCGATCCCGGGTGCACACCATCCTTCAAAAGGACGCCTCCGGAACCCTGGAAGTGCAGTACGTCACGGATGAAGGCACCAATATGGTCGAGGACTTCGACATGGTGGTCCTCTCGGTGGGCATGGAACCCAGCGCCACGGCACCCGAACTGGCGGATACGCTGGGCATCGAGCTCAATGACTATCGCTTCGTAAACACCGAAGACACGGCGCCGGTGACCACCTCCCGACCCGGCGTCTACGTGGCCGGCGTCATCCAGGGCTGCAAGGATATCCCCCAGTCGGTCATGGAGGCCAGCGCGGCCGCCTGCCAGGCAGGAATCAGCCTTGCCGGCGCCCGGGGCAGTGCAGTGATCGAACCGGCGTCCACTGAGGAAACCGATGTCCGTCAGCAGGATCCCCGCATCGGGGTGTTTGTCTGCAATTGCGGTGTAAACATCGGCGGGTTCGCGGATGTGCCGGCCATTGCCGAGTATGCCAGGAGTCTCCCCAATGTGGCTTATGTGGAAGAGAACCTGTTCACCTGCGCCCAGGACACCCAGGACAAGATGGTCGAGTTGATCAAGGAACATGACCTGAACCGGATTGTCGTCGCCGCCTGCACGCCCCGCACCCACGAACCGCTCTTTCAGGAAACGGTCCGGAACGCCGGACTCAACGCCTACCTGTTTGAAATGGCCAATATCCGCAATCAATGCACCTGGGTCCACTCCAACAACAAGGACATCGCCACCGAGAAATCCAAGGACCTGGTCCGGATGGCCATTTCACGGGCGGCGCTTCTGGAACCGATCCCGGATCTGTCAGTGGACGTCAAAAAGTCCGCCCTGATCATCGGCGGTGGAGCGGCCGGCATGAATGCTGCCCTGAGCCTGGCCGACCAGGGGTTTCCTGCCGTACTTGTGGAAACATCCGACACCCTCGGCGGTTCGGCCAAGGATGTTCAGAAAACCGCCGGAGGCCAGGATGTGCAGGCGTTTCTCGAAGACATGACCCAAAAGGTCAAGAACCATCCGCACATCGAGGTGCTGCTCAACAGCGAGATTGTCGGGGCCTCCGGCTTTGTTGGCAACTTCGAGGCCGAGATTTCCACCAACGGCCAGACCCGGACCATCGAGCACGGCGCCACCATCATCGCCACCGGCGGCAGCGCATCCGAGACCGAAGAATACCTCTATGGAAAATCCGACCGGGTCTTCCGCTGGCACGATCTGGAGAACGACCCGAAAACGCTCGAAACAGCGAAGGCCGTGGCCTTTATCCAATGTGTGGGCTCCAGAGACGACAACCGGCCCTACTGCTCTCGGATCTGCTGCACGGCTTCGGTATTGCAGGCGATCGCCATCAAGGAAGACAACCCGGACACCGATGTCTATGTCCTTTACCGGGACATGCGAACCTTCGGGGAACGGGAAATTCTTTACAAGAAAGCCCGTCAGCTCGGCGTCATCTTCATCCGATATTCCCTGGACCGCAAACCGGTCGTCATCGAGACCAAGGATGGGCTCGAGATCACGGTCTTCGACCCGATCCTCCAGCAAAATCTCATTCTGCCGGTGGATCTGCTGAACCTCCAGACCGCCATCGTGCCGACAGACAACACGGGCATTTCGGAAATGTACAAGATCCCCATGAACGAAGACAGCTTCTTCATGGAAGCCCACGCCAAGCTCCGGCCGGTGGAATTTGCCACCGACGGCGTGTTCCTGTGCGGCATTGCCCACTATCCCAAATCCCTGGACGAAAGCCTGGCCCAGTCCATGGCGGCCGCCAGCCGGGCGGCCACCGTGCTGGCCAGGGCAACGATCCAGATCGCGCCCACCGTTTCCCAAATTGACCCGGAAATGTGCATCGGGTGCAGCCTGTGCGAAGAAGTCTGCCCCTTCGGAGCCATTGCCATGGACGAGGTGGAAGGCAAGGGATACCGGGCCCGGAATATCGCGGCCTCCTGCAAGGGCTGCGGGTTGTGCGCATCCAGCTGCCCCCAGAAGGCCATCGACATGCTCCACTTCCGGGACGGGCAGATTGCCGCCTCCGTATCTGCGGTGGCTTAACAAGGTTCGTTGGAAACATGTCTCTAAGATAAGGATAACGGAATGAGTGATTTCGAACCCAAAATTGTAGGCTTTTTATGTAACTGGTGCGCCTACGGCGGTGCTGATCTGGCAGGGGTGTCCCGCCTGCAGTACCCGCCGAACCTACGTCCGGTCCGGGTCATGTGCTCGGGGCGGGTCGATCCGCTGTTCATCATCCAGGCCCTCAAGGAGGGGGCCGACGGCGTTCTGGTCGCCGGGTGACATTTCGGTGACTGCCATTACCTGGAAGGTAATGTTCAAGCCGAGAAAAAAATCCGGATGACCCAGGAACTTCTGAAGATGGCCGGCATCGGGGCAGACCGCCTGCACCTGTACTGGGTCTCTTCGGCAGAGGCCCATCGTTTTGCAGAGATCGCCGCAACGGTGACCGGGTCGATCAAAGACCAGGGGCCGTTTGATGCCGACGCCCATGCCATGTCCCTGTCCGCAGCAGAGGAGACCTTGAAAGGTGAAGTCCTGCGTTGGCTGGTGGGCAAGGAAGTTCGCGTCACCACCAAGGGTGATGTCTATGGTCGCCCATGGGACAAGGACACCTATGAATCGATTCTCGATTCGGTGCTGGAACGGGAATATCAGATGAACCTGATTCTGGAAGCTGTCAAAGGCGGCTCCGCGGCACCGAGAGATATTCGGGAAAACACCGGTTTGGAACTTGGGCGCATCTCCTACCTGCTGGCAGACATGGAAAAACGCAGCATGGTGGCGTTCCAAGGAATGGAAGACAGTAACCCTGTATTCGCCGCGTTATAAGGAGCGACTATGGCAGCAAAAGGAAACACAAGCGGTTCGGTCATGGTCGTCGGTGCCGGCATTGCCGGCATGCAGGCGGCCCTCGATCTGGCCAACTCCGATTACAAAGTCTATCTGGTCGACAAGTCACCCACCGTCGGCGGCATGATGTCCCGCCTCGACAAGACGTTTCCGACCAATGACTGTGCCATGTGAGTGATCTCACCGAAACTGGTCGAGGTCGGCCGGCACACCAACATAGAGCTCATCACCTGCAGTGAAGTCAAGGATGTGGAAGGGGATCCAGGAAATTTTGCGGTCACCCTGTCCAACCATCCGCGGTACATCGACCCGGTCAAATGCACCGGGTGCGGCGAGTGCGCACGGCACTGTCCGGTCACGGCGGTCAACGGATACAACTTGAAGCTGGACGATCGTCGGGCCACCTACATCGAGTACGCCCAGGCAGTACCCCTGGCGTTTTCCATCGATACGGACACCTGCATCGGCTGCGGCCTCTGCGAGAACATGTGTATCGCCAAAGCCGTCGAGTATGACGACACGGAGCGGGAAACCCGGCTTACCGTCGGATCGGTGGTCATGGCGGCCGGCAGCCGCGGATTTGACCCGTCCGGTCTGGATTACCTCGGTTACGGAAGGTACCCCAATGTGGTGACCAGCGAGGAATTCGAGCGGATCCTGAGCGCCTCGGGCCCCTATTTCGGCCACCTGATGCGCCCCCTGGACCGGGAAGAGCCGAAACGGATCGCATGGCTTCAGTGTGTCGGCTCCCGGGACAAGAACCGCTGCGGCAACGGCTACTGTTCGTCTGTCTGCTGCATGTACGCCGTCAAAGAGGCCATGATCGCCAAGGAACATGCCCACGGCGATCTGGATTGCGTCGTCTTCAACATGGACATGCGGACCTTCGGCAAGGACTACGAGCTGTATTACAACCGGGCCAAGGACAAGGACGGCGTCACATTCCTCAAAGCCCGGATCCATTCGGTTACGGAAGTTCCGGACAGGGGCGATCTGATCGTCAAGTATGCCGACGACACCGGCCGGATGCAGGAAGAAATTTTCAGCATGGTGGTTCTGTCCATCGGGCTCCAGGTGCAACCGGATGCCGCCGAACTGGCCCAGCGTCTCGGCATCGAGCTCAACGAATACAATTTTGTCAAGACCGACACCTTCGCCCCGGTGACGACGTCCCGACCGGGATTCTATACCTGCGGGGTGCTTCAGGGGCCGAAAGACATCCCCGGCTCGATCACCGAAGCCAGCGCAGCGGCATGGGCCGCCGGCGCGGATCTGGTAGAAGGCCGGGGCACCGACATTCCTAAAATCGAAGTGCCCGAGCAACGGGATGTCACCCAGGAAGAGCCCCGGATCGGCGTGTTTGTCTGCAACTGCGGCATCAACATCGGCGGGATCGTGGATGTGCCGGCCGTCCGGGAATATGCCGCCACCCTTCCCGGAGTGGCATTTTCCGACGACAACCTGTTCACTTGCAGCCAGGACACCCAGGACAAGATCAAGGACGTCATCACCGAACACAGACTGAACCGGGTGGTCGTTGCCTCCTGCAGCCCCAAGACCCACGCGGCTATGTTCATGGAAACCCTTGAAGCGTGCGGGCTGAACAAATACCTGTTCGAAATGGCCAACATCCGGAACCAGAACTCCTGGATCCACTCCGCCGACTCGGATGTGGCGACCCAGAAAGCCAAGGACCTGGTCCGCATGTCGGTCGCCCGGGCGGCACGGCTTCGTACGCTAAACGAAAAAGTCGTCCCGATCAACAAGAAGGCGCTGGTGATCGGTGGTGGGATCGCCGGCATGAACGCGGCCATCGGTTTGGGAGACCAGGGCTTCGAAACGGTGCTTCTGGAAAGAGAATCGGAACTGGGCGGATTCGCCAGGAATCTGCACCACACCATCGAGGGTGGCGATATTCAGGCGTATGTGAACGAAACCGTCGACAAGGTCAATGCCCACGACAAGGTGGAAGTGATCACCAAAGCACGGATTACCGGTGCCGAAGGCTTCAAGGGAAGTTTTTCCACCGAAATCGAGATGGGGGAAGCCAAGGAGAAACGCGCCATCGATCACGGGGTTATTCTGGTGGCCACCGGTGCCAACGAATACCAGCCGACCGAATTCTTGTACGGCGAAGACGATCGGGTCGTGACCCAGGTAGAACTCACAGACCGCTTGCACGACAAAGGCGCCTCTGATTTGGATGCTGTGGTCATGATCCAGTGTGTCGGCTCCCGAAACGAAGAGCATGAGAACTGTTCCCGTATCTGCTGCCAGAGCGCCGTCAAAAACGCCCTTGAAATCAAGAAACAAAGTCCCGACACCCAGGTATTTGTGCTCTACCGGGATATCCGGACATACGGTCTACTGGAAGACTACTACACCGAAGCCCGGGAAAAAGGTGTTATTTTTATCCGGTTCGACAAAGATACCCCGCCCCGGGTAACGGCCGAAGCGGACGCCTTGCGGGTAACGGTAAAGGACCACATCCTCCAACAGGATGTGGAGATCCGCACGGACCTGCTGGCCTTGAGTGCCGGGTTGCGGGCGGCGGACACCGATGACGTCAGCAGCATCATGAAATTCAACAGGAATCCGGAAGGCTATTTTATCGAGGCCCACGTGAAGCTGCGTCCGGTGGACATGCCCAGCGAAGGCGTGTTCCTATGCGGCACGGCCCATGGGCCGAAGCTGATTACCGAAACCATCGCCCAGGCCCAGGCCGCGGCATCACGGGCAACGACCTTTCTGGCCAAGGATGCCATCAAGCTGTCGGCCATCACCGCCAAGGTAGACACCGAGCACTGCGTGAAGTGCTTGACCTGCGTCCGCTCATGCCCCTTCGGTGTACCCCAGTTCAACACCGAAAAGATGGAGATCGAAATAAATGAGGCCCTTTGTCACGGGTGCGGTGTCTGCACCGCGGTGTGCCCGCGGCAGGTCATCGGCCTGAGCTTTTATGAAGACGATCAATTGATGTGTAAGATCGATGCACTTTTAGACGCGGAGGTTGTGTAATGAGCGATTTTGAACCCAGAATCATTGCGTTTTGTTGTGAATACTGAGGATACTCGGCCGCGGACCTGGCAGGTTCCATGCGACTCGACTATCCTGCAAACATCAAAATCATCCTGGTGCCCTGCACCGGGAAAGTGGATGTGGTCCACCTGCTCCGGGCAATCCAGAAAGGGGCTGACGGTGCCTACTGTGTCGGATGTCTGGAGGGCAGTTGCCACTACAACGAAGGCAACCTCCGGTGCCGCGAGCGGGTCAACCACGTCCGCGACCTTCTGGAAGAGGTGGGGATTGAAGGAGACCGGGTAAGAATGTATAATCTGTCCTCCGGTGAGGGGCCCACATTCGCCCAGTATGCGACGGAAATGACCGAACACATTAAAAAACTGGGACCGAATCCGTTAAATACAAAGCTGAAAAATTAACATAAAGGAGCACTGGTATGGCGGAAGAAGCAATCAAACTTGGCGGCAAAAAAAAGAGCATGTTCATCGACAGGGTGAAAGATCTCGTGCCCGAAGGCGGGAACCTGAACCTGTGTCTGACATGCGGGGCGTGTTCGTCCGGATGTCCGGCGACCGGTCTGGAGGGGATGGATCCCAGAAAGTTCCTCCGCATGGCCGCCCTGGGGATGGACGAAGAGATCACCAGCACCCCGTGGGTGTGGTGGTGCAGCATGTGCACCCGCTGCATGTATGTCTGCCCGATGAAGATCAATATCCCGCAGCTGGTATTCTATGCCCGGCAGAGCTGGCCCCGGGAAGAACGCCCGAAGGGGATCGTGGGTTCCTGCGACATGGCTCTGCGAAATGACACGTGCAGCGCCATGGGAGCGACCGAAGAGGATTTCCAGTTCGTGGTCGAAGACGTGCTCGAAGAGTACCAGGAAGCCCAGCCGGAATTTGCGGAGATGGAGGCCCCGGTCAACAAAACGGGTGCCGAGATGTTCCTGAACCAGAACTCACGGGAGCCGGTCACCGAGCCCGACGAGATGGTGCCCCTCTGGAAGATCCTGCACCTGGCCGGTGCCGACTGGACTTACGGCACCAAGGGCTGGGCCGCGGAAAACTACTGCATGTTCATGGCAGACGATGAAAACTGGGAAAAAATCGTCCGCACCAAGGTCAAGGCCGTGGAGGATCTCGGCTGTAAGGTCTGGCTCAACACGGAATGAGGGCACGAACTGTTCGCAGTCCGGTTCGGACTGCAAAAATTCAAGATCGAGGCCAATTTCGAGATCCGGAGCATCATTCAGTATTACGCCCAGTGGATCAAGGAAGGAAAACTAAAGCCCAGCTCGGCCTGGAACGAGGAGCGGAAGATCAAGTTCACGGTCCAGGATCCCTGCCAGCTCGTGCGGAAAACCTTTGGCGACCCGGTGGCCGAAGACCTGCGCTACGTGGTCAAGGCGGTGATCGGCGAGGAAAATATGATCGACATGCAGCCCAACCGTTCCAACAATTACTGCTGCGGGGGCGGCGGCGGCTTTCTCCAGTCCGGTTATCCCGAGCAGCGCCGGGCATACGGCAAATACAAGGCGGAACAGATCCTGGACACCGGTGCGGACTACTGCATCACCCCGTGTCACAACTGCCATGCCCAGGTTCACGATTTGAGCGAGATACACGATCACAAATGGGAAACGGTGCATCTGTGGACGCTCCTTTGCCTGTCGCTCGGTGTACTGGGACCCAACGAACGTACCTACCTGGGCGAGGACCTCAAAGACGTGGACATTTTCCATCCGGAAACCGAGATGTAATCGTGCCGGCGGCCATTCGATCGCGAGTGGATCGGCACGACAGGAGGTAAAATGATAGTTGCCAAAAGAAAACCCTTTGACGAAATAATGGAATTGCTCCAGGACTACAAAAAAGTCCTGACCGTGGGATGCGGCACGTGCGTGGCGGTCTGTCTGGCCGGCGGGGAGAAAGAAGTGGCGGTGCTCAATTCCGAGCTGGACATGGCCCGGAAGCTGGCGGACAACCCGATCGAGCTGGGCAGCACCACCCTCGAGCGCCAGTGCGACCGGGAATACCTGGACGAACTGGCTTCCAAAGTGGACGAATACGATGCCCTGCTGTCCATGGCCTGTGGTGTCGGCATCCAGTTTCTGGCCGAACGCTACCCTGAAAAACCGGTGCTTCCGGCCGTGGATACGTCCGGACTGGCCGTCAACCAGTCCGTTGGATTTTACGAAGAGCGCTGTCGCTCCTGCCAGCAGTGTGTGCTGGGTTGGACCGGCGGCATCTGCCCGGTCACCATGTGCGCCAAGGGGCTCTACAACGGTCCCTGCGGCGGAACCAACCTGGGCAGTTGCGAGATCGACCCGGAACAGCCCTGCGCCTGGTACATGATCCACGAACGGTTGGCCAAACAGGGGCGGATCGACAACATCAAGAACATCTGTTCGGCGGTGGGATGGAAAGACACGGTGCCGCGGACCCTGATCCAGCCCGGCTACAAGAAACCGGAAGAGGAAGGCGCGTGATTCGTAAAAATTGTAAATATTAAATACACGAAGGTAGGATGGCACCCATGAGCACGGATAACGGATATAAATCAGGCAGCAATCTTGAAAAAGTACTAAAGGCCGGCCACTTTGCATTCACCGGTGAACTGGGGCCCCCGCGGGGGACTGGTGCCGAAGAGGTGCTTGAGAAGGCGCAGCATTTGAAAGGGGTGGTGGATGCGGTGAACATCACCGACAACCAGACCGCCGTAGTGCGGATGTCCAGTTGGGCAGCCAGCCTCCTTCTCGTACAGGAAGGTCTGGAGCCCAACTTCCAGATGGTATGCCGGGACCGGAATCGGCTGGCCATGCAGGGGGACATTCTTGGCGTTTACACCCACGGTGTTCGAAACATGCTCTGCTTGTCCGGCGACCACGCCAAGTTCGGCGATCACCCGGACGCCAAGGGCGTGTTCGACATCGACTCCATGCAACTCATTGCCATGGTCAAGCAGATGCGTGACGAGGGCAAGTTTCTCGGCGGCGCGGACATCGAGCATCCACCGAAAATATTTATCGGGGCCGCCGCCAATCCGTTTGCGGAACCCTATGACTGGCGTCCCCACAGGCTCTCCAAGAAAATCGACGCCGGCGTCGACTTCATCCAGACCCAGTGCATCTACAACATGGATCGTTTTCGGGAGTTCATCAAAGTCGCCAACGACATGGGTCTCACGGAAAAATGCTATATACTGGCCGGCGTCACCCCCATGAAGAGCGTCGGTATGGCCAAGTACATGAAGAACAAGGTGCCCGGAATGGATGTGCCGGATGACACCATCAAGCGGCTCCAGGGCGCGGAAAAAGGAAAAGTCGCTGCCGAAGGTATCAAGATGGCGTGTGAGCAGATCGAGGAATTCAAGGAGATGGACGGCGTTCACGGTGTCCACCTGATGGCCATTGAGTGGGAGCACAAAGTTCCCGAGATCGCCGAGCAGGCCAAGGTTCTGCCGAGACCTCAAGTCGATTAGTCTCCCAGTATCAATAGGACAAAAAAGCCCGGCTTGTCAGCAAGTCGGGCTTTTTTTGTTCACCGCGGGCCAAGGTCCCTGATTCATACTGTTTTTTATTCCTTCGTGCACTTCGTGGTATTTAGCAGTTGTCATAAATATGTTCCGATTGAAGGCAGGGGTCCGGGGTCTGCAAAGAAAAATAGGCTCACGACATCATCGGAATCGGATTCGGTATCGTTATCGAAAGTCAGTCTAAATAGTTTCAATCCCGATTCCGATAGCGACCCCGATACCGAAAAGGCAACTCAACAGATCTATACTCACCATTGACATCCGTATGAAAACCGTCACCCGCGACCCCATGTATCGCTTCCTGATCGTGATGACCATCGCCTCGGCCGTGGGGCTTCAATCGTGGCAGACGCTGTTTAACAATTTTGCCGTGGAGGCAGCCGGCCTGGAAGGCAAGCATGTCGGGGTGATCCAGTCGGTACGGGAGATCCCCGGATTTCTGGCCCTGCTGGCCGTATACGTCATGCTTATCCTTCGGGAGCACCGCCTGTCGGCACTGTCGATCCTTTTCCTGGGTATCGGCCTGGCGGCAACAGGTCTATTTCCCTCGTTTACCGGATTGATGCTCACCACCCTGGTGTCCAGCTTCGGATTCCATTATTTCGAGACGACCAATCAATCCTTGACGCTGCAGTACTTCAAGCCGGACACGGCGCCCTGGGTCTTTGGCAAACAGCGCAGCTATGCCGCCGCCACCAACATCGGTATCGGGCTGACCATATTTATTCTCGCTTCCTTTTTGAATTTCACCAACATGTACTTGCTGTTCGGTGGTCTTGTGACCGCGGCCGGCCTCTGGGGGTTTCTCCAGAATCCCGCCAGGCTGGACATTACACCCCAGCGGAAACAGATGGTGTTTCGAAAAAAGTACTGGCTGTTTTATTTTCTGACGTTTATGGCCGGGGCGCGTCGGCAGGTATTCATAGCCTTTGCCGTGTTTCTATTGGTCAAGAAATTCGATTATTCCATCCAGGAAGTCACCGTCCTTTTCGTGGTGAACAACAGCATTAATTATTTTCTGAGTCCGATGATCGGCAGAAGCATCATCCGGTTCGGGGAACGGAAGGTCCTTTCCCTGGAATATTCCGGGCTGGTATTCGTGTTCCTGGCCTATGCGTATGTCGAATCCCGGTACCTGGTGGCGGTGCTTTACATCCTGGACCATATGTTTTTTAATTTTTCCATGGCCATACAAACTTATTTTCAGAAAGTGGGGGATCCCCGGGATATTGCCCCGAGCATGGCCGTGGGATTTACCATCAATCACATTGCCGCGGTGGTGTTGCCGGCTATCGGGGGGCTGCTCTGGATGGTGGACTACCGGATACCCTTTATCGCCGGTGCCGGCATGGCCCTGGTATCCCTGACCGCTGTCCAGTGGATCCGGACACCCGGGAAGAGTTGATATCCTCGGGAATGTAATATCGTCGTTGCCATAAATATGTTCCGTTTGAACATATCGGGTTTATGTCAAACGGGTATCGTATTAGGGGATTCCGAATTGGGATATGTTCGGTATCGGGATCGGTATCGGCATCGGAATCGAGACAGAATGGCCAACTTCGAAGTCGATACCGATTACGAATCCGATACCGATTCCGATGATTCTGCAACGTTCAGTTGCGCAAACAATCCGCCAATCGGGAGATGATCCTTTTATTTATAATCCAAATGAACTCAAGAGCTGATGCTGAATTTGCTCGGCGGCGTCATTCAAGGTTTTCGCGCCCTCTCCGCCGGTCAACGGATCGACCACCACACGCAGGGGCCGTTTTCCCTGGGGCGTTTCAATGAGATTCAGGACAGCATCTGCGACATCCTGGGGATTCGGCGCATTGTCACCTTCGATCATCTCACCGACACTGCCCCAAATCTGCTTTGGGCGCTCCAGCAGGGCACCGTAGGTTTTCACCCGCTCCATGTCTCCCGCTTCTTCCATCTTCGCCATGAACCCCGTCCCAAATCCACCCGGCTCGATGATGCTGACGTCCACACCGGTGCCTTCCAGTTCGTAGGAGTAACTTTCGGTCAGTCCCTCGAGGGCAAATTTTGTGGCGGTATAAAAGGCTGCGTAAGGGATTACGATCCGGCCCATGACGCTGGATATATGGATCAACAGTCCGGAACCCTGCTCCCGCATACTCGGGAGGACCGCCCGGTTGACGCGCTGCACGCCGAACAGATTGACATCGAAAATGCGCTTCATCTGATCGACCGTGCAGCCCTCCGCAAAACCCCCGATACCGAAGCCGGCATTATTCACCACCACATCGATCCCCTCGGTTGTGTCGAGGATATCTTGAATGGTTTGGTCCACGGACACTTCATCGGTGACATCCAGCTCGCGCAGATATAACACGCCGGGCCTCTCCTCGGAAAATTTTCTAATTTCATTGGCCTGTTGCGCGTTTTTTCCCTCGAGGCCCCGCATGGTTGCGATGACGGTAAATCCCTTTTCGAGAAGGAGTCGGGTTGTCAGCAGCCCAAAGCCACTGCTGCTGCCGGTTATCAGGACGGTTTGTGGTGAATTCATCAATTTTCTCCTCTTGGTGTGGATTCCGGAGCGGTTTTTTTACCTCTGACCCTCTCATCGTAAGTTCCGGGGCGATAAAGTCAATATTCCGGGTATAGCAAAAACGCTTCCGGTTGAAGCGATTCCCGGAATACGGGGCCGATACATCGAAAAGAAACTTGACATGCGTACCGTGAAAATTACCTTGACATACGAGCAGCTTGTGGCTTATCGAAGGTTGAACGTCCGGCGAGAGATCATCCCATGACAGTTAAAACCGTAATCCATTCATTTTTATCCTTCTTTGGATGCTTCTTTTTTAGCTTTAGGAGCGTCCATCCGGATGTCTGACGCCAAAAATCAATGACCCCGGGTGGACCCAATGCCACCCGGGGTTTTCTTTTTTAAAGCCTCGGGAACCGGTTCCCGGGGCTTCTTTTTTATGAATCTGTTAAAACACTGAAACGTGTGGAGGTGCTCCTATGAAGCTGAAACAACTGTCAGTCCCCCTTGAAAACGCAATTGGCCGTGCGTATGAAGTTCTGAGCGTGCTTGGGGAACGCGGCATCAACCTCAGAGCTCTGAATTTGGTTGATTCCGGTGATTTTGGAGAACTGCGGCTGCTGGTGTCGAACCTTGCTGAAGCACGGCAAATCCTGATGGAAAATCGGATCACCGCAAGGGTCAGCGACGTTGTCGCATTTGAAATCGAAGATCGCCCGAACGCCCTGGCCGAAGTTCTAACCCATTTAACCGCCGCCCGAATACCGATCAATTACGCCTATGCCTTTGCCGGCAATTTTTCGGGCAATGCCGTTATGATCTTCTCCTTCGAAGATAATGATGAAGCAATAGAACTTCTTCAACGGATCGATGTCCCTTTGTTGAACGCTGAGGCGTTTGGAATGATCGATACCGCGGCAAATGCCTGCTCCGAGATGCCACGACAAACCGCAGCATGACCCAACAGGTGCATGAGGATGTCAAAATGGTGCAATGCCGGGATGAACATACCGGAGAACTTCAAAGGAATAGCAACTGCGTAATAATAACAAGTAGCCGCGGTTCAGAGGATAAAAATCATGAAAAACCTTAAACTCGCAGCAATGGAAACACCAACGCGCACCATCGTCAACGTGGCCGGAGTGGAAGTTGGAAAAGACCTGGTCGTCATTGCCGGCCCCTGTAGCGTGGAAAGTGAGGAGCAAACGTTGGCGACGGCGCGGGCGGTCAGGGAAGCCGGGGCGGACCTACTTCGTGGAGGCGCCTTTAAACCGCGCACTTCACCGTATTCCTTTCAGGGCTTGGGGCTGCGCGGGCTCAAGATCCTTGAACAGGCCCGCAAGGAAACCGGTCTGCCCATCGTCACAGAGGTCATCGATCCCCGGGATGTGTCCTGGGTGGCAGAATTTGCAGACGTGCTCCAAATCGGAACCCGGAACATGCAAAACTTTGCCCTGCTAAAGGAAGTGGGGCAGGCCAAAAAACCGGTGCTGCTCAAACGGGGGATGTATTCCACATTAGAGGAATGGCTCAACTGCGCAGAGTATATTCTCAGTGAAGGCAATCCCGATGTGATTCTCTGCGAGCGGGGTATCCGAACATTCGAGTCCTACACGCGAAACACCCTCGACCTGAGTGCGGTGCCGGCCATCAAGGAGCTGACCCATTTGCCAATTATCATCGATCCGACTCATAGTACCGGCCGTGTAAGCCTGATCGGCTCAATGAGTCTGGCGGCGGTGGCCGCCGGAGCGGACGGACTGATCATCGAGGTTCACAATAATCCCGCGGCAGCGTTATGTGATGCAGACCAGGCGCTCACACCGGAGATGTTTTCCGAAGACATGCGGAAAATTCGGGCTCTGAAACAGTTTTTCGAAACCCTGTCATAGATAGAGAGGTCGGGAAATGAAACTTGAAGAAATTCGTGTAAAAATCGATAAAATCGATCGGGAACTATTGGTTCTGCTTCAGGAGCGGATGGGGTATGCGCTCCGCTCCAGGAAATTTAAAGAGTCGGTTACGGATTCACATAGGGAGGAGGCGGTTCTGGCCCGGGTGGAACGGATGAATCTGGATCTGATCGAGCAGTCCTTTACCCGGCAGCTTTTGAAAACGATCATCGAAGAAAGCAAACGACTCCAGCTAGAGGATCGCCCCCTTGTGGCGTTTCAGGGGGAACACGGCGCCTACGGGGAGGTCGCTGCCCGAAAGCTGGCGCCGGATGGCGCCTATATCCCCTGTATGGAATTTATCGATGTGTTCAAAGGGGTTGAACTCGGCCACTTTGATCTGGGTGTGGTGCCGGTTGAAAATTCCCTGGAAGGCGCCGTGACCCAGGTCAACGATCTCCTGACGACAACCGAGCTGAAAGTTGTCGGTGAAGCCAAGGTGCTCGTCACCCACTGCCTGCTGTCCATCGAGGCGACCGATTACCGGGAGATACGGCAGGTGTATTCCCACCCCCAGGCGCTGGCTCAGTGTCGCGGATTTTTGCTCCGAAATAATCTGGAGCCCCATCCGTTTTATGACACCGCCGGGGCCGCCAAAATGCTGGCACGGGAAAATCCCAAGGCGGCCGCCGCTATCGCGAGCTCTCTGTGCGCCGAGCTCTATGACCTGGAAATCATCAAGGAAGGAATCGAAGACGGCCCGTCCAATACCACCCGGTTTCTGCTGCTGGCCCGGGAGCCGTACGATGGGGACGGGGACAAAACCTCCGTCGTTTTCGCCACACCCCATGAAGCCGGCCGCCTGTACGGTGTGTTGCGTCTGTTTGCGGATGAGAATATCAACCTCACCCGGATTGCCTCGATGCCGCTGCGGTCGGACCCCGGCAACTACTGTTTCTTTCTCGATTTCGAGGGTTCCCAGAAGGAGGAAAAGATTTCCGAAGTTCTCAAGGAAATGGAACGCCTGACCATTACCCTGAAGAATCTGGGCAGTTATCCGGCAGACACGCCGGCCGCCTAAAACCGGAGGATTCCAAGGCCGGGATAAGAAGTTGTTCCCCTCTGTCCTATAGCCGCTGCCAGAATTCCGTTCCAACTGGTTTAGGGACACATATTATCGCAGAGCCGCAGAGGACGCAGAGGTAATGTTACTTTTTGCTTTTCGCTGAGAGGGCGAAAAGCAAAAACACCGTCTGACAGAGGATACGGATTGTTCAGGCATTTGTGAGGCAGCGCGTTTCCAGAATCCCCCTCTCAGGGATTCTGGAAAAAAAGATACTTTCTCTGCGCGCTCTGCGCCTTTGAGTTAGGAATGTCTTTGGTAAACTGGGTTCCCGATACGCTTCAAACGGAACATATTTATGGCAACGGAAGCCTGCGTGGTCGGCATAAAAGGGGGGCGGAAGGGATACCGGAGTGAATGTCCGGACGATGTGAGCTACGGATTCAGATACCCGCTGAATTCGTTTAAAACAATGTCGATGCGGATGGCAAACCCGAGCCCTTCGAACTTTCGGGTCAGCTGCTTGAAGGTGTTGATGCCGATAACCCGCCCGCTGCCGGTTACCAGCGGTCCGCCGCTGTTTCCGGGGTAGATCCGGGCATCGGTTTTCACAAATGCTCCCTGGTGGCCCGACAGAACGCCGGCCGCCACCTGGGTGCGCAGGTTGAGCGGATTTCCGACGGCATACACCGCCTCGCCCTGGGCAATCCTATGGGAGTCAAAGGGCTCGAGAAACGGCGTTTTGTAGCCGTCCAGTTTGAGTAGCGCAAGATCGTATGTCTCACTGGCCGCCACCAGATAGACATACAGCTCGGTCTTATCCCTCAAAAAGATGGTGAAATTCTGACTTAAATCGGCGATGAGCTCCCGGTTATCCAGTGCCAGTTTGGCGCTGTCCAGTTTCCGTTCGAATTCGGAGAGTTCGTATTCCTTGTCGCGAACATTTGCCTTCCATCGCTCAAAGTTCCTGTGTTGGGCCTCGTAAATCTGCTGTTTTCCCTGGCGGACCTGCGAGTCCCGTTCACTGTATATGTCCTGTTTTGAGCTGCGAAGCCGGGCTTCGGCAATCACAAGCTGCCCCTTTTGGCTATCGACCCAGTCCTTTAGATTGTCGACCTGGCGCTTGTAGTTCAGGTACTGTTGCTCAATAGCCTGCCTCTGGCTCTTATCTCCCTGCAATACGTGCCTGTTGGTAAGGATGTAGCCGTCATCGGTAATGAAAAAACCGGAACCGGTACCGGCAGCGGTGTGAATGGCGACCGTCGCAATGGAAACCCGTTCGATATCGTTCTTCGGAGCGAACAGTTCGGATAGACGCTGATCCAGATCCGGATTTTGTGGAGCATCGACACCTCGCTCGGATAGACCCTCCGTAGCCTGTGTTTCCCCCACCGGCCGGTCGGAAAAATGCCAGTTACCCTCCTCGTCCTGATACTTGTAGACACCCGCGTGGGCGGGTTGGGACACGAACAGCAGGAGAAAAAACAGGGCGCCAAATACGTGCGGCCGCCGGGCATATGTCCTGATCTGTCTCATGGATTCCGCACTGGGACGATGCTGCCGTTAAGAAGAACGTGATGGTTTGAACTGAGATTATCGTGGCGAACCGGGAAATTGCTGAAACTGTCACTGCCATTATAGCACGGGACAGCCGCCAGCGACACCCCGCCGCCCCGCTGCCCCCATATTCCCCATACACAGAGGAACACCCGGATGCTCTAAATAAAGGGATACGATAAAAAAATTGAGGCATTCGTCCGATGGCCAGACGAATCGGATTCAACCATCACCTTGAAAGCAATTCCGCACGGATTTCTTCCACCCGTCGTCGATTCACCCCCAGATCGGAGTATCCCTTTCGGGAGGCAGACCGGACCGCGATAATTTCCTCTTCCGGCCTCAGGTGAAACTCCAGATCATCGATGAAACCGAAAAATCTGCTTTTTTCAACGACATGCAGGTACTCGCCGGTTGTCGTCACAATCGTGGTACGAGGTCTTTCGGCCAACAGATCGTTGAGGGCCTCCCAGGTCTGCTCCGGGTCCGCGGCAATCTGAAGCGGCGCCACATAATGGCCTTCATCCGCGGCATCGCTGGAGACACAGTTCTGTCTCTCCGGGCAGGGAGCCAGTTTTCCATCGTGTATTCCAAGACGTGTTATCGCCATGGGATGTTTCCTCTTCTATAGTGGTTGTCATAAATCTATTCCGTTTGCAGACATATGGAAACGATTACCGCAGAGTCGCAGAGGACGCAAAGGAACTGTATTTTTCCCCGAATCCCCAAGAGGGGGATTCGGGGAAAGAGCCACAGCAGCATATTGAATTTATATGTATTTTTCTAGACGATCGTTTTGCATTTCGCCCTCTATGTCCTGCCTGTCCTGAGCGGAGTCGAAGGGCAGGGAAATGCAAAATTAAAATCTACTCTGCGACCTTTGCGGTGATAGGTTGATCGTAAAAGGAATCGGAACGGAATTCTGAAAATCGCTATAAATGAAACGCCCGCTCGCCGTGGGTCGGCGCCGGGCGTTTCATTTGCTCTGAGCAACTTCCTGGAGATATGTCCGGTTAGGCCGCCTTGGACAACTTGACAGCGCACACCTTGTACTCCGGAATACCGGATACCGGATCGAGGGCGGCATTGGTCAGCTTGTTGGCCGCCGCTTCGGCAAAATGGAACGGGATGAACACGGTTCCGGTCACGGCGGTCGTCGAAATTTGTACCGTCGCGTTAATGTTTCCGCGGCGAGATGCCACTTCCACCTTCTCCCCGTCCTCCAGTTCGTATGTCGCCGCATCGGCCGGTGAGATTTCCACGATACACTCCGGCGCCCGGTCGTTCAGTCCGGCTGTCTTCATGGTCATGCTGCCGGTGTGGTACTGGTACAGAAGACGACCGGTGGTCAGATACAGCGGGAATTCATCGTCTGCCTGTTCCTTCGGTGGGGTGTAATCGATGGCGTGGAACAGGCCCTTGCCGCGGGTAAACTGATCTCTGTGTAGAATGGGGGTACCCGGGTGTTCCACGTTCAAGCAGGGCCAGGGGATCCCGACCTGATCGATGCGATCGTATGTAATGCCGGCATAGGATGGCGTGACGGTCCGAAGCTCCTCGAAGACGGCTTCGCTGTCGGCATAGGCCATGGGCAGCCCCATCCGGGTGCCGATCTCGCAGGTAATCTTCCAGTCGTCCCACACGTCGCCGGGGGGCTCCACCGCGGTTCTCACCCGTTGGACGCGACGCTCGGTGTTGGAGAAGGTGCCGTCCTTTTCGGCAAAACATTTTGCCGGCAGCACCACATCGGCAAGCTCGGCGGTTTCGGTCATAAAAATGTCCTGAACAACTAGAAAATCCAGGTTTTTTATGCTTTTTTCAGCATGGTTCAGATCCGGATCCGATACCAGGGGATTTTCACCGATGATGTACAGGGCTTTGAGCTCACCGTCATGGGCCTTGGGGATCATATCGGTAACCTTGAGGCCGAGATTGGTCGACAATCCGGTGACGCCCCATGCGTCCTCGAATTTTTTGGCAATGGCCGGATCGGTTACCGGCTGATAGGCTGGATAGACGTTCGGGAGGCCGCCCATGTCGCAGGCACCCTGGACATTATTCTGTCCGCGGAGCGGATTGACACCGCCGCCTTCGATTCCCATGTGACCGCACAGCATCGCCAGATTGGCCAGTGACTTGACGTTGTCGGTGCCGTGGCTGTGCTGGGTGATGCCCATACAATAGAGGATACTGGCGGCTTTGGCGTTGGCATAAAGCCTGGCCGCCTCGACAAGTTTTTCGGCAGGGATACCGGAAATCTCTTCCACGTATTCGGGTGTATATTTTTCGACCGTTTTCTTGAGTTCCTCGAAACCCTCCGTGCGCGATTCGACGAAATTTTGGTCGTGCAGCCCCTCGGCGATGATGACGTTCATCATCCCATTGAGCCAGGCAACATCCGAACCCAGGTTCTGCCGCAAATAGATGTCGGCAAATCTGGACATTTTTATCCGTCGGGGATCGACAACAATGACCTTGGTGCCTCTGAATTTGACGGCCCGCTTGACATAGCTGGACAAGACAGGATGGTTTTCCGTGGTATTGGATCCCGTAACTAAAATTACGTCGGCCTTTTCAATACAGCCGATGGTGTTTGTCATGGCGCCACTTCCGAATGCTGCGGCCAGACCGGCCACGGTGGAGCTATGTCAGAGACGGGCGCAATGGTCGATGTTGTTGGTCTTGAGCACCGCCCGGGTGAATTTATTGGCGATGTAGTTCTCCTCATTGGTGACCCGTGCCGATGTCAGCACACCGATGCTGTCGGCGCCATGGGCATCCTTGATGCTCCCGAGTTTGTCGGCAACCAGATCCAGTGCCTCATCCCAGGTCGCCTCCCGGAACTGACCGTTTTTCTTGATCAACGGTGCCTTCAACCGCTCCGGTGAGTGGATAAAATCGAACCCGAACCGGCCCTTTACGCACAGGCTTCCGAAATTGGGCGACAGATCCTCGACACCGGTGACTTTCACGACCTTTCCGCCCTGGATGTGAAGATGGACCTGACAGCCGACCCCGCAGTAGGTGCAGGTCGTGCGGACCTTGGTCGTTTCCCATGGCCGTACCGCATAACGGGCGTCTTTTTCCACCAGCGCCCCCACCGGGCATGCCTGAACGCACTCGCCACAGAACACACAATCGGAATCCTTCAGCGGTTTATCCTCAGCGGCGACGATCTTGGTCGGCGCGCCCCGGTAACCGAAATTAATGGCATTGTTGACCTGGACGTCGTTGCACGCCTGCACGCATCGGCCGCAGAGGATGCACCTGGAGAAGTCCCGCACGATGAATGGATTGACGGTCTCCATGGGATAGGAGACCTCGGTGCTGTCGAACGCCTCCCCGGAAACCTGATATCGGTAGGCCAATTCCTGGAGATGGCAGTCCCCCCAGACCGGGCAAAGCTCGTCGCTTCCGTCGTCCTTGTGGACTTTGAGCTGAAAGGCCGTCCAGTCGGATCCGGCCGAGCCGCTGATGGCGCAGTTGTGATTCCCGGAAGCGAGCAGCAGTTGCAGCAACATTTTACGTGTTTCCACGACCTTGGGAGACTCGGTCTCCACAACCATGTTGGCCGCGGCCGGTGTGGCACATGAGGCAAGAAGGGTTCGGGCCCCTTCCACTTCCACCACACACATGCGGCACGCGCCGGTGGGGGTGGCACCTTTTAAGTGACACAGCGTCGGAATATCGATGTCGTGTTTCCGGGCGACGTCGAGGATGGTGTCTCCGGGCTTGAAAGAAAACCCATTTCCGTTGATGCTAATCGTGTTTTCCGTGGTCATGTTCCGCCTCTGATGGTTGTTGGTCGATCAAGGATCGATCTCGCTGGCTAAATGGTATGGGCCGGCAGGGCCCCCCAATACGTCAACGTTCTTTTCTAATAAAAGGGCTCTGTCTTGTCAATGCACAGAAGCGGGAAAAACGTTGGCCCGTGTGCCCGTTGGCCCGTTACCCCGTTCGCCCGTTGGCCCGTTGGCCCGTTGGCCCGTGCGCCCGCTTGTCCTGCTTGTCCTGAGCGCAGCCGAAGGGAGCGCAGCCGAAGGAAGCGAGCGACTTGTGGGGTCGTAGCCCGGAAGGAGCGAAGCCCCAAGCGAGTCGAGGGGATGGCCGGTGAAGAATGTCATTTGCCGCCTTGGGGCGGCGTCATTCAGTCATTTGTTCAGCTGCGCGGAACGTCATTCTTGGGTTCTCTTTCATCTTTCAGCTTTCAGCTCGTCGCCAATCCATCACTCCACCACGCCATCACTCCAACGGGCGTAATCCAGCATCCAGTATCCAGTCCGCCGCAGGCGGACAAGCATCCAGCATCTAGTATCCAGAAACCAGAATCCAGAAACCTGATCACAGATTCGTGGTGGGGCGGCGCTTTCCGAACTTCACTTCACAGGGGGAGTTTTTTGTGACGTGTTTTTTGAGATGGCTGCACCAGAGGGACTGGAAGGTCCGGCAGCTTCCGTCCAGGGCATCGAGCTTTGCGAAATCGGCATGCTCGCATTGGAGGTCGCACCATTTGAGCTTGCTCGTGGACACCCCGGCGTTGGTTTTCCTGAATGTGTTCATTTATGAAGATGTATTTGGGTCGATGATGGCTGTTGTCATTCACCGAAAAGAGAGAGCTCAAGCCTCCGATTTTCGATATGATCGGCAACACGGGTCATGAAATCATCATGGGAAACCCCGTACTTAACATGACCGTCAAGGGTTCGCACCGACAATGTACCGGCCTCTTTTTCCTTTGCCCCGATGGTGATGATCAGCGGCACCTTCTTGAGCTGGGCTTCACGAATCTTCCGGTTCAGGCTTTCCGTGCGGCCGTCGATCTCGACACGGATACCGGCCTTTTCGAGGGTTTCCCCGACCTCCCCGGCATAGGCTACCAGGTCGTCATTGATCGGAAGCAGGATCGCCTGGACCGGCGCCAGCCAGAGGGGAAATTTTCCGGCAAAGTGCTCAACGAGAATACCCAGAAAGCGTTCGATGGAGCCGAAAACCGTTCGATGGACCATGATCGGACGTCGTCGCTCGTTATCGCGATCCACATACGTCAGGTCGAAGCGCTCCGGCAGGGACATGTCCAACTGAACAGTCCCGCACTGCCAGGTGCGGCCCAGGGCATCTTCAATATGAAAATCGATTTTCGGGCCGTAGAAGGCACCATCCCCCTCATTGATGCGATACTCTTTCCCGTAGGCATCCAGAGCGGACTGCAGCCCTTCGGTGGCGGTCTCCCATTGCGCATCGGTTCCGATGGATTTTTCCGGACGGGTGGACAGTTCCAGGTGGAAACCGAGGCCAAAGGTGCTGTACATCCGCTCTTCTAAACCGAGCAGATCCAGAACTTCGCTCTGGATCTGGTCCGGCGTCATAAACAGGTGGGCATCATCCTGGTGAAAGGCGCGCACCCGGAACAGGCCGGAGAGAACCCCGCTCAATTCATGCCGATGAACGAGGCCGACTTCTGCGGCCCTCAGTGGAAGTTCCCGGTAAGAATGCGGCCGGTTCTTGTACATAAGCATGCCGCCGGGACAGTTCATGGGTTTGATGGCGTATTCATCGTCATCCACCTCGGTGGTGTACATGTTTTCCCGGTAGTTTTCCCAGTGCCCGCTTTGTTCCCACAGCTCACGCCGGAGAATGATGGGGGTCTTGGTTTCCACGTAGCCCGCGGCCCGATGCTCATCCCGCCAGTAATCCAGAAGCGTGTTCCAGATGACCATTCCCTTGGGATGGATAAACGCCATTCCCGGAGCCTCGTCGTGAAAGCTGAACAGTTCGAGGGTTTCCCCGATTTTTCGATGATTCCGTTTTCGGGCTTCTTCCAGGAAATCCAGGTAAGCCTTCAGTTCCTTTTTCGAAAAGAAGGCGGTGCCATAGATCCGTTGAAGCTGAGCCTTGCTCTGGTCTGCCCGCCAATAAGCGCCGGACACTTTCATCAGCTTGATGGCCTTGACAAACCCGGTGTGGGGCACATGGGGCCCCCGGCACAGATCGGTAAACTCTCCCTGCTCATAGAGGGAAATGGCGCCATCATCCAGGTCACCGATCATTTCGAGCTTGTAGGGCTCATCCTGATAGATGTTCAGGGCTTCCTCTTTGGCCACCTCGCGGCGACGGATCGGAATTTTGGCCTTTATGATTTTCTTGATCTCCGACTCGATTTTCGGAAAATCATCCTCGGACAGCGGCTCCATATCGATATCGTAATAGAAGCCGCCGTCAACCACCGGTCCAATGGTCAGTTTGGCGTCAGGGTAAATTCGTAAGATGGCCTGGGCCATGACATGGGCGGCGCTGTGGCGCATAATGTCGAGGGCTTCAGCGTCGCGGGTGGTTATCAGGCGCACCTGAGCGTCCTCGGGAATCGGCCGATACAGATCCATCACATCCCCATCCAGTTCCATGGCCAGGCTGTCCCGTGCAAGACCCTCGGAAATGCTCCGGGCGATCTCATCGCCTGTTGGCTGGCCCTCAAACGCCTTTATCGTTCCATCTGGAAATGTTATATTCACCATCGCTATCTATCCTGATTGCTATTTTAACATGTTAAAAGCACCGACCGGGGTTGGCAATGCGGACGGTCCGCTCACGAACACAGTAAATCACGAAAGGGATACGTTAAAAATAATGGCACCAAGGGTCAAGAGAAATTTAGCAGAGACCGGGCCGGACACCTATCGTTCCATCGAAAATAGGGGCGATTTTCTCGAAGCCGTGGATATGGCCCTCCGGGAGAGGGAAGTCGCGCTCGACCTCGAGGCAGACTCCATGTACCATTTTCGAGAACGGGTATGCCTGATTCAGATGGCCTTCCGGGACCGCATTTTCATCATCGATCCTCTGACGATTCAGGACATGTCACCGTTAAAAACCTTATTTTATGACCCAGACATCAAAAAAGTGCTGCATGGTGCCGATTATGATGTCCGCAGCCTCTATCGGGATTTTGATATCGACATCCGGAATCTGTTCGACACCCAGATCGCCTGTCGGTTCCTGGGCATTCAGGAAACCGGACTGGATACGGTTCTGAAAAAGCGATTCAATCTGAAACTGAACAAAAAGTACCAGAAAAAAGACTGGTCCAAACGGCCGCTTCCAAAAAATATGGTCGCTTACGCCGCCGGTGACATGTCCTACCTGCTTCCGCTGGCCCATCAGCTTGAAAATGAACTCTCCGATCTCGACCGCCTCTCATGGGTACAGGAAGAGAGCGAGCTTCTGAGCAAGGTCCGGCCGCCAAATGAAAACAATGAGCCGCTCTTTTTGAAATTCAAGGGCGCCGGCCGATTGCGGCCGCGGGGGCTTGCGGTCCTCGAGGCCCTCCTGCAGAGTCGACGCCAGATTGCGGAACGAAAGGACCGTCCCCTGTTTAAGATAATAGGGAATGATGCGGTTCTCAAAATCTCCAAAGCGCGCCCGGTCACACTCAAACGGCTGGAAGGGATCGGCGCTTTGAGTGCCAAGCAGATCAGCATGTTCGGAGAGGAATTGATTCGCGCCGTGACGGAGGCAATGGCCCTTCCGAAACATCGTCTGCCGGAATATCCCCGTAAACGACCGCCCGCCCAGAAGCCGAAGGTTCCGAAGCGGGTTCAGGCGATCCGAATTTGGCGTGACAAAACAGCGGAAAAATTCGATCTTGATCCGGCCGTTCTATGCAACAAGGCTCTGATGACCGCCATTGCCGCGCGCAATCCGCATCGCATGAGCGAATTTAACGACATTGAAGACATGCGTAACTGGCAGAAAGAAAACTTCGGGGAAGAGATTCTGGCTGCTCTGCGAAAAAATCGGTGAGAAGAGTACGATGCAGGAAGAAAAGATAAGATTTCCTTCCAGGGATATAACCCTCGAAGGTTTGCTCCATCGTTCGCCGGACAAGGCGCCGGGCGTCATCATCACCCATCCTCATCCATTGTACGGCGGAGACATGTACAACCCGGTTGTGGAGTGCGTTCAACAGGCCTGCCGCGATGCCGGACGCACTACCTTGCGATTCAATTTTAGAGGAACCGGAAAAAGCCAGGGAAGCCATGATCACGGTGTCGGAGAGCAGGATGATGTGCGTGCCGCCATCTCCTATCTTCTCAATCTTGGCGTCGAGACGATTCACCTGCTCGGATATTCCTTCGGTGCCTGGGTCAACGCGGGACTTTCAACCGATGCGTATGACAACACCATCATGGTGTCGCCGCCCGTCGCTTTTATAAACTACGGCACACCCCGACCAATCCCCGGCCTGACCCTCGTTGTGGCCGGTGAAGAGGATGACATCGCCCCCCCGGAAATGATACGGCCCATGCTTCTGTCGTGGAATTCCCGGGCGGCCCTTGAGATCATCCCGGGTGCAGACCATTTTTTTTGGGGCTATCTGGATCAGTTAAAATCTTTGCTCACAGAGCACCTTCGGGCCGGCTCAGCGACATCATCCTCCAGCTGAAGATTTTCACTGCACACAGAAAACCAGCACATTCAAAAAAGGCTCGATAAATGGTGAAAAACAGAATCTACTCCCTTTATGATATTATGTTTAGCCTTTGGTGCCATGACCAAAATATCATATGACATGCGAGACGCAACAATTGATGATGCTCCGGATATCCGTGAATTATCAGAGCAACTGGGTTATCCGGAATATTTAACCCATTGTAATTTCAACAATTTGCTGTACCCCTGAAAAATTGGTAGAATGATTCAACCATGGCACCGAAAACCATTATCTGTCCAATTTGCGACTTTCGACAACCAAACTTTGATCAATGCGTGAATTGCGGCGCTATTTTTTCAAAATTGTTCGAAGTTTCAAAGAAGAAGGAATCTGTTCAAGCGGAAGAGTTGCATGGACCATTAAAATCGATAGAGGAAAACACGTCAGGCGGCGGTAAAACTGCCATTATCCCACCGGAAATAAAGGGATGGAACTGGGGGGCATTTCTATTAAATTTTATCTGGGCAATCGGCAACAGAACGTGGATAGGTCTATTCAGCATATTGCCGATTGTTGGGTATGTGATGCCCATTATCCTGGGATACAAAGGCAGTGAATGGGCCTGGAGAAATAAACGGTGGGAAAGTATCGATCACTTCAAGAGTGTCCAAAGGAGTTGGGCTGTCTGGGGAACCGTTGTGATGATTCTTCTTTTGGTGAGCTTTGCGGGGTTGTTCTATCTTGTGCTTCACCCAGGTGAGCAATCTTTAGAACAAGTCTTATAGGTTTATCCATGGCAGCGGCGCAATGTGACCAATAGGTGGTTTCAGGGGGTGAAAGGAAACGCTGATGACAAATGTAAAACACATTCATCAAATCCTTGTCTACGCCGATTCTCTCAGCTGGGGCATCATCCCCAATACACGGGAGCGCTTCCGCTTCGATCAACGGTGGCCGGGAGTTATGGAAATCGAGCTTACCCGAATGGGCCAGTCCGTGCGGGTCATCGAGGATTGTCTGAACGGGCGCCGGACGGTCTGGGACGATCCGTTCAAGCCGGGGAGAAACGGCATTGTCGGCATCGAACAACGCATCGAGGTGAATTCGCCGTTGTCCATGGTCATCCTGCTGCTGGGAACCAACGATTTTCAGTCCATGCATCAACTGAATGCCTGGCACTCTGCACAAGGTGTGGGCGCCATTATCTCGGCCATACGCCGAGCCCCCATCGAGCCGGGCATGTCCATCCCGGAAATTCTGGCGGTCGCACCGCCAACAGTTCAAACAGCCAAAGGGGCCATTGCGCCAAAATTTGAGGAAGCCGACCAACGGGCGGCAGGCTTAGCTGAGGCCATTGAGCAAATTGCAGAGGAGTATAACTGCCCGTTCTTTGATGCCGGTTCGGTCACGAGCACCAGCAAAGTTGATGGGGTGCATCTGGATGCCGAGCAGCACAAGATTCTTGGTAACGCGTTAGCGGAAAAGGTAAACGAAATAATAAACGACTGACACCGAAGGAGACTCCCCGCAGCCCCGTTGAGCGGCGTTTCCGCGTCACTTCAACAAGCGGTGGGATACCCTGCCATCGGTTGTGGACAAGAGCACATGCAGAGGTCTATTCCACGGTATCCGTGTGGAAACTGTAATTCCCCTTTAAAAATTCCAAGGCATACCACTCCACCTGGCCGTCGTCGGAAAGGGTCATATCCAACAGGCGGATGGAACCGCAGAGGCGCCCGATGATATCCAGTTTCTCTTGCAGGACCTGGCTTTCGAACTTTTTCAACTCCCCTCGCACCATATCCACCTTCTGCTCAACTTTTAGACCGAGCTCTTTCAGAATAATGGCAATCAGTCTCGCCCGGCGGCCCCGGCGCACGACGTCGGCGGCCCCACCTTTGAAGTAGAAGATCACGTAATTATCGTTCACCTCGGGCCCGCAAAATGTGTCCACCGTCGCAAAATGATAACCGAGACGTGCGTTGAAATTCAGGTAATTCTCCGCGACGATGGCATAGTTCGGTCCGCCAACCCGGCCCTCCTTCATGGGATCGCGAATCGCGGATTGTGCCAGAATCGATGCAAATCCCCCCAGCTGAACCCCGACGTCCCGGTACCAGTCTACGTCTTTGTGCAGCATTCCTTTGAGAAACGCATTAAAGGGTATGGAAGTGACGTTTTCAGTGGTTGCTTCCTTGCTGTCCTTGTGGACCGACAATCCACCTCCCAGATCGACCACATACAGAAGAAAGGGAAGATACACCTTCAGGCGTATGGCAATCGATCGATCAGAGCCGATGTCCTCACCTATTCGGAACATCTCCTGCATCGACATTTCGTGGGCAAATCGGATAATGTCATGGAGCGTCTCACATCCTTCAGGGGAAAAGTTGTCTTTTTTCGGATCGGTCAAATTCAGCGGTGAAATTTTTTTTAGCGCCGTCTGAACGGCAAGATACACCGGGCTGCCTTTCATCGGGTTGATCGGTCTCGTCTCTTTCAGCAGGGATTGCACACGCCCTTTGTAGACAACGCCCCGGGTGGCATCCAGGGTAATCTCTTCGCCATGGTGAATCACTTTGGTCGCCGTACCGGTTCCAACCAGGGTTGGCAGCTGAAACTCCCTGGCCACCGAGGCCATGTGCCCGGTGACACTTCCGACATCCGTAATGATACCCCGAATCTTTCCCATGAGCGGCACTAAACGGGGCGAGGTCTGCTGAGCGATAATGATGGCCCCCTCGGGAACGTGGTGAAGCATGTGACTAGAGCGTAGCGCATACGCACGCCCGGATGCGGTACCCGGCGACGCGGAGACCCCGCTGTCGAGCAAAATTGGGTGATCGAAGCGGTTCACGTCGGTGGATTTATTTTCCCCGAAGTCGAACAGATCTTCTGTTTTGAACTTTAAAGCCGCTTTCAACGGACGGGCTTGAATAATATACAGCTTGCCGGCGTGATCGATGGCCCATTCTATATCGAGGGGGTAACCGTAATGGTTCTCCAGCTTTCGAGCGGCACCCAGCAGTTGGTTGATCTGCTCGTCCCCCAGGCAGGGTTGCTCGATCAAGTGCTTTTCAACCACATACTCGTGAATGCCTTCCTCACCGCCAGGTCTCAACATCGTCGCTTTGTAGGCCACCTCGCTGTGGACCAGTCGCCCGGTCTGTTTGTCGATCTGAAACATATCCGTATCGGTGGACCCATCCACGGCGCCGGCGGCAAGCCCCCAGACAGCACTGATCAGCATCACGGATCGGCGGCTGTCATTCGGGTCAACGGTATAGATAACACCGCTGGTTGCCGCGTCAATCATGGCAACACAGGCCACACTCATAATAACGTCCTGATCCGAGTACCCTTTGTTCCGCCGATAAAAAATGGCCCGGGGATTGAAGGTGCTCGCAACAACTTCCTTGTAGGCCTGTTCCAGATTGGCCTCGCTGACGTTCAGCACGGTGGAGTGCTGACCGGCAAAACTGGCCTCAGAGTCTTCGCTGGTGGCACTGCTCCGGATGGCCAGTCGAAGATCAGGCCCAAGATTCTCGTTTAAGTCCCGAGCGGCAGACAGTATTTCAGCCCGGAGATTGTCCGGGAGCGCCGAAGAAAGAATACGGGACTGGATCTCCTCGCTGACCGTCACCAGGTCGACCGTATTATTGACATCCAGGTGTTCAAGTTTGTGGTCGATGAAATCCGTGAGATGGTTGTGCTTCAGAAAATACAGGCAGGCATAGGCGGTAACGGCAAAACCCGGCGGGACCGGAAGGTGGATCCGATTGGACACCTCTCCCAGGTTGGCGGCCTTTCCCCCGACTTCGGTGAGGTTCTCCAGACTCACGCGTTGAAGGGGATAGACGAGTTGCGTTTTTTCGAGCTTTTTCTCGCGGACAAGCTCCGAAAGGATCTTCGCACCGAGTTTTTCGGCAACACCGACCAGTTCGGTGTAGCGGTTTCCGGACAGGGCGTTGAGGTCCGTCACGATGGTGAGAACTTCGGTGATGAGGCGATCGGTCTGTCCGACGATGTGGGCCAAGGTAAACGGTTTTTCCTGGTAAAAATGGTGTTCCAGATCTGTAATGACCTCCAGGGCGCCGTTGTTGGCGGCCAGCAGATCCTGGAATGCCTGATATTTGCGGTTGAATACAGAGTGATCGGCAACAGGCTGATCATCGCCGAGAGTCTTTTTCAACCAGTCTATAACTTTGAACATCACATCCGCCCTGGCAAAGCAGTGTTTGAGGGATACCCTGTACCCCATCCCAAAAATTACACAAATCGGCTATTATGTAAATCACTCAGCACCCTGGAAAAAAACAGGGCGTCTTCAGCCCAGCTCAAAACCGTGTTTTCTCTGATCATCGACATTATTATAAATGGGCTTGACTAAAAATCCAACAGGCGTCACGTGTCATTGGTTCCAAATTGAATGGGCTGCGATATGATTCAGTGAGGTTATGTAAGGAGATGGAATCGGTGGCGATTCAACTAAGCTTGTCGACATGCTGCAGATCCGGCAAGATCGATAACGGGTACCGACTGATCGAGATGGTGTCCAGTTTCAATATTCAGGGATTGGAACTGGAATACCGAATCCACGAAGAGATGCTGCCCGATCTTCAAACCGCGCTCATCGACCATCAAATGCCCGTCACCAGTATTCACAATTATTTTCCGATACCGCTGGGCCTGCCCCGGAACCGGGGAAGCGACGATTTGCACCGCCTAATGAGCCCCGACAAGGGTGAACGGCAACAGGCGGTGGAAGCCACCAAGCGGACCATCCAGCATGCTGAAACGCTCGGGGCAAACGCCGTTGTCCTCCACTGCGGTGCCGTGCCGATGGATGCAGAACTGGACCGGCTGTACCGGTACTATCAGAGAGGGAAGATCGCAGCTCCCGATGCACGTCACTTTGTTGAACATAAGCTGGATTCCCTCCGGGAACAACGAACCCCATTTTTAGAAAGGCTAAAGCACAGTCTGGAATTGCTTCTCCCCTCAGCGGGTGCCGCCGGCATCCGCCTGGGTCTGGAAAACCGCTTCCATTACCACGAACTGCCCGGCTACGAGGACTTTCTGACACTTTTTGAGGAATTCAAGGGCAGCCCAGTCGGGTACTGGCACGATACCGGGCATGCCCACGCCCAGGAAGCGCTGGGGTTAATACCGGCAGGAGGCCTCCTCGAAGCCTATGGTAACCATCTGATCGGGATTCACCTGCATGATGCCGTCGGAGTAGACGACCACCTGCCGCCCGGCACCGGTGACATCGATTTCAACGCTCTTCGCCCTTACATCCAACGCAACACCCTTCTGGTGCTCGAATTGCGACCCGGAACGCCGGATCGGGACATCGAGAAGGGAATAAGACATATTCGGACAGTTCTCAGCCGGGATATTCCTTAGGATCTGTTAGAGAGCTGAGGCTACGACTCAAGAATGCCTAAAAATAAAATCGTGCAACGATTTTATGAAACGCGACGATGTCGCTCAGAGAACGAAAGAAAAAATTTCTTCCCACCATTTTAGGCAATTCAGGCATTTTCTTTTTATTTCACCGGGTGGTAATGTCCATTGCGGCCGTCAAGATGGTACGGGAACATGGGGGATAAATGGCCGGAGATGGTTGACTTCACGGCGTCACTGGGGGATAAATCCCCTGGGAACGTCACTTCTTGCCCAATATCTTTGTTGGACAAAAGGCTTCAATCCTCGAGACAGGACATATTTTCCTGCGGTTGAGCCCCACTGTCCGCCTCAATCGTGGACACGATTGAAGGTTTTGCGCGACCTCAGATAATCGCCGAACAAAGGAGTGCCGCCGTGAAAACATATCCGATACCCATGGTACCGGGGCCGGTGAAGGTGCACCCGGCCGTTATTGATGCGTACCATGTTAACTACGGTTCTTCGGATCTGGAGTCGGAGTTTCTGGAAACGTATAATCAGTGCGAAGAGCGCCTCAAGAACATCATGGCCACACAGAACAGTGTGGTCATCCAGACCGGAGAAGGTATGTTGGGGTTATGGGGAGCCCTGAAAAGCTGTTTGAAGCCGGGTGATCGCGTGCTGGCCATCGCCACGGGGGTTTTCGGCGACGGCATCGGGGACATGGCCGAAATGGTGGGTGCCCGGGTACAGAAGATGCTCCTTGGATATAACGAGACAATCTCCGATATCGACCGCCTGGAAAACGCCATCCGGGAATTCCGGCCAAAAATGATCACCGCGGTGCATTGTGAGACACCGTCCGGGACGCTGAATCCATTGGAGGACCTGGGACGACTGAAGCATGACCTTCGTGTGCCGCTGTTGTATGTGGATGCGGTATCCAGCATCGGGGGCACGCCGGTGGCCACCGACGCGTGGCACATCGACCTGTGCCTGGGCGGTTCCCAGAAATGTCTGTCGTCCTTATCGGACATTACGTTTCTCTCGGTAAGTGACGCGGCCTGGGAGGTTGTCGAGGATGTCGGTTATAACGGTTACGATGCCCTGAAACCTTTCCGTACCGCCCAAGAGAGCCATTATTTCCCCTACACACCAAGCTGGCACGGGATTGTCGGCCTCAACGCCGGCGCCGACGTCATCCTTTCAGAGGGCCTTGAGAACTGCTTTGCGAGACATGACCGGGTCGCCGCAGGGTGTCGAAACCGCCTTGTCAAAATCGGCCTGTCCCTGTTTCCCCTCCCCGACGCCGTGCCCTCACCGACGGTTACCGCTGTAGCCGTTCCGGAAGGCATTACGTGGGCCGAATTCGACAATCGGCTCAGAGAACAGGGGCTGGTTGTCGGGGGAAATTACGGGCCACTGGCGGGCAATGTGTTCCGCTTGGGTCATATGGGTACCCAGGCAGACCCGGATCTTGTGGAACAGGCACTGGCCGTCATCGAGAGGGTGACCGGAAAATTATAAAGGAGAAGACTCTGAGTAACCCAGCATCAAAAACCAAATCAACCGATGAAGACCAAAAGGGTAAGACGGTCCGTTCGAAACGACGTGGTCGGAAACGGACCAAACATCGTCGCCGAATCGAGAGCACACCGGTATCGGCGCCCGATGACGCCCTTCAGGAGAACTGGGACGCCTCCCAGTTCCATGTCCCGCCGGTCAACGGCAAATTTCGCTTTCAGGAATTCGATCTCCCTGAGTCCCTGCTGCATGCCATCTACGACCTGGGATTCGAGTATTGCACCCCGATACAAGCCGAACTTCTTCCGAGTACGCTGTCGGGAAAAGACGCCACCGGACAGGCCCAGACCGGTACTGGAAAAACAGCCGCTTTTCTGATCACCGTCATCACGCGGCTGCTGAACCATCCCCAGGACGGTCGGAAATCCGGAACACCGCGGGTGCTGGTTTTGGCGCCTACGCGAGAGCTGGTACTCCAGATTTCAGCGGAAGCCAGGGAGTTATCCAAATACACCGCTATCAACACCGTTTCCATTTTCGGTGGCATGAAATACGACAAACAACACAAACAGCTGCATGGTGCGCCGATCGATATCGTGGTCGCTACGCCCGGCCGCCTGCTCGACTTTCAGCGCCGTCGAGACATTCATTTGAACAGGGTGGAAGTGCTGATTATCGATGAGGCCGATCGGATGCTGGACATGGGCTTCATTCCGGACGTTCGCAAGATAGTTTACAGCACGCCGGACAAAAGCAGGCGCCAGACGCTTTTTTTCAGCGCAACCCTGCCCGAGCCGGTCACCCGCCTGGCATCCCAGTGGACCCGCAATCCCATAAACATTCAGGTCGAGCCGGAGCAGGTGGCGGTCGAGACGGTCGAACAAATCATCTACATCGTCACAACCGATCAGAAATTTGCTCTTCTCTACAACTTCATCCACCCAAAAAACCTGGACCGCGTGCTGGTGTTCTGCAACCGGCGCGACGAGGTGAGGCGGCTTGCGGAAATGCTGGAAAGATACGGGATAGACTGCGCCATACTTTCCGGTGAAGTCCCCCAGAACAAACGGATGCGTCGCCTCGATGCATTCAAGGCGGGAAAAATCCGGGTGCTCGTGGCCACGGATGTTGCCGGACGGGGAATTCACATCGAAGGCATGGGCCATGTCATTAACTTTACGCTGCCCCGTGACCCCGAAGATTATGTCCACCGCATCGGAAGAACCGGACGTGCCGGCGCTACAGGTACATCGGTCAGTTTTGCCGATGAAGCCGATGCGTTTTACATCCCCGACATTGAAAAATTCACCGACCGCAACCTGCGCTGCATCGAGCCGGACCCGGCGTGGCTTGTGCTGCCGGAGCCGGTTCGGCCAAGAAAACGGCCAAGATTTCGCCCGAAGCGGAGAACCGGCGCCTTCTCCCGGAGAAAATCGACGTCCGGCTCAACCCGGAAAAGAAGACGAACGAAGAACTAACCCGGACATTTCACTCAAACCACAACCTGTCTGATTGCAGAATGCATTTAGATCACCGCGAACGCCTCTGGGTGATCTGTGTTTAAGGAAACGCTGGGAACATTTCATGGAATGTTCGGATAATGCACTTGCCGGATAAGCTGAAGGGCGGATTGACGCTGCTCGTATACGCCGCGAATACACTATTCTGGTCGGTGCCGCTGCTCATTATGGCAGCGCTCAAAGCCGTCATCCCGTTACCAGCCTGGCGGCATGCGTGTAACCGGATACTTGCGGCCATTGCAGAAAACTGGATTTGGGTCAACAACCTGACCCAGAAAGTGGCCGCCAATACCCGTTTCGATATAGAAGGCGTGGAGTCCCTGGACCGAAACGGATGGTACCTGGTCCTCTCCAATCACCAGTCCTGGGTGGACATTCTGGTGCTTCAGAGGATTTTTTATCGTAGAATACCGTTTTTGAAATTTTTCATCAAGAAGGAGCTGTTCTGGTTTCCGGTCTTGGGCCAGGCCTGGTGGGCACTCGATTATCCATTCATCAAACGCTACAGCAAACACTATCTGGAGAAAAAGCCCCACTTGAAAGGAAAAGACCTGGAGATCACCCGCAGGGCATGTGAGAAGTTTAAGACGATTCCTGTTTCAATTATGAATTTTCCTGAAGGTACCCGATTCACTGCTCAAAAGCGCAATCGCCAGCAGTCCCCGTATACCCATCTTCTCAAACCAAAGGCAGGCGGTACCGGGTTCGTGCTCGGGGCCATGGGCGATCAGATTCACCGGATACTGGACATCACCATCGTCTATCCCGGCAAATCCCGGAGTTTCTGGTCCCTGCTATGCGGCAACATTCGAGAAATTCACGTCCGGGTTCGATCCTTTCCGGTGGCCCCTGAGTTGATCGGCGATTATGCACATGACGATCTCTTTCGGGAAAAATTGCAGCATTGGCTGAACACCTTGTGGCGGGAAAAGGACCGACGCATCACGGAAATTCTCGCTGCAGGAAACTGACGCTCACCCTGGTGCGTCACGGGTGTTCCGAGGATGCGACACCCGACGGTGCCAAATGATCAGGTGATATGCCCTTCCTTCGGTACGATGCAGATAAAACGGAAGGCCTCTGATCCTGCATTTCGGAATTGGTGGTGACTCCCCGGGGGAACAAACGCATATGAGCCGGCTTCAACAGGCGTATCGTTGCCGTCCACGTGCAGAATCCCCTTGCCTTCGAGGATATAATTGATGTGCGGCCAGTCATGGGTGTGTTTCGGGGTATAGCCCTCTCCGTCGCCCAGTTCAATCACTCTCATGACGTGGTCTGCCCAACCCTCTTTGGGTGAAACCAGCACTTTAATTTTGGCGTTTTTCACTTCAGGGCTGTTGATTGTCTGTGCCGCAACCTCTTGATCCTTCCCGATAATCATGGCTTTCGCTCCTTTCTGTGAACAGGCGAATGATAATATGGTTGGCCGTCTTTCTGGGGATCCCTTAAAGAGTCCGGGGCCCATCTGTTTTTAAGTGAGAAAAATCTATACAGCTAGGATTTGTTATCTCGTGCCACTTGTCAAGGGAACAAAAAAGGGGACCGGCACGTTGCCGGCCCCCCCCTGCCGAATTCCTGAAACAAGAACTCGATCGGAACTTAGTGAACGGTAATCTGTTTTGGCGTCAGTTTCTCCGGTTTTGGCACTTCGATTGTGAGCACACCATCTTTGAATTCTGCGGTAATCTTTTCCGAGTCCACATTTTCGGGCAATGTAAAGGATCTTTCGAAACTGCCGTAAACACGTTCTCGGCGGTAATAATTGTCCTTCTTGACCTCATTGTCGCCGGACCGCTCGCCCCTCAGCGTCAGCACGCGCTCCTTGACGTCAACGGAGACACGATCTTTGTCCACGCCGGGGATTTCGGCCGTGATGGCGATATGGTCATCCTTGTCGAAGATATCCACCACCGGGCTCCAATGTGAAAGCGTCATGCCGTCATCGTTGCCCTCGACCGGATACAGCGAACGGTCAAACAGTCGGTCGAACCGATTTCTAAAAAAAAGCCTATCGTTCCAGGGATTCCATCTCACCAGGTTCATCTCAACACCTCCATGTCTGTTTCTTGTTCACAGAATACTTCGTGCGATTCTCTGTGTTTTGTGCCCTGAAGATAAAGCACATAATTATCTTGTCAAGAAAAATACTATTACTATATATATTATTATTTTAAAGTAATATCGGAAGGCCGCTTGGGTTCCCCGTTGGAAAGACGCCATGAGATACCCGGGTGAATCCGGGCATTTTAACCCAATCGCTGAAAAGATCTTATGGGATGCCAAGATTCAGAAGGTCACCTGCTGCTCCGGTGGCTCGACATCGGGTGGAAAATCGCTAAAGGGAAAAGGAATCGTACTTTCATTGAGACTGAGGTATCGGATCACGCGATAGGCATACGTCGCTATTCGGTTACTAAATACCCGTATGGGCTCGTTGGGGCTCCGGAATATAAACAGATATGTATATTGAAAGATCACCGTCACATAGATGATGGCTTTCAGAATTTCCAGAACCACGACGTTAAGGATGGTGTAAAGCAGTCGTATGGCGATTTTCTTCCGTTCGATGGTGTATTTCTGAATGTCATTCATTTGGTGTCCTCCCGATGATCCGTTACCCTGAAATAGTCCCTCATCTCTGAATCACAGGCGGCCGGCGCAATCCGGAGACCCACGCTGTCCGGCCCAAAAGGCAGGGGATGAAAGATGCGTTTCTCCAGATCCAGCGTCTGTTTCCAGAGCCGGTTCAACCGCCCCAAAAGATCCGGCCGTTTCCCGTATTTTTCCATGATGTACGTCATTCGAGTCTCCAGCGGGACGATCCGGTCGTGGAGCACCCGCTTATCCGCATAGTTGACGATGGCCGCCTCCTTGATACCGTTCGTTTTTGAATAGTTATCCAAACGGACGTGCTGTCGGACGATGTCACCGACCTCAGAATACCCCATTCCGGCAAGTAGATCGGCTCCGGTCTGGGAGTGAAATTCACCGGTCTCGATGCTCCTCGTTTTGGTGATATCATGCAGCAAGGCGGATGCCTGGACCAACTCACGATTGAGCATGATTCCGGATGTTTCAAGATTCTCTTGTAACAATATGGCGACCCGGCAAACCTGGATGGAATGCGCCACGATATGCTCTATCATGTCCATCCTGAAAATTAACTCATAGCACTGCTGTTTGGAAGGGATCGTCATGTGCCCTTGTCTATCAGATCCTAAAATATTTTACCAGAAACACCCCTCATCAGAACCGGCAGGGTCCCTCGGACGTCATTGAGGCCTGTTTTGGACTGTGTTAGGGTTTGATTATGAATGTCTGCGCCCTCACACCATCAGGGGCAAAGGAGTTTACCGATGAAGCAACCGATCTATCTGGACTACAATGGAACAACACCCCATGACCCGCGGGTGATCGAGGCCATGCGGCCCTACCTGGAAGAGGTGTTCGGGAATCCTTCCAGCTCGAACTGGTATGGAAGAAGGCCAAAACAGGCCGTTGAGCAGTCCAGAGGGCAGGTTGCGGACTGTCTCGGCTGCCACCCGGAAGAGATTCTGTTTACCAGCGGCGGGACCGAATCCAACAACCATGCCATTAAGAGTATCGCCGGCAGTCTTTTTGCCAGGGGGAACCATATCATCACCAGCCAGATTGAACACCCGGCCATCCTGGAGGTGTGCCGTTTCATGGAAGGCCATGGATTCAAGGTGACATACCTTCCGGTCGATGCCCGGGGACGTGTCAGCGTTTCGGACGTGGAGGCGATCGTAACACCGAAAACCGTCATGATCTCAATCATGCACGCCAACAATGAAGTCGGTACCATTCAACCCATCCGGGAAATCGCAGCAATTGCCAGAGCCAATGGTGCTCTGATGCACACCGATGCCGCCCAGTCCATCGGCAAAATTCCCGCCGATGTAAACGATCTGATGGTGGACCTTCTCTCGCTAGCCGGACACAAGCTGTATGCGCCCAAAGGTATCGGGGCTCTTTTTATCCGCCGGAACATCAACGCCTCAAGATTCTGTCACGGCGCCGGCCAGGAGATGGGGCGGCGCGGGGGCACAGAAAATGTGCTCGAAATTGTGGGGCTGGGTACGGCCTGCAACATTGCCCGAAAAGATCTCGATGCGAACAGGGCTCACATGGAAAGAATGCGCAATCGGCTGGAATTGGGGTTGACCGGCGCCATTTCCGATGTGCGCATCAATGGCCACCCGGAATGGCGGCTACCCAATACGTTAAGCATCTCATTTCTCGGTCTCGAAGCGACCCGTATACTCGAAGACATCGGCCCCGATGTCGCCGCCTCAGCCGGTGCCGCCTGCCACGCAGACACCGTAACAATCTCCCATGTATTGAAGGCCATGAACGTACCGGAAGACTGGGCGAAGGGCACCCTCCGCTTGACAACCGGCCGAATGACCACGGAAAAGGACATAGACAGGGTCCTCGAGGTCATTTCAACGGCCGTACAAAAGCTGCGTGCCTAATCCGGGCACTAGCGTTTAACCCCGCCCCGTGATGTGTGGTTCGGTCAGGGGCGGATTGACAACCTGTCGCGTTAATATTAAATTTTGGGACAACACAAACGGTTCACATGCATCGATACACCGTATGTTCTCCGATGCGGCGTTCAGCCTGCCTCTGCGATCGGTCTGATTACGTGTCGACCCGATGGTTTCCTACGCACCCCCGGCTCAGTCCCTGACCCTCTGCGGCCATCTTTTCTTTCTCGCTGTCGAATTCAGACAAAAACGACATCCTCAAACTTTAAGGGAAAGGAGGCTGCCATGGCGGTAAAGGTTTTTATCAAAAGACATTTCATATCCGGAAATACCCCCAAGATCACTCGACTCCTCCGAAAGGCCCGGTTTGAAGCCATGGGCTTTGGTGGATATGTTTCATCCGAAACCTTGAGCGACTATCATGATCCGAACCGGGTAACGGTCATGTCCATGTGGCGGACCCTCGAGGACTGGGAGACGTGGAAGCAAAGCCCCGAACGCAAATCCAATGAGAGCAAAATGGAATCGATCCTGGAACGCCCCCCGGAATATGAGGTTTACAACCTGGGGATCGCGGAACCCTAAGGAAAGGGGGATGAATTCAAGCCGGCAATGCAACGGAAGCAAGGGCTCACTGCGTCAGTCTGCCGGAGGGCCAATTTCCAACCGAGGGAGACCTGCGCATTCAATGAATCGGCGTTTGCACGGATGCGTCTCCGAATTTCTTTCAAACGGTCCGGCAGCAAGGGCTCTTGAAACCCTGCTGGAGGCGCTGGAACCTGAAACGGATGTCTTTGTCGTCGGGGGAGTCTTGCGAAATCTGGCTGCGAAAATGCTGCACGGCGCCTCCCCACCCACAGAAGACATCGATATCTTTCTCAGCAATTGTGATTCACTCCCCACCCTGTCCCCGGTAACCGTCACAGACCTGGGCGGCATTCAATGGCTTCCCCGGACCTGTCCCATATCATTTGACATATGCCTGCTGAAAAATTTTGTCATCCTCCGGAAATACCGCATGTCACCCTCTTTGGAAAACCTGATGGCATCAATCGATTTTACAATGAATGCACTGGTCTACGATGTACGCCGGAAACATCTGCTCGACGGCGGAGCGACCGATGATATCGGGAAACATCTTATGGAATTCAACTCCCCGATGTTCTATAGCCGCCCCTTGACCGCATACCGGATTTTACTCTTGCGGCAAAAAACCGGCTTTATGCTATCGTCGGCGGTCTTCCAATACATCAAGCAGCAGATCGATATCGATACACTGCTGGCGTTGCAGAAGATTCTTTCGGCTCGATTCGATCGGGACGGCCGTGATGCCCTCTGGCAGGAATATGACCGGCTCTGCGCGTTCCCAGACTATGACGCATATCGCGCCAACGCCGCGGAAGCGGTGATGGTCAGAACATACGGTTCTTCTCTAGATTAGTTGGAGAAGAGGATCACACTCACCCCAGCCGGATTTCCAGCGTTTATTTACTCAAAATCTATAACCAATCGGAGATGATCCCCGTTTTTAAATCCGAGGTGAATTGAATCGCTGCGCATTCTGTGATATTCACGCCAGGTATTGACACTCTTTACTAGTAGGGGTGGACCATGGAACAATTTAAAGACTACCGCAACATCCATCACATGCTTCGGGAAACGGTCGATCGGCGGGGCCCCCACCCGGCGTACAAGTGGTTTGTCGAGTCCGGTGAAACCGGATCCGTCTCCTGGGACCAGTTCTATGAAGAGGTCATTCAGGCCGCCAAAAGTTTCATGGCACTCGGTATCCGTAAAAACGACAAGGTGAGCATCGTCAGCTATTCCCGCTACCAATGGGTTCTGATCGATCTGGCATTGGCCACCATCGGGGCGGTTACGGTGGGCATCTACCATTCGCTGCCGGCTGGGGAATGCGGGTATATTATCGACCACGCCGACGCTATTCTGGTCTTTGCCGAAGACAATGATCAGCTAGAAAAATTGCTCACCGTGCGGAAGGACCTGCCGGAGATTAAAAAGATCGTTCTATTCAGCGGGGACCCCCCGGCTGACAATGGAATTTTGGATTTCACATCGTTCATGGGTCTTGGAAGGGATATTCCCGACTCCGATATTATCGCAATGGCAGACAACGTGCAGCCGGACGATGTTGCCGCTATCGTCTACACCTCCGGCACCACCGGCGTTCCCAAGGGGGCCATGCTCACCCATGACAACATTACCTTCACCGCCCAGTCCGTGGAAAAAAGTGTGTTTTGGAAGGAGGACGATAGCGTTTTTCTGTTTCTGCCGCTTGCCCATGTATTCGCCAGAACGTGCGTATACACGGCCCTTTTATCCGGGTGTACGATGACGTTCACCAGGAGCCTGGACACCCTTGCCGAGGACCTCAAGGCAACACAACCAGACTGGTTTCCCAGCGTTCCCCGTATTTATGAAAAAGTCTATACGAAAATCGTGGGCTCGGCCGAAGCCAAGGGTGGAATGACTTGGCACATCTTCAAATGGGCCGAGAAAACCGCCCTTCAGATGAGTTATCTCAAACGCCACAAACTGCCGGAACCCTTTCTGTTTATATTAAAATACAAACTGGCCGATCGCCTGGTGTTCCAAAAAATACGAGCCGCCCTGGGAGGCCGGGTCCGCTGGTGTATCAGCGGTGCCGCCCCTCTGAATCCGGACATCGGGAAGTTCTTCCACGGCGTCGGCGTTCTTATCGTCGAGGGGATCGGGATGACCGAAAACACGTCTTTCTCGAATCTGAATCGATACGACAATTACCGCTTTGGATGGGTGGGCCCCCCGGACCCGGCGTCGAACAGAAGGCCAACCCGGACGGAGAGATCCTGTTTCGGGGCCGTAACGTGATGAAGG
Source organism: Olavius algarvensis associated proteobacterium Delta 3 (assembly GCA_903231505.1). GTDB lineage: Bacteria > Desulfobacterota > Desulfobacteria > Desulfobacterales > CAFBRK01 > CAFBRK01. Next base: position 52,498 of record CAFBRK010000140.1, on the reverse strand, counting down.
GCTATTACAAGATGCCTCAAGAGACGGCCGAGACAATCACCGAGGATGGCTGGCTTCATACAGGCGATATCGGGCAAATCGACGACAATGACTTTCTACGAATCACGGGAAGGAAAAAAGAGCTTATCGTCACCGCCGGTGGAAAGAACATTGCGCCGGCCAGAATTGAAGGCATCATGATCACGAGCAGGTACATCAACCAAATCAGTGTCATCGGCGATAGACGCCCGTACCTCACGGCGCTGGTTACCCTCAATAACGAAGCCATCGAAGAATATGCTCAAAAAAACAACATTCCGTATACACTCGTGGATGATTTGATGGAACACCCGGAAATTGTCCGCCTGATGGAAAGTGAAGTAAAGCAACGCAACCGCCAGTTGGCCTCTTTCGAGACCATTAAAAAAATCAGCATTGTTCCGGAGTTTACCGTTGACAACGGGATGATGACCCCAACCATGAAAGTGAAAAAAAGCCGCGCTGCCGATCGCTACCAGGATCGGATCGATGCGATGTACAACACTTAAATGGCCCGGCCTGGGACGCGTGGAGGAACACCGTGGAAGAAGACGGTGCGGGCCGCCCCTGTTGCCAGCCCATTCTCGATCATCCCGCCTGTATACTGCGATGGCAGAGGATCGGCCGGGCATTGCCAAATCGGTATGGGATACTTAAGTTGGCCTCTATCGATCCCAAAACGGAAATATTTTAACCTTACATGCAATGTTCGGGATAAACCATGAGGAGACAAGATGGCCTACCAGAAAAGCGACTACAAAGAGGATATCGAGCGGGCAACAGCCGTGTTTGAAACAAATCTCGGCACTTTCGAGGCAGAGTTGTATGCCAAGGAATGCCCTGAGACCGTGTGGAATTTCATCAATCTGGCCGAAGGTCGCCAGGAAACCGATCGCAAAAGCAACTTCTACGACGGGCTTACGTTTCACCGGGTTATCGATGGATTCGTAATCCAGGGTGGGTGTCCGGAAGGAAACGGGACGGGCGGCCCGGGCTATCGATTCGGCGATGAATTTGATCCGAGCCTGCGACACGACGACCTGGGCGTTTTGTCCATGGCCAACGCAGGGCCCGGCACAAACGGCAGTCAGTTTTTTGTTACCCTGGGACCGACGCCGCACTTGAACAATCGCCATTCAGTGTTTGGCAAGGTAACGAAAGGGATCGATGTCGTTCGCAAGATTGGTAACGTTCAGACCGGTCCGGGGGATCGACCGGTCTCCTCAGTGGTCATGGAAAAAGTCACCATCCGTCGATAACCAATCGATCTCAAGCGACCGGTACATGAATAGGCGCAGAATGGATTCACCTCGCTGCGCCTTTAATTTATAGAAAGTTCAGATTAGGGTGTGGCAGGGTCTTCCAGCAGGATCATCGATGGGGGCATCGATTGTTTCAGTTCTTCGCCTGATTTGCCGATAAATTTTCGGTACCCCGTCGAGGGTGCCCCCCTGTTTGGGAGCCCTGGACGCACCAGACCCTCGCCGGAATAGAAATATATGACATGGAGCACATCCATCTCAGCGACTCCGGTGTCCTGGATCACCTGCTGGACGGTCCGGCATCCGTCCAGGGCCGACAGCACCGTCCGATGGGTTTTTTCCGCAGAATCGTATCTGGCGTCCCTGGCGACCTCGAACACGGCATCATATCCGGATATGGTGTTATGGAAAATTTCCCAGACCTGATCGGCCTGCTTAAACAGATACAGCACTTCATCGGTGCTGAATCGGGTGCGCGTAATCTCTTCCGGGCCCCTGTCCGGGATAAACAGGGTCATCACGGCCTTGCGCTTGGCGATGGCCCGGATCGCCCGGACCCCGACCAGTTGTCCGCACTCCGCATGGAACACACACCCGACCCTCAGATATAATCTGGCCTTGAAGCCGAACCCGCCGTAAATCACCAGCATGCCGGTTTGACTGTCGTCTACCAGCGGTGAAAGGGTTTTCAGGAGTGACTTGTATTGAAACGCCACAGCTGTCTTGCTCCTATCCGGCGGTGTCGTATAACTCCCGACAGCTCATCCCGCCTGCCCAGGAGTGAAAATTTCGTCGCTCTTTGAGGTCCAGTCTGCTGTAAATGGCGCCAACCAGGGACGACAGTTGCCTGTCGGAAAGGCGTTCCGGCCTCGACTCTATGGCGTCAAATGCCTTGTCCAGTACCTTTTCACCGGACGGGCCGACAATCTCGGCCAACGTCTGCTTCATGTAATCCAGCAGCTGATCGCGAATATCGGTTTCCATCGGTTTTTCCAGGGGGACCATTCTGATCAGACCCCGACGTAAATACCTGTATATAGTTCGAAAAACATCCAAGTCAGGAAGTCCGGTGGCCCGGATGACCTGGCGGACCGAGCGCTGTCCATTCAACGCGTTGAGCACCCTCATCTGTATGGGCGTCACATTCTCTGTGGTCCAGTTCTCCTTTTCCAGGTTAAAAACGGCATCCCAGCTTGGGATGACGCTTCGGACGGTGTCCCATGTCTGTTCGGCTTTTCGCAACATGCTCAGAAAATCCTGCGTATTTATATTCATCGGCGATAGGAGTTCCGGGCTCATCCTCGGGAAAAACCGCGTCGATGTGATAGCCCGCTTGGCAATGGACCTGGCGGCGTTGGCCCCGGTTGACCCGTTGTGCTCACAGTGGACAACACATCCGGCCCACAGGTAAATATCTGCACTAAACCCGAATTCCCCATACACGGTCAGCAGGCCGGATCGATCCTGCAGCAGCAAGGGGGTTAACGATACGAGAAGTGACCGATGTGGATACATGATTATACCATGCCGTCCTGTATACGTCTAACGCCGTCGGTTTTTTCCGGGCCGGGTTGTCCCTACCGGAACCGGAATCACAGAAGGTCGCTCTTCCCGCAACGAAAACGCCGGAATCAGAATACCCGCGAAAATAAGACACGTGACGATCCATTCAGCGCTCATAGGGGCTCCTCTCCCCGGTCGTTTCCGGATGAAATGGCACCGGCCCGGGTCCTGTGTTGCAATCCGACAAAAAGTGGATAGTCCAGTCACTAGCAAGTTCAATGCCGGAATTCCGGTTCTGGCGTGTCACCATATTATTATGTTTATTTTCAGATTCTTATAAAGTGTCATGGGACCTGATGGGCGTTCACGGCAGGTAGTTGCGGGTGAAGAGACCACATATTGGTGCCGATGGGACACAATATTGTGGCGTTTTAGGGGACGGTACAAAACAAAGGCCGACATACCCCATACTCTCGAGATAGGATAATGCCGGCCCATGTTGAACCATCTGTCGTTACATCAGGTTATTTTGTATCACCGATTGCATCCGCCAGATCCGGCAGAAATTCGACAATGTCGGCAACCACTCCCACATCGGCCACCTGAAAAATGGGGGCTTTGGCGTTCTTGTTGATCGCCACGATGAACGGTGCCCCTTTGATACCGCCCATGTGCTGGAATGAGCCGCTGATGCCGCAGGCCAGGTACACTTTGGGTTTGACGGTTTGCCCGGACGTTCCGACCTGTCGGGCCTTTTCCAGCCATTTGGCATCGACAATGGGCCGTGAGCAGGACACGTCGGCCCCCATGGATTTGGCCAGATCAAACACGATTTCCAGATTGTCCTCGTCTTCAATGCCCCGCCCCACGGAAACCAGCACATCGGATTTGGTGATATCCACATCTCCGGTCTCGGCTTCCACAATTTCCAGGTAGCGCCGGTTGCCGCCCGGGATACCGCCATCCACAGCCTCATCGGTCTTGTCGAGGACCTGCCCCCCGGCGTCCCGGCTCTCGTCCGGCTGAAACGCACCCGGCCTTATGGTAATGACCGCCCCTTCGCGAATGTCGCAGGTCACGTGGGTACTGACCATGCCGGAGTATTCTTCCCGCACAGCCTTCAGCAGTCCTCCCTCGAGGCCTTCGAATGCAACGACGTCGGGGAGATAGGCGGCATCCAGTTTGACCGACAGCCCCGGCGACAGGTCCATGCCGAAATGCTCGTGGGGAACCAGCACGACCGGGTTTTTTGGTAATACGCGCACCAAAAGACCCCTGAGGACCTCGGCGTTGATGTAGACCAGCGCATCGCTGTCTATTTTCCACACTTCGGCGTATGTTTTTGCCATCTCGTCACACACCGCCTGAAGTTCATCGCCGGATCCGGCAACGACGGCAACGACACTGGCCTCCGGTGAGATGGCATTGGCCGCATGGATCAGTTCGGCCGCGGTATCGTCGACGTTTCCGTTTTTATGAAGAATATACGCAAAAATCTGTTCAGGCATTATTTGAACCCTCCTTTAGCCTTCAGAAGTTCGATCAGCTTCTCGACGATCTCGTCGGTGCTGCCTTCCAGCATTTCTGCACCTTCGCCAAGTTCCGGTACGAAGTAATCTTGCCGCTTGACCTTTGCCGCCGCCGCACCGATCGTTTCCGTGCCGACACCAAGGTCGCCGGCGCCCTTTATCGGTATATCGATGGAAGCTACTTTCCGAATGCCGCGAATGCCGACATACCGGGGTTCGTTGATACCCGTCTGGATGGACAGCACGCAGGGAAGATCGATTTCGTTCATTTCCTGATGGCCTCCGGCGATTTCACGACCGACCTTAATTCTCTTCCCATCGAGAACATCGATGAGATTCACCAGGGACGCATAGGGATAGTCGAGCAAGGCGGCAAGCATGCCCCCGACCTGTCCGGCGCCGTCGTCTGCCTGGGCTCCGGTAAGAATCAGATCGTAATTTCCCTGATCCACAACCGCCTTTAGAATGGTTGCAAATCCTCTCCCATCCGATCCTTCAAAAGACTCATCCGACAGGTGAATCCCGTTGTCTGCCCCCATCGCCATTTCCCGGCGAATAACCTCTTCGGCATCCTCGTCACCGATGGATACCACCGTGACACTTCCGCCGACCTTGTCCCGGATCTGAATGGCCTCCTCAACCGCGTAGTTGTCCCACTCGTTGACAGAGTAGACCAGATCGTCGCGCTCAATGTCGGTCCCGGACGGATTGACTTCAATCTCGTTTTCCGAGCTGTCCGGCACCCGTTTAACGCAGACCAGAATTTCCATTTGCTTCCTCCAGATTAAGTTGTTCAGTAAGAATCATGTGTTGAACGGTATCCATAATGCGGGCCGAACCGGTAAACGGATTCTGTTTATCCGTTCAGATGCGCCGCAATCAGTTCCGACAGATCCATGGCGACCATTTGGCCCTCGAGGCCGCTGGTCTTGATGGCATCCTCAATGTTGACCATACAGAACGGGCAGGCAGTCACAATCACATCGGCCCCCGCGGCTTTCGCCATTTCCACCCGGAGCTTGCCCATCCGCGTTTCCTCGACCGGCTCGTAGAAAAGCATCAGGCCCCCGCCGCCGCAACAAAAGGATCGGTCCCGGCATCGATCCATTTCTACACGACGCAATCCCGGGATGGCATCGATGACATCCCGTGGGGTGTCATACAGATTGTTATGCCGACCCAGATAACACGGGTCGTGATAGGTGTAGATCAATTCCGGATTCTCCACGGCCTTGAGGTTCAGCTTTCCCCGGGCAATGGCGCGTGCCATGACCTGGCTGATATGCTCCACCCGGGGGAGATCCTCGTAATCCTTGATCAATGCATTGAACGCATGGGGATCGGCGGTGACAATGCGCCGGACACCGGAGTTACGGATAGCATCGGTGTTCTCATCCCTCAAGGCTTGAAAGAGCATCTCCTCACCGAACCGACGCACCTCATGGCCGCTGTCTTTTTCCTGTCGGCCCAGAATACCGAAGTCCTCGCCGGCGGCAAACAGGACCCGTGCGGTGGCCCGGCCGATTTCCTGAATGCGATCGTCGTAGGAGGTAACGCTGTCGACAAAATATAACGTGTCCGCCGTCTCTTTTTTACCGAGGATCGTTACCTGAAGGTCCTCCGGAAACCCGTCACCCTTGATCCAGTCCGCCCGTTTTTTCTCCATCTTTCCGTAGGGATTGCCGCGTTTTTCAAGCGCCCGAAGTGGTTTCTGTAAAGACTGGGGGACGTTGCCCTCATCGACCATCCCCCGGCGCAGATCGACGATCTTATCGATGTATTCGATCATCAACGGGCACTCCTCTTCGCAGGCGCCGCAGGTGGTGCACGACCAGATCTCGTCGTCCTCGTAAGTTCCTTCCATCAGCGGCTCATGGGAGACAAAATCTCCCCGTAAGGGATAGTGTTTAAAACAGTAGTCTCTTCCTTTGATGGAGATAAACCGGGGGGATAACGGACGCCCGGCGGCATTTGCCGGGCAGTTGTCAGAACATCGGCCGCAGTCCGCACAGGAGTAAAAATCCAGAATATGCTTCCAGGTAAAATCCTCGAAATTTTTCACTCCGAAGGACTCCAGATCGTCCAGCTGTTCGTCGGAAACACCCCATTGTACGGGTTTTACGCTCCCTTTATTCAGTTTCATAAAGAATACATTAAACAGCGAGGTCACCACGTGAAAATGCTTGCCCATGGGCAAAAAGCACAGAAATAGAAAGAAGGTGACATCATGGATGAAATAGGACACGAGGTGAATGCTCTGAAGGCTCTCGAGGGGTGTCCATAACAAGGCAATCTTGAAAAACCAGGGCAACGACAACGGAGCGATGAATTCTGCTGCTGCGCCGGCCTGGGCCTGGGCGGCCGCTTGGCTGGCTTCGAACAGGCTCTCGCTGGCCATCAGGATGGCAATAAATCCGAGCACCAGAATCGCCTCTGCCGTGTGGTCTTTCCCGTATTTCTCGGGAACACGGTAGCGGGCGGGCATGAAAAAAAGCCGACGGATGGCGGCAACGACGACAACCACAAATACGATGGTCGCCATATAGTCCTTCAGCACGCTATAGACATGCCCAATCCAGCCATCCAAACCGGGAAACACAAATCCGTCGTAGAATCCAAGAATGACCAGTGATATCGAACGGATCCCCAGAATCAGAAACCCGGCAAACAGAAGAATGTGCAGCACCCCGGCAAGCCGATACCGGGGCTGCTTGTATTGCATCAGCCAATATTTGATGGTGTAAACACCCCGCTCGAAGAAGCGGTTCCATCGAAAATCGGGTTTCGAGCGGATCAGGGGAGCCGATCGCCTCGCGATAATGAAGGTAAATGTTCCAATCCCCAAAAGTGGGATGAGAAGATAGATAAGCGCCGCCGGTATGAACAAAAAGAATGAGTGAGCTGGGGATGTCAGTACAGGATCCATTTTTTTACTTTAATTCTCCATCCGCTTGGTGTAACAAGTCATGAAAACGTGTGATACCTTCCGCTGTTAATGTTAATGAATGAATGTTCATTCATTTTAAAAGACAAACATTTTCCTTCCCGTCAAGAAAAAAATAACAGTTTGCCTGCGCATCGATAAACCAAATTTTCCTGAGTAGCAAGTTTCGATCACATTTCGTTCTATAAATATCGTCACCGGTAAGAGAACCGAGAATCCACTCGGAACTGCCGGGTGTTCTGAGGCTGAAGACCTTTTCGCGGACACCTGGCATTCAACCTTCAGCGACAGTGGGTTCGAAGGTGGAAGCGACTACCTCTATAACTGACAAAGGAGGACACAGTGGACGAGGTCACCTATCAGAGCAAGCCATGGGTCTCGAGTTACGAACCCGGCGTTCCCGAATCTGCAGAATACGAGGAAACCTGTCTTCCCGCATTCTTGGACCGTTCCGCAGAACAATTTCCGGAACAGATGGCGCTGTCGTTCCAGGGCTATTCAGTGACGTATCGACAGCTCAAGGAGATGATCGATCGATTCGCCGCGTACCTGAAAAGCGTCGGAATCGCCCGGGGGGACGCGGTAGCCATTCTCCTTCCGAACCTGATCCCCTGCGTGGCGGCCTATTACGCAACATTGAAAATCGGCGGGATCGCCGTCATGAACAATCCTCTGTACACGGACCGGGAGCTTGAACACCAGTTTGTCGACTCCGGCTCTAAGATATTGATAACACTCGATCTGCTTGGGAACCGGATGATAGACCTGCGACCACGCACCCATATTGAAAGGATCATATACACATCCATCGGGGATTATCTGCCATTTCCGAAAAACCTTTTGTTTCCCCTGGTGGGAAAGAAGAAAAAGTTGGCGGCAGATGTCAAACCCGCCGATAACGTCTATCGATGGAAAAACATTCTAAACCAGCACGCTCCGGATTCTGAATCCGTGCCGCTCAGCTTTGACGATGTGGCGATGTACCAGTATACGGGCGGCACCACCGGTGTATCCAAAGGGGTCATGCTCAGTCACGGCAACTTGAGCAAACAGGTCCAGCAGATCCGTGCCTGGTTCCCGGAACTCCCGCCGGCCGGGGAGGTGATGCTGGGAGCCCTCCCCTTTTTCCACGTGTTCGGTTTGTCCACGGCCATGAATCTTGCCGTTTATTTGGCCTGGGGCAATATCCTGGTTCCAAAACCCCAACCGGATCCCTTGCTTGAGGCCATCACCAAGTACAAACCGACCTTTGCGCCGCTGGTACCCACCATGTTCATCGGTCTGCTGAACCATCCGAACATCCAGACATCCGATTTAACCTCCATCAAAGGCTGCTTTTCCGGCAGTGCACCCCTTCCGGTGGAAGTGATACGCGAATTCGAGCAGAAGACCGGAGCGGTCATCGTTGAAGGGTACGGGCTGACGGAAACGACACCCGTCACCCACGTCAATCCGTTCAACCCGGCCAAACGCAAGGTCGGAAGTATCGGTGTTCCGATTACCGACACCACATGCCGGATAGTGGACCTGGAAGACGGCGTCACCGACGTACCGGTTGGAGAAACCGGGGAACTGCTCATCAAGGGGCCGCAGGTGATGCAGGGATACCTGAACAAGCCGGAGGAAACTGCCGCGACAATCACCGACGGCTGGCTGCACACCGGAGACATCGCTCAAATGGACGAAGACGGATATTTCTTTATCGTCGATCGGAAAAAGGACATGATCATATCCGGCGGGTTCAACATTTATCCACGGGATATCGAGGAAGTCTTTTTTGAACACCCCATGGTGATGGAGGCCACGGCCATCGGAATTTCACACCCGAGCCGGGGAGAATCCGTGAAGGTGTTTGTGGTTCCCGTTGAAGGCGAATCACCCACCGAAGAAGAATTGATGGAGTTTGCCAAAACCAAACTGGCCAAATACAAATGGCCCGCAGAGATCGAGTTCAGGGATGAGCTGCCGAAAACCAATGTGGGCAAGGTTCTGAAAAAAGAGCTGCGGGCGGAAGAACAGCAGAAGGACGGTTGACCGGTTGACCGGTTGACCGGTTTGCCCGTAGGAAGTCCATGAATTAATAAAGCCGGAAGTGATCCTGTCGCTTCCGGCTTTTATTTGGCTGATATAGCGAATGCTAAAAATATGTTCCCATTCAGAGCCGGATCAGGCCGGTGCGGTGCCCGGCCCTACTTTGCGCTCTTGTAAGGCGGGGCACTGTACCCGCCCATATCAACCGATAGATCCATGCCGTTCGAAACGGAACGGAATTAAGACATTGGCTATAGTACGAAGTATATCCGTGGATATACAAGTAGCGGGCAGACGGGCGAACGGGCAAACGGGCGAACGGGCGAACGGGTAACGGGCAAACCTGCTAAAATTAAAAGCGGCTTTAGAGGTTTAGGTCGGGTTCGAGAGCAAGGCGGCCGGTGAGTTGAAAGCGGAGCGTACACGGAAGTACGTGAGCATTTCAAGTTACCGGCCAACGCCGCTATCGGGTCCGAGATGAAACTCTAAAGCCGCTTTTTTATTTGCCGCCAAAGGCGTCTTCCTCTATCTCAATCGCCGCTTCATTCATTTTCAGAATCGCATCCATTTTTCCCTGGGTTATCGGAAGCACCTGCTGGGTAAAATATTCGGCACTTTTAATCTGCCCCTCATAGAACGCCGTATCTTTTTTCTTTGCTCCGGCGTCCAGTTTCTGCGCCGCAAGGGTTGCCCGCCATAGCAGCATCCAGGCCATCACCACATCCCCGGTGGCCATCATGAAGGGATGGGCAAAGGAAAAGGCGGCCATCACCTTCGGGGACATGGCGGTAGCGCCCATGTGCATGCCGACTTCGGCCAACCGGTTGACGGCATTCTCCGTGGCCGCGACGACAGCCTCCAACCCGGCAACGGCCTTAGCCTCTTTGATGGTGTTCTGCATTTGAACCAGCAGATCCATGACCGGTTTACCTTTATTCATCCCCAGCTTTCGACCAAGCAGATCCATCGCCTGAATACCGTTGGTCCCCTCGTATATCAGGGTAATCCGAACATCCCGCATCAGCTGTTCCATTGGGTAGTCTCGGATATATCCATATCCGCCATAGACCTGCAAACCGAGGTTGCACATTTCCAATGCGCGTTCCGTGACATACCCCTTGCAGATGGGAATCAGAACATCGATAATGCCCGACCATATGGCCTTTTCCTCGGCGCTGTCACTGATCTTGACCCGATCTTCACACAGTCCCGTATAGTAGAGGAGGCTGCGCATCCCCTCCACAAATGCTTTCATTCTCAGCAGCATGCGACGGATATCCGGATGCTGGATAATCGGCACCGCAGGGGCGTCTTTATCGAGCATCTGGAGCAGGTTCTTGCCCTGGATCCGTTCCCTGGCATAGTTGAGGCATACAGGTAGGCATTGGACGCACAGGTAAATCCCTGGATACCGACGAGAAGACGGGCTTCGTTCATCATGAGAAACATGGCCCGCATCCCTTTGTTTTCCTCTCCAAGGAGAACACCCCGGCAGTTGCCTTTCCCGCCGAGGGTCAGCGAGCAGGTGACGTTGCCGTGAATTCCCATCTTTTCTTCGATCCCGGTACACACGACATCGTTGAATTCACCCAAACTTCCGTCTTCGTTCACCCAGAATTTAGGTACCAGAAACAGGGAAATACCTTTGGTCCCCTGGGGAGCCCCTTCGATGCGTGCCAGGACCGGATGAATGATGTTTTCAGACAGGTCATGCTCCCCGCTGGAGATAAAAATCTTGTTTCCCGAGATGCTGTAGGTGCCGTCATCCTTTTTGACAGCCATGGTCGTCAGGGCCCCGACATCCGATCCCGCCTCCGGTTCGGTCAGCAGCATGGTACCGGTCCACTCACCGGTATACATCTTCTCGAGATACAATTGTTTCTGCGCTTCTGTCCCAAAGGCATGAACCAGATTTGCCGCGCCGTGGGTCAGGCCTGCATACATCATGAATGCATAATTGGCTCCCACCAGGTAATCGCCGGCGGCAAGCGATACCACGACAGGCATACCCTGCCCACCAAATCCAGGATCTTCGGGCATGGCCAGCCACTCGCCGGCTTTTAGAAGCTCCCAGGCCCGATGAAAACTCTCGGGTACAGTGACCCGTCCACCGTCAAAAAGGCATCCTTCCCGGTCGCCAAGCTCACGGGTGGGCAAAATCTCTTTCACGGCCAGATTCCGTGCTTCCTTGATCACCATGTCGATCGTTTTTTGGGTGAACTCGGCATACCGCTCGGCGCGGCTCAGCTGCTCCACATCCAGCTGCTCGTGAAGCACGAAGTCGACGTCCCTTCTATCCGCGATAATCTGTGCCATATCAACACCTTTCTTTTAATTTCGTTTCCCAATTCGTGGGATTACCCGTGTCTTTCCATTCAACAACGACGACCCATCGGGAGATGAACCGCCTTTTATGGGTTCACTCAGTGGCATCAGCGCTGCCGATCCCCTGAATGAACAGATCGACCAACGGATCTGCCATGGAGGTAAGATCGTACGTCCCGTCGGAATGCAGCCATGTGTTGATGACCTCGTCAACCGCACCGATAATAAACCGTCGGACCAATCCCAGATACAGGTCTTTTCGAACGCATCCGTCTGCCTGTCCCTGCTCGACGATCTCAGAAATAAGATCCAGGTACAGCTTTGACATCTCACGGATTTGTTCTTCAGCCCGTCGGCTCGTCTGGTGGGTTTCCGATAGATAGACGATGGCCATAGACCGGTCTTTCTGGAACTCTTCCAGGTGCCGGCGCACCAGATTCCGAAGTTTCTCTACCGGATCCGCCACCCGGTCCACCTCTTCCCGAAAACCCTCGAATACCTGCTTGGTTTTAAATGAAAAAATTTGAACCAGGATGTCGTCCTTGTTTTTGAAGTAGAGATAAATCGTCCCGTCCGCCACGCCGGCAACTTTGGCGATTTGTGAAATCGTCGACTGAAAAAAACCTTGCTCGGCAAACACGTTGACCGCTGCCTCAAGGATCCGCCGGTACTTGTCGTTCTGTTTATGTCGTGTTTTGATGGCTGCCTCCATGACGAGTCATCGCCGATAGTTTATGAATGAATGTTCATTCATTATCAGATCTCTTTTTCCCCTGTCAAGAAAAATCAAATCAAGGCGAAAGAGCTTACATTGATATTGATATCAAAATGATATTTAATAGATGAATGCAACGAAGCACATTGACCGGGCCGCTCTCCCACCATGGACAGCATGAATGTACATTCATTTGACACCCGGTGATGTAACCGTTTCAAGATTAGACGGTCATCATTATTCTATTTCAAGATATTGCCAGTTCGGATAGAATGGGCAGATAGAAAGATAAGGCAATGGGAAACTGTAACGAACATCCGGACCGTGAGACCTCCTACATGTGCACAAAGCATGGCATCTACATGTGCGAGGAATGTATGACCTGCAGAGACCCTCAGCTCTACTGCAAGTTTCGGACATCCTGTACGATACACTTTATGGGAAAAAAAGATATCGACGGCGACGTTCAACATAAAGAGGTCGTCTTGCCAAGACGCGACACTGGCAAGAAAAATATAGATGGATCATCTCCCGATGAGGAGAAGAACCTTTTTGGCGTCTTTTCGATAAAATCATAAAAAAGCAGGGGCCGAAGCCCCTGCTTTTTTCGTGTACCCGTTGGTCAATCCGAACATGCCGATATCGGGCGCAACCGGGTCACCGGTGGATTTCGGATGCGATTCCCTCTGCTTCCACCCGTAAATGGTCAGACTGCCAGATATTGGTTTCGTTGGCATAGGTTTGAAGATTTTTGTGGCCAATCTGAACGGACATCTGCATGTCGGCCTGGGCGGCCTCGTCATGACCGAGAGCGCCATGGGCATTGGCCCGACCCAGGTAAGCCGCCCCATATTCCGGATCCAGATCGATTGCCCGGGTGAAGTCCTCCACGGCCCTTTCATGTTCGCCGGTGGCGGTATGAGCGACACCGCGCAGGTTATACGCCCTTCGGTTGGCAGGATTTATCTCGATAACCTTGTTGAAATCGGCTACAGCGTCGCTTGCTCTGCCGGCGCGGGTAAGGGCTGCACCTCGGCTCAAATACGCCATTTCAAACTCCGGGTCTGCGTCCACAGCCCGGGTGAAATCCTCGATGCTTTGCTCCCAATCGCCCTGGCTGAACGCCGCCATACCGGCTTCGAACGACTCTTTGGCTTTTGTATGTTGTGTCATATTCAGACCTCTTATGGTTCCAAGCGTTGAAACGTACCTGTTGATGTGAAACGTTATCGCCTCATACAAGTTAGGGTAAAACCGTGTGGTGACCCTGTCAATCAACGGCCCGGAGGGTGTCGGGAAATGAACGTTGCGCCTCGGCGTCGTTGTGGTGACTGAATATCAAGAGCTGGTTTTCCTGCCTGGGTTGAAGCTCAGGATCCAAGAATTCGAGGTTTACCGGCCCATGGCGGCGCCGGAGGCGGGTAAACCTCGAACCCTATTTCACAGCTGGACTTATGACCGGAAAAAATCGGGAACGACGGACTTCAGAAAGATTTCGGATAATTTTCGGTCACAAACGAAAATTACAAGGGGAACGGTTATTTGGTCTTTTTCTTGGGCGGTTTTTTCTCGGCGGCAGGAATTACCTCCCTCTCGCCCTTTACGGTGGTTGCCACCGTAGAGTAAATTTCCCGAAAGGTCTCGTGAAACCCGGTCGGTGACAAACGGCCTGTTTCTATAAACTTGACGACGATTTCTTTTACTGTTCGCAGAATCTGTTCATCCAGGGAAGCCATGGGCACATCCTCATTTGCTGAAAGATTCGAGAGGTTGTATCTGTACTCGGGAACCGCCTGCGGTGTCAAGTACCGGGGCAATTGACAGTCGTGCCGTTATTCTTTATACCACAGACCGTATCGTAACTTGAGGAGGCGTCTTCCGTGCCGAGTTTCTCCGATAAACAGGTGCCCAATAGGATTGAATCACCCGAAGTCGTAACAACAGAGGTATTGGACGCCATTGCGTATGCCTACCAGGGAAAACGGGATATTGAAATCCGGATCGAGAACCCCGAACATACCTCCGTCTGCCCGATGACAGGGCTACCGGATTTCGGTTCGCTCTCGATTATGTATGTGCCGGATCAGAAAATTGTCGAGCTCAAATCCCTCAAGTACTATCTGCTGCAATTTCGAAATGTCGGTATATTTTACGAGCACCTGGTGAACCGGATCCTGGATGATTTGGTGTCGGTTCTGAAACCGAAACAGATGACCGTGGTTGGCCGATTCACCGCGCGCGGGGGGATCACCACAGAGGTCACGGCAGTTTTCAAGGAGCGTTCATGACATTCAGGCAAAAATGGTGGTGGGCGACACTTGTCATTCTATGCGGCCTGTTGGCAGGATGCGGTTTCTATCGGGAACTGCGGGACGCCACACGGGATCTAAAAGTGATCGAGCGACGTCCGGACCGGCATCTCAAGAAAAAGATAGCGATGGCCGTCTTCACAGATCTCACTCCCTTCGAAAAAGCAGGTTTTAAAGCCACCTATCGCAAGGTACTCAGAGATTTACTCCAGGAAAAATGCGCCGGTAACACACTGTTCGAGTATCGGACCGCGGATTCGCCGCTCCCCTTAACCAAACTGCCACGGAACAAAGCCGGACTCGTCGATAATTTAGCGGTTGCCGAAACGGGACGACGTTTGGGGGCCAATGTTCTGCTTATCGGTGCTGTATTCGACATCAGCGGCAAAGAGGAGAAGCGGGGTATTTGGTGGTTTCGGGGATCACGCAGCTATATCCAGATCCAGCTCTTGGTTGAGGCCTATGAGATGGAAACCGGTGCCAAAATTTTGGATGAATCCGTATCGGGTGAAATCCGTGCAGACCCATACGATGTCGAACAGCTTGAACAAGTACAATTCACTCCAACTCCTGAACTGAAGGAAAAACTAGTCGACCTTGCCCGGCGGCTTGGCAAAAAGGTTTGCAAAGAAGTAAGTAAACTGCCATGGCGGGCGTTTGTTATATCGGTGGGCGAAGAGATTCGGATTTCTGCCGGAAAGGAAGCGGGCGTCAAGCAGGGCGCGCGCTTCGATGTGTACGAAAACACCCGGGTGATGGAATCCAGGATTGGTCAGCAGTTTTTCGTTCCCGGAGCCCATGTCGGGCGCATTGAAATTATCCGCGTTGATTCGAACAGTGCCACGGGGAAGTTAATCTCCGGCGAGCCTCCGTCCGTCGGCAATTCGCTCCGGGTGGCCTCCAAAAAGAAGAAATAACGACGTAATTCTGTTCGGGTTTATGCTCTGGAGCAATCCGACAATTGGCTCTTCGCCACGCGAATATGAGAGAAGGGGCCGAGGATTCGAGGGGTCAAGGGGTCAAGTGTTTGTTTTCCAGCAATTTAATAAGTGCCGTTAACATTCTTTCGATCTCTTCAATGTATCTTTTTGATGCCTCTTAATAACCACTCTAAACAAACTCCAGACTTCCTGCTTAGCATTTCGCTTGAATCCTTGACCACTCGGACCCTATTTGACGGCGGCAATGCAGAATTTGGCCGACTCGTTATGGAGGGTCCTCAAATCGATCGACCTGACGGGTGAACTCGATACGTTGATATGGGTGCTTCCAACCCCTTCACACACACCGGCGGCATCGGAGTGGCGGATATCTCTTTTTGAATCTTTTGAAAGGTCGACCGGCTGATGAGAATCTCGCCCGGACCGGCCAGCCCCTGCAATCGCGCCGCAATATTCACCGGCATTCCGATCGACGTAAATTCCTTCTTTCGCAGGGACCCGAGGACTCCCGAAAAGACCTCTCCACTGGATATGCCGATGCCGATGTGGAGCCGAAATGCCTTCCTGATCCGGAGTTTCTCATTGATTTCGGTAGCTTTTTGCTGCATTGCGACGCCGGCCCGAACCGCCCTCAGAGCATCGTTATCACGAGGTGCCGGAGATCCGAAGACGACCATGATGCTGTCCCCGATATGTTTGTCGACGGTCCCGTCAAACCCGTGGGCGATCTCCCCCAAGGGTGAAAAATAATGGTCATTTAAAAATGCGACCAGGCTCTCCGGTGATACCTGCTGAGACATGGCGGTAAATCCCCGAATGTCGCAGAAAAGAACCGTCACTTCGTGGTACTTGGGCGCCAGAATCCCCCGAGAGCTGTCTATTTCACGGTAGATCCGCTCTGAAATGAACTGCCGCAACCGCTTTCGTACGCTGATTTCCCGGATCTTTGCCCTGAGCTCGATATTGTCGAAGGGTTTTGTGAGGAAGCCGTCGATTCCCTCATTGGTTGCGGCAATCGCCGCTTCCATGGTGGCGTAACCTGTGAGAATAATCCGGGTGATCTCGGGATTAATCCTTCCGATGGCGCAAAGTGTCTCCAAACCATCCATATCCGGCATTTTAAAATCGGAAATCACCATGGCGATCTTTGAAACATGACGCTCTAAAAAGGCGATGGCCGTCCTTCCGTCTCCGGCTGTAAACATCTCGTAGGGCTCTTTCCGAAGAGCGCGGCTTACCGACCTTCGGACACCCTCTTCGTCATCGATAAACAGTAATCCATTCATAATCGCCATATTGCCCGACAATGCCTTAGGATCGTCGCCATGAATAGGTTCTATTTGAACATAGTGAGTTTCTGTTAACCGGATACCGTTTGGGGGGAGTCCGGATATGGACATGTTCGGTATCGGAATCGAGACAGAATGGCCAACTTCGACGTCGATACCGATGACTCGGCAACTTTCAACCGCGTCGACAATCCACAAATCGGAATGAAATTCTGACCGTTGTTCTAGCGTGTTCGAGCTGCATCTCCGTAGTTATCAATTTTCATGCCAGAATATCGTCGTGCAGGACACCGGGGAACAAGAACCGGAAGGTTCCGGATATATATCCGGAACCGTATGATTTCATTTTTATTAACCGCCGGAATAGAGGGCACAGAGGGTGCTTGAATGACCTTTACACGGAGATGGCATCTGCGGACATTGCACATATTCCAGTGTGTCCTGCACAGGAATATGTGCAACCTCCGGGATTTCCCGGGTACGCATGGACTATTTTCAGTTTTAACTATAATGACAGGGGCAGCCCATTGACGCTTTTTGTGCTCTGAGGAGCTCCTCATAGCGATCGACGGCGGCTGTCGCCTCGGCCTCGGTGGAGATCCGCTTGATCATCTCCCGGAACCGGCTGCCGAAGGGAAGTCCCTTTGAAAACCATCCCAATCGGCTACGCATCATTCGACAGGCATGGTGCTCTCCTAAATAATCAATGGATGCGGCGAGGTAGCATCTCATCAGATCCAGGCGCTGATTTGTATCCGTAACCGGCAATGGCTGATTCCGGAGGCGCGCCACAATCAGAGAAAAGATGCCCGGATTTCCGATAGCGGCACGGCCCACCATGACGGCATCGCACCCGGTTTCGGTCATCATGGCCAGGGCATCGTCCGGGAGGACGATGTCCCCGTTACCCACCACCGGGATGCCGACATTCCGTTTGACCGTTCGGATGACCCCCCCAGTCGGCCCGCCCACGAAAACCTTGTCTGGCTGTCCTTGGATGAACGGCAACGGCATCGACGCCGCATTGCTCGGCGATTTTGCAGATCCGGACGGCCTCCTGACCCGAAGGTTCCCAGCCGCTGCGCACCTTGATGGTTATGGGAATGGACACTACACGACGCACGGCCGTCAGAACGGCCTCGGTTCGTTTGGAATCCCGCATCAGGGCCACCCCGGCACCGGTTTTGACCACCTTGCGAACCGAACAGCCGAAGTTAATGTCCAGGATGTCTGCTCCGGAAGATGCCGCCATGGCTGCGGCTTCGGCCATAACGTCCGGATCGGACCCGAAAATCTGTACGGATAGCGGCTTTTCTTCCGGCAAGCTGTCAAGCATCCGGAGGGTTTTCCGCGACCGGTGCACCAGCCCGTTGGCGCTGATCATTTCCGAGCACACCATACCGCATCCGGCCTCTTTGGCGATGAGACGAAACGGCAAATTCGTAATTCCTGCCAGGGGGGCCAGGATCGTAGGATTCTCAAGACGTATCGGTCCGATGTTCATGAGTAGACAGTATCGGGGATTTGAGCCTTGGCCGGGGCGGGGTTTGCGTAACAGAAGAGGCAGCGGTGAAAACAGGGATGCAGATCATAGGAGCCGATATCGCGGGATACCCGGCATCGACAGCCCTGGGACGTCCGTTGTCCTGAATCGCGTCTCATAGACAATTTCCCGCCATGGCAACGCACCAGATGTTCGCTGGGAATGCAGGCGCCCGCCGTGATATCGGTATCGGCAGAAAGCCGGTCCATGACCTCTTTTTCACAGCATGTCGACAGGTGAATGCCGCAATTCGACAGAGTTTGCCCCATCCGAAGCAATAAAGCGACCTTTTCTTCCATTTCGGGCTCGATGAAGGAGAAACGGCTTAGGGCCGACGTCCGTCGACGGATCTTTGGATAGTGGTCCATGAAACTGGTGACACACCGGTGCACCCCCAGTTCCCCCGCGGTCCGGGCAATGATCGGGAAGTCATGCAGATTATGCCGTCTCCGTCCCATGTGGCGATAAAAACATATCGGATCAAATCGCCATTGGATACTTTCCGGACCAAATGCGGCTGTGAGCCTCTTCAACTGTTCCAGCCGTTCAGGAAGGCTCGGCACCTGAGGCTCCAGAATCGGCGACTCCGAATTGATCGTAAAATTAAAATACAAGTGGTACCCCATGTCCTGGAGCCGCTCTCCGTAACCGCCATCGATGAAGGGTCCAAAGTTCTTCGACCAGAATACAACGGTATGGACACAATCGGGGCCGGCCGGAACGGATGAAACACGCCGGTTGAACGGATTGGTCACGTTGAATGACCCTGCGACCATCCGGTCCATGAACCACGGCATGTAGAAAGCAGGAATATCACTTCGGCGGGATGCGGAAAGGACGATTTTTTCCGCATCGTTCATTTTTTCTTCAAGTCCGTCAGGGAAATGACATTGGCAGAACGGATCGATTCGGGGTCATCGGTTTGGTTATTTTCTTCCGCACCGATGGTCTCGTCCGGGGGGCATACGACTTCTTCCAATCGAATCCGGTTTCCCCCCATGGTGAACTCCGTCCCGTTAATGTAGGCTGTCCGTAAGATCCAGGTCACGGGTTGCAGGGGCACCTGGAGCATGAGAAGTTTTATCTGGTACCAGTCCGGTTTAACATCCGGATGAATTGCTTCGATACGTGCAAATACGACCGGTTTGCCTTCAAAATGAATGAGTACGATATCGTTTTCAGCGGTCATTCGTTGCTTTCGTTTTGAATCAGAGTGTCAAGGATTTTCGGAATATAATCATCGGCCTTTCCGGCAGAAAAGGTGGTTGCCCCTGCCCCCCGGTGCCCGCCGCCCTCGAATCCTGCCAGCAACTGGCCGACGTTGACGTGACACCCCCAGTTGAAAATGCTGTGCCCAAGGTGAACCACAACCTTCCCCTTGTCGTCGTCATGGTGATGGATTTTAACATTGACCACGGATTCGGGGAACAAAGAAAAAACCAGAAAGCGATTGCCGGCAGGCGCTTCATCGAACGTGCGAAAATCGGTAACGGACACGTGGCCCTCCATTTTCGTGTGGGCCAGCAGCAGTTCCCGGTATTCGTCGTTTTCTTCAGTGGTTTCCCGGCATCGCTGCTGAACTTCAGGGTCCGCCATCACCGACGCGATATCCCCGGCACATAACAGGGTGACCAGGTGATTCCAGTAGGCCTCCTCCCGGCCGGGTATTTTCACAGTCATTGAAAGCAGCACATACGGATAGCGCTCCGGGTAATTGACCTCATCGATTGTCAAATCAGCCGCATCAATTTTGTCCGCCGCTTCCACCAGTTCGGAAAAGTCCTTGGTAAATTGTTTGCGATAATGATCATAGACAACCCGTGCCGCTGACGGGGCCATCTCAAAAGCACCTTCAAACGGCGTGTCGATTTCGTTGGTAAAATGATGATCGAACCAAAGGCTGCACCGTTTATCGAAGGGAAGATTCGCCAGCACATCGCCTTCCCCTATTTTTTCGTTGCCTTTCTGGATATCACTGGGCTCCACCCACTTCACCGGTGGTTGAATATCCAGCACATCAAACAGTAAGACCGCACAGACAATGCCGTCAAAGTCGGGTCGTGTGACAATTCTCATATTGAGTTACCCCTGTGGTATCCGATTGCGTCTGCCAATGGAAAGACCATGCAACGGTAAAACCTCGTCGGCCAGTGAGGCGACCCTCTGGTCGGAAACCCACAGGTCGCTTCAGCCCCATCCGGGACCATAAACTGCTCCAATCCGGTGTCGATCAGGATGTGCTTATGGCCGTCACCGAATGATGCCGGCGGATGCATACCGGCCGAATCGGGTTCCGGGGTTGATCTGTCGGGTATCACACCTATTTTCTACCGCGTTCGGACCGGCGTCGTCAACTACAGAAACCATTTCACACCCTGTTCGGTGTCATGAAACAATGAATCTCAATTCACAGCCTGAAATACCCCGTGAAAATGTCCGAAGCGGAGTTTACGGATCTCTTACATAAATCCATATAAGTTTATAAATAATCGTATTAAATATAATTTATGATATCTGAAGTGTCATTTTGAAATTTCATCGATTTTACTTGACATCGAATGCAGGCCCTTGTTAATGAATGAATATTCATTCATAAAACGCTGCGCGATTTCACGCAATTTAACAGTGTCACAAGGAGGGGATCATGAGACGTAAGATCCAGATGGCTGGAGTAATCGGCTCGGGAATCATGGGAGGGGGCATCGCCGCCCTTCTCGCAGCCGCCGGGGTGCAAACGCTCCTGCTGGACATTGTTCCGTTCGATCTGAACCAAGAAGAGAAAAACGATCCTGTTGCACGGAATCGCATCGTCAAGTCCGGCCTGGATGCCGCCCTGTTGTCGCAACCGCCGCTGTTCATGGAATTCAAGGATGCCGAACGGATCACCATTGGGAATCTCGAGGACGACCTGGAAAAGCTGACGGCCTGCGACTGGATCATCGAGGTGATCGTCGAAAACCTGAAGGTCAAGCAGGATCTCCTGAACCGCATCGAATCGGTGCGGCGCCCCGGGACTATCGTTTCTACAAACACCTCGGGAATTCCTCTAAAAGCCATGTCCGAAGGGTTGAGCAGAGATTTCAGGGAACATTTTCTGGGGACCCATTTTTTCAATCCGGTCCGCTACATGAAGCTGCTGGAAATCATACCCGGAGAGGAAACCCTGCCGGAGGTGCTGTCCTTTATGGCGGAGTATGGAGAAAAAAATCTCGGCAAGGGGATCGTCTGGGCCAAAGACACCCCAAACTTTGTCGGAAACCGGATCGGCGTGCACGGCATCGTCAAGGCCATGCAGCTGATGCTCGAAGACGGCCTTACCATCCCGGAGGTCGATGCGCTGTTCGGACCAGCCATGGGGCGCCCCAAAACCGCCATGTTCAAAACATCGGACCTCGTCGGACTCGACACCATGGCCCATGTGGCCAAAAACACCTACGATCTGGTCCCGGATGACGAACAGCGGGACAGCTTCGTCATACCCGGGTTTGTCGAAAAGATGATCGAACAGAAACTGCTCGGCAATAAAACAAAAGCCGGATTCTATAAAAAGGATCTGACTCCCGAATGGGAGATCATCCGGAAGGTGATCGATCCGCAAACCCTGGAGTACCAGAAATTCGCGTGGCCGACGTTTCCGTGCCTCGAAACCGCCAAAAAGGCAAAAACATTGGCGGATAAAATTCGGGCCGTTGTGTACGGTGACGACCAGGGGTCCAAATTCGCCTGGAAGGTCATTGCCAACGGTCTTATCTACGCCGCCAACAGGATTCCGGAGATATCCGACACCGTGGTCGAGATCGATAATGCCATGAAGTGGGGATACAATTTCGAGATGGGCCCCTTTGAAACCTGGGATGCCATCGGAGTGGCCGAATCCGTCGAGAAAATGGACGCCGAAGGATATCCGGTCCCGGACACTGTCCGGGAGATGCTCGCCGCCGGAAACACCCGCTTTTATAAATCCGAAGACGGCCAATTATTCTATTTCGACGTTGCCGGCAAGGCCTACACGCCGATTACCGTCTCCCCGAATATTATCTCTTTGCAATCGTTGAAGAGCACCGGAAAGGTCGTTAAATCCAACAGCTCCGCCTCCCTGATCGATCTGGGCGACGATGTGTTTTGCTGTGAGTTCCATACCCGATTGAACGCCATCAACGGCGAAATTGTCGATTTCATGACCGAGATCGCCGACTTTGTTGAAGAAAACGGCGCGGGGATGGTCATCGGCAACCAGGCCGGCGGTATGCCTGGAGCCTTTTCCGCCGGGGGGGATCTCCATTTCATGGGCGAACTGGCCAAGGCCGGCAAATATTCGGAGATTGACGCCTTTGTCGAGAAGGCACAAAACAGCATGCAGCGCGCCCGATATGCCCCTTTCCCCATCGTGGCGGCACCCTATGGAATGACCCTCGGCGGGGGCTGCGAGGTCTGTCTTGGAACAGCGGATAAAATCGTGGCCCACGCGGATCTCTACATGGGACTGGTCGAAATCGGCGTCGGCCTGCTTCCGGCAGGCGGCGGCTGTCTCAATCTCTGGAAGAAGTTTATCAGCAATGTTCCGGATGCCGTGACCGACACCGATCTCACAAAATTCTTTATTCCGGTGTTCATGAACATCGCCATGGCCAAGTTTTCCAACTCGGCAGCCGATGCCCGTGCCAACGGATTCCTCGGGCCCAAGGATCGGATCGTCATGAACCGGGATTATCTGATCGGTGAAGCCAAAAAGGAAGTGCTGAAACTGGTCGACGAAGGATACGCCCCGCCGGTCAAGCGCAACGTCAAGGTGGTCGGTGAAACCGCCCAGGGCATGATCAACAGCGAGATCCACAACATGCGCGAAGGCAAGTTTATCTCGGAATACGACGCATTTCTAGCCCGGCGGATCGCCTTTGTAATCAGCGGCGGGGATGTCCGGGCCAACAGCGAGATCCCTGAAGAGGTCATTCTCAAACTGGAGCGGGAGGCCTTCGTGGACTTCTGGAAGGAAGAGAAAACCCTCGCCCGGGTGGCGCATATGCTGAAGACGGGGAAACCGCTAAGGAATTAAGGTTCGCCGGTTTGCCGGTTTGCCGGTTTGCCGGTTAGCCCGTGGGAACGTTTGCCGGTTGGCCGGTTTCCCGGTTTGAATTCGGAGTAGAGTTTTTCGGTGTTTCGATAAAACGCGGAATAAATGATTTTGATCTATATGAAATAGAAAGCGTGGATGAGATCTTTCTGAGCAAATATTCTTTCAATTCATAAAATTTCGAAACGAAATTTTATAAGGAGATGAGTCATGAGAGATGCCTATATCGTCACGTCGGTGAGAACCCCCGGCTGCAAGCGGAACAAGGGTGCCTTCAAGGACACGCGGCCCGAGGATCTTCTTTCTTTCATCCTGGGCGCGGCGGTTGAGCAGACCCCGAACCTCGAGAAAGAGGCCGTGGAAGACATCATGGTGGGATGCGCCTTTCCGGAAGCCGAGCAGGGGCTGAACATCGGCCGGATCGCCTCCCAGATCGCGGGCTTTCCGATCGGCACCTCCGGGGCCACCATAAACCGGTTCTGCTCATCCGGGTTGGAAGCCATTGCCCAGTCGGCGCTGCGGGTGATGGCCGGTTGGGCCGACGTGGCCATCGGCGGGGGTGTCGAGTCGATGACCTACGTGCCCATGGGCGGGCATATGCCGAGGCCTCATCCGGAGTGGACCCAATTGCATGCGGATATGTATACCTCCATGGGGATTACTGCGGAGATCGTGGCCGAGCGCTACAATGTGTCCCGGGAAGAGCAGGACGAGTTCGCCTGCAACTCCCAGATGAAGGCGGCCGAGGCGAAATCAAAGGGGCTCTTTACCGAACTGGTGCCGACACCCGCCACCCGTTTCACCCAAACCCCGGACGGTACCTTTCAACGGGAAACGGTCATCCAGGATGTTGACGACGGCATCCGGGAATCGACCACCGTGGAAGCCCTTGCCGGCCTGAATCCGGTATTCAAGGCCAACGGTACCGTGACCGCCGGTAATTCTTCCCAAACCACAGACGGCGCGGCGGCGACGGTCATCATGAGTGAAGACAAGGTCCAGGAGCTGGGTGTGACGCCCATCGCCAAATTCAAATGCTACACCACCATCGGGGTCCACCCGGATGAAATGGGTGTCGGCCCACGGTTTGCCATCCCCAAACTGTTGAAACTGGCCGGCATGGATCTGGCGGATATCGGCCTGTTCGAGATCAACGAGGCATTTGCGGCTCAGGCCCTGTACAGCGTCCGCGAGCTGGGCATCGACATGGAAAAGGTGAACATCCACGGCGGCGCCATCGCCCTGGGTCATCCCCTGGGTTGCACCGGCGCCAAGCTCTGCGCCACCCTGCTGGCCAACATGCAGGCCACCGGGGCCAAATACGGCGTGGAGTCCATGTGCATCGGAGGCGGCATGGGGGCTGCGGCGCTGTTCGAACTCTGCGGGTAATTTTTGCAAGGCAAAAATTCCGAAGCGGGCCGCCCTTTCGGGCGGCCCTTTTTTATTGATTTCGCTTTTACCGCAGAGACGCGGAGGTCGCAGAGGAGAACTTTCATTTTGCTTTTCGCTGAGAGGGCGAAAAGCAAAATAATTCGCTCCTTCTTAAGATCCACATATCGCTCACCGCTAACATCGAGGGAGGCCTTAGAGGAGGGATACCATTATCAGAATCCCCCTCTCAGGGATTCTGATAATTGAAAAATCGCTTTGCGCGCTTTGCGTCTCTGCGGTGGGTCTTTCATTTACTTTTCAGCGTTGACGTTCACCACTCCGGCTTCGCCGTTCACATTCTCCGGCGGCCGGGACCAGTATAGGTCTCCGGTGGGTTGGCCGGCGGCGATCATCTCCGATTTGCTCACCCAGCCGCCACCCAGGGCCTTGTAGAGGTTGACGTACGCACTCAGATACTGCCGCATCAGATCGGACAGCTCCAGTTCCGCGTTGAACAGCTGTCGCTCGGTTTCGAGGACCTCGAGATAACTGGTCACACCCTGGTCATAGCGTTTCTTCGACAGCGCCCTGGCATTGGTAGCGGCATTTCGCTGGTTGGTCACCGCTGCGATCTGATTTCTGTAAGTTTCGATTTCCACCAGGGCGTCTTCCACCTCCCGGAACGCGGTCAACACCGTATTTTCATAGCGGAACAGGGCCTGCTGGGTCTTTTCCTTCTCGATGTCGACCCGCCGGGCATTCTGGCCGAAATTGAACACGGGTCCCAGCATTGTCCCCTGGACCCGCCACACGCCGCCCTCGGTGGAGATTCCCGCCAACTCGTTGCTGGCGGCCCCGAGCAGGCCGGTCAGGGTGAAGGACGGAATCCGCATGGCCACCGCAATGCCGATCTCCTCGGTCTGGGCCTTGAGCAGATACTCCGCCTGGGCGATGTCCGGCCGCCGTTCCAGGAGACTGGACGGCAGGCCTGTGGGAATCGCCGGTGGGGCCGTCTGGGCGGTCAGCTCCTTGCCGATTTGAACCGCCGCCGGGAGCTCCCCGATCAGAATACTCAGTCCATTTTCGGTCAGGGCGATGGATCGCTCGTAACGCGGAATCGACGCGGCCGCTATTTCTTTCTGGATCTGGGCCTGGTTGACATCGATTTCCGGGATGATGCCCTTGTCGAAGCGCTGCTGGATGATGTCCAGGCTCCCTTGTCGGGATTCGAGGGTCTTTTGGGAGACGGCCAGGCGTTGGTGAAAATCGAGCAACTGGTAGTAGGCGCCGACAACATCGGCGATCAGACTGATCTGTACGGCTCTCAGACCGTATCGCTGGCCAGCAATTCGGCCCGGGCGGCCTCGGTGGCCCGCCAGAACTTGCCCCAGAAATCGATTTCGTAGCTTAGCGGCAATGCGATATAGGCCGTGTTCTGGGTATCCTCGGTTTTGTTATTGGTCGCTGTGATGATATTCCCGGTGCTGGCCCCGGCGGCCACGTCCAGCGAGGGATACCGGTCGGCCCGGGTGAAACCGAGTGTGGCGCGGGCCTGTAGCACGCGGCTGGCCGCGATTTTCAGATCCCGGTTGTTGTCCAGTGCGGTGGTGACCAGCTCGTAGACGACGGGGTCGTCGAACTGCTCCCACCATTTCAGGTTGACCGTCTGGTCCACCGGTTCGGGATCCAGCCGGTAGCTTTCCGGGGTCTCGACTTCCGGTTTTTGATAATCCGGGCCGACAGCGCACCCGGCCAGCAACATCAACCATCCCGCTATCAGGCATATAGTGGTTTTAATCACTCGGAACAAGTTCATCGCCTTTTTCTATTTGGTTGTTTTGACGATCCCGTTTCTTTTCGTAGCCGAAAATTTTCCCGATCATGACAAACAACATGGGGTAGAAGAAAACACCCAGCAGGGTGGCCAAAGTCATGCCCCCCAGCAGGGCCATTCCCATGACTTTTCGGGCTTCCGATCCGGTGCCCGTGGCGAAAACAAGGGGCAGCACGCCCAGGATGAACGAAAAGGCGGTCATCAATATGGGACGGAAGCGGGAACGGGCCGCTTCGATAGCCGCGTCGAAAAGGGTCATGCCCTCGTTGAACCGGATGTTGGCAAACTCCACGATCAAGATGGCATTTTTCGCCGCCATGCCGATGAGCATCACCAGGGAGATCTGGGCAAAGACGTTGTTTTCGTAGCTCAGGTCGAACTGCCGCATTACCAGCACCGCCGCCATGGCGCCCAGCAGCGCAAAGGGGGTTCCCAGCAGGATGCTGGCCGGAAGGGACCAGCTTTCATACTGGGCGGCCAGAATCAGAAAAACAAACGCCAGAGAGAAGGCAAATACAATGACCACGGAACCGGACGCCTGCTTCTCCTGGTAGGACATGTTGCTCCATGAATAGGTCATTTCCGGGGGAAGGGTTTCGGCGGCAACGGCTTCCAGCGCGGCCGTGGCCTGGGCCGATGTGTAGCCCCGGGCCGGGCCTCCCGAGAGCTCCACGGCCCGGAACAGATTGAAGCGGTTGGTGAAATCCGGTCCCGCCACATCGTGGATATCCACAAAGGCCGCCAGGGGAACGCTCACGCCCTGGCTGTTCTTGATAAAAAACAGGTTGACCTGCTCCTGGTTCTGTCGAAATTCGGGTTCGGCCTGGATGTAGGCCTTGTACAGCCGGCCGAACCGGTTGAAGTCGTTCACGTAGCTCCCGCCCAGGAAAGCGCCCACGGAGGTGTAGATGTCATTGAGCTTTATGCCGGCCTTGAGGATCTTGTCCCGGTTGATGTCGATAAATTTCTGGGGGACACTGGCGCTGAAGCTGGTAAACACCGATCCAATCTCCGGCCGTTTCATTGCGGCCTGAATAAAGCGGCCGGCCTGCTGGGCCAGATAGGCCGGCGGATTGCCGGCAGTATCCTGGAGCATCAGGCTAAATCCCGAAGCGCTGCCCAGGCCGGGAATGGCGGGCGGACCGAAGGCAAACACCCGGGCCTCGTTAATGCTGGACATGAACTCGATGTTGAGATCCCGGACCAGGTCCAGGGCCGTTTTTTCCCTCAGGCTCCAGTCCACCAGGGAAACAAAGAGAATTCCGGTGTTGGAGGCATTGGCGCTGGTGAGCATGTTGAAACCGGCCGCGGTGGTGACGAATTCGACCTCCGGGTGTTTTTCGACGATCTGCTCCAGCGTTTTGGCCACCGCATCCGTGCGCTGCAGGGAGGCCGCATCCGGCAACTGGAAATGGACGAACAGGTAGCCCATGTCCTCTTCCGGCATGAACCCGCCCGGCAGCACCTTACCCACAAGACCGGTTGCCCCCAGAATGACGCCGATGAACACCATCCCCAGGACGATTTTACGGGTCACCACCCGGGCGAAGGTCATGTAGCCGTCGGTGGACCGGTCGAACACCTTGTTGAAGAGCTTGAAAAATGCGCCCAGCGGACCCCGGTAGGGTTTGGGCTTTTTCAACAGCAGGGCGCACAGGGCCGGGCTAAGGGTCAGGGCGTTGACCGAGGAAAAGGCAACGGACACCGCAATCGTTATGGCAAACTGCTGGTAGAGGCGGCCGGTGATGCCGGCCATGCCGGCCACGGGAACGAACACGGCGATGAGCACCAGGATGGTGGCGATGACCGGTCCGGTCACCTCCTTCATGGCCTGGATGGTGGCCTCTTTGGAATTCATCCCCTTGTCGATGTTGACCTGCACGGCCTCCACCACCACGATGGCGTCGTCCACGACGATGCCGATGGCCAGCACCAGGCCCAGCAGGGACAAAACGTTGATGGTGAACCCCAGCAGGGGAAAGAGCATGAACGAGCCGACCAGTGAGACCGGGATAGCGATTGTGGGAATCAGGGTGGCGCGCCAGTCCTGAATGAAAATAAACACCACGAAGATCACCAGGGCCAGGGCGATGAACAGGGTCTCGACGATCTCCTTGATGCCGGCCGTGATCGGCTTGGAGGTGTCCAGGGATATGTCGTAGCGCATGCCGCTGGGGAAGGCTTTGGAAAGCTCCTCCATCGTCGCGATGGATTGTTCAACCAGCTCGACAGCGTTGGAACCGGGGGACTGGTAGAGGCCGATGATGGCCGCTTTCCGGTTGTTCAGCCGGGTAAACCCGTTGTATGTTTCCGCGCCCAGTTCCACCTTGGCGATGTGCTTGATCTTCACCTGTGCCCCGCCTTCGGTGGTGCGCACCACAATTTCGCCAAACTCCTTTTCCTCCTGCAGCCGCTCGGGCAGGCGCACCGTGTAGGTGAACTCGGTGCCCGGCGGCGACGGTTCGGCGCCGAACTTGCCTCCGGGAACGATCACGCTCTGGGCCCGTATGGCATCGACGATTTCGGGTACGGTAATCCCCAGCCGGGCCAGGCGGTCGGGCTTGATCCAGATCCGCATGGAATAGTCGCTGGCCAGTATAACGCCCACCCGCCCGATGCCCCGGATACGCGCCAGCACGTCCTTGATGTTGATCAGGGCATAGTTGCCCAGAAAATCCTGGCTGTAACGGTCGTCCTCGGCGGTCAGGGTGATGATCGTAAGGATGTTGGGCAGGGATTTTTCCGTGGTGACCCCCAGGCGCTTGACCTCTTCGGGCAGCTTGGCCGTGGCGGCAGCCACCCGGTTCTGGGTAAAGACCGTGTTCATGTCCGGGTCGGTGCCCACCTCGAAGGAGACCTGGACGAGCATGGAGCCGTCGTTGGCGTTGGTGGACTTCATGTAGAGCATGTTTTCCACGCCGTTGATCTGTTGCTCAAGCGGCGTGGCCACCGACTGCTCTACGCTGACCGCGTTGGCGCCGGTATAGGTGGCGCGCACTTCCACCACGGGGGGAGTGATGTTGGGATACTGCTCCATGGGAAGCGAAAGGAGAGAAACGGTTCCCACGATAACGGTGACAATGGCGATGACCATGGCGACCACCGGCCGCCTGACAAAAAATGAGCCCATGGATGCCTATGACGTTTCTGTTTCCGAGGTTGGGGGAGTTACGGCTTTGGGGGTGACCACCGAACCGTCTGCGACTTTCTGGAGGCCTTCAAAGACGATCCGTTCGCCCGCCTTGAGACCCTCGCGAATCAGAAATCTGTTCCCGATCTGAGGCCCACGATCGATCCTGCGCTCCTCCACCTTGTTGTCGTTGCCGACCACAAAGACCCGCTGAATGCCCTGCAGGTCTGACACGCAGCGCTGGGGCACCAGGATGCCGCTTTCAATGGTCTCCGAGTAGGTCGTTATCCTGGCGAACTGGCCCGGGCGGAGGAGTTCCTCCGGGTTCGGAAATGATACCTGAATCAGTATCGAACCGGTGGTGGGATCGATACCCCGGTCGATAAAATCGAATGTTCCTGTTTCCGGATAGAGCGATCCGTCGGACAAATACATTTTAAGGGTCGACGGTTTCGCCTTTTGGGGGTCCACTTCCCCTTGTTTCTCTTTTTCGAGTTCCTGTATGTACCGGGCCACCTGCAAAAACTGGTTTTCCGTGAGGTAAAATTGAACCCGAACCGTTTCGATGTTCGACACCGTGTTCAGAATGACCGGGTTGGGTGAACGCCCAACGAAGTCCCCTACCTTGGCATGGGTCTTACCGATAATGCCGGTGATCGGGGCTTTTACGCGGGTGTAGCTCAGGTTGATTTTGGAGGCCCGGAGATTGGCTTCGGCCGCTTGCACAGACGCCTCGGCGGCTTCATATTCCGCCACAGCACTGTCAAGATCGCTCTCGCTGACTGCCTTGGCTTTCGCCAGGGGCCGGATCCGGTTCAGATCACTGGTGGCCTTGGCCAGCATGGTCTTGGCTTCAGCGACCCGGCTCATAAAGGCCGCCACGTCGGCTTCATAGGGCTGGCTCTCGATGGTATAGAGCAGTTGACCGGCCTCGACGTCCCCGCCTTCCTCGAAATGAATCCCTTCCAGAAATCCTTCAACCCGGGCCCGGATCGCAATGTCCTGGGCCCCCAAAATTTCGCCCACAAATTCAATGGGGACAAGAACTTCCTGGGCCTCAATGGTGACGACGCTGACTTCCGGAGGCGGCGGCGCCTGGGCCTGTTCTGCCTTTTTGCCGCAGCCGATCAGCAGGGCAACCATCCCCAGTAAACAACCTATCTTGAACAGATTCGTTCCGTGCATGAGAGCCTTTTTGCTTTTGGGTTGGTGGGTAATGATGCAATTGAACGGGGCTTTTTCAGTAGCGCCCCATTGGATAGCATCACCCTTTACGAAGGGTCAAGGTGTAAGTTGATAGGGCAGATACAGGATGCAGAGGAAGGACGGATACAAGATCCAAGATGCAGGATGCAAGGATGTCGGGTTTCATGTTTCAGGTGTCAGGAATGAGTGGTTTCTGAAACCTGACACCCGACACCTGACACCCGACACCTGACACCTGACACCCGACACCTGACACCTGACACCCGGCACCCGAAACCTGTCACCCCGAAATGTGTTACCTATGGTCCCGGTTTGTACCTTATGTCTTGTATCCTGAAACCTGTAACCTGTAACCTGAATCATTCATATCTCTTCAGGAACACCATCTCCAAAAACCGCCTGGCCGATATCGGCTCAAAGCCCTTTTCTGCATTGGCCGCTCCGATCTCAAAGGCGATCCTCCACTGGCGCATCAAGTCCCGCCAGGCCCGGAACAGGCGGTTCTTCGGATCATAGACGTGGGTGGCTTCTGAGGTCACCCCGTTGAGTTCCAGCACCGTAATGTGTTTCCCCTGCTGGAAATCTTCCACCGAAGGGACGCGCACATCGTAGCGGCCGAAGTAGAAGCCAGCGAAATGTCGGCTGATCGCATCGAAGGCGGCCGTCATCTCCGGCGTGATCAGCGCGCTGCCGTCGAGAAAGAGCGCTCCCCGGGCGTGGGTGCCCATTTCGACGAGCTCGATGTCCTCTCCAGCCGCCGGCACATCGAAAAGTCGGCTCCGATGCACCCGGAGGTGAAGCGGGGCTTTGCAGACGGCCCGGTCGTCCATGAGGATGAGTTCCTCCAGGGTGTGTGTGCCGTCACCGGTCAGAAACAGGCGCCGTTTGTCGGTGATCGAAAGGATGGCACCCTTTTTCTGTCCCGGATAGCGATAGTAAAACACGCCATACTCGATCCCCTCGATGTATTCTTGAACGATGGTGTCCTCTACTGCCCCTTCGAGATAGTGCTCGACGTGTTCTATGTTTTTGGCAACGGTGACACCCTGGCCCCGCTCTCCCACGTCGGGTTTTAAAATGATTGGAAATGTCAGGTGCTCCGACTCCATAAAGGCGCGAATTTGTGCCAACTGTCTGTTTCTCGGCGCCTTCCGTTTGACAATGGAAAAAGACGCCACGCTGCCTGAAGATGCCAGATGATCCAGGATGTCCGACTTCGATTCGCCGATGATCCCCCCGGCCGGCATCCCCGGATTAGCCGCTGTGAACACTGTAAAATTTCGGTGCCGAAGACCCAAAAACAAAATGTACCCAACTATGGGAATGTAGAACACCTGGACCGGCCAGAATTCCCATCTCGTCAGACGCCGGAATCTGGAAAGCAACAACCGCCGCCCACGGAAACTGGATAATGGTACCAGGATCCGGACACCCAGCCACAAAAAGAACACAGTGGCAAGAGCCACCCAGATCGCATACTGCTCGAAGACCGGGTAATAAGAAAGGATGCGGCTGCCAACCACTGTGGCCAACCCCACCAGAGCCGGAGTCCACAGCAAGGCCGCAATCCCGAAATAGACCGTAAAGGTCACCAGACTGCTGCCGAGCATTCCCGCGGTGAAATACGTCGGCAGGCGGCTGCCTGGCAGAAACCTACTGATTAAAATGATGGCCGGCCCACGGGCACGGAACCACTCGGTTGATCGCTCGATATCTTCTTTAGTCAACAACCATTTGAGCGGCGCCTTTCCAAGGGCGGGCCGGCCGATGAATCTGCCGGCCAGAAACAGCAGAATATCTCCTATCACGATTCCGATAAATGCGGCGGCGGCGGCCGGTACAAACCCGATAATGCCTCGCGCCGCCATCATTCCGGCACCGATACAGGCCAGATCCTCGCTGATCAGTGTGGCCAGGGCAATGAGCACCATGTACATGATCAGCAGTGGGCCTTCCGCAGGGGTCAGCATCACCGTCGGCATCAACTCGCCGGCGGCTTCCACCCGAACCGGATCTGCCGTCGCCCGAGTGTCGCCCTTTCCGGCTTCCACACGGGTGATAAACTCGGACACTTGGGCCGTTACGAGATCCGGCTGTTCGAACATCAGCAGGTGTCCGCCGTCGAAAAGAAGGAGCTCACTTTGTGGAACCAGCCGATAATGTTCCTTGGCGGCCACCGCCGGCACCAGGGTATCGGAAGCCCCGTGCCATATCAGTGTCGGCTGTTCCACCTGCCGCAACAGTCTGCGCAACGGACGCTGGTCGGTTTCGTAAAAATTACGCGCATAATTCGTGTTGAGGGGAAATCGATCAAGCCATCCGAAGTGCGGGACGCCTTCCTGAAGAAGCCACAAGGTGGCCAACTGGGTGCCGTGGAGCGCCCTGTTTAAGTGGTAATCACCGAGCAACTCCAGTTCCTGCACGCCGATGGATGAAAGCAGCGCCACGGAAAGCACCCGCTCCGGTGCCTCGGCCGCGAGGTGAATCGCGACGCCGCCACCCATGCTGTAAGCCACCATGTGTGCCTGCGCGATCCCGAGCTTGTCCATGAACAGGAGGAGATAATCGGCGTGGGCCTCTATGCTGTATTCCGGAATATCCTGGGTAGACGTACCGAATCCCGGAAGGTCCGGCGCCAGAATCCGCCAGGTCGCCGGCAGGTTTTTCATCAATTCGGGAAACACGTGGCTGGCGGCCATGGGACTGCCGTGGATCAGCAGCACCACTGGCGACTCATCCGGGTCTTGCGGCCTGGTTTCCAGGTATCGGATGGTGACGGGGTTCGATGCCGGTCGACTGTCATCGGAAGTGGAAATGGTGATCGAATATTGGGAAGGTGTGGGAGGCGGCGGGTCCGACAAAGACATCCGGTACAGGTGAGAAGCGAGCAAAAGAAGGCAATACCCAACAAGCAGCCAGAATAACGGTCTCCGGTACAGTGATGGTCGCTGAGACTGTCCTCGGTTATCATTAGAAGCTCTATGCTGTCGTTGTACCTCAAACATTCAGTAAGCGATTCGGATGTAGTAACAAGGCTTAGGATTTGGAGATCGGCCATTCTGAAACCCCAACCGAGCCCCCCCCATCAAGGGGGAGGACGTTATTATTTCCCTCCCCTGGTGGGAGGGATTAAAAGGGAGGGGGTAGGATGGGCTCATTCCTTGAGTTGGTTTTGTGTGCGGTTCAGTTAAGGCAATAAGAACAACGGAGGCGATCAAAGTCAGGTATAAAAAACCGAATCCGCCAGAGGCGGACAAGTTTCGAAATACGAAACAAATAACAAAACCCAATAACCAAATTCTTAAAAAATGAAAAGAAAGATGCGTTGGTTTGGAATTTTAAACTTTAGATTTTTGGTATTGCCCTTCGACTATGCTCAGGGTGGTGAGCTTGTCGAAACATTTCGGATTCTTGCCCGCCCTAGCATCGCGATGGCGGGTCGAGCGTCGTGCTTCGAATTTAATGGAAGCGTAAAACTGTTATTCAACACTTGAATACTGTAAAAGACGTCCCGCCACCTTTGTGGCATACATTTAGGTGGATTGTGTTCGCCAGTATGCGAGCGTGGACGGCGCGATACCGAAATCTTTGGGAATAGACACCCCTAAAGAATGCAGAATCATTGCCACGATAGCATAGTGATGAACGGTATGACTGGCCAGAAATTGCAGCTCGCGCCCAACTGATGAGGGGCTGTATTCGATAGCGGGATCTCTCTCCCCGCAGTCGTCATTTTTACTCACGAGCTTGGTGTCCGGGTGGGTCACGCGCTTGAGCGAGCCCATAGTCTCATGAATTTTATCGATGGCGGCTTTCCGGTTCGTTTCCACATCTGAAGATCGCTGCCGCGCGTCATAGTTAACCCGATCATCTTCCCCACCAAGGAAGGCCGCGTAGAAATCCAGGATATGACGAACATGCTTTCCCACCCCGCTTTTGAAAATGGGGTGGTCATTGCTGGTGTATTGATCGTCGGTAATCTGCTCGATCAGGTCGACGGCTTGTTGAAGGGCCGCCAGGTTTTCCTGAATCAATCCGTCTTGCGGTTTCAATTTTGGCCTCCTCCCATGCGCAAGTGTTATGATTCGGGACGGTTATGGGGATGCCTCTGCGGAATCTTCGATAACGGTCAACCCCATCTCCTCAAATTCGAATGAAAGCTCCCGGAGTTGTTCTATGTCAATGTTTCGGCCGTCTAATTTGGCCGCTTGACACCCATTCCAGAACTTAGTCGACCGACCTTCAAAAAACTGACACTCCGGCTGCCCGGAAATAATGATGCCCATTCCAAGAAAACCAGGACTCAATTCACGGGCAACCACATTAAACAGCTTAATCTTTACCCTGCCGTCCAATTCACAGGTTTCGTCTTCAGCCGCACAGGTGATGCTCCCTCGCATCGGTGCCAGGTGTCCGCCTTTTCGGAAGGTTGCACCGACCAACCCGGGCATGGCTGCAGAAAGAGTCAGGACCCCACCGTCCGGAACGATGGCCCGATCCACATCATCGACCGGTTTACCGTCTAAAAATAAGGTCTGCACCCGGTTGTCCAGATAATCATCAGCCACCCCCAGCTGTCGACAGAGAACGTCACGGATACTCAGCCCCACAGCCGCTTTTACCCAGAACCCGGCACCAAAAATCGGATTCAATTTACGCAGCCATCCCCGCTCTGTTTTCAAATCTAAGGTGATCATGGCCTGCCCATTTGGTTTTTGAAACAGGAGAAGAATCGCATATCATGAGTATCCGGATTTCAAATGACGTCATCATAATCTCTAACCTTCTGAAAACAGTCAAGAAAAAAAGGGAGCACGGTATCGTGCTCCCTTTTAAACCGCTTTCTATCCAATGTTACCAGTTAAAGACCTTATCCAGTTCGTCATCCGCGACTTCAAATGTAATGTTATGGGGCGGCAGTGCTTCACTCTTCATATAGGCCGGCAAACGATCGTCTTTGGGAGTGAATCCGGCCCGCGCATTGAAGTCCCGCTCCATGTCAAGAATCTGTTTGCCAAGAGCGGTAACATCATCACCGGTCATACTGGCTCCGGTAAATCCATTGATGATATCGAGCAGCGCCTGGAAGGTATCTTCCTGATCCAGGATGGCAAATGCAATAAACAGGCACATACCCGTGGCATCGATGGCGGCCGTGGCAATCTGGAGGTTGCGTGACAACTCCACTTGACCCTCCGGTTTCAGCGGATCCACGTCACCACCGACTTTCAGGATGTTGGTTGCGATCGCGTATCCGGCCGTGTGGTCCGCTCCCATGGGGGTCGTGGCATAGGTCACCCCGATGCCCATGACGGCCCGGGGATCGTATGCCGGCATGGCCTGCCCCTTCACTGTTGGGACCCGTTCCACACCGAATACCTTTCCGGTGACCTCGGAACCGCTGCCAAGTATCCGTCCAAGGGGGGACCCCTTCCCGACTTCCTTTACAAGGTTGATGGCCGCGTCGGCGTCACCGAATTCGGCAAGGCCACCTTCCATGGCAACAGCAATGGCGGCTCCCATCTCGATGGTATCCAGCCCGAAGTCATCGTCAAGCCGGTCGATCTGGGCGATGGCATCAAGGTCATCGATACCGCAGTTTCCGCCATGGGCCCACACGGTTTCGTACTCCGGCTGTTTGGTTAGGAATCGACCGTTTTTGTCGTAGAACGTTCCGGAGCACCGGATCACGCAGCCGCGATGGCAGCCATGGGTGTTCGCTCCTTTTCCGCCCCGTTCGATTTCCAGTTCGGCCTGGGTCTCACCGCTGATATTCGATGCGCCATCAAAGGAGCCCTTCTGAAAGTTGTTCGTCGGATAGGCGCCGGCCTCGCTGATCACGTTCGTCAGCACATTGGTGCCATAGGTTGGCAGGCCTTCACCGGTCACCGGGTGCTTGCGAAGCCCCTGGACAAATGCCTTGTTGGCTTCCTTGAAGGCGTCCGGATTTTTAGGGGCACGGGCCGGACAATCGGTGTCATCCACAACGATCACCTTAATGCCCTTGGATCCCATCACGGCACCGCTGCCCCCGCGGCCGGCGTGCCGGGTCGGTCGCTGCTCCATATCAGAGAAAGCCACGGAGGCCCCGGCCAGCTTCATTTCACCGGCTTGACCAATGGAAATGCAGCCGACTTTTTCGCCGTATTCGGCTTTCATTTTATCGACCACATCATAGTTCCCGAGCATCTTGAGGCCGTTATCGGCCTCTATCTTGACGCCGTCCTTGTTGATGAAAACCTTGTACAGGGCGTCATCGCTGGGTTGACCTTCAAGCACGATGGCCGCATAACCCAATCGGCCAAGCATCTGGGAGGGCTGCCCGCCCGCATTGGATTCTTTGATTCCCCCGGTCAGTGGGCTTTTGCACCCGACGGAAATCCGTCCGGACATGGCCGCCAGACTGCCGCTGAGCAATCCCGGGGCAATGACGAGTTTGTTATCCGCACCCAGGGGATGGCAGTCGGGGGGGACTTCTTTGGCAATGATAGAAGAGGTCATGCCGCGTCCGCCATGGCCTGCGTAGTCACCGAGCCCGTCAATGGTGAAGCTCGGGCCTCCATCAGCGCCGGTGTTGATCCTTAAAATTTTGTCCATGGGTGACCTCCTTTAGCTTGGGGGGTTCAATCGAAGCGGGTACCAACGGGGCAATCACCCTGTCGGGTGGAGAAAACCATACATGTAGTTATTGATATTGCCCGGTTATGTCAAGAAAAACCAGAACTGACAGCCGCCATGGCCGCAGACGGCAACGATTTGAATGCAACAGTTGTTTGTGCTCTATTGGGCAGATGTATGCTCATCATTTAAAGAAAAAAATTTACCCGGAACATAAATAAACTATCCGGGTAGTCCGACAATGACATTAACCCGATTCAGCGGCTGGTGACCATGAAAATCGCGACGTTCAATGCCAACGGAATCCGTGCACGCATGGCCGGCCTCCTGGAATGGCTCCAACAGGAGGCGCCGGACGTTCTGTGCATCCAGGAAACCAAGGTCCAGGATCCCGACTTTCCCTTAGCCGCCCTGGAAGAGACCGGCTACCATTGTGCCTTCAAGGGCCAGAAGTCCTATAATGGCGTTGCCGTACTCAGCCGCCAGGCGCCGGAAGATGCGGTCTCCGGATTCGGGCCGGATGATGCCACCGAGGGGCCCCGGCTGATCCGGGCCACCCTTTATGACTGTGTCATCGTCAATACTTACATCCCCCAGGGACAGGCCGTGGGCTCGGAAAAATTTGCATACAAGCTGAACTGGTATTCGCGACTGCGGGACTATTTTGAGACATATTTTACTCCCGACCAGCCGATTATCTGGGTTGGGGATTTTAACGTGGCGCCCACACCGCTGGACGTGTACGATCCGGAAAAACTGGCCGGCAGCGTCTGTTTCCATCCGGATGAGCACAAGGCACTGGCCCGGATCATGGACTGGGGATTCACGGATGTCTTTCGAAAACACAGACCCGAGGAAAAGGCATTTTCATTTTGGGACTACCGCATCCCGAATGCCGTGAAAAGAGGTCTGGGCTGGCGCATCGACCACATCTGCGCCACTAAACCCGCAGCAGACCGGTCCACCGATTGCTGGATCGACATCGCGCCCCGCATGAAACCCAAGCCGTCGGACCATACGTATGTGATCGCGGAATTCGATATTTAATTAATCGGATTCGCCAGCTTGGGCAACTAACTGCTTTTCACCGCAGAGGCGCTGAGATCGCAACGTATCAATATTGTTTTGCTTTTCGCTGAGAGGACGAAAAGCAAAATTGTTACTCACCCCAACAGATGGGCGTTTAATCCGTCTGTGAGATTCAATTCTTTCAGAATCCCCCTCTCAGGGATTCTGAAAAACTAATAATTTCTCTGCGAACTCCGCGCCTCTGCGGTAATCCTTTAATCTTACGAGGCAATATGTATCTGGCACGGAAAACCATCGAAAAAGACACCTATTATTCCATCCGGGAATCCTTTCAGGACGATGGCTGCTGGAAAAGCCGTGAGATTTTCGATCTGGGGAAAGACCCTTCTGAATTCATCGTTTACCCGGGTGGGAAGGGCTATTATTACGACCCGGCCATCGAGGACGCTCTCGATGAAGAGGGGGTACCCTTTGAATTGGACGAAATGGACCGTATTTTCTGGGATTTTCTCGATCCGGAAATACAGCGGGTCATCGTCGGATTCCAGAAAAACTGGACCCGGCAGAGTCCGGCCCGGGGGACTTCGGAACCGGCCGCAGGGGTGCACATCTTCGATAAACGACGCATCCATTTTCTCCGCTGCGGGCAAATGGACCAGCGCCACCTCAACCGGGTGCCGCCACGGTTTTTTCGGGGTGTCTGGCGCAGGTCACGGGACGAGATCGAACAGCTCCTCACCGAGCAGGAGCACATTCTGAAACCCCGCGAACGGGCGGCCTATGTCTACACTGTTTTCAACCTGCAGGACTTTTTCTCCGGCCCGTTGTACAGGCAGCATCCCAGTGTCATCGAAAAGGAGACCCTGGACGACTACTTCATTGAAACACTCTGCACATTGAACGAGGACGCCGAATTGTGGGCCGGCCTTCCCGACTCAAACGGCCTCCGGGAGTACCTGATCAAATACGTTATCATGTATTTCGACAATGACTTTCCCCGGCCCACATTCATGGAGGATTACTACCGTGATTTCATGAACCGCCACCGGCGGTACATCCCGCCCAAAAAAGTTCAGATCAAGATTGAAGAGGCGGCCAGGCTGTTCGGGGCGAGTTGGAAAACCCTGAAGAAAATGGACCGCAAGGCGTTGACCCGGCTGTACCGGCAAAAGGCCATGGAACATCACCCGGACGTGGGCGGCGACCAGAAAACCTTTGTCAAGCTGACCGACTACTTTCAGGTGCTGTTGAGTAAAAAATAGCAAAGCTCCAATTAGGAGTTCCGGTCCTGAGCTACTGCATCGATTGAGCGGAATTCTTATCCTCGGGGTCGGGATCGGTATCGGAATCGGTATCGAAGGATAAATAGCGATGACTTTCGGACATGAACAACTGGATGTCTATCGATTATTCCTCAAATATGTTGGTTGGGTCTATCGGTTCTGTGAAAACCTGAAGGGGCATCGAAGCGCTCGGGACCGGTTGCTCCGCGCGTCGCAGTCGATCCCCCTAAATATAGTCGAGGGCAATGGCAAGGCCACAGAGGCCAACCGGCGAAGGTTCTTCTAAATCGCTCGTGGTTCGGCGCTGGAATGTGCAGCTACGCAGGATGTCTTGGAAGTGTGCGGTGCTCTCGCTGCGGAGAAGAATGCTGAAGCCAAAGATATGATCGACCGAATCGTTGCTATGCTGACGAAGCTTGGACATCGTGGATACTCGGTTCGGGAGGAATTAGCAGAGTTCAGCGTAAAAATGACCGATACCGATACCGATTCCGATTCCGATAGCCCGTCCGGATCCTGAACGCCTATACGCACTCCGGCTATATCTTTACACCTTAAAAAAAAGGTTATCCGTAGCAATATATCAATCTTAGTCCGCACAATTATTCAGCAATAAAAAAGGACGGGCAGCCGATCAGGCTGCCCGTCTTTTTTACCTAAATCTTGAGGCCTTTCATCCGTTTGTCTTTTCAAACTCCTTCATGAAATCGATCAGGGCATCGATGGCGGCCATGGGGGTGGGATTGTAAATGGACGCCCGGCATCCGCCCACCGAGCGGTGGCCCTTGAGGCCGCCGAGATCGTTTTCGAGCGCTTCCGCCACAAACCTCGTTTCCAGGTCTTCGCTGGGCAGACGGAAGGTGACGTTCATCATCGACCGGCTGTCGGCATCGGCCGTCCCCCGATAGAATCCGCTGGTATCGAAAAAACTATAGAGCCGCTCGGCCTTCTCCCGGTTGAGGCGTTCCATGTTGTCCAGCCCCCCGATGGTCTCCTCCAGCCACTTGAGAACGAGCTGGACGGTGTAGATCGCAAAGCACGGCGGTGTGTTGTACATGGAATTCTTTTTTACAAAGGTGGTGTATTTCAGCATGGAGGGAAGATTCTCCGGCACCCGTTCGAGCAGGTCGTCCCGTACGATGACCATGCAGACCCCGGCCGGTCCGATGTTTTTCTGGGCACCGGCGTAGATCAGCCCGAACCGGTCGATGTCGAGCTTTCGGCTGAAAATGTCCGAGGACATGTCCGACACCAGCGGCACACCCGCCGTGTCCGGAAAATCCGCCCACTGGGTCCCCTTGATGGTGTTGTTCGATGTCACGTGCACATAGATGGCACCGGGGGTAAACCCGATATCTTTGGGTATGTAGGCGTAGTCCCGATCTGCCGAGGAGGCCACCATCTGGATCGGTTTGCCCAGGATCTCGGCCTCCTTGATGGCCTTGGTGGACCAGGTTCCGGTGTCCACATAATCGGCTGTGCTTCCGTCTGCCAGAAAGTTCATCGGCACCATGCAGAATTGCGTGCTGGCCCCCCCCTGGAGAAAAAGCACCTGGTACTCGTCCCCGAGCCCGAGGATGCGCTTGGTCCGGTCGATGGCATCGTTGATCACATCGTCGAACCACTTGGACCGGTGGCTGACTTCCGTGATGGACATGCCAGAGCCGTCGAAATTTAAAAATGAGCCCTGGATTTCTTCCAGGACCGGAAGGGGCAGTGCCGCAGGCCCCGCATTGAAATTGTAAATCCGCTTTTCCGTCATTCCGTTCCCCCTTATAAAATCGTTTCACGATTTTATGAACGCACCGCAGCATAAGCTGCCGTGCGAGTTTAAATTAGGAAAAAAAATAAAAATTCTGAATTCGTAAGCCGAGTCAATTTGTGCAAAACATCCGGGAGTTGTCAAATAATAAAATCGTGCAACGATTTTATGAAACGCGGCGATGCCGCTCCAAAGGTTTCGTGCTGGGGAAAGCTCTATTTGTCCGTGAAGGTCTGGGTTGGCCGTGACAAAAATGTATGGATGACGATATGGATAAAGTTGACAAACACCTCTACAGACCCTATCAACATTGCGTAAATATTGAACAACATAAGAGGTAAGGTGCTTGATGAAAATTTTTTCGTTCCCATCATCTACAGCGGAGAAACGGCTGGCCGCCATTGTCGATCGGGGTCTGACGTTCAGAAAAAAAGATATCACGGCCGTAGCCAGGATTCTGGAAGATGTCCGAAAAAACGGTGATACGGCGGTCATCAATTACGCCCGGCAATTTGATGCACCGAAAATGACTGTTGCGGCCGTACAGGCGACCCCCAAAGAAATCGCCGTCGCCACCAAACAGGTTGACCGCAAGTTCACCCGCGCCATGAATCGTGCAATAACCCAGATCACGGATTTTCATCAAAAGCAGCTGCCCAACTCCTGGATGCACACCCAGCGGCCGGGGACATTTCTCGGCCAGTTGGTGCATCCGGTGGAACGGGCCGGGATATATGTGCCCGGCGCCAAAGGGGGCAGCACACCGCTGGTCTCATCGGTGCTGATGGGGGCAATTCCGGCCAAAATCGCAGGCGTGGACCAGGTGGTCATGGTCACACCGTCTCGGAAAGACGGCTCCGTAGATCCCCATTTACTGGCGGCGGCCAAGAAGGTGGGCGTCGATGAAATCTACAAAATCGGCAGCGCCTGGGCCATCGCCGCAATGGCGTATGGGACAAAAACTATCCCCAAAGTGGATGTCATTGTCGGTCCAGGAAATATCTACGTTACCTTGGCCAAAAAACTGGTGGCCGGAACCGTCGGCATCGACATGATTGCCGGCCCGAGTGAAATTCTTGTTATTGCAGACGATACAGCTCGGCCGGAGTGTATTGCAGCAGACCTGCTGTCCCAGGCCGAACATGACGTCTTATCGTCGGCCATTTTAGTCACGCCTTCAAAGAAGTTGGCCGGTGACGTGTCGGCCGCTGTTGAGGAGCAGCTGATATCCCTATCGCGCCAGAAAATTGCCAGGGAATCGATCGACCGGTTCGGGGCCATCTTTGTCGTACCGTCCCTGGATGACGCGGTGGATCTGGCCAATCGCATTGCGCCGGAGCACCTGGAGCTTCAGATCGACAACCCGTTTGAGTGGGTCGGCAGGCTGCGACATGCCGGTGCCGTATTTGTCGGAAATTTCACACCGGAGCCGGTGGGCGATTACATCGCCGGCCCCAACCATGTCCTCCCAACCTCCGGAACCGCCCGATGGGCATCCGCCTTATCCGTGGATCATTTTATGAAGAAGACCAGCCTGGTTCATTACTCCGAGGCGGCGTTTCGCCGGGAAGCCGCCGACATCATTAAACTGGCC
The DNA here is from genome assembly GCA_903231505.1 of Olavius algarvensis associated proteobacterium Delta 3. Classification (GTDB taxonomy): domain Bacteria; phylum Desulfobacterota; class Desulfobacteria; order Desulfobacterales; family CAFBRK01; genus CAFBRK01. The sequence continues at coordinate 9,191 of CAFBRK010000140.1, read as the reverse complement.
GAGACCGAAGGGTTGACCGCCCACGCCAATTCCGTTCGGATCCGATTGAAAAAGTAGGGCCGGATTTGAACCACGAAAGCGATCAGGCGGGTACGGTGCCCCGCCCCACGCAAACAACCCTTCAAACCCATGAAACGTAGGGCCGGGCACCGTACCGGCCCACCTCGAGACACAAGCTAAGGCCCTCAGGCAGAGGACGCCTGTTGCGTTTCCTTGACATTGCACATATCTGCGTTGTACATTTTAGCGCAACGCAAACATGTGCAATAGAGGGCGCCATGAATCCATTCCGTTACGGCCAGGTTGTCAAAGGAAAAGATTTCTGCAGGCGGCCGGAACTTGTCACCGGTCTATCCGCTCAGATCCTGAGAGGGCAGAACGTATATATTCAAGGTGAACGGCGCACCGGCAAAACCTCACTAATATTCGAAACGGTAAGGAATCTACCGAAATTCCGAATGGTGTGGATCGATCTTCTGGGGTCCAAAACGTCCGACGACGTATTGAAGCGAATCCTCACGGCAGTGATGTCCATCGAAACAGGGTCCGGTTTTTTAGACACCATACTCCGGAAACTCTCCCACATGAAGCCGGTTGTGGGCGTCGATCCGATCACCGGCCTGCTGACCTTGTCGGTCGACGCCGCCGTGGAGCTAAAGCCCGACTCCATTGCGGGTATTCTGGACCTGATCGCATCCCAGCATTCAAAACGAAAACCGCTTGCGGTCGTTTTTGATGAATTTCAGGACATCATGAGTTTGAAGGATGCCCCTGAAACCCTGGCTCAGCTGAGAAGCAAAATACAGTTTCAGTCGGATATTTCCTACGTCTTTGCGGGCAGCATCCGAAAGAAAATGGACGCCATATTCAACGATCCGGACAGCGCGTTTTTCAAATCGGCAGTTCCCATTCACGTCGGGCCGCTAAACAGGGATATCTTTGAAACGTTCATCCGCGACAAATTTCGTATCGGGAAGCGGACCCTCACCCCCGAAACCCTGGGCGCTGTCTTTGACATCTGTTTCCACATTCCCGGGGATATTCAGCAGTTGTGCAGCGCCCTATGGGAGACAACAGACAGGGATGAGACCATTGCAGCGTCGAGCATTCCCGCTGCGCTGGATCTCATCTTCACCCAAGAACTCAAAGGCTATGAAACCATCCTTACGGTTGTTTCCAGCCAGCAGCTAAAACTGCTTACGGCCTTGGCCAGGCTGGGCGGAAAAGCTCCGATGGCAACAGCGTTTCTGAAAAATTCAGGGATCCCCCAGGCGTCCTCGGTTCGACGGGGGTTGGGAAGGTTAATGGCACTGAGAATTATTTTTCATTATGAAGCAGAATATAGATTCGTAAATCCATTTTTCAGAGCATGGCTTCTGCACAAAAAGCTGTAACGGTCCCAAGCAAAGGGGGGGCCCGATTGCCCGCCCTAAGTCAGCATGCTTCCAAGGCCTTAACCGGCCTATCCCAAACATGGCATGAAATCTTTTGGGGGAAAAGTTAACGAGCTGAGACATCGAAGTGTTCTGATAGATTCTCGTGACCCGGTTATGGTGCATTTTGTAAGGACCACCAACGGATAAACGGACCAAAAAGATTTCCCCCTTCGGGCCAGACGGAGACTTCCATGGCCCAGATTCGACAGCCCGCATCAGGGCTGGCGGATGACGAGGCTCGCGGTAGTTGGACTGCAGCTTCGCCTCGAAATGCCTTGGCCATGAAAGCCGCCATTTGTTGAAATGTCCGGGCTAGGCCGCTCGGCGCCCTGCCCCTCCGAGTGTGCCGGATTTCAACGCCCCATGAATGATTTTAACGGCCTGATCGATACTCAGCTTTTCCGTGTTGATCAACAGATCGTAATTGACGGGATCGGCGATGTCGGCATGAAAGTATTTTCGAATGAACGCCTGACGGTCGGATTCAGCCCGGATCACGCGCAGCATGGCCTTTTCCTTTGAGACGTGAAAATCCCGGGCGACATTCCGGACGCGGATTTTTCTCGGAGCCACCACCCGTACCCGAAGCGTCTTTTCGGGCGGCAGAATGAAATTCGCGCCCCGGCCGATGATCACGGCGCGACCGTGCTTGCCGATGGCGCCGATAATTCTCATCAAATGCTTCAGGTAGCGGTCCGGCCATAGATGGCGGGCGTTGACCAATGACTGAATCCAGTCCTCCACCATGGAAATCCCTTTTTCATCGAGTGTTTCTAGGACGGCCGAGTTCACGGACGCGCTCTTGGCCATCTCGTGGAGGACTTCCTGGTGAAACAAATCGAATTCCATCCGCCATGCCAGCCCTTTTCCCACCAGATTGCCGCCGCTGCCCGGATCTCTGGAAATGGTAATCACGGATACGGGCGGTTCTTTTTTCGTTTCTTCCTTGCCCATTATCTGCCAGTTCCGGATCTGCTCTTCGACGATTTTTTCGATCGATTTCATGGTACCTCCTTTCCCGGCCTTGCCGGTCGACCGTTTAGCCCAAATAATGCATGAAATCTTCTCAGCATTTAGCTGAAAAGAAGCAAAATCGAGGCATTCCTGTAAATATCAACCTTCTCGGCAAGCATACAATTCGTGATCTTCAAGATTTATAGCAAATGTCAGAATTCCGTTCCGATTGAAACAGTGGAGCAGTCTTTGGCTTTGCTGGCGGGTACGGTGCCCCGCCCTACGATAGATGTGCCAATACGGTGATGTAGGGTCGGGCACCGTACCGACCGTCTCCAGTCGTCAATCAGAACATATTTTTGGCAATGGCTATAGTTCAGTCCCGGATTAGGTTGGTTTACAGAAACCAACGGCGAATTACTGGAAATGGCAACTTGAGGGCAGCTCGAGTGGCGTCTCTTGAAAAATAGACTGATAGCGCGACACAGAAAAGAAAGGCTCAAATGCGGTCGTGAGTGAAGGTGCTACTCTTAGAAGCGGAAGAATGCGCCCAGGTCCCTATACTGCTCGATGGTAAGCGTCACTGCAAGGGCAAGCTCAATAATCGCTAAAATATTTAATAAACATAATTTGCGTATAAAACACGTCATGTCAAGGCTATAATCAAATCGAGAAAATTGTAACTCTATGTATTTTAATATTATTTTTAGCACCACATTCGATTTTGGGGTTCGATGGAATTTTATTTCGCTAAATTATTTTAGAGTGCACTGCTAAGAAAGCCTATTCAGCAACGAGTTGTTTGAGAGTGTGGATCGTTTCCCAGGAAAAGGGCTCTTTCTGACACGGAAAAATGGCGTTGTTGGTATAGATCGGATCGCTTTCCAGATCATAGCGGGAAGCCGCTTTTGCGGCCGCCCACAGCTCCGTGTGGGGAATCGGCGAGTAGTAGGCCGGAATCGGCGTAATGCCGCTGTGTTTCACGACACGGATCGATTCGGTGACTTCCGCAAGGGATTGCCCGGGCAACCCGGCCAGCAGGTAGGCACCGACCTGGTGCGGCGTGAAGCCGACATCGAGCAGCCAAAGAGCCGCCTGTTGAAACTCGCTGTAATCCACCTTCAGGTCCAGCGATTTTCGTTCACCCTCGGCAACCGTTTCCAGCCCGAGCCGCAGCGTCTTGAAACCGGCCCGAAAGAGCAGATTTGCCGTCTCTTTGGTGATCCCCCGGATGTGAAGTGCGTTGGGCGTATGAAACCGGATCTTCATGCCGGTTTGGATGATACCCTCGAGGATGGGGGCGGCATGCCGTTCGGAATCGACCAGAAACGCATCGTCATAGAGCACAAAATCCCTGACATGGTAGTTGTGATGCCAATACCGGATCTCTTCGATAACCCCGTTGGCGCTTCGGTGCATGCGTTTCGGCATCAGTAGACCGGAGGCACAGTAGGCACAGGAGAAGGGACACCCCCTGGACGTCAGGATGGGGATATAATCGACTTTGGTTTGAAGATCGAATGCCGGTGGCGGGTAGGTGTCCAGATCCTCCGGATCGAATCGCAGTGATTCCCCCTGTCCGGTCACATCTTCCAGGAGTTCGAGGAGTCCGGCTTCTCCGGGACCTGAAAAAATCCGGTCGATGCCCGGCAAGCGGCCCGCATGCTCGCCGCATAACGTGGCGTAGATCCCGCCCAGGATGATTGGGATATCTGGAAAGACGCGCCGCACCGTGGCCACTGTCTCCGCCACCCCCGGGTACCAGTAGGTCATCAGAGATCCGATCAGAACCACGTCCGGTCGGCTGCTTCGACGAAGATCTTCTTCAAACCATTCCGGCAAGATACCGTAACGGGAAAAGGTGCGCTCAACGTCTGCCAGAACTTTCGGCTTGGGAATCGGGGTCTTCAGATAGGGCCCCCTGCCATTTCGGGCCTCGGGATCAGTTGCCTCCGCCCTGGGATGATATCGATTCAGACAATCCAGGTAGGAAACTGAAAATCCGTGCTGCCGGCACACCGCCGCCAGGGTCAACAGGCCGAGCGGCTTGGCCCAGAAATCGTAAGCGGCAAAATCATGAATCCACGGATTTATAAACAGAAGATGAGGAACGTCGGGTTTCATCAAAGTGTGATTGACGGAAAAGCGGTATGTTAATCTTTAAGTTTCAGAAATTGTAATAAACGTTTTTTAAGCTTCACCGCCCGCTGCGCTCGAGGCGCAAAGAGCGCAGAGCTGAATGATTATTTCTATTGCCGTTGAGAGGACGGCAATAGAAATGAGCGCTTACATGATCATAGTGATGTGCTGCCGGTATTTAGGCGGTGTGATCTTTGTTCCACGGGGATGTGTATTTTAGCTTTCCGCCCTGTCAGCGGAAAGCTAAAAATAAATGAATCCTCAGCGATCTCTGCGTCTCTGCGGTAATATCGAATATGTTATTCATCTGTTACGCAACCGAGACTAGCCGACGCCACCGTTTTGATATATTTATACAGCGTCCCCCGCGTCGCTTTGAACGGGGGGGACGTCCATGCGTTTCGCCGCGCCGTCATCTCCTCTTCGCTAATATCGACAGCAAGGGTGTTGTTTTCCGCATCGATGGTAATCTGATCCCCGTTTTCAACCAGGGCAAGAGGCCCGCCCTCCTGGGCCTCGGGTGTAATGTGGCCCACGATGAAACCATGGGATCCCCCTGAAAAACGGCCGTCAGTGAGCAGGGCGACATCCTGCCCCAATCCCGCACCCACGATGGCCGAGGTCGGCGTCAGCATTTCCGGCATGCCGGGTCCGCCTTTCGGGCCTTCGAAGCGGATGATGATGACGTCGCCCTTTTTAATTCGCCCTTTCTCCAAAGCCGCGAGCATGTCTTCTTCGGAATCAAACACATTGGCCGGGCCGCGAAATGTCAAACCCTCTTTACCGGTGATCTTGGCGACCGCCCCTTCGGGAGCCAGGTTTCCCCACAGGATTTGGATATGTCCGCTGTCTTTAATCGGGCGGTTCAGAGGCCGGATGATTGTCTGGCCGTCGGAAAGCCCGGCCACATGTTCTAAATTTTCGGCAACGGTATCTCCGGTGACCGTCAGGCAGTCTCCGTTCAGCAATCCCTCGTTGATAAGGTATTTCATCAATCCTGGGACACCGCCCACCCCGTGGAGGTCTTCCTGGACAAAAGAGCCGCTGGGTTTCATGTCGGCCAGAAAAGGCACGCGGTCGCTCACTTTCTGGAAGTCGCCGAGGGAAAGAGGGATGTCCACAGAGCGGGCCATGGCGATCAAATGCAATACGGCGTTGGTCGAACCGCCCAGGGCGGTGATCACGACCATGGCGTTTTCAAAGGCCTCGCGGGTCATGATATCCTTTGGTGTGATATTCTTCTCCAGCAACCGCCGGATGGCCTCTCCGGCCTGGATGCACTCTTCCAGTTTCTCGGGGGATTCCGCCGGACGGGTGGCGCTGTAGGGCAGCGACATGCCCATGGCTTCAATGGCCGACGCCATGGTGTTGGCGGTATACATTCCGCCACAGGCCCCGGCACCGGGGCAGCTGTGTTTCACAATGGCTTTCCGCTGCTCGTCGTCAATGCTGCCGGCCAGGAATTCTCCGTAGCTCTGGAACGCCGACACGATGTCCAGTTTGGCCCCATCCAGATGCCCCGCCCGGATCGTTCCGCCGTAGATCATCAATGAAGGCCGATTGACACGTGCCATGGCGATGATGCAGCCGGGCATGTTTTTATCACACCCCGGAAGCGAGACATTGGCATCGTACCACTGGGCGCGCATCACTGTTTCGATGGAGTCGGCAATTAAATCGCGGGACTGCAACGAAAAACTCATCCCGTCGGTACCCATGGAAATGCCGTCGCTGACGCCGATGGTATTGAATCGGAGCCCCACCATACCGGTGTCATCAACGCCATTTTTGACTTTTTCAGCGAGAGCCAGGAGATGCATATTGCAGGTGTTGCCTTCGAACCATACGCTGCTGATACCCACCTGAGCCTTCTCCATGTCTGCATCGGTCAATCCGGCCCCGTACAACATGGCCTGGGATGCACCCTGGGACTTTGGCCCCGTGACCCGGGAACTGTGCCTGTTTAATGTTGAACCCATGGCAGCCTCCTTGTATCCAATAGGGTTATCTTTCCATTGCCGTGAATCCGGATCGGGCCGTTTCGATAAGACAGTCTTTCCCCAACTCCTCCATGAAATCATCAATCATCCTGGAGGTTCCCGCCAGCTGGACAATGTAGAGTTCGTTATTCTGGCAATCCAGAACCTCAAAAGGATACTTGTTCTGGAGATGCTCTATCTGGGAATCATTCGATTCAAATTTCAAAATGGCGACCTCACGCCAGAAACTCTGATCGATGTCCAGTTCTTTGGCGGAAATGACTTCCGTCACTTTTTCGATCTGGCGGATAACCTGGAGTGTCCGATCATCGTCGTCTTCGGTCAGGGTCAGTGTCATTCGGCTGATGCCCGGCCGATGGGTGGCGCACACCGTGAGCGTCTCGACATTGTACATCTTTCGACGGATCAGCATGGAGATTTTATTGAGCACCCCCGGCCTGTCGAGCATGAACAACAGGATGGCGCGTCGTTTCATCTGTGTGGGTGGTGTCATAGGGTCCTTTCAACCGGTCTGTTTCCGTCTTGAGGTTCGTCTTGAGGTTCCTCTTGAGGCTCCACGGACACGATCATGTCCGCGATGCTGCCTCCGGAGGGCACCATGGGCAACACGATTTCGGTGGGATCGCATATAAACTCCACCATATAAGGGCCTTTGTGCTCGGCCGCCGTCTGGAGGGCCTGTTCCACCTCCTCCGGCTCGGCCACCCTCCGGTAGGGAATACCGTAAGCGGACGCGATGGATTCGAATTTAGGATTCCTCATCGGGGTTCCGGCATAGCGCCCGTCATAAAACAGTGCCTGCCATTGTCTCACCATCCCCAGGTAACCATTGTTCATCAGGAGGATTTTGATGTCGATATCGTGCTCCATGATCGTGCCCAGCTCCTGGATATTCATCTGGAAGCCCCCGTCCCCGCTGACAGACCACACCCGCTCCCCTGGCCGGACCAACTTCACACCGATGGCCATGGGAAGCGAACATCCCATCGTTCCGGCACCACCCGAGGTAAACCAGCTATTGGGTGTTTGGAAATTGTAAAATCTGGCGCAGATCATCTGGTGCTGCCCCACATCGGAGACAACGATATCCTGGCCCCGGGTCAGGTCTGACAGCTTTTTGACAATACTCTTCATCAGGAGCTGTCCTTCTTTTCCCACTCCGGACTCGATCTCCGTACGCATCTCCTCGGCGATTTCTCCACGAGCTTTTTCGATCTGCTCAAACCACATCCGTTTGGGTCTGGGAATCAGCTCGGGATTACCTGCCAGCACCTTCAACACTTCGCCGATGTCGGCATTCATGGCAAGTGTGGTCTTGACATTCTTATCTATTTCAGAAGGATCGATTTCAACATGGATCACTTCGGCATTGACGCCGAATTCATCCAGCTTCCCGGTCACCCGGTCATCGAAACGCATGCCGAACGCCATAATCAGGTCTGTGTCGGCCAGCGCCCGATTGGCTTCAACAGTGCCGTGCATCCCCACCATGCCCAGGCTGAGGGGATGGTCCACCGGAATTGCGGACAAACCATGAAGGGTAAACGCGATGGGTAAATTTGCCTTTTCCGCGAATTGAATCAGATGATCGCCGGCATTGCTGGTCACCACCCCATGCCCGCACAGGATAATGGGGCGTTCACTCCGGTTGATCATCCCCACCGCCTGTCGGATACGATCCCGCTCCGGAGCCCACGAGAAAAAGAGGCCCGGCAAATCCGGTTCACAGTCCTGCGGGTCGAAACCGCAGACGGCATCGACTTCCTGTATCTGGACATCTTTTGGAATGTCGACAATCACCGGTCCCCCGCGGCCGTTTGATGCCAGACGCATCGCTTCGTAAATGGTTCTTTCGATTTCGTTCACCGACAGCGGCATGTAGGCCTGCTTGGTCAACGGCATCATCACGCCGACCACGTCGCTTTCCTGGAAGGCATCGGTGGCGATCACCCCGGTGGGCACTTGTCCTGTAATGGCGAGAACCGGAATGGAATCCATTCCGGCATCGGCAATTGCGGTGACCATGTTCATGGCACCGGGCCCGGAAGTCGCCATACAGACACCTACCTGGGGTGTGTCAGTGGAAATGGAGGCACGGGATATCCCCTGGGCCATGAACACCGCGCCCTGTTCGTGACGAGACATGATAAAACTGAATATATTTTGTTTCTCCATCTCGTCGAAAATCGGCATGATGGCGCCGCCGGTATACCCAAAAATATATCGTACGCCGTTATCTTTCAGCGCTTTGAGAACTAACTCCGTCCCTTTCATAGTGCCGCATTCCTTCCGTTGGCTTCCCCATCTATACGGAAAATACCGGGTCGGTACTCGGGGAAAATACTGTCCGGCCGCGGTGATCTTTTTAAATCAAAGAACCGAGCATTTAGAGTAAGACTTTTTTTGGGGTTTGCCCGTCGGCCCGTTGGCCCGTTGGCCGGTAGTTCCCAGCGTCCAGCATCAAGTATCCCAGTATCCAGTATCGAGCATCCAGCATCCAGAATCCAGAATCCAGAATCCAGAATCCAGAATCCAGCATCCAGCATCGAGCATCGAGCATCCAGCATCCAGCATCCAGCATCCAGAATCCAGAATCCAGAATCCAGAATCCCGTTGGCCGGTTGGCCGGTGGGCCGGTGGGCCGGTGGGCCGGTGGGCCGGT
>CAFBRK010000139.1 GCA_903231505.1 Olavius algarvensis associated proteobacterium Delta 3 | reverse complement strand
TGATCGTCGCCCCTGGGCTGGGATTCTCGAGCGTTACGATGAGTCCCTCGTCCGCCTCCTCCAGCAGGTCCCCCTGCACCTGGAGGGTAATGGTCTTCTCCGTGTCTCCTATGTCAAACGTCACCGTCCCGGACACCGGGTTGTTCAAGATGTCCACAAAATCGTCCCCGTTCACTCCGTCGACCGCGCTTGCCGTGGTCGCGTAGTC
>CAFBRK010000138.1 GCA_903231505.1 Olavius algarvensis associated proteobacterium Delta 3 | reverse complement strand
TTTTTGTTAAAGTTTCTGCGCTTGAGTTCTTCTCCCTCCGGGCAGATAAAAGAATCGCTTTGTCTACGGTAGATAAAGCTTTCCTTCGGCAATATGCCTTTTCTGACGCCATGGCCACGATGGGCTTTTTCAATTGATTCAAAGTGCCCCTTTACCTTCATATCGTAGCAGGCCAGGTAATTGCCGATGGTGCCGTATTTGCTGTCTGCCACGCACACCCGGGCCATTTTGCCCATGGTTCTCTTGTGCGCGTTTAACAGCGGGGCCATTAAATTGGCTTCATTGACCGATGCGGAGGTAACCGTGGTCGCGGTGATAACCTCGTGCGTTTCGTCAACAGCACGGTGTACTTTATATTGCAATTTGGATCGGCCGGCGCCTTTTCGCTGAACCGAGGCGTCCGGATCGGTAGTGGATACAAATTTGCTGTTGGCACTGCCGGTTTTCGGTGGTGTTAAATCATCATCGTCAGGCGGCTCGGAGGCATCCTCCAAGCGGCGCTCAAAGCTTCGATAGCTCTTTTGCAAATACCGCTTGATGTCTTTGGTGTTGACCACCGAGTTGTTGGATGCGTCGGCTTG
>CAFBRK010000137.1 GCA_903231505.1 Olavius algarvensis associated proteobacterium Delta 3 | reverse complement strand
CTCAGATCGCAATTAAATCATGCTCCCATGTTGGTTGAAAGAGCATGCGTCATGGAGCTAAAGACGGCTCGATAAAACCGGTTCGGGCAACAGCCCGTTAAGTTTCTACTAGAGGTACAGAGCCGTGATGTCGCCTAACAAGACGGATGCACCTGACAGGGAAAACTTGCGCGGTTTATCGTAGAGGGCATTGGGTTTTCGGAGGTTTTGCTGCCTGCAGGTGATCCGCAGCGTTAGAGAGCGATTACAAACGATACCGTGGATATAGAGATTCAATGCAAATTAGTTGGTACTGGTTGGTCTGAATGCGTTTTGGATGTTTATGGTCAAACTTGTACTGTAACAGCCTCATACCTATCTGATGCACTTGGAGAGTTTGTTAAAGCTGTAAACCATATCTTAGGCGGTGGGAACGAGGCCAAGTTTAGCTTTGATGAAGAGCCTGGTGAGTATAGATGGATACTAAAAAGAAATGAAAATAATGCACTTTTTATTGAAATCATCGAATTCCCTGATTTATGGGGTAATAAAGACGATTCGGAAGGTAAAGTAATATATGAAGTCACATGTCCGGCTCATGAATTTGGAAAAGCGCTATTAGTAGGCCTCAATGGCTTATTGGATGAATATGGTGTTGTCGGATACAAAGAAAAATGGGTAGATGCAGAATATCCGGTGGAGCAATATATTGAGCTTTGTTCACATGTTGGCATAAGGCCCTCCAGCAAGGCACTCCAGCCGAACGCTAAAAGCGGCGGCTGAGCTTAATCGTTAGAGAGCAGATGAAATTACCAATTTTAGTTCTATTAATTCTATTAACATGCACTGTGGCAACTGCTTGTGAAGCAGTTGCTGAGATATCGCCGATTGAACAGCTTAAATGGCTTGAATCAACATCTGGAGCGCAATCCTTCCAAACGGATAGGGATGCGGGGATACTGAGATTCTATGTGACTTTTGGATACGCACGAAAAATCCCAGGCATTGGCAACGTGACTCATTCTCGCTGTTATCAAGGAATTAAACTAATTGCTATCGGTGGTACCACTGATACACCAATGAGTGAGAAACACAGTCGGTTGATTGATTTGGCCGATTCGTTTGCCCGCGAATACAACCTACTCATGAAACAATATATAGATAGCATAGGCGTTGGAACTTGTCCTCCGGGAGCTGATTGGGAAGGAATGCTTGCGTCTCTAACTGAATTTGTGTGGGGTTCAACCCAATTAGAGGGAATGGTGGGCGTCGTCAGGTCAGAGATGCCCAGGATCATGATTGACCTTAAAGACTTGAAACGTAAAGATAACGTTTCCAGTGTCGCATGCAAAACCTTACAAAATTACGGGATTAGGGAACCTGTGATAATAGAAATCTACGAATGGCTTCCCCCCCCACCTCCGGGGTATAATAGTAGAAAGATAGATGAGTTTCGTTGTATCCAGGGTCATATTACCCGCTAACAAATCATTCAAGAAGGATTGGGCATAACACGCGCCCAACTCCTTAATTCAGCCGTTATGTTGAAAAGAGTAATTTAATGCGGTTATACATTGTTATTACAGTTTATTTGTCATTTTCTTTATTTTCAGTATTTGCCTCGGCTTCAGGGTATACGTTAGAAGATGAACAATTTAAAAGGGAGAATATTGATAAATTAAAACCTTATGGCCCAGGATTTAATGAAAATCAAAGACCAATTTGGCATCAAATGATAAAAATAGCTGTAAAATATAAAGACTATGAAATTATTGAAAAAATACTTTTAGTTGGTGATGAAGTTGATGGTGTAATGGCCACTCAATATAGTTTGGATTTGTTTGAACTATACAAAGCGAGTCCATTATTTTTTGTTGAATCTGTTGATAAATTTTATGCGGGAAGTTTCGATAAATTTTTACGTATATGGATCAATGAAGCTTATGATATCGAAATTAACGATTTAAAGGAATATTCAATAGGTCATACTGAAAATAAAATAATGAAAAAATTTATATTAAAAGCGGAAGAGTTGGACAGCCAAATTAAATAAAAAGATTAACATAACAATGCGCTCCACCGGATGCAAATTATGCTGCGCTTCATTTGAACCGATGAGCTTAGTCGTTATAAGGCTTGAGAATGAATGATTTACCAAAATTACGAACAGGTTAAAGAATTAAATTCAAGTGTTTTGAAGACACTCCTTTCTAACGGAGATGCCCAAGAGCGTGTATGGGCAGCATGGGAAATTGGATTAAGGCTTGGAAGGGAAGCTTTGCCAAACATCTCACTTCAAGCCCACAATGCTCCTGATGCTGGGACAAGGCGGCATATGGTTGTTGTTCTTGCAGGATTAGGCCACTATTCAGTTCTTTCAACGCTCGCAAAGCATGACCCTGATGAATCAGTTCGTGGAACGACTACCCAATACCTAATTAGAATAACAGACCAAAATGATACAGAGAAAATCAGTCTGATTATCAACATACTTGAAAAAGACAAGTCTCCAGTAGTTATGCAGAGCATCTTGGATAGTTGGGATTTTGATCAACATCAGATCCCTATTTTATTGCTTCTTGAATGTGCCAGAAATAAATCTGAGGTTGTCCGTAATTCATCTATAAGGCAAATTGTTAAAAATTATGGCGCTAATGATTTATCGACAAATCAGATTGTATTCCTTTTAGCTGATCAAAGAACCAGAGAATCAAATTTTCTGTTTTTAAATTGGTTGTTAGATTGGGATTTACATGATGTGATTATCTTATCAGCAGAAAAGGCCCCACAATCATCAAAATTGATAATATTAGATTTTCTTGTTGATAAAAACTTGACCTTTTCTTGGGAAACATTAAAAAATCTATCTCAAATTAAAATTCCAGATACTGATATTCGTATTTTGAGTATTCTTAAAATTGAAAATAATCTTGAAATACTATTGTGGTTGGCCTTTGGGTTAGCTCGAGCGATTAACTTGCCAAAAATTAAGTCTCATTCGCAGTACCTTGAGCAGCAGAGTGCATCGAATTTTTATGATTCGGCAAAAGATCATTTCCTAACATTGATAAAAGTAATGGTTCCACAAAAAATCGATTCTTCTGATTCAAATAATTTTCAGACAATTATGAATCACCTTGAAAACGATATCGAATACTTTGACGAGTACGATGATGAAGATTTTTGGGAAGATGAAGGGCTTAATTCAGAAGAGTATATTAAGGAAATGGAATTTAATTGTACCTGTATAAAAAAGTGGCTGTCGAAAGACGCCTTATAACGACTGAATTCACTCGGATGTGAGTTCCGCTGCAGCTCCACTCACACCGGTGATTCAGAGCGTTAACTGCTGAAGCCTATGCATGAGAAAATCTACACAAGTCTTGGAATACTGATTACATGGTTGGCGATATTATTTATTGTCCCACTTGTGGGATTTGATACTAAGTTGTGGGTTTTAATCTTATCAGCATCGATTGGCGGCTTATTCTCTGGCTTATTGGTGCTACTAGGCGAAACAGTGATTGAAAATATTATCTTAGTATTAGTGTTTCTCGTGCTTGCTGGGGTATTGTGGGGGCATAAGCCAAGTCTTGGATTTATCTTCATTTCAGTACTGATTTCTAGTGTAATCGGTGTAATTACTAATCAAGTCAACCAATATGCAGCTAACAAGGCGTTCAAGTCAGGGACGCCGAATAGCGGCGCCCCTTAGCTTAACGTTAGGCCTATGACTGACTCGTTGACCTGCGAATATTGCAATGCGCTATCCAACACTAGGGACGGCTCGCTCGGAATATTCGAGAGATGGGTGTGCTCGTCTTGTGGTGCCTTGCGGTATTGGGGGGCCTTGCTGCAACCAGGGATGGCTGGTACGGGGACGCCTGTCGAATACTGGGGAAGAGCGATACGTGTGCGAAGAGTGCGATACGGTGTTTGCCGTCGAGCTTGAGTCAGTCAAGCCAGTGACCAATCTGAGGGAATGGCTGTTGACGGAAGGTCTTGAACCCCTCTGGACAAACTTTGAACAGCTCAAGGAGACTACGGCCTAACAATGCGCTGCAGTCGACGTCAACCCGCTTCGCGGGCTGTCCGCGGCTGAGCTTGGTCGTTATACCGGCGAACGAAGGAGGCTCGGACTGGACTATGAAAGCAGCGTGGTATGAACGGCAGGGTCCCCCTTCCGAGGTTCTCGTCGTGGGTGAGATGACGACACCCGAGCCTGGGCCGCGAGATGTTCGCATTCGTGTTGCCGCTTCCGGTGTCAATCCAGGCGACGTGAAAAAGCGGCAGGACACGTTCGGTGTGGGAATGCCCTACCCGCGTGTAATTCCTCATAGCGATGGGGCTGGCGTCATCGAGGGGGTTGGCGACCGGGTATCATCTTCGCGTATCGGCGAGCGAGTGTGGTGCTTCGGTGCGCAAAGCTATCGTCCGTTCGGAACCGCGGCGGAGTATGTCGTGGTCCCGGATTATCAGGCGATTCCTCTGCCGGATGGCATCGCGTTCGAACAGGGGGCATGCTTGGGAATACCGGGCATCACCGCCCATCGCGCTGTACATGTGGCGGGCAGTGTACACGGACAGGCTGTCCTAGTGCAGGGTGGCGCTGGGGCTGTTGGGCAATGCGCTGTCGGCCTCGCCCGGCACGCAGGGGCACTTGTCATCGCAACGGTGCGCTCCGAACGGGATGCGGCAACTGCACAGCGGGCGGGAGCCCACCACGTAATCGTTACAGGCGGTCTCCTTGCCGACGAAATCGTGGGACGCGTCTTTGCCAGCTCTCCCGACGGAATCGATCACATTGTTGAGGTCGCCTTCCACCCGAACATTTCCGTGGACGAGCGGTTGCTGAAACAAGGCGGCACAATTGCGACATACGCCACGGGTGACCCTACTCCAGAGATTCCTTTCTGGCCGCTTGTGTTCAAAAATGTTCGTCTGTTCTTTCTTGGGAGCGACGACTTTCCCACCGCAGACAAAATTGCAGCAGCCAGCGCACTGAACGAAGCACTGGAGTGCGACTGGCCGGGCTTCGATGTTGAAACGCGGTTTTCCTTGGAGTCGATCGCGAAGGCTCACGAGGTGGTCGAGGAGCGTAAATTGTCGGGCCGGGTTGTTGTAGGCCTCCAATTCGAGGAGCTGGCGGAATAACAATCCTGATGCAGCCGGCGCAAAAGGCCGCGCGGCTGATTAGCGGTGTTAGGCGTGCAAGATTTGTATTCAGATCGCATATCACATAGGCCGCCACAGACTAAAAAAGATGAATGCCCTCGCAGAGGCAGGCCTTCTAAAGGCAACAATAAATACAGACAGCACCATTTATTCTCTAACACCAAAAGGCTGGGGACTCCTGACACCTTGGAATCCATGGAAAAGAGAGGATGTCGCACCGGGCGGAACCAGAGTGGGCCGAGATCATCAACTACACACGGCATGAGATTGATACATACCCCTTCACGATAATTTCATTCAAACTTGTTTCAGATTCAACCGACGGGCTGGGCAAGAAGACTTATTGTAGTGGGGATTTCCAATTTGATTGGGCTGAAAGAGATCTGGCGGGCCTCAGATCAAGCTGTAAAAGTTTCACAGAAGACCCATTGAAACAGAACAAAATTGCGGCAAGGGCAGATCAAGCTAATTAATAGAGAACGCTGCCTCAAAGAATGCCTCTTCCAGGAAAGATAAAACAGGGAATCGGAAGCTCAGGAAGATCCTGCGCTGAACAGGAGATTTCCTTCCCCATAGACCGCCACCGGATACCGGGACAGATCAAAGGGGTCTCCGTTCCAGCACACAAATGACGCCCATCGCCCGCGGCGAAGCGTACCGACCCGGTCGTCGATTCCGAGAATTTCGGCGTTTTTTCGGGATACCAGCTCGATGGCGGCCTGCCGGTTCCAGCCGTTTCGCAGAAACCACCGGGTCTGCATCAGAAGATTGCGGGCCGGCACAACCGGGTGGTCGGTCATCAGCCCGAGATCGACGCCGGTCGACAGCAGGTGCCGGATATTGCGCCAGTTCTCATGCTTGAGCTCGACCTTATACGCAAAGGAATCGATCGGCCCGTAGATGACCGGGATCCTGCGCTGTTTCAGCACCCGGAAAATCTCGGGCCTGTGGACATCCATGGCATGTTCGATGGTAACGTCCAGATCGAATTCATCGATCAGGCGCAATACCGCCGCAATGTCATCGATCTTGTGAACATGGACCCGCAACCGTTCGCGACCCTCGAGGATGGCCCGGAACAATTTCTCCGGCGCGGTAAAGGCCATGTCCTTTTTTTTCGATGCGGGGGCCGTTCGATACTGATCCAGTTTCTGGGAAACGTCCGCCAGTTTTTCACGCAGCATGCCGACAGCACCCATGCGGGTGGAGGGTCGTTTTCCTTTCCAGGCCGTGGTTGAGGTGGGGTTATACCCAAAGGCTGCTTTAATGCCGGCCCGGGATACCAGAGCCCGGGAACTGTCCTCGGCGAAGTGGCGGATCACGGCGCATCGGCCGCCAAGGATATTGCCGCTGCCCGGCATCACGCAGGAGTAGAGAACGCCCATTTCGACGGCGTCCTGAAAGGCGGCATCGTCCATCTGAAGACCATCCAGGACGTCGGAAAAGACCGTCATCGAGGCCATTTTCTCGTTCCCGTCCGCTTCCTGCTCCGGCTCGCCGGACCGAACCAGGCCGATGTGACTATGGGGATCTATAAATGCCGGGGTCACCGTCGGATACTCACCGATCAGTTTGCCGTTGGCCTTCTTTGAAACACCGGCCACGGCGGTGTTTGAAAAGTTTATATAGACATTTTCGCGAAGTGCTTTCCCGGTGTAGAGGTGCCGGGCAAATACCGATTTCATGGGTCATCTCCTTGTTCCGAAATCCTGCAGTCCCTCGTGCCGGGGCGGCGCCCAACCGAGGGAAATCCGAAGCGCTGTGTGACGGCCGGTTTTCCCTCGCGAGGATGATCGGCGCGACCGAAAGGTTCCGTATGAAAATCGGATGTTACACGCCACACGATACCGTGTCCAGGTCATCCAGGCCGCGACATGGTCGGGATCGGGATCGCTGTCGGAACCGGGATCGAAACAGGCTGACCATCTTCGAGGTCGATACCGGTTCCAAACCCGATGCCGACGGCGATGATTCCGAACCGTTCATAGCCGTACACATCCCATCCATCGGAACGGCATTCCGGCATTGGCTGGAGTGCCGCGGAATTCCCAACACAATGCCATGTGCCCGGCTTCGTCGTGAACGGATAGTCCGGGACACCATAAAATAAGGATGCGGATTGGAGTGTTATGGCTGAAGCTCGATCCAGGGGATGGAGAGACCCGATGTGGGCAGCCTCCACAGATTGCGGGAAACCGCTTAAACAAGCGGACGCCTTTGCGGCTTCCCTGGTCGCCATGGAGCCAACGGAGAATAACCCACACGCCTAGGCCATGTTGGCCCACTGATCGTTCTGACGGAGCCCTTCCTGGATAGCCCCCACCAGCTCCTGGAGGGACAGCGGCTTTTCCAGAAAGCAGAGCACACCCAGGTCGCTGAGGGTGTCTTTCATTTTCGGAGATTCAAAGGCGCTCATGGCAATCACCGGAACATCGGTGGATGAATAACGGATCATGGACACCAATTCATAGCCATCCATGCCCGGCATCCGGATATCGGTCACGACCAGGTCTACCGGCCTCGATTGCATAATTTTGAGCGCTTCGCTGCCGTTTAGGGCGGCCTCGAAATGGATATCCGGGAAAAACACCCGCAACCCGGCCTTCAGGCTGTCCATCAATGCCTTTTCGTCATCGACCAAAAGGACTGTTTTCACTAAACGCGGCATGATATGGCCTGTTCCCTTTCTCGGTAGAACGACCCCATCGGGGCACTACCGATCGGCGACCGACGTCGTCCCGGCGGGGATTTATAGCATCGCCGTTTCGCCATATGATGTTAACATCATTCCAGATTCGCACAAGAAGCCGGTTCTCCGGTGAGGCATTCCGCCAGCACCGTGCTGAGTTCAACCATGTCAAAAGGTTTTGTCAGGTATTTCTGAAAGCATGCCATGGCCTCGTCATCGAGACCGTTGGGACCGTCTTGGTCGTACCCGGAGAATAAAATGATTTTCGCGAACGCATCCTGTTCCAGAAGTTTGCCGGCGCAGGTCAACCCGTCCATTATGGGCATGTTCCGATCCAGGAGCACGATATCCGGAAGAATGTCGGAATACCGATCCAGGGCCTCCTGCCCGCCGGTGACCATATGAACATCGTACTGCAGCCGCTCCAGGAATTGTCCCAAGGGTCTTAGAATATCGGGGTCATCATCGACAATGAGAATGCATTCACCATGGCCCGCCCGGACCTCCCGGGTTTCGGTGTTGGAAGAGAAAATATCGGGCCGGGCCAAGGGCAACGAGATAGTAAATGTGGTGCCCTTGCCAGGCATGGAATAGAGGCGAATGTCGCCGCCGATTTCCTTGATGATTCCGTAAGTTGTCGACAATCCCAGCCCGGTGCCTTTTCCCAACTCTTTCGTGGTAAAGAAGGGATCGAAGCATTTGGCCTGAACCGCCCTTGTCATGCCATGCCCGGTGTCGGTAACGTTCACCATCACCCGGCCGTTTTCCGCCTGTGCGGCAATACGCAGACAGCCTGAAGATTCCATAGCATCCCGGGCGTTGGTACAGAGATTCATGAGCACCTGGCTCATTTTTGCTTGGTCTGCCTTGATCGGCAGAAAGTCCGGCACATCGATTCGAATGGTCATCCGTTTATCCACGGAACTGCTGATGATGCGGTACGTTTCTTTAATGATATCGGTCAAATTAATGGACTCGGCATTGGGCTGATGCGTGTTGTGGGAAAAATGCATCAAGTCCTCAATAAGCCGGGCCCCCCGTTTTAACGACACATCGATGCGATCGACAATCTCTTGCAGCCGTTGTTCGGCGGGATAAAGAAGACGCATCAACTGGGAATCAATTGAAACTCCGGCCAGTATGTTCCGAAAATTATGGGCCACGCCGCTGGTGAGGGTTCCGATGGATTCCATTTTCTGGGCGTGGTGGAGCTGCTCCTCAAGGCTTTTTTTCTCTTTTTCCACGCGCTTGCCTTCCGTCACATCGGAGAAAAAGATAATGCTGGCCGGCCGGCCTTCCCAATCCGAATAAACGCCGGTCGCTTCCAGCCATCGGAGATGTCCATCGGCAGAGAGCACTCTGAAGGTGTCCATCCAGGTTCTTTTGTCGCCGCAGGTCTGTTGGCGATACCCTTCGGCGGCCCGCCGGCGATCGTTCGGATGTAAATACTCAAACGGGTCCGTGAGGGACAGGAAGTCTTCCGTTTCTGCACCCAGGAATCGACACACGGTGCTGTTTACAAACTGAACGCATTCATCCTGAATCACCATCATACCGATACCCACGTTTTCAACGACGTGGCGATACCGTTTTTCCGATTCCCTCAGGGCCCTTTCCGCATTGGTCCGCTCGGTAATGTCTTTTAGAAGAACGAGCCGGCTGGGCGTTTCTTCATCGATGGGAAAGATTCTCAGTGTCACCAGAAAATGATTGACCGACAGTGGCACCTGTCCGAATGTTTCCGGTGCCCGGGTCATCAGTACATGACGGACGAGTTTCCGGTCGCGTTCTGAAAAAATGGTGGCCAACTCCTGTCCCAGCAATCTCTCCTCGGGCCGGCCGATGATTCTGCCCGCCGCGGGATTCACATACACCATCCGGTCGTCGGCATTGACTTCGATGATCCCCTCATCCATCCGATTGAGTATGATGTCGCTGTGCCGCTTGATGGACAGGAGTTCCCTGGTCACCTCCCGGGGGTAAAGTACCTTTGAGTTGGGAGGTCGTGGAAGACCTACCGTCTCGGAACCGGACCCTTTAAATTCAAGCGCGGACAGTAATTCCTGACGCATTTCCTGGTAAGGTCCTTTTTGGATATAGGCATCGGCGCCCGACCCTTTCATATCGATGACTTCTTCCGCAGCGATGGCCGATACGATGAAGAGCCGCGTGTGGCTGAATTTTTCCATTCCCCGGATAATTCGACACAGCTTGGCGCCATCGATCACCGGCATGACCATATCGGCAAACATGACATCCGGAAGATAGCTCTCCAGTATGTCCAGCGCGATGAGGGCATCCGAGGCCGTGCGCACCTCGTGGCCGAGGTTGGACAGCTCTCGATCCATAAATTTTAGACAAAGGTCGTTATTGTCGACGACCAGAATCTTTTTGGCAACCATCCTGCCCCCGTCCGGGAAGAGTTGGACTTGGTGACACATCTATCGATCAGTGATAATGAGCAAAAACCGTACCATCAGACTAAATTTATTTTTTATACAATGATAACAATCGAATAGAATCATATGGGAATTAAATCGATGCAGTGTTATGAACCCGCAATTGGTTCAAAATAGACCACTGTTTCAAATTTGATCACCCACCGATGGCGATCCCAATACGGACCATGTCCGTGTCCGGGCTCCCCCGAAACGGTTCCCGGTTCTCAAAACTCACGATGTTCGAGGGGACTAAATTTATGGCAACGGCCATAAACCGTATCTGCCTTACGGAAGTCATGGTGTAAGGCCGGCTGTCGGTTTCCGCCGATCGTATCAAAATAGAACACTGTTCTAATATAAACCATTCAAAATCCGTCCATCTCCTCTTTCCAACTCGCGATTTTTTTCTATCCTGTTGTAATTTATACAAATTCTATCCTTAACACCCCGTGGCACATGACTTGCTTATGTCTTTACAGAGGCCTTGCGAGATGTCGCCGCCTCCCCGGCCGCGCCATTGCCCGCGGGGCTGATCTAAGCTACTGGAATATTAACTAAAGTTGTAGGGAATGACGCTAATGATGGTCTTTTGCGAAGAATGCGGAGGGAAAAACATCATCCAGTCGGACCAGCAGGCTGCCGACGGTTCGTGGGGTTGCTGCCGCATCTGCAGCGAGCCTGTTCAGGGAGCCCCCTATGCCGTAGGAAGCGGAAAGCTGTTCCCGACCGACCCCGATAACGAAATCCGGGTGATGATTGTGGATGATTCCAAGTTGATCCGGCAAGCGGTCCGAAGGGTTGTCGAAACATCGAAGCACCTTGTTGTTGCCGGAGAAGCCCGCCACGGTGCAGAAGCCTTGGATCTGCTGCCCCGAATGGATCCCGATGTGATCACTCTGGACATCAACATGCCGGTCATGGATGGGCTTACCACGCTCAAGCATATCATGATTCGACAGCCAAAGCCGACGGTTGTATTCAGCACCCTCACCCGTGAGGGATCCAGGGAGGCCTTCAGGGCACTGGAGTATGGCGCGGTCGACGTCATGCACAAGCCATCCCGGCTTGCCGACATCAATTTAGACCGGCAACACCGGACCATCATTCGGAAAATAGGGCTGGCCGCCGACGTGACAACCGAGGCCATCCAGTACATCCGTAATCCGGACCGTCTCCCCATAGAGAAAAAGAACGCTTCCGACACCCTGGATTATGCCGTCGCCATAGGGGCCGCAGAAGGCGGATACGGCGGACTGTTGAAAATCATTCCCCGTCTCCGGCCAGATACCGGAGCAGCGTTTTTAGTCGTTCTGTATACCGCCGCTAATCATGTGGAAGATTTTTCCCGATACCTGGATCACCTGAGTGCGCTCAGTGTTCAGCGGGCCACGGACGGCGTGCCCCTTTGCGGCGGAGTCTGTCACATCGCAGCAGAGGACGAGTATCTGACCATTGACCGGAACGGCGGCGCGCCGCTTCTCCGGGTGCACCCGGCATCCTTTTCGGAACGACGGGGAGCCGTCAACATGCTCATGTTCTCGGCAGCAGAATCATTCGGCGGCCATTCGGTCGGGGCTGTCCTGTCCGGAAACGGCACGGACGGCCAGGAGGGCCTGCAGGAAATTATTCGGGTCGGCGGATGCGGCTTTGTTCAGGATCCCGGCAGCTGCCTCTACAAAGAGATGGCACAGGCGGTCCTTGAAAACTGCGATGGACCGGAGATGGTGATGAGTGGCGGAATGGCGGACCAGATCAATATGGCGCTCGAAAATCCACGAGCCGCCGTGAATCAGTAGATTTTTGCAATACTGCAAACTTTATACGGGAGGGCCCAAGTAATGATTAAGAAACTTTTTAAAGATCTGAACCTGAGGACCAAATTTTTGGTCGTCGGCGTATTGCTGACACTGGTCCCGCTGCTGGTGTTCGGTGCCATCACCTACACGAACAGCCAGGAGCTTCAGAGAATCAGTCGATCGGAAAGTTTGAAATTGGCCTATACGGACCTCGACCATATCGCTCTGAATGTGTATGCCATGGCCGAAGCCCAGCAGAAGCTGTTGGAGAAAACCCTGTTGAATTATCTGAACGTGGCCAGAAAAATTACCCAGGATCTGGGAAAGGTCGAATATCAAGCCGGCAAGACCACCTGGCAGGCCGTAAACCAGTACACCAAATCGATCACACGGGTCGACCTGCCGCGTTTTGCAGTGGGCGGCGGATGGTTTGGTCAGGTAACGGATCCGAGTGAACACGTAGCGGTCGTCGATGACTTGCAGGAACTGGCGCCCGGTGTCACCTGTACGGTGTTTCAACGGATGAACGCCGCCGGCGATATGCTCCGGGTGGCGACCAACGTCTTGAAGACCAACGGGTCTCGAGCGATCGGCACCTATATCCCGCGCACCAATCCGGACGGCAAGCCGAACCCGGTTATTTCAACCGTTCTCAGGGGTCAAACCTTTAACGGCCGCGCCTACGTCGTCAACAAGTGGTACATCACCGCCTATGAACCCATCTACATCAACAACAAGATCGCCGGTGTGCTCTACGTAGGTATTCCCCAGGAGGCCACTGGCGCGTTGCGCCAGGCGATCATGAACATCAAGGTGGGTAAGACCGGATACGTCTATGTTCTGGACAGCGAAGGCCACTACGTCATTTCCCAAAAGGGCCAGCGAGACGGCGAACTGCTGATCGACGCCAAAGACTCCGAGGGCAACTTCTTCATTCGGGAAATGGTTCAGAAATCGGTCGTCTTGAAGCCGGGCGAGTTTGCCGAGCAACGTTATCCCTGGAAAAACCCCGGGGATCCCAAAGCCCGATATAAAGTGGCCCGGCTCCTATACTTCCAAGCCTGGGACTGGATCATCGGGGCCGGATCTTACGAGGAGGACTTTCTCGAGAGCACCAACCGTATGGAAGCCGCCAACCGGCGGGTGAATCTGGTCATGTCTGTCGTGGCAGCAATTTCCGGTGTGCTCGCCATCCTGGTCTGGGTAGTGGTGGCGCGAGGCGTTGCCAATCCGATTGCGTCCATTGCGGCGACCATTCGCCGGATCGCATCGGAACGGGACCTGACACGAAGCGTACCGGTCCCGAGCCGGGATGAAATTGGTCGTATGGCCCGAGACTTCAACAACATGATCGACGAGTTGAATCGCTCCTTCAAGGTTGTCGACAATTCTGCGGCCGGTGTGGCCACGTATGCCGATGATGTGGCCCAAAGGGCGTCGGCCAACAGAAACCGGGCCAACAATGAACAGAAACGGACAGCGGAGATTTTTAAAACAGTCCGGGATATGGGTACCACGGCAGGTGAGGTTGCCACCTTTTCGAACGAGCAGGCGGAAGTGGCCATGACTTCCAAGGAAAAACTGAACACTCTGCTGAACATGATGGAACAGGTGGCCGATACGTCGTCCTCCCAGGTACAGGAGGCCAAAACGGCTTCCGACCGCGTCGAGGCCATGGGTGAAACCGGCGCTAAAGTTGTGGCATCGGCCAGACAGCAGGGAGACGCCGTAAAGAACGTCACCGCGGCCATCGACCGGATTACCCAGATCGTGGAAGAGATGACCAAGGCGGCCACGGAATCCACCGAACACGGGAAAACCGTTCTGGCGGCAGCCTCCGAAGGGGCACGGTCGGTAAACGCCACCGTCGAAGGCATGGGTGCCATTTCCGAATCATCGGCGCAGATCTCCGAAATCATCGCGGTGATCACCGAAATCGCTGAGCAGACCAACCTGCTGGCACTGAATGCCGCCATCGAGGCCGCCCGAGCCGGTGCCCATGGTAAGGGTTTTGCCGTCGTCGCAGACGAAGTCGGCAAGCTGGCTCAGCGATCATCGGAGGCGGCCAAGGAGATTACCCAGCTGATTAAAAACTCCACCGAAAGCGTCAGTGAAGGGACCAAGCTGACGGACCAATCCCAGCTCGCCCTTCAACGTATTTCAGAAGGTGGTGAGATCAACATGCGCGCCATTGAGGGCATCACCGAAAAGACAGGGATTCTCGCCGGAAACATCCAAGAGGTCAACAGCATGATGCAGGAGCTCAACGCTCTGGCAGAACAGATCGGCACGATGGCCGGCCAGCAGGGTGAACGCCGAAAGGCAGCCAAAGAAGCCCTCGACGCCATGGTCGGTAAAGCCAACCAGATCGCCGAACTGGTCCATATGTCCAGTCAATCCGCCCAGGCCGTGGGGAAAGAGATGGAAGCCATCGTTCTCCGTACGGAAAAGATGCAGGAAATGACCACTCTCCAGGCGGAACGCTCCAAACGGCTATCCGACGCTACTCAGGAATCTGCAAGGGGCGCCAAACAAACCATGGAAGGTGCCGGAACCGTAGTCCAGATTACCGAGGAGCTTCAGTCCCTGTCAAAGAGTCTCACCGACCAGGTGAAACAGTTCAAGATTCGGGGCAACGGAGATTTAAATCAGACAAGCGAGACGCAGGAGATGGTGTTGCAGTAGACGGATGGTCCGACGAACGGCCGATCGTTACCCCTCCGACCCTCGGCCGGTCGGCCCTCCCGGACCCGCGATGGGGCAGCGTGAGACCCCGCAGACAGGAGAGCTAAAATGACTGAGACACTTGAAACACTGGCGGCGGAAAATACCGTTAAGGACCGGATGATGCAGCTGGTCGGATTTACCATCGACGCCGAACAGTTTGGTGTGAACATCCTCATGGTTCAGGAAATCATCCGCTCCACGCCGATCACCTCCGTGCCGAATGCACCGGTGTTTGTCGAAGGCGTAATCAATCTCCGCGGCAATATCATTCCGGTGATCGATCTGCGTAGACGTCTCCACCTCAAACCTGGAGAAATCGACCCGGACGAAACGTGGATCATCATTCTGGACATCGAGGGAAAAATCACCGGATTTATCGTCGATTCGGTGACGGAAGTGCTCAAGATTCAGGAAAGCAGGATCGAGCCACCTCCGGATATTATCGTGGCCGGACTCGAAAGCCAGTATATTCAGGGTGTGTGTGATATCGGGGAAAAGCTGCTGATCATCCTTGATTTCAACCGTATTCTGCTCGTCGAAGAGCTGCAGTCGCTCAAGAGCATGTAGCGGATACTCAGCGGCCGGGGATACCACCACGGGATGTGAAACGAACAGAGCAAGGTAGCAGCCAATGAACAAGCGCATACTGATCGTCGACGACTCATCCATGATGCGAAAGATGATTTCCCGACTCTTGACGCCACCGGGGCACGTCATTGTCGGCGAGGCAAAAAACGGCCAGGAGGCGGTGACGCTCTATCAGGAACTTCACCCGGATATTGTCACCATGGACATCACCATGCGGGGCATGGACGGCGTCACGGCCGCCAGGGAAATCCTGACGATGGATAAAACGGCACAGATCATTTTTCTGTCAAATCTGGATGAAGAAAAATATCGAGATGAAGTCGAACAACTGGGAGCTGTCGGATTTGTCGGTAAACATCATTCAGAAAAACTGCTGGAGCTTATTGACAATTGATGAGGTGCATTCGACAGAGGTCTCTGAGGTCCGGGGGGGTGACGAACTCCGGACAGGGAACGGTGACAGGGACCGAGCCGGAATTTCCGAGCCGCTGTGAAAAGGAGACACTGTGCGCGCCGATACGTTTCGGAAACGGTTGACCCGCCGCAGTCCCAACGCACATCGGGCAATGGGCCTGCGACAGAAAACCTATATGCTTTTCCTGGTTGCCGCCGCCATTGTTCTGGGAGCAGGCGTCTACGCTATAGATCAGACGGGAAGTCAGACGACCCGGGACCGATTGATCCGTGATCTGACCACAACGTTATCGGCGGAAGAAAGTCAACGTGTGAACACCACCGCCATCGTTGAGTCCGTCCGGCGGGTGCAACAGCACCTCATGGTGGCCACGGCGGCAGTTCTGGTGGTGATGCTGGCCCTGGTCCTGGCCTTCATTAAAAAGGTAATAAAACCCATCGATCAGGTGGGAGAAGCCGCAGACAGAATCGCCAAGGGGCAGCTGGGTGCATTGGCGCCCATCGATGATAACGGGGAGGTCGGCAAAATCGCAGAGCATATCAATGACATGGCGATGAACCTTCAGGAGATCCTGTTGATGGTATGGAATCATACGGGAAGAAATCGGCAACGGCTTGAACTGATGACGGAAATGTTGCGACAGCACTCCAACGGGGATTCGCTACCCGATGAGTTTGTGGAGCGGCTCAGGGTACTGAGCACAGAAGTGGAAGACCTTCAGCGTTTCGTTGAAGCGTTTGATTACTATGACGTCCGCCTGACATGCGGCAAAACCCTGGCGGCAAGTGACAGAGAGACACCGGTTCCCTCATAAGGAGAATACCATGATGGATCACGCACTGCTTCAGGATTTCATTACAGAGGCAGGAGAACACCTGGAGGAATTGGAATCCGGTCTGCTCAAGCTGGAATCCGATCCGGAGGACGGGGAGGTGCTCAACGAGATCTTCAGGTCTGTTCACAGCATTAAGGGGGCGGCCCAATTCGTTGGGCTAGATCGTATATCCTCCCTCACCCATCGACTGGAAACCCTACTCGACCTGGCGCGGAACAAACAAATATCGCTACGTCAAGACGTGGTCGATATCCTCATGGCGTCAAAAGATCGGCTTGCCGGGCTGACCGAAGACCTTGTGGAGGGCCAATCCGAACAGACACCGGTAGACGATCTGATTGCGGCGATCGACCGTCAGATCGAGCCCTCTGAGCCATCGGATGCCGTGTCGGCCGCCCCGCCATCAACAGAGACACCGACGACCGAACCCGACGCATCGGGGGTAGACCGCTCGAGTCCGCTCGAAGAAGAGGTTTGCGATGAGGAGCAGGATGCGGAGCTGTTTGCGATTTTTATAGAGCAGTTGGAGGAAAAGACGACAGCCATGCGGTCGTTATCGATGGACAGTGAGTCTCCGGAAAAGATCACGGAGGCTCTGACGTCGGCAATGGATCATCTCCAGAGCCTGCGGTCGGCGGCCAACTATATGGGGTATGATAAACTCCTCGGGTTTTATGATGACTGGCTCCAGAACATTACCGCGGCGCTGGCAGAGGTAGAAACGGGCGACGATCCATCCACCGATTTCATGCGGGACCGGCTTCGCGTACTCGAGGATCGGTTCCCCGAGCTCAAAGAGGCGGCGGACACCGAAGGGGACCCCGAACCACCCGGACCCGGATCCGGTGACGATGATTTTGATAATGTCATCGACACGTTCTTTAGTAGTGACACATTTAAGGAACCGGCAGCAGTGTCGGATCCGGAGGTCGAGGCGTTGTTCGAGGAAATGGAACACGACGTCTACACTGAGGACCTGGATCAGGAGCTTTTCGATATATTCCTGAACCACCTCACCGACAGCATCAGCGCCCTGTGGCAGGAGGGTCAAAGCTGGTCGGAGACATCGACACCCTCGGACAGTCTTGAGCGCTGTGCCGGCATTCTCGAAAGGCTTCGGTCGTCGGCAAATTACATGGGGTACAGTCGGCTCCGTTCGATTTTCGGCCAATGGCGCGACAAGGTAGAAGTCTCCCGGGAAATGCTGGCATCCGGCGATACGGTGTCGCTGGATTTCTGGGACGACTACCTGAACCGGATCGTGAAAACGTTTCCGAAGGCCGAGTTTTGCTTCAACCCGGCCATGGCGCCGAATAAGACCGGTGTCGCATTACCACAGGAGACCCGATTGGACGTCGACGCACCGGGCGACCTTGCGGTAGTTGATCCGGATCTTTTCGATATGCTGAGCAATGCCTTTGACGATACCGCCATGGAGAATTCGGACGCCTGCATCGATTCGTTTCAGGAGGTCATCGATGAGATGATCGCCGGTAAGGGGTATTTGCCGGTGGATCACGTTCTGCCATCGGCCGCGCCTCCGGGATCCGACACCCCGTCCCCTCCCCTTGCGGTAAGGCCTCTGGCAACACCGACAGCAACTCGGACGACCGGATCGGATCGCACCATCAAGCATTCAGGCAGCGGCGACACTGCGCCGGACGGGCCACGGCAGGGGCAGCAGCGGGCGGTGGACCAGAAGCATGGACGTGGTAGCGAGAAGAACCGGGTCGGACAGAAAAAATTCAAGCAGAGTGTTCGTGTGGATGCCGACAAAATCGATTATCTGATGAATCAGGTCGGTGAACTCGTGGTCAGCCGGGCCTTTTTTTTCAACTATTCAACGACTTGAGATTCCTTCACCAGGAAATGAAGGAAGACTTCGGCCTCACCCAGAAAGAACTTAAACCGCTCCGGGAATTTTCCTTCAGACTTGGCGAGGCGACGGTGGCACTGGGCAGGGTTTCCAATGAACTCCAGGAAGGAGTCATGAAGGTCCGGATGCTGCCGATTGTGCAGCTCTTTTCACGATATCCCCGTTTGGTGCGGGACCTTGTTCACAATTGCAGCAAGGAAGTCAAGCTGGAAACCCGGGGAGAAGATACCGAACTGGACAAAATGATCATCGAAGCCATTTCGGATCCGCTCATTCATATTATCCGAAATGCCGTCGACCACGGGTTCGAAACCACCGATGAACGGCGGCGTCTCGGCAAACCGGAAACAGGGACATTGCTGCTGGAAGCCTACCACGAAAGCAACCACATCGTGATCGAGGTGACCGATGACGGGCGGGGCATCGATGTGCAGCGCATCCGCACCAAAGCCCTCCAGGGTGGCTTTATGTCCGAAGAAGATCTCGATCGCATGACCGACAGGGAAATCTCGCGCCTGATTTTGATGCCGGGCTTTTCCACAGCCGGGCAGCCGAGCCAAACCTCCGGACGGGGCGTCGGCATGGATGTGGTCAAGAAGAACATCGAAAAACTCAACGGAACAATTGACATCGATTCAAAGGTCGGTGTGCAGACCCTGATCCGGATTAAGATTCCGCTCACCCTGGCCATCATATCCGCACTCCTGGTCCGCGTGGGCGAAGAGCTCTTTACAATTCCATTGACGGCCGTGGAAGAAACCATCCGTATCTTCGGAGATGAGATCACGACCATCGAAGGCATCGAAGTCATTCATCTGCGGGAAAAGACAACGCCGATCCTCCGCCTTTCAGAGCTATTCGGGCTTCGCCCGGAGTATATGGAAGACGGAAAGAATTTTATCGTTATCGTCAATACAGGCAATCAGCATGTCGGACTGGTTGTTGACGCGCTCATCGGACAGGAAGAGGTGGTGATCAAACCGCTGCCGGATTACTTGCGGCAAAAGAGCGGTTTTCCCGGTGCCACGATTATCGGCGATGGGCATATCTCGCTGATTCTCGATGTCTACGAACTGGTAAATATGACCATCGTTCGCCAGAACCGCCGGCGTGACCGCCAGGGGTTGTCCCTGCCGGGTACGCTGACCATGGACAATCCTGTTGGCAACGTCTATACGCCGACGATTCATTAAGCGGACCCGAGCAGAACGCACAGAATACCGAAACCCCGGAGCGTCCCGGGGACAGACGGAATGAACGCATGGAACCCGAAACGAAACAAGTCCTGTTGGTCGACGATGAACCGGAGCTGCTGGCGGCATTGTCTGAATTTTTAGGCCTCGACAGCGACCTCTATAGCGTACAAACGGCAAACAGCGCCCAGGAGGCCCTCGACATTATCAATGCGGAAGATATCTATCTGGTCGTCTCCGACATCCAGATGCCGAATATCACCGGATTGCACCTGCTGACGGAAATACGGGCCCTGCACCCCCACATCCGGGTCATTTTGATGACCGGTTACGGCACGGATGCCATTCAGCAGGAAGCCGAGCAGAAAGGTTGCCTCCATTTTCTGAATAAACCCTTTCAGGTTGAGCATCTGCGAGATCTCATCCGGGATGAAATACATCGAAAATCCGAGGGGTTCAAGGGCACCCTCGAAAATATCCAGCTGGTCGATGTGATCCAGATGTGCTGCATGTCTTCGGTGGACATGGCCCTGGTGGTAACCCAGGGCGGCACCCAGGGACACATTTTCATTGAAGGAGGCGAAATCGTCCATGCGTCCTGTGAAAACATTGACGGAGAGAAGGCCTTTTACCGCATCCTCTCATGGGAAAACGGGCGCTTCAGCACCCTGGGTGAAAAAGCGGGACCCAAGAACACGATCGAAAAACCGTGGCAGGCACTCCTTATGGATGCCATGCGGATGGTGGATGAAATGGACGTACCGGAAGAAGAGACCCCGGAACCCGAATCGCGCCCATCCACCGAAATCGGCGATGATCGCGGCATCAATCTGCTGATCGTGGATGACTCAGCGATGATGTGCCGCATGCTGCGCCAGTTGCTGGAAAACGAAGAGGGCATCGGTGCCATCGAAACGGCACGAAACGGAGAAGAGGCGCTTCAAAAAATCGACACTCTGCGACCCGACGTCATTACCCTGGATGTCAACATGCCGGTCATGGACGGCAGCACGGCCCTGAAGCACATCATGATCCGAAATCCGTGTCCCGTGGTGATTGTCAGCAGTTTAACGCCCTCGTCAGGGACCAACATCCTCAATTTTCTTCAACTGGGAGCCCTCGATTTTATCAGTAAACCTGTGGGACGCGAGAATCTTGAGCAGAAGCGGGATATCATTTTGGAGAAGGTGCGGCAGGCCGCAAAGGCACGTGTAAACAACTTCAAACGGGTGCGCCCATCCAGGCCCATCGATAGAATAATTCCGCCATCGGATGCGTGCACCCCCTGTGACAACTTTGTGGTTGTCACTTCCGGGACCGGTGGGTACGCCGAGTTGATCAAACTGGTGCCCATGGTTTCCGAAGAGCTCAACGCCTGCATGCTGTTGCTGCAAAACATGTCCGGGCAACTCAAGAGGTCGTTTGCGGAGTATCTCGACCAGAGGAGCCCGAACCGGATCGTACCCCTCGACAGCGATGTTCCGATCGCCGCCGGCTGCGGTTATCTGGGAACCCGGGCAGAACAGATCGGATTGCAGCAACGGAACGGGGGATGGGTGTTGACCCAGGTTCCCGACTTCGGAAACGCACCGGGCAAGGCCGGATTCGACGATCTGATGATGACCATTGCCGAAACCTTTACCGGAAAAGTGCTGGTGGTTCTGCTTTCCGGATCCCGAATCGACCGGTTGGACGGTTTGAAGCAGATTCGGGATCAAAACGGAACGATCATTGCCCAGCATCGGGAATCGTGCATGGTCCCCGACCCCCTTGAACGGGTCATCACCGCGGACCTGGTCGATATGGAAACATTGCCGAATGACATCCCCGCGGCAATAGAAAAATTGATGAACTGCTGAAAGCCTCAGCTGAAGTGAACAGGATTGCACCGTTGTCTGCCGAAACGGGTCGGTTGCGACGTCGGGCTGGATGGGACGAGGAGCAGATATGGCAGAAAAACTCAAGGTCCTGGTTGTTGATGACGCCACCTTCATGGTCAAGGCGATTCAGGAAATCCTGGAAACGGACCCCAATGTTGAAGTCGTGGGAACCGCACGGAACGGGCAGGAAGGTCTCGACATGATCAAGGAACGCAAGCCCGATGTGGTGACCCTGGATATCGACATGCCTATTATGGACGGCATTCGGGCGATACGACATATCATGATCGAGGCCCCCCGTCCCATCGTCGTACTGAGCTCGTTGTTCAACGACGGCGGGGTCACGTTTGAAGCCTTGCGCCTGGGGGTCGTCGATTTTATCCCAAAACCGTCCGGCGCCGTTTCCAAGGATATCGAAAACGGCCGCCGGGAGATCATCGATCGCGTAAAGATTGCCACCGCCGTCAACATGGAAAATATCCGAAGGGTTCGCCTCACGCCCTGGAATGCCGCGGAAGGGCTCAGCGAGCGCTACGGATTCCAGCCCTTGGAGTACCTTCTCGTCATGGGAACCACCCTGAGCGGTCCCAACACGTTCATCCGCGTGCTCTCCCACCTGCCGTCGACCTTGCCCGCGGCCGTCGTGGTGGTGCAGGAAATATCTCCAAAAATTCTTCCGGCATTTGTACGGAAGTTCGATGAATTTGTTCCGTGGAAAATCTCGATCGCCAAGGACAACCTGCCGCTGGAGCAAGGCACGTGTTATGTGTGTTCAAACGAACACACCCTGCGGTTCGACAGCGATGCCAGCGGGGATACCCGGTTGCGGCTGAACGGCAGGGGAAATCGTCCGCTCAACGCGCTTTTCACGTCCGCGGCGGACGTGTTTCAACAGCATACGATCGGAGTACTCCTGACCGGCGTTGGAGATGACGGCGCAGAGGGGTTCTCCAGGATTCGAGAGCAGTCGGGAATCACCATCGCGCAGAGCATCGAAACCTGCGTTTACCCGAATTTAACCCACAATGTAATCTCCAGCGGTCTTGTGGATGTCGTCGCAGAGGAGAACAAAATGGCCGGTATCATCGAATTTATGATGAGAGAGTCTGTTTAGATCTGTCAGCCTGCCGGTAAACGCAACTGCCGCGACAAAAGGAGTCGCCATGATTATTACATGTCCGGATTGCCATACACGGTTCAACCTTCAAGATGACACCGCTCGAAAGGTGAGTGCAAAAGTCCGGTGTTCCCGCTGCGGAAATGTGTTCAGTGTCGCCCGGCCGACGGTATCGGAACCGTCGCGCCGGCCCGTGCCCGGATCCGGATACAGCCCCGCACCGACTTACGGTGGGGTAACACCCGGGGCCGGCTCACCTACCGTCGGCCGGATGCCGCACACACGGATG
This sequence comes from Olavius algarvensis associated proteobacterium Delta 3, assembly GCA_903231505.1. Classification (GTDB taxonomy): domain Bacteria; phylum Desulfobacterota; class Desulfobacteria; order Desulfobacterales; family CAFBRK01; genus CAFBRK01. The sequence continues at coordinate 66,396 of CAFBRK010000137.1, read as the reverse complement.
GCAGAGCGGCCCGGGCCAAAGACAAACCACTCCCGTTGCGTGGTGATGGCGGTGACAAACCAGAAGGGTGGTGTGGCCAAAACATCGACCTGTCTCAACCTGGGAACAGCGCTGGCCCTGCAGAACAAGCGGGTTCTGCTGGTCGATTTCGACATACAGGCGAACCTGACATCGGCTCTGGGGGACCGGCCGGCAGGTTCCTTCTTCGATATCGTTGAGAAAGGAACGCAAGCTATAGGAGCGGTGCTCGCAAAAACACCCTACGAGAATGTGTGGTTATTGCCCTCGAATCCGCAGCTGGCTCTGGTGGGCCGAAAAGGTTCGAAGATTGCCCAGCCGATGCATGTGCTTCGAGATGTGCTATCTAGTATCCGCGGGGATTTCGATTTCATTCTCATCGACACGCCACCCTCCATCGAGTTTTTCACCCTCAATGCACTGATGGCTGCGGATTTTATCATCATACCCAGCCAATGCGAAACCTTCTCCATCCACGGGGTGGATCAGATCGAAAAGGCGATTGATGTCATCCGAGACAAACAGGTCGTCGATATCGAGTATCGGGTGCTGATTACCATGTACGATCCCGAAAAAACGGTGGCCCGGGTGATCCATGAGAAAATTAAAAAACGGTATAGAGATCGCTCTTTTGAAACCGTCATCGAAATGGATGAAAAGCTGTCAGAATCTCAGGTCGTCCGTAAACCCGTCATTTTCTACGACAGGCAAAGCGCCTCGGCCCGGCAATACATCGACCTGGCAAAGGAAGTCCTGCAATACCCGGCCACGTCGGCTGGACAGATGGCACCCATGGGCAGACTGGCCGCCGTACATTGACCCCCACCACCCGGATGGCGGGTGTTCTGGAGCAGTTGACAGGAATAAGTCCCGAAAGATGGGGAAAGGTCCGGCGGCATTGCATCGGAACGGAATTCTGACAATAATGACAACACGTACAGAAGCATAATATGCGGAAACAGTCGGTGGCAGCGGGTCTCGTTTCATTTGCGATGGCGGTCGTGGTCTGGCAGCTGACGACCAGCCTGAGCGATTGGAGTCCCCATGTGTTCCCCGGACCGGTCCAGGTCATGACCAGCTTCTGGGAACTGCTGGTTTGCGGCGAACTGGTCAAACACGCGGTGGCGAGTCTATATCGGGTCACCCTGGGATTCTACCTGTCGGCATGCCTGGGTATCCCCCTGGGAATTTTTCTGGGGAGGCTTCGGGCCGCTAACATGCTGATGAACCCAATGATCCATTTTTTACGGCCGATTTCCCCGCTGGCCTGGATCCCTCTGGCCATGCTCTGGTTCGGTATCGGCGATCCGCCGGCTATATTTCTCATTTTTTTGTCGAGCTTTTTTCCCCTGGTCGTCTCCGCGACGATCGCGGTCAACCGCATCAATCCAATTTATTTCCAGGTGGCCGCCAATTTTAATCTAACGCGGTACGAAGTGATAACCAAAGTGGTCATACCGGCGATCGTCCCGTCGGTGGTGACCGCCCTGCGCCTGACAGTGACGATCGCCTGGCTGGTGGTGGTGGCTGCTGAAATGATCGCGGTACAGTCCGGCCTTGGATATCTTATTCTCGATGCCCGAAATGCCCTGCGCATGGACTACGTGATGAACGGAATGATTGTCATCGGACTGATCGGACTGACCCTGGACGCCATCATGCGGCGGATGGGCCGGATCGAATCGGCCGGTTGGGGCAGAATATCGGGGTAGCAACGTTGGGACACATCCGAATCCGGGAATTGAGCAAAGAATTCATCAATCGTCGACGGATACCGCGTCGGCCGGATGAGGAGGGCCATTTGGGCGACTGGATCCCAGTCCTGGATCACATCGACCTTGAATTTCATGATGGTGAGATGGTCTGCATCCTGGGCCCCAGCGGTTGCGGGAAATCTACATTGCTCCGCCTCATCGCAGGATTTGATACGCCTAGCGCCGGAGAGGTGCTCGTGGATGGTCACCCGGTCCGGGGGGCCGGTCCGAACCATATTTTCGTCTTTCAGCACAGTGGGCTCTTTCCCTGGATGACGGTATACCAGAACGTGGAGATTGGACTCAGGAATCGTCCGGATCACAACGAAAAATCGGAACGGGTTCAGGAATACATCGAGATGGTTGAACTGGAGGGCTTCGAACACTACTACCCGCACCAGCTTTCCGGCGGGATGCAGCGCCGTGCGGAACTGGCACGGGCCCTGGCAGTAAACCCAGACATGCTGATCATGGACGAACCGTTTAGCGGCCTCGACTTTTTAACACATATGAAGATGCGGGAAGAAGTCGTAAACATGCATCAGTTTATCGGGAAGACCATCCTTGTTGTCACCCATGATATCGATGACGCGCTGATCATGGGAGACCGGATCGTGGTGATGAGCGGACGGCCATCCACCGTAAAGCTGGAACGCAAGCTCGATTTTGCCCACCCTCGGAAATTCGACAAGGAACCCGGTCTCAGTACACTGCGCGACGAACTGTTTCTGATGCTTGGAGTCAGCTATGCGGTTTAGGTCGTTAATGGGTCTGTCTCCATTTTGGAAGATGACTGCCGGTGCAGTGACATGGTTGCTGTTGATCTCCGGGCTTCACCACTGGGTCAACACGGATCGGGATTATCGCCGGGTGGTCCGTATGGGGTACATGCCGGTCATCACAAACCTCGCGTCGCCGCTGCTCGATTATGCCAGCCGGGAAAACGGCGAGATCCGATTTCAGTCCATCAAATTCGCATCGTTTGCAGAGATGGCCGAAGCCTTGCGCAACAATCAGATTCAAGCAGCCTTTATCATCGCGCCGCTTTCCATTGTGCTCCGGCAACAGGGCGAAGATATCCGTGTGGTATGTATTGGCAACCGTCATGAAAGCACCCTGGTGGTTCGCAAAGATCTGGGGGCCAAAACCTTTGAAGATCTGGCCGGTCGGACATTGGCGGTACCCATGCGGTTCTCCGGCCACAACCTGAGCGTCCTCCTGCTGTTGGAAGAGTCCGGGCTTTCCGGCCAGGTGAAGGTCGTCGAGATGAACCCGCCGGATATGCCGGCGGCGTTGGCCACCGGCGCTTTGGACGCCTACTTTGTCGGGGAGCCCTTTGCCGCCCAGACGTTGAGAAATGGCAACGCCTCTTTGCTCTACTATGTTGAAAATGTATGGCACAACTTCATCTGCAACCTTGTGGTGGTCAATCAGTCCCTGATCGATGCTCGCCCGGACATCGTGCACCAATTGGTACAGGGCGCGGCGCGGGCCGGCGTCTGGGCAAAGGAGCACCCGGATGAAGCCGCCGCAATTGCCTCGGAGTTTTGGAACCAGCCGGAAGAGCTGGTCCGTTACGCCCTGACGACGCCGGAAAACCGGATCGTCTATGACCGTTTTGTCCCGCAACAGGACGAACTTCAAGAAATGGCCGATCTGATGGTGAAATTCAAGCTCATCGAGTCCGGGGACATCGCCGGTTTGGTGGAAGACCGATTTGCCGTGGGGGCCGACCTCTCCAACGTGCTGGATATCGCCACAATCCTGCCCGGAGGCGGGGGGGACGCCCCAAGGATATCATCGGATAAGCCTGCGGGCCAAACCGGCTGACCGCCGCCCGCCGGTCGGACAGGATTCCGGGAAACCCATGGACAACCAAAAACGGTCTTATTCCAGGGCCTCACGTTATGATATACAGCCTCTGGCAATTATGGGTGTTCGTGGATCGCAAAGAGGAACCGGGGACAGAACAGAATTGTATCACATTCGATAGCGCTCATCATGGCATCCCGAGTCACTGAAACCAGCGAAAACGATATGGCCCTACCAGAACGCGACGGGCGGGGGGAGCTTGCCCCGGCACGGCAGCCCAGCGGTGCTCCGCGATTCACGCCCGTCCGGTGGCGAAAAAAGATACGTCGGGCCATGCTCTGCTTGGCCGGTCTCTGTCTCCTGCCCGCTACCTGGGTTTCCGGTGCAGGGTCCGCACCGGATATCGTCTACCGGCAGGTGGCCGGCGTCGTCGACCTGCGCAGCGAACACAGTGACGGGAATCTGAGCATCGCGGCCCTTGCCACTCTCGCCTCTCGCCGCGAAATAGACGCCCTGTTTCTGACCGACCATGACCGGATGGTCATGGAATATGGCGTCTTTCCGCTGCAGCACATAGTGCGTTGGCGGGAGGAGAGAAACGCAATCAATCGTGGCGGTGCCACATTCTATGTGAGCGCCATCGCTGCGGCGGCAAAAAAATTCCCGGAGGTTATCCTGGTTCCCGGAGCTGAATCGGCACCCTATTATTATTGGTCCGGGTCATGGATGAAAGGGAACCTGACCGCCCACGATCATGAGAAACGGCTTCTTGCCATCGGACTGGAGGACCCGGAAGACTATCGAAAGCTACCGGTGCTGCACAACGCCCCGGGCCTGAAATATGCCGCTCCGTTCGTGCCGCAACTGATCATTTTTGGGACAGCACTGTGCCTGGGTATCCTACTGGCTCGAAAAAAGGGGCGGCTCCGCGTGGTGGGAATTGTACTTTGCAGTTTCTCGGCGCTGCTCATGGTCAACACCAAACCGTTTCGCAGTTCCCCGTTCGATCCATACATGGGTAACCTGGGCATCGTTCCCTACCAGTTCTACATCGATCACGTTGAAGGCCTGGGGGGACTGACCATTTGGAATTACCCGGAAACCCGATCGGGTGTCCGCCCTTTGGGGCCAATCCAGGTCAGCACACCTCCCTATCCGGATGTTCTTGAAAAGGCAAAACGATATACCGGTTTTGCGGCCCTCTATGGCGACACGACGACAATAACCAACCCGGGTGGAGTGTGGGACCGGGTACTCATGCAATACTGCCGGGGTAACAGACGGCGCCCGGTGTGGGGGATATCGACCGCCGATTATCATAAGGAAAATGGTGCAGGAGAAATACTGGGTAATTTTATAACGATGTTTCTGGTCCGGGAGAAAACCAAAAAGAACCTTATCGCGGCCATGCGCATGGGGCGCATGTATGCCACGCGTGGCAGGCATCCTCAAAGACCAACGCTGCCCCTCTTTACCGTCGGCGCCGAGGGAACGGCCGCCCAGGTTACCATGGGCCAGGAGATAAACCTGTCCTCGGCACCGATCATACGGGCGAGGGTATCGTCCCGGATCCCATCAAACGATCCGATAACCGTTCGGTTGATACGCTCGGGGCAACCGATCCGTATCGAAACCGGACCGCAGCCGGTGGTCATCGATGTTCGGGACAACCAATTCCCGGTTGGCAAGAAGGGGTATTACCGGACTGAAGCCCGGGCCCCGAATGTTGGAACCCTCATATCCAATCCGATATTTGTCACCCGCCGGTAATCTGGACCTTGCATGAAATCTTTTCAGGGATTTATAGCCGTTGCCATAAATATGTTCCGTTTGAGCAGAGAGGATTCTGCCAGCAGAGTACGGAGTTGACGGAGTTCAACTGTAGACGTGTTCGGCGTCGGGGTCGGTATCGAGACAGGCTCGCCATTTTCGGGCTCGATACCGATTCCGATTCCGATACCGACCCCGATGATCCCGACTCTTTCCGATACGGTGACACGTCACCAATCGGAACGGAATTCTGAAACCACTTTTAGGGTTTTTCGATCCGGTAGGCCTTGATCTTTCGATTCAGGGTAGACCTGGATACGCCTAATTTTTTGGCGGTTCGGGTGTGGTTCCAGGACAGGGCACTGAGGGCACGTCGGATGTAATTCTTCTCAATTTCTTCGAGAGACACGATGTCGTCATCTTCGATTGGGATCGGGTTTTCGGGGGGTGCCGCCGCCAATGGCTGCATCAACAGGGCGGAGGGCCGGATGGTATCCCCGCTGCGGAGAATAATCGATCGCTCGATAACATTTTTCAGCTCCCGGACATTGCCCGGCCATTGGTAACCCCGCAGACAGGCCAGTTCCGACTCCGGAATGCTGATCCGACTGTCGGGTGCGATTTGCCGAACAAAATGTCGGCAGAGCTCAGGAACGTCTTGGAGACGGTCCTTTAGCGGAGGAATGTGGATACGGAATACATTCAGCCGGTAGTATAGATCTTCTCGAAACGTTCCGCCGGCAACCGCTTTTTCGACTTCCTCGTTTGTTGCTGCTATGATCCGAACGTTGACGGATCGGGCGGTCTCGCCGCCAAGCCGCCGGACCTTCCGTTCATCAAGGGCGCCCAATAGTTTAGACTGGAGGGTAAACGGAAGGGCACCGATCTCGTCCAGGAACAGCGTCCCGCTTTCGGCCATTTCGAACAGTCCTTTGCGGACCGCCACCGCACCGGTGAATGCACCCTTTTCGTGCCCGAAAAGCTCCCCTTCGATCAACTGTTCGGGAATGGCGGCACAGTTGACGGTAATGAAGGGCCGCTTCCCCAACGGACCGTTGTAATGGATACAGCGGGCGACAATATTCTTTCCCACCCCGGTTTTCCCGGTAATCAATACCGGGACGTCGGAGTCTGCAGCGATTCCAACCATCCGCCAGACTTCGGCCAAACCGGATTCCTTCCCGAGGAGAATCGCTTCCTCACTTTCCTTCGAACTCCGGTAGGCGTGAATCTGTTCGACATGTTCGAGGGTCAGCGTTTTGAGGGCTCTCTCGACGGTCAGCTTCAATTCTTCCAGTTCAAACGGTTTTGAGAGATAGTCGTAAGCCCCCTGCTTGATCGCTTCCAATGCATTTTCAAAACTGGGATATGCCGTGATAAAAATGATCTTTGTCTGATCGTTGTGTTTCAGCAGTGCCGGGCAGACATCTACCCCCTGGACATCCGGAAGCTTTTGATCCAGAAGCACCACGTCCACCAGGGTCTTCGACGCAATATGCACCCCGTCAGCCCCCCGGTGGGCGGTGAGCACGTCGACAGCTTCACCTCGGAAAAACTGGGCCACGAGATCGCATAGGAATTTGTCATCGTCGATGATCAGGAGCCGTCGTTTAGTCTGGGTCGCGCTCATCCGTTCCTTCCGGTATGGAAATGGTCACCGTGGTTCCGATGTTTGCCCGACTGTCAACGTCAATGGTTGAATTCATCGAGGAAAGCATTTTCCGGGCAATGACCAGCCCGAGACCCGTTCCTTTTTCCTTGGTCGTGTAAAACGGCTTGAACAGGTGCTCCTGTTGTTTGTCAGAAATTCCGATCCCGTTGTCCGTCACATGGATCTGGAGCCATCCGGGTGATCGCTCCAGTCGGATAAAAATGGATGGCTGGTCGCTTTTTTCAACGGCATCGGCGGCATTGGTCATGACATTGAGCATCACCTGGTGGAGGGCTCTCGGATCGGTGGTGCCGTAGCATTCGCCAACCCGATCTTCGAAGGCCACCGAGATGCCGCGGCTTTCAAAATCGCCGCTGGTCAGCGAGTGGAATCCATTGAGAAATTCGTCCAGGCGAACCCGTTGCCCCTCTGGTCGTTCGTGCAGGCTGAAGTTTTTCAAGGCTGTCAACAGGTATTCCACGCGGGTGATCTCTTCCAGGCAGCGGTGGAGAAATTCCTGGATAGTGTTCTGGTCGAACTGATCCAGCTTGTTCTCGAGCATACTGATGGCGACCTTGACGGAGTTGATGGGATTGCCGATTTCATGACGGATCCCGGAAAAGGTATACCCGATATTCTGCATCAAGTTGTCCGCTTCGGCAATCGCCTCGAGCCGCCGGCGTTCGGTGATGTCCGTTCTGGCAATCACATAATAATACGCTTCTCCGTTGGCGCTTTTCACCGCTGAGGCTGTAATTTCTTCCTCATAGGTCGAGCCGTCGCTCCGGCGTGCCGTATAGCTGGTGTGCCAGGGTTTGCCCTGGGCCAATCGCGTAAAGATGTGCTCGTTCGAGAGCTCGGGTGTGGTCTCACCGGGGAAAAACTCATAGGGGGGCCCAATGATGTGATCCCGGTCGATTCCGGTCATGTGTTCGAAGGTTGGATTGACATACTGAACCAACCGGTTGGTGTCGGTGATGACGATGCCGTATGCCGCCTGCTCAAGGGCGGTCGCCAGCAAAGACAGTTTCTCCCGTGAACGCTCCTGCTGAACGGCCGCCCCGAGTATACCGGCAGCCGCCCTCAGCGCCTCGATTTCATGGGGAGACCAGCGGTGTTCAGTACGACAATCGTCGAAACCGATAAATCCCCACCATTGCTCATCTACGAATATTGGGACCACAGCAATGGACAGGATGTTTTGTTCGATCAACGCCTCGCGCTCGAACTCGGGAAGTTCTTTGACCGGGCAGTGAATCATCTCGCCGGCAGACAGCAACTCTGCCCACCGACTGAAACCAGAAGTATAACCAAGGTCCTCCAGCTTGCTACCCAGGGTCAAGGGCGAGGTACCGGTGGCTGTCCACTCATGGATTTTTCGGGAACTTGTGGGACGGTTTCCGGCGGCCTTGTTCTCACAGATATAAACCCTGCAGGCACCAGTCGAGTCTCCAAGCTGAGCCAGGACCGGCTGGATATGTTCCTGCCAGTCTCCGGACCGCAAAAATGTTTCCGCTGCCAGGCGGACCCCTTCCAAGATGGCATTTCGGCGTTCCAGTTCCCTGGCGATCCGTTTTCGGTCGGAAATGTCTCTGGCAATCCCCTCGAAGCCGATCACCGTGTCTGTGTCATCTCGGCTAATCCGGGCGCTGGTCGACAGCCACACCGTCTCCCCGGATTTTGCCCGCATCGGTGTCTCGATCTTGTCGACAAATCCTTCGGTCCGAATCCGCTCCCTGAGCGTGTCGGTCACCGTGGTGCTGTCCGCAGAAAATTCCTTGAGGTTGTGCCCGGTAATCTCTTCCTGGGTGTAACCCAGAATTTGCTCCACCGATGGCGACACCAGGATGACGTTTCCTTCCGGGTCCGCCTGAAAGAAGATATCATAAACATTATCAAACAGTCGCCGATACTTCTGTTCGCTTTCACGCAATCGGCTGGTGCGTTCCTCGACGAGCCGTTCCAGTTTCTCACGATAGGCCTGATTTTCCTGTTCGATTCGGGACTTTTCGTCGGATAGCCGTTTGGCCCGCACTGCTCGTTGAACCGTGGACATGAGTTCCTGGTAGACGATCGGCTTGGTTAAAAAGTCGTAGGCATCAAGGCGGAGTGCCTGGGTGGCGGCTTCTGCTGTCGCGTAGCCGGTCATAAGAATCACGGGTAGATTCGGATATCGGTCCCGAATGATTTTCAGAAGGTCCAGACCATCCACATCCGGCATCACAAAATCGGTGATGACGGTGTCGAACGGATGACTGCGAACTAGGCGGCTGGCGGAAGGTACATCGCTTGCTGTTTGCACATCGAATCCGTTGCGCGCCAGCATCTTTTCTATCAGCAGGCGAACTTCCACATTATCATCGACGACAAGGATGTGACCTTTCGCCGCAATGTCGGATTTTGAATGGCTCATTGACTGTAAGGGGGAGAATAAAGGCTGCAAGCCATTGAATTCAGGGCATTGTGAGATAGTTCACATCATACACCGCAACGGGCGCGGTGTCAATCGCTATCCCTGACGACGCGCTTTTCCAAGGATCAACAGATACAGGATCCGGCCCCCCTCATCTCACGAAAACGGCCGCCGGGGAGTTCTCTTTCCCGGTAGCGGACGGTGATGGCTTTACAGAGACCATCCTTGTGCTATAGGGTAGTAAGTATCACAGCCTCGTCCTGAACGGATGACAACCACCGATCGACGCGGAGACATGATCCATGGGTGACGACCAATTCGAAGAGCTGCTGCCGGCGCAACTGGAGCAGTATCGGCAGACACATCACGAAAAAGGGTACTTGCTAATAGACGTCCGAGAGCCCGATGAATACGCACAAAACCACATTCCGGGGGCACGGCTGATGCCGATTGCCGAACTGGTGCGGAGCATGGACGGGCTTCCCGACAATCGCGATCTTATTTTCTACTGCAGAAGCGGCCCCCGCTCCATGGCGGCGGCTGCGATGGTGCTGGACGAAGAAATCTCCTCTGGGAAAATCTACAATCTGGCAGGCGGCATCCTGAACTGGCACGGCCGCCTTGCGGACGATTATCCGAAAGTCCAGGTCTTCAGCGCAGGTGCAAAGCTTCACGACCTATTGTATACGGCCATGGATCTGGAAAAAGGCGCGCAGCAATTTTACACGGCTGTTCGCGACCAAACCGCCGATGCGAACCAACGGGAGACATTTGACACGCTGTCCAGGGCGGAAATCGGCCATGCCAGAATGATATACACGTTCTGGGAAAAAACGGAAGAAAAGCCGCCGGTGTTTGACACTCTGTTTGCTGCACTGAACGGCGAGATCCTGGAAGGCGGAACAGCCCTGGTGGATGCTTTCCAACGCATTGCCGTGATACCACAGCCTGGCTGCATCCCCTTGATCGAGCTGGCGTTGGATATCGAATACGCCGCCTATGACCTGTACCGCGCGATGGCCGACAATTCTGAAGCCGAAGAGATCCGGGAGGCGTTTCTGTCATTGGCCCAGGCCGAAAAAAAGCATATGCGTGTATTGATCGATGCGGTGGCCGGCTGCCGGGATTAATCAATCAGGCGTCCTTCCACCAGACGGCAGCGCTGGATCACGTCTGTTGAAACGCTCTGGTGGTCCCATTTAAGATGGAAATTCGGCCAGGAAGGCGTTTTGTTGAGTTCCCACATCCGCGGCGGCACACAGCCAACAACCATTTTATCGACCTCTCCGGTGGAGGCCAGGCGCAGGTAGGTGCGAACCCACACGCAATATCGATTCCGGATAGACTTCACACCGGCCGTCCCGGCTCCCGCCGCAGGCACCGTTACGAATACGTTTGGGACATTGGGATTCGGGGCATTAAAGGCCAGATGCTCAATACCGCAATCTCCGCATTGCTTGCAGTCCAGGAGGATCTTTTTAACACCACCCTCCAGCGGGTGAATGGTTTTCCGGGCGCCCGGAAGGGTGTCTGCCCAGTGGCTGACCCTATGGAAAAAGACGGCCCCTGCCGCGCCAAAGGAAAAAAGCCGGTCGTGTACGAACTTAAGCAGATGATAGCGGAGTCTCTCCGGGAAACCCGGGCGGTGTCGATGCAGGGATCCCGACGCCCCCTGGGCATGGGGTCCTCTGTCGGGGAAAACATAGAAACCATCCGTTCGGGAATCGGTAAACTCCGGTAAAAAGTCTTCCAAGTTGGGTGATGACAAACTGGCCGGAATCGATGATATCGGTTTGAAAAACCCGCAGCATGGTAATACCTATACTTACCCGAACATGGCATGAACTTTTTTCAGCGGATGGCTGAACAGAAACAATGTTTGGAGCGTTTATAACAGTGAATACTTCTCTCTGAGTTCCCTGGACATGCGCCCCACCGTTCGAAATGCATGTTCCACCGTCTTTTCCTTATCCGGGTTCACCAGGCAGCAGGTCGCCGGTGACAACAAACTTTGTTTCAGAAGAAGCGACCTGTCAATGCCCTTTTTTTCCAGAGCCTCCCAAACCACTTCCAACCTCTGGATCAGGGACGGAATATCCTCTCCGGCGAAGATCTCGAATCCGGTCGGCACAATCCCCCAGACGATCACCCCGCCCTTTTCCAGGAATCGACCGATGGACTTCCCATAGGCAGAAAATATTTCCGCATTGGTGTAGATATCCATGGAGAGAACGTCCATATCCAACCCCAGGAGAAAATCCCAGTCGGGATTCCCGCACAAGTGAATCCCCCTCGGACGGTCCACCTGGGAGAAGAAAAGATCGAGATTTTCTTTCGCCTGGACATCGCTATATCCGGACATGGCGGAAAACAGGAACTGCAGCCCCGGCTCGTCAACAAACATGAAGGCATTTTCATTCAGAGTCCGGAGCCGAGCCAGTTGCACGTTGATTCTACGGGCCATGAATTCGAACATGAACGGTCGAACTGTGTCGTCAAATAGGATCGGCCGCTCATCCTGGTCCAGAACGTTAAAGCCGAAACTGATCGGTCCCTCTAGCTGTCCGCGTATCGCCGGCCGGTCGGCGAAATCCTGTGCCAGAAACCGATGATACACCACCGAATAGGTCTCGCTGATATCGAAAAAGGCCGGGTCGTCAAACCGGGCCATGGTATCCTCAAACTCCATGGCGAATCTATCGATGGAAAACCGAAGTGTCCGGGCGTCCAGATCGAGAAGTATTCCCGGAAAGTGTTCTGCTGCCTGGACGTACATGTCCTCGTAGTAGTTGAAATTGGGGAGCTGAGGCCAGAACGGGATATCCACGGATAGCGCCGTTTCCAGGGCCCGCTCGACATCCGTGTGGGGCATGACGGCCATGGCTGTGGTGAGCAGATTTCCGGGAATGGGCATGATGACTCCTTCGGGTTTGCCGGTCCGCCCGTTAGCCGGTGTGCCGGTTGGCCCGTTTGCCGGTTGGCCGGTGCACCGGTTTACCGGTTGGCCTGTTTGACGGTTGGCCGGTCTTTAGATATTCGGTACTGGGTACTCGGCACGTGGAGACGCCGCAACGATCTGACATCGTCAGTCAGCGCCTCATCTCCAATACCTACTCCCCAATACCCATTTGAAATCCTGACACCTGACACCTGAAACCCGTGCCCTGAACCTTGAACCCTGAACGCTGAACTAACGCTTCCCAAACCTTTCCACAAATCTCTGAAAATCTTCCGGCCGGAAGATATCCGCAAACCGTTGTCCGCCACGGCTGGTCTGCTTATAAAATTCGAGGCACGCTGCCAGGATATCGAGAACGTCTTCCTCAGTGTGTATCCCGGGCAATGGCTCAGCCAATCTTGGATGGCGACCCAGTTTCCCACCCAACAAGACGCGGTAGCCGCTCCGATTCTCGACAAGGGTCCCGGTTGGGCAGACACCGATACATTTTCCGCAAACCAGGCAACGGGCGCCCTCAATCTCAGCGGTGGCGTCATCGGTGTTTAACCGGATGGCATCATCCGGGCAGATTTCGGTACAGGCGTCGCACCCGGAACAGGGTTCTTCGGTGACTGCCGGAACGGATGCCCCGATTATTCCCAGGTCTTTGATCTGGGGCTGGGAACAGGCATTGGGGCATTCGGCCACTGTCACTCGGAACTCGTGGTGAAACTTGAGATTCTCCCCCACTTCCTGTTTTAGAAAATTCAACAGATCTGCCTCCCTCAAACGGCCCTCAAGCCGTTCCACCAGGGTGTCGGCCCGAAGGGCACGATTCGGGCATCCACTGGGGCCAAAGCAGGCATCCAGCTGATACCCTTTCATCTCCGACGCCATCCGGCCCAGATAGCGTTTCTGCGTCGCTTTGACATCGGCCAGACCAACGATGGTCTTGCCGGCATCCGAAGCCTCAGCTTCCACCCGCCTGCGGACTTTCTTTCTAACGAAGAATGGTACTTTTTTGATTGACGCTTCAGCTTCCGGTGTCCATTCCATGGTTTTCATATGGTTCACTTGATCGTCAAACAGTTGGTCTTCTATTAATACTGTTGTCCGACAGCCATCGCAACGGGCTTCTGACGTTTGGCATCACCGATGACGGTGACGACTCAATTAACATGCGACATGTAACATAACGATGCAATCGCCCGGCCGCTTTGACCTGGATCCATAATATGTCCAATTTGTTAATCGGAAGGTTGGAAAACTGGCAGGAGGGCAGATAGGCGCATCGGAGCTCCATTCCAGATAGCGCTTGTTGTTGCTCGGATGCGGAACCGAATTCATCCCACATTCGGGCTAGTCTGCCGGCGGCGGTCCCTGCGAGTCAACCGGCAGCAGAACCTCGAACGTCGTCCCCTTCCCCGGTTCGCTATCCACAGAGATCCTTCCGCCCAAGGAATCCACCAGCCCTTTGACAATCGGCAACCCCAGGCCGGTGCCGGTAATAAATCGGGTTTTATCGTTTTTCACGCGGTAAAACCGTTCGAAGATCTTCTCCAGATATTTTTCTTCGATCCCGAAACCGGTATCCTGTATCCGGACGCGAATGTTCAGTCCGGTCATGTCGCCACTAACTTGGATGTGTCCGCCATCCGGGGTGTAATTGATGGCATTGCTGATGAGGTTGCCGAAAATACTTTCGACTCCGATGGGATCGGCGGTAATGGCTGGGAGGGGGCTTGCCGGCAGGTCCAGGTCAAGTTTGAGCCCTTTTGAGGCGGCACGGGTATCCATGAACTCGACGATGTTGGATAGCAAATCACCGACCTCCACCCGTTGAGGCTCATGGCAAATGACGCCCTCTTCAATGCGGGATAGATCCAGAAGATCTCCAATCAGCGATATCAGTCCGGATGTTTTTTCCTTGGCCCGCAGCAAGATATGTTGATCGTCCTTGTATACCTCGTCGACCATGTCGTTCAATACATGGGCCAGCTGTTCATGGATGGTCGCCAGGGGTGACCGCAGTTCATGGGATACTTTGGCAATGAAATCCGACTTTAGCTGATCCAATACTTTCAATCCGGAGATGTCCACGATGTTCAGTACCGCGCCGAGGCACTCTTTTCGTTCTCCCAGGACCGGCTGCCCACGGGCCATCAGATGCCTCTCTTCGAAGGGGCTGAACTCCACAAAAGGGATGTCATCAAAGTCGACGTACTTACCCCAGGAAATGTCCCGGACAAGCTCGCATAATTCAGCGTCCGGGATATAGTCTTCCAGCGGATCTCCAAGACTACGGCCGACGGGCAGATTCAGATGCCGCCGAAACGCCATGTTCATGAGCACCACCTTCCCCTCGGCATTGGTAACCACCACGCCGTTTGGCAACACCTCCAGAATGGTCCGGAGCCGCGTTTTTTCAGTATCCAGATCGAGCAGCATGCCTTGGCGCTCTTTCTCCAGGCGTTCCCGCTCCCAGGTCAGTCGCAGTTTGTCGGCGGCACGGTTCACCACGATTCTCAGCTGATCCGGTTCAAAGGGTTTGGGTATGAAGTCGTAAGCGCTCTGCTTCATGGCTTCGATGGCTGTTTCCACAGTGGCAAACCCGGTGATGACGATGACCAGGATTGAGGGGAAATCACGATTGATCCGTTCGAGGACGTCCATACCGTCGATCCCCGGCATCTTCAGATCCAGCAGGACAATGGACACCGGCTCGGACGTCAGCAAATCCAGAGCTTCATTGCCGTTGCTGGCAAGCACGACCTCATACCCGGCCCGGGTCAGGATCCGTTTGGAACCATCCCGAATGTCCCTCTCATCGTCAACGACCATCACGTGAATCGGTTCTGTGGTCTCCTGTGCCGGTTGCTCATTCATAAATTATCCCCTGAAGTCGGTTTTTGGGCCACGGGTAGCTCGATGATAAAACGGCTGCCCCCTTCGGAGCTGTTTTCGGCCCGTAGCTTGCCCCCGTGATTCTCCACGATGCCATAGGCCAGGCTGAGGCCCAGTCCGGTCCCCTCTCCCTCGTCCTTTGTAGTAAAAAATGGATCGAAGATCTGGGGAAGAATGTCTTCGGGGATACCGGGCCCGGAATCTGCAATCTCGATAAGAAGCGACCCATCCTCCTCCGAAAACCAAGTTCTCACGAGCAGCCGACCCCTGCCGTCCATCGCCTGGGCGGCATTCAGGATTATGTTCATAAACAGGTGATTGAGCTGCTGGATATCGCTGGTCACCTGTGGCAGCCCTGAGGCCAGTTCCCTCTGAATATCAATGTTATGAAACAGCGTCTGGTTCTCCAGGAGAAAGAGCGTGCGCGAGATGGCTTGATTGATGTCGTGGGGCCGCATGAGTTGTCGGGTCTGCCTTGTAAACTCGAGCAGTTCCTTGACCGTATCCCGACAGCGCTCGGCATCCTGGAGCACGCGATGGAGATCTTCCTGGACCCCTTCTTCAAGGTCGTACTCTTCCAGCACCAGCTTGGTAAAGAGCGTGATGCCGCCGATGGGATTGTTCAGCTGATGGGCGACGCCGGCGGCCAGCTTCCCAAGTGAGGCCATCTTCTCGGATTGCAGAAGTTGAAGCTGGGTCTTTTCGAGGTCCGATTTCATCCGGAGGCTCTCTCGCATGTCATGGAAAAACCCGATGGTGGCGATCTCTTTTTGCCCTTCGTAGACAATTGCCGCGTTAAGACTGATGGGAATCCGCTCCCCACCCTTGCTGACGACATCCACCTGGTAGGATCGCAGCTTGCCTTTACCTCCGTAAGCCTCACTGCGCATCTCCCGCATCACCTGGAATTCCAGGTTGTCGGGGTAGATATCAGTGATATTCAGAGTGGAGAGGGCTTCTTCGACCTCATACCCGAACACTTCAGCAGCTGTGTCATTGAAGATGATAATTTTACCGTTTTTATCTGCGGCAATGACACCGTCAACAGCACTGAGGATTAGATTCCGGAGGAACGCATTGGTGCGCTGGAGTTTTTCTTCGATCTCGCCACGGGTGGGCAGATCAAAATCCATGCTGACCACCGCCTCGATCACGCCTTCGGAGACGATTGGATAGGCATAAAAACAGGGCACCACCTCATCATCGGGGGGATGATCCGATTTGGATCGCAGGGTTGGACGTCCGCTTTGGATACATTCCTTGGCCGCACAGATCTCGCAGGGCTCGTCACAATCGTAGAACACTTTGTGGCAGTGCTTGCCGACGAGCGTGCTGTCGACCCCCGGCTCATCGGAACAATTTGCCGCAAGGATCTTAAAATCCTGCGACACTACGATAAGCCGTCGGCGAAACGCGCTGACGGCTTTGAGCAGGTATTCCTTTTCCCGATCGCTGTACATGGCGATTTTATCTGTTAGGGTATCCAATGCCATTAGTTATCATTCTTTCCGTCAACCGGTCAATGTGGGCGCGGATTCTGATCGTCTCCAGAGTCGACCGTTGATCTTGAGATGCTCATCTAAGAGCGCTAGTCATGACACACAGAATTATTTGCCATTGCCGAGGGCGTCGATAAACTCCTCGGGTGGGACTTGCATCCCGGTCCAGAGGGCGAACGTTCGGCGGGCCTGATATGCCAGCGGCAATAGTCCGTCCATGAAATCGACGCGATGGCGGTTTGCCCATTCTCGCCAGAAATTTTCTTCCCGTCCATAATTGAGATCCAACATCAGCCGGCACCCCGGTACACTTAATTGCGACACCAACTCTGCCAGCTTCGGCGCCTCGTCAGGGCTGGAAGCGGAAGTTGCATTCACAAGAATGTCTGCTCGGATCGCTTCTTCGGCAAGCCGATCCATGGCGGTCGCCTCTCCGCCGAACTGCTCGACAATCCCGGATGTGCGGCCCTCATGTCTCCCAACCACGTAGACGGCTTCGGACCGAAGCCAGTTGAGGATAAAGACCACCGCCTTGGCCGCGCCTCCAGTTCCGAATACCAGGGCGCGGGAGCCGGTCACGTCGAAATCGGCATGCTGGAGGGCATCCATGAACCCGATGGCGTTGGTATTGTATCCTTTCAGGGTATCCCTGCTGCAGACAATGGTATTGATGGCGCCGATGATGTTGGCGCCCTCGGACAGAACGTCCAGGTAGGGGATGACGGACTCTTTATACGGAACGGTGACATTGGCTCCGGCGATGTTGAGGACGCGCAGGCTTTGAATCGCCCGCCCCAGATCTTCCGGCGCGACCATGAACGGTACGTAGGCGCCTTTTATTCCGGCCCGATTCAACACGGTTGAAAAAATGGTCGGAGACCGGGATCGATAGGCCCGCTCGTCGCTGAGGATACAGTAGACTTTCATGGTTGATCCGTTGGCCCGTTGGCCGGTTTGCCGGTTTGCCGGTTGGCCGGTTGGCCCGTTTGCCCGTTGGCCGGTTTGCCCGTTGGCCGGTTTGCCCGTGTTGAATCGGCTTCGACCAGTAATGCCTAAAATTATAATTGCCTAAAATGCCTGAAATAAACAAACGTATCCATTTCAGGCACTTTAGGCATTTTCACTACCTCACATTCCCGATTCGGGGTGGAATACCCATACCTCTTTCAGCTCGTCCCCTAAATATTCTCTCTCGTTGGGCCCCAGAACCCCAAGGGACAGACACAGCAGGGTCCAGATATGAACGCAATGGTATGCTCCGCCATAATGTTCTTGAATATCGTGAATCTGGGCATGGCAGTTGTGACAGGGGGTGATGCAATAGTCCGCTCCGGTTTCCATCACCTGTTCGAATTTGAGTCGGCCATAGTACCGTCTGGCTTCTGGAAATCCGGACTGGAGGAATCCGCCGCCCCCGCCGCAGCAGAAGTTGTTGGACCGGTTGGGTTGCATATCGACGAAGTTCTCCTCACCCACGACGCTTTTGGTGATAAACCGTAGATCTTCGGCAATGGGATCCCCCAGGGATTTTCGGACCAGCTGGCAGGGGTCCTGAACCGTGAACTTGAGTTTCAGGTCGTTGTTCCACTCGGGGTTTGGCTTCAGTTTTCCTTCCCGAATCCAGCGGGCGTATAGCTCGATGATGCTGATCACTTCAAAATTGTGGGGAATGTTGAATTTGGTCAGTCCGACCCGGACTGAAAAGAATTCGTGCCCTCATTCGGTGTTGAGCCAGTACTTACAGCCCAGGGCATCCACCGCTTCGGCTTTGACCCGCACGTTTTGTTCCCACATTTTGGTGTCTGCACAGAACAGGCAGTAATTTTCCGCGGCCCAGCCCTTTGTACCGTAGGTCCAGTCGGCACCGGCCAGGTGTAGAATCTTCCACAGGGGCACCATCTCGTCCGGTTCCGTAACCGGCTCCCTGGAGTTCTGGTTCAAAAAGAACTCGGAACCCTCCTTGTTCAACGGTGCCTGCATGTCTGCGAACTCCGGCTGGGACTCCTGGTATTCCTCGAGGACGTCTTCCACCACGAACCGGAAATCTTCTTCCGAGGCCCCCATGGCACTCATTGTCTCATGCTTGAACGCCATCTCACAGGAGGCCCGTATCCCTTTGGGCTGTTTGTCCTTCGGCCAACTGCCCCGCAGATTGAACACCAGCGCCGGGATATCGATTTTCATGGGGCACGCGTAGATGCACCGCTGGCACATGGTGCACATCCAGGCCCAGTTCGAGCTGAGAAGCTCTTCGTCCATGCCGAGGGCCGCCATGCGAAGAAACTTTCGGGGATCCATATCCTCCAGCCCTGTGGCCGGGCAGCCCGAGGCGCAGACGCCACAGGTCAGGCAGAGGTTCAGGTTCCCGCCTTCCGGCAGCAGGTCCATGACCTTGTCTTTAAACGTGCTTTTACGTTTTCCTTTGATTTTTATGACTTCCGAAGACATATGCCTCTCCTCAAGAGGGGTGGCGCCGTTCACCGAATCGGCGGTTATTGAATAACCGCGCGCCCAATGACCTCATGGGGCTTGGCGGTTCGGCCACCTGCCAACGGCGGCGAGGGGCCGGCGATCCGGTGAACCCACCGTTATTAAGAACGGAACAGAATCGACCGTCGAACCTTCCTGCCTCCGGATCAGGCGGTCAGCATCCGTTTCAGACTGGCGGTAATATCCTCTGCTGATGCCGGCTTTGCGATGTAGTCGTCGGCCTCGGTACTCATCCCATCGGCATGGGTGTACCGGGTGGAGGTGACATGGGACGCCACAGCGGTGAGCAGCAACACCGGTATCTCGCAGAATCGCTCATCGTCCTTGAGTTCCTTGCACATTTCATATCCGTCTTTTTCCGGCATCATGACGTCGAGCACGATGGCATCTGGAGGATTGGCCTGGACTTTCTCCATACCCTCCACGCCGTTGTAGGCGACCTCAACGGCAAAGCCTTCTTTTTCCAGGTTGCCTTGAACAATCGCGGCGAAATCCGGCTCATCATCGACAACAAGGATAAGTTTTTTTTCATTCATGGAGGCCTCCTTTATAGTCTTGGTGCCCGAGGGCGTTATCACTGATCCGTATGAATCGGCTGGTGCAGGGTGTCGCGCCTTGCCATCGGCGGACGGCTAATCAACGGCTGGTCTGGGATGCAAACCCGTTCGTTCCACGATCTCCGGCACCTTTTCTTCCCATTCGATGGCCATGACGTGGAACCCGGCCACTCCTTCGACCTCTTTGAGGCGTTCGATAGCCTCGACACAGATATCAATGCCCTCCTGGGCCTGCTGTTCCTTGGGCACGGCGGCCATCCGATCCACCACCTCATCCGGAACATCCATTCCCGGCACCCGCTTTTTCATGTACCGTGCCATACCGGCCGACTTCATCGGAGTCAGACCGGCCAGAATATAGACCTTTTCATGGAGCCCGCGGTCCCGCATCATCTTCATCCAGAGTTCAAATTTGTCCAGGTTGTAGATACACTGGGTCTGGATGAATTCGGCCCCGGCGCTAACCTTCTTGGCAAGACGCGGCACCCGGATTTCGAAAGGGTCGGCAAAGGGATTGGCGGCAGCGCCCACGAACATCTGCGGCGGCCGTTTGATATCGTCCCCGCCAAGAAACTTGCCATCATCCCGCATGAGCCTGACGGTCTGCAAAAGCTGCATCGAGTCGATATCGTGAACGTTTTGCCCGTTGGCGCAATCCCCGAAACTCTGGTGGTCGCCGGAAAGGCAGAGCACGTTGTGAATATCGAATGATGCCGCCCCCAGAATATCGCTCTGCAGCGCGATCCGGTTTCGATCCCGGGTCACCATTTGAAGTACCGGATCCAGCCCCATGAGCTTCAGCCGGATGCAGGCCGCCAGGCTGCACATGCGTGTCATGGAGGTCTGATTGTCCGTAATGTTTACCGCATCCACGTAGTCTTTGATCATTTCCGCCTTTTTGGCAATGACCTCCGGGTCGCTGCCCCGGGGCGGGCCGCACTCTGAGGTGACGGCCAGATGACCGGCGGCGAGTACCTTTTCCAGTCGGCTCGGTGTTTTGGCTGTCATGACTGCACGTCCTCCCTTACGACTTTTCGCGGTCCGCCGGCTCTGTCGGTAGACCAGTCCTTGATCGGGGCAAGTTCTTCATACTCATCGAGGCGGCCGAGAGCCTTTAGCCTGTCGATAATCAGCTGCCAGCCGCAGGCGACATCCTTGTTGATCTCGCAATTTCCGGTGGTGGACCCGCCACAGGGTCCGTTGAGAATGCGCTTGGCGCACCGGGATACGGGGCAAATACCCCCGGTACTTGCCAGAATGCATTGACCGCATCCCTGGCATCGCTCGGTCCAGACACCACGGGATTCGGTTACCCCCATGAAAAAGGTGTTGACGCCGGGATAAATCGGCTTCTGGGTGTACTTTTCTGCAGTGAACTGGACGCCGACCCCGCAGGCCAATGACACCACCCCGTCGTACTGATCGATCATTTCCCGGATCTCGTCGAGGTACTCATGATCGCACTGGCGCTCCAGGGTGTGTTCGTCGATGCGCATATCCCGTCCCTTGTTGAGAAAGTACATCCGAAGGGCGGAGGCCAGGACACCGACTTCCTTTTTCCCGCCGGCCTCACAGACCGTCACGCATTCGTTGCACCCTAAAATGAGGACGCTGTCGTGGGTCTTGATTTCTTCGATGATCTCCTGGATCGGCTTCTTCTCGGCAACAATCATCGGATGGATCCTCCTTTCACGCGCCGGACCCTGCCCGGCGATAATTTTCGTTGCGACCGCATGTGGGTTCTTAGCGGCCGGTGGGATACAGATGTATGTCAGGCGGCCTCCTCAGATTTTGCCGATTTCAGGGGGTTCGGGCCTGCCTCCAGTATCCGGTTCACCATCTCAGCCGCTTTCCGGGCGAACAGCGGCCCATCGCTGGACGAGAGATTGACCATCTGAACACGATCGCCCCCGATGCCCACGGTGTCCAGGATCCGGCTGGCCTGTTCCACGCGCTTTCTGGCCCGGAAATTTCCACTGTTGTAGTGGCAGTCCCCTTCCAGGCAGCCGACCACGTATACACCGTCGGCACCCATCTCGAAGGCTCGCATCAGATGAAGCAGATCCACCTTGCCGGTGCAGGGGACACGGATAATCTTGATGCTGGTCGGGTACTCCAGCCGCATCGAACCTGCCAGGTCCGCAGCGGTGTACCCTCAGAAGTTGCAGCAGAATGCCACGATGATCGGATCAAAATCGGTGCTCATAGAACCCCCTTGAGTAATGCTTCGACCTTGGAAAGAATCTGGTCGTCTTCATACCAGTTCAACTCGATGGCCTTGGCCGGACACTCGGCCGCACAAATGCCGCAGCCGTGGCACAAGGCTTCGTCGATCTCGCTCACCCCCTCGGCATTGATCCGCGGCACGCTATAGGGGCACGACCTGACGCAGACCAGACAAGAGGCACATTGCTCGCCCGCCACCTTGGCAGTGACCGCCGACAGGGTAATGTGGGGCTGAGACAGGAATGTGGTCGCCCGGGATGCCGCCGCATGGGCCTGGGAAATGGCTTCCGGCAGCAGCTTCGGGCTGTGGGCCGTGCCGCAGACAAAAATTCCTTCGGTGGCCATGTCCACCGGCCGCAGTTTGACATGGGCTTCCATGAAATGGCCCTCGGCCGTTCTGGCCAGTTTCACGATGGACGCCAGTTCCTCGGTGTCCGCAGCCACCATGCCGGCACTCAAGGCCAGGACATCGGCTGTCATGCGAAGGGGCCGCTTCAACACATGGTCGGTGAATGTGACCTGAATACCGTCCTCAGTGGATGTGACGACAGGCGGATCCTCCGGTCGGTACCGGAAAAAGAGAACTCCCGACTCTCTGGCCTTCCGATAATAATCTTCCAGCCGGCCATAGGTCCGGATATCCCGATACAGTACACACACCTGTGCTTCCGGATTCAGCTCCTTGACGTGTAGTGCGTTTTTAACCGCAGCCTGACAGCAGATCCGGGAGCAGTTCGGATTCTCTTCGCACCGTGAGCCCACACACTGGATCATTACTGTCGTATCGATGTCGTCTGCGCCCTTCTCGTGCAGCCGGGCGGCAAGTTCTACCTGAGTGCACACACGGTCATCTTGGCCGTACAGGTATTCTTCGGGCTGATATTCGGTGGCTCCGGTGGCCAGGATTACGACGCCGTGTTCGATCTTTCGCTCGTACATGCCCGGCCCGACCAGTACCTCCGTGGTGAAGTTACCCTGAAACCCTGAAAAGCCCACGATGAGCGATTGGGTCAGCACCTGGATCTTCGGGTGGGCCACAACCTGTTGAACGAGTGTTTCCAGGTACGCGCCGATGTCATCACCGGAGATGGTCGCCGTCAGACGGTTGGCCATACCGCCAAGTGTTTTCTCCTTTTCCACGAGAATGGCCTCGAATCCCTGGTCGGCAAGTCCGATGGCTGCATTCATTCCGGCGACGCCGCCGCCGATGACCAGCGCCCGCTGGTTGACCGGAATCTTCTTCTCATCCAGGGGCCGGAGCGTCGCAGAGCGGGCTACAGCCATGCGCACCAGTTGTTTTGCCTTTTCTGTTGCCAGATCCGGGTTGTTGGCGTGGACCCAGGAACCCTGGTTGCGGATATTGGCCATCTCAAAGAGGTACTTGTTGAGACCGCAGGCCTGGAGGGTATCCATAAAAATCGGTTCATGGGTCTTCGGGCTGCAGGCGGCGACCACCACCCGGTTCAGCCCCTGCTCCGCCATAATCTCTTTCATGCCTTCCTGGGAATCCTGGGAGCAGGTGAAGAGATTTTGCCCGGCATACACCACGCCCGGAAGGGACATCGCGTATTCTTCGACAGCGGCCACATCCACTGTTCCGGCGATATTGACGCCGCAGTTACAGACGAAGACGCCGATGCGGGGTTCTTCGTCAACCACGTCCCGTTCCTCGGGAAGTTCCAGGATTTGGGTCCGCGAATTGCGGGCGTCTGCCAGACGCGCGCCTGCCAGGCAGGCAGCGGCGCTGGCTTCCGTGACACTGCTGGGGATATCCTTTGGCTCCTGGAGCACGCCGCAGGCATATACGCCCGCCCGGCTGGTCTCAACGGGAGAGAAAGGTTTCGTGACGGCGAAATTATAGGCATCCAGTTCGACGTTCAGGCGCTCTGCCAGCCCATGGGTCGATTCCGGAATCTGCAGTCCCACAGAGAGCACCACGATGTCGAACATCTCCTCCTGGAGTTCTCCGTCGTCGTCCACATAGCGGATCCGAAGGTCTCTGTTTTCACCGATCTCGTCGATGGTGTGGATTCGGGCTTTGACAAAACGCACCCCTTCCCTCTCCCGGGCGCGATTGTAGTATTTCTCGTAATCCTTACCGAAGGTTCGGATGTCCATGTTGAAGATGGCGCAGTCCAGTTCGCCTGAGGCGTGCTCCTTGGCAATCATGGCATCCTTGATGGCGTACATGCAGCAAACCGACGAGCAATATCCATTCCCGCACTTGTTGGTGTCCCGCGACCCGACACACTGGAGCCAGGCGATCTTTTTCGGCTCGGTGTCGTCGGAAGGCCGCGCCAGATGCCCCATGGTCGGGCCCGATGCACTCAGAATCCGTTCGAACTCCAGGCTCGTCATGACATTGGGATTGCTCTTGTAGTGATACTGCTGTTCGAACTGGGACGGATCAAAGGGTTCACTGCCGGTAGCCAGCACCACCGAGCCGACTTCCAGTGCGATCTCTTCTTCCCGCTCCTCGTGGTCTACCGCACCGGCCAGGCAGGCATGCACACACTGATAACACTCACAGCAGACACCGCACTCCAGACACCGCCGGGCTTCCGTGGTCGCCAGGCGCTCGTCGTATCCGAGCTGGACCTCCTTGAAGTTGGTCACCCGCTCTTCGGCCGCAGCCAAGGGCATGATCTGTCGGGGTCGTTGTTCACGCCCCTCAAAGGGAACGTCCTGGACCCCCTCCCACTCGGGCGGTCGGCCGGCCTGAAGGTCCTCACCCTGGATGAACCGGTGGATGGAGATGGCCGCTTCCTTTCCGGCGCCGATGGCTTCGACAACCGTGGCCGGTCCGGTCACGGCATCTCCTCCGGCAAAAATATCGGGATCGTCGGATTGAAGGCTCACCGGGTCCACATTGAGTGTGCCCCAGTCGCTGAGGGTGCAGGCGCATTCATCGGTGAGGCAGGCCCAGTCCGATTCCTGGCCGATGGCCGGAATGATGTTGTCCACGTCAATGGTGAATTCGCTGCCCGGAATCGGCTCGGGCCGCCTGCGGCCGCTGTCGTCCGGCTCCCCGAGCTGCATTTTAATACATTCAACCGCCGTGACACGGCCGTTTTCGGAGATGACCCGCACCGGATTGGTCAGGGTCATCACTTCGATCCCTTCGTCCTCACACTCGCGGATCTCTTCCTCATGGGCGGGCATTTCGGCCCGGCTCCGCCGGTAGATAATAAACGGTTGTTTGGAACCGAGACGACGGGCGGTGCGGACGGAATCCATGGCCACGTTTCCACCGCCGATTACCGCCACCCGATCACCCATTGGAACTGTGGTTCCGAGGTTCACGTCCCTCAAAAAATCGACGCCGGGGTAAACGCCCTCGTAGTCTTCACCCTCGATACCCAGCACCTTGCACTCATGGGACCCGATGCCCAGAAAGAACGCCCTGTAGCCGTCTTCCCGGAGCTGGGCAATGGTGATGTCCGTTCCAATGTCCACTCCGGTTTTGAATTCAACGCCGAGATCCCGGATCACCTGAATCTCGTCGGCGATGATGTCCCGTGGCAGACGGAATTCCGGAATACCCACGGTGAGCATGCCGCCCAGCACATCGTATTTTTCGAAGACCGTGATCCGGTATCCCTGGATGGCCAGAAAGTAGGCGCAGGTGAGACCAGCCGGTCCCGAGCCGATAACGGCGACTTTTTCTTCCCGGGGCTCCTTCTTTTCGGGGAGATACATGTCACCCGAGCTGCGATCGGCATCGGCCAGGAATCGATGCAGATTCATGATGGCGAGAGGCTGATCGACCTGCTCACGGGTGCAGGCGGTCTCGCAGGGATGGTGGCAGACCCGCCCGCAGACACCGGGAAACGGGTTGTCTTTTTTAAATAGCTCAAGGGCTTCCCGGTGCTTTCCGGCATTGATCAGAGCGATAAACCCCTGGGCGCTGACATGTGAGGGACAGGTGGCGCGACAGGGTGCCGTGCCCCGCTTAGTGATGGCGTAGGCCCCGGGAATCGCCTGAGCATAGCGCTTGTAAATTGCCTTGTTGTCGGAGAGACCCTCGTTGTATTCGTTGGGGACGTCGATGGGACAGACCTTCGTGCACTCCCCGCAACTGGTGCATTTGGACAGATCCACCAGCCGGGGCTGCTTGCGGACCCGGGCCGTGAAACTTCCCGGATCCCCCTTCAGGTCTATCAGTTCGGTATTGGTAAGAAGCTCGATGTTCAGATGCCGGCCGACCTCGACCAGTTTCGGTGAGATAATTCACATCGCGCAGTCATTGGTCGGAAAGGTTTTATCCAGCTGAGACATCAGCCCGCCGATCGCAGATGACTTTTCGACCAGATAGACATAATATCCGGAGTTGGCCAGGTCCAGGGCAGATTGCATCCCTGCAATCCCGGCGCCGAGCACCATCACCGCGCCGACCGTGTCCCGGGCCGGATTCTCACGAGTTTCAGACGTGTTGGCCATGTTCGCCCCCCTTAATATCTTATAGATATTCTAAAATCCCAGGAAGTTTCTGCTCCCATCCAATCGTGGCAATGAGCACGCCGGCGTAACCGGCGTCCTTGATCCGCCTCACCAGATCGGCGGCGAGCGCGACACACTCATTGACTTTGTCCGGAGCCTTTTGGATGCGTGTGACGACCTCATCCGGCACGTACACTGCTTCGACGTTTCTGGCCATATACCGGGCCATGCCCACGGACTTGAGGAGCAGCACAGTGGGAATAATCTTTACGCCATCGGTCTGGAACCGTTCCTGGAACGGCTCGATGACCGACAGATCAAAAACCGGCGGACTGATGAAAAATTCAGCGCCGGCTTCGACTTTTTTCCGGATCTCGTCGGCCTCCAGCTCCGGGGATCGGTCCCTGGCAGCCGCATCGATCCGGGATCCGATCAGAAACTCCGGGGCACCGGCCAGTTCGATCCCGGCCATGTCCCGGCCCTCTTCAAGGCCCCTGATGGCCCGGAGCAGATCCAGGAGATCGATGTCATATACCGACCGGGCCTGGTGATGATCACCAAAACTCGTGTCTTCCCCATGGACGGCCATCACGCTGGTGATACCGCAGCCGTATGCAGCCAGCAGGTCCGCCTGGATCGCGATACGATTTCGGTCCCGGCAACAGACCTGAAACACCGTCTCAAGTCCCCTCCCCTGGAGCACCATGGCGCCACCCAGACTGCTCATCCGCATGACCGCATTGCTCATCTCCGGCACCACAAAGGCGTCCACCTTGCCTTTTACCCGGGCGGCATTTTCGGTCATGCCGGTGACATCGACGCCCTTGGGCGGCTCCATCTCGGCCAGGACGGCAAACTCCCCCCTCTCGAATTTGTCCTTGAGTTGCATTGATTTTCCTCCGGGAAATGGAATCAGCATGGCTAAAATCGATTCCCGATTTTAGAAATTGCGGCTGCGCCGCTGGAATTCATCATGTCAAAGAAAGCGTGTTCGCGATCGGGTCCGGCGGTCATCCGTCTCTTCCCTCCGCAAGGACTGTGCCGGTGCCGTGCATATCGCGGACAAAAATTAAATTACCATGGATTTCAAATAGTTGGGGGATATTCCGGAATTGTCAGGAAGGATATTTAGGCTTGTAAGAACAATGAAAGTGTGCCAAAATAGCATATGTATTAAAAAATAAATAATAATTTCAATAATTTAAAATTATACGCCATTTCGGCATAGTCCAAACTGGCGTAATCATCACAGTTTTTCACAGAACTCGTCGCGCGTGTTAACCCGTTGCTGAACACGTTAAACCTTCAACTTTCAGCTTCGAGCTATCCGCTCCAAACTTTGAACTTTCAGCTTTCAGCTTTAGACTTAATGTCATGGAAACCCGCATCATCATCGTCGAAGATGACTTCGATTACCTGGAACTGCTCAATGGGAAACTGGTGTCCGCCGGTTTCCGCAGTATCCGGGCCGAGGACGACTCGGTAAAAGCCGCATCTCTGTTCGAGAAAGGGGCTGTTTTTGACATCGCCCTGATAGACATGAACATGCCCGGAATGGACGGGATCTCTCTGCTGGAATTCATAAAGAATACCAGTCCCAGGACCGAATGCATCATGGTAACGGCGGTAAACGATGCCCGGGTCGCTGTGGAGTGCTTGAAAAAGGGCGCTTACGATTATCTGGTCAAGCCGATCACCCAGGAGGACCTTGTCTTTTCCATCACGCGCAGCCTCGAGCGGAAGCGTCTCCTCGACATTCTGGATATCAAAGAGGGCAAGAGTGTGCCCCGTTTGATGAATCCGGAACCGTTCCGCCTGATTTTGACACGTTCGGAAAAGATGCGCCGCCTGCTCAAGGAGGCAGAGCTTCATGCGGTCAGCGAGGTGCCGGTGCTGATCACCGGAGAAAGCGGCACCGGAAAGGAACTGCTGGCCCGGGCCATTCACAAGGCCAGCCCGCGGGCTCGCAATCCGTTTACCCCTGTGAATATGGCGTCCCAATCGGCCACCCTCTTCGAGGCCGAGTTCTTCGGTCACACAAAGGGGGCGTTCACCGGTGCGGAGAAGGACCGGTCCGGATTTCTTCTGGCCTCCAACCACGGCACCCTTTTCCTGGACGAGATCGGTAACCTTCCCCTGGAACTCCAGGGGAAGCTTCTGCGGGTACTTCAGGACGGTGAGTATACGCGTCTGGGAACCAGCAAACGCCAGAAGGTGGATGTCCGTTTTATTGCCGCCACCAATGAAGACCTGGACGACCTGCTCAACAGAAAGAAGTTTCGAAAGGATCTGTATTACCGGATCCGGGGAGGCTGGCTGCACCTGCCGCCGCTGCGGGAACGCAGAGAAGACATCCCCATCCTGGTGGATCATTTCCTGGACGCGTTCTGTCCCGCCGGGAATCGATGCCGGATGACCGATGATGCCTGCTGTCTGATGCTGGAGCATCGGTTCCCAGGCAACATCCGGGAGCTTGAGACGATTGTCCGGTCTGCGGTAAATCTGGCCCAGGGACGACCGATTGTACCCGAGTTTCTGCCCAGGGAGGTCCAGCAGAACAAGAAAACCGCCAATTGCGCCCAGCCGGAGCCAAATTCGATACGGCCACTTGCCGACATCGAGCGCGAGCACATCCTGAACACCTACCGGCACACCGGCCGGAACAAATCGAAGACAGCCCGAATGCTGGGAATTGGCTTGAACACCCTGCGGAGAAAACTCCGCGGATATGCCGTAAACTAGAAAACTCCATAGGAGGACTATCATGAACCGGGGATTGGCAAAGGCCATCGTGCTCCTGCCCGTGCCGGTGCTGATCATTGTGCCGGCGATCATCTTAATTCTCTCAAGAGGGACCATCGTATCGCCCGATGTTCAAGTTCCGACCCAGGTGACGTTCTGGGTGGCCGTGGATTTTCTAACAGCAGGAATATTTCTGGCCGCCTGGTCGGCCCGTGTCATCGTGGCAGTCGGTGAGGGGACCCCTGCCCCCTGGGAACCGACACGCAAACTGGTGATCGCCGGCCCCTATCGGTATGTCAGAAACCCGATAATCACCGGAGTGCTGCTCATTCTCATTGGCGAGACGATACTGTGGAACACCTGGGCGCTGTTTTTGTGGGCCGTCGTCTTTTTCGTTGCCAACCTGATCTATTTTCCCGTGGTGGAAGAAAACGGGCTGGAACAGAGGTTTGGGGAAGAATATCTTGCATACAAAGCACACGTTCCTCGCTGGATCCCCAGGCTTCAGAGTTGGGACGGGAAGCGCACAACGCCATAGACCTTCAAGAGCGATCTCTCTCCTTGACAAATCCCATGATGATGCCAAATGATTAAGGGGTCAGACTCAGGCCTGCATGGCGGTCGTGATTTTGGTGTACCATCCTCAATCGATCGCACGACGGTTCCAAATCCTCCTCATCATTTCGAGATCTGCCCGACGTACGCCTCACATGGTGTACACCTTCACGGCGGCCCCGGCTAAACGGCGTCTCTCGACGCGGATGGGTACCGTCAATCCAAAACCGTTCGCGAAAACGCCTGGATAGCCACTCCATTTCTGCGGAGGCGAAACGACACGTTTTGCTGAGCGCAAAACCTCAAACATGGAAGGAGAACGCCATGGCAAGTTACCTGATGATCTGGGACATCAATGATGCCTTTGTGCCGGTGGATCCAAAGGAGCGCGGGGAAGCCTACAACATGCTGCTGGCAATGGTAAAAAACGACATGGAAAAGGGCCTCACCAGGGCATGGGGTACCTTTATCGGGGAACGCACCGGATACTGTCTGGTAGAGGGCACTGAACTGGAAATCATGAATCTGGTGCAGCAGTACACCCCCTATGTGAACTTTGAAACCCACGCCTGTGCATCGGTGGAGCAAGCCCAGGAAATGGTCAACGCGCTGATCGGCTCATAACCGCCCGGTTTCGGGGCAGGCCGGGTGATTCGGCCGGCCCCGATGCCTCACCCTGCCCTGAGGATGGCATACGCAACCGGTCCCATGCCGATGCCCCATTTATCCCGGCCTTACGAATCGATGGGGACCTCCCTTGACACCCCCCGAATGATAAATAACCTCCTGATATAGCTTGTTTGCCGAAAATTTGCCGGGAGTCATTTATCTGTCTTAACCGGAGGAAACGTAAGGTGACAGATACAGATCATGATATCGAAGCATGTCGGATGCATGAGTCCGATTCAACAGGGAACACCAACCTCTGCTGCTGCTATATCACCGACGCCAAAGACCACTTTGAGGATCCCTGCTACGTTCCTGTAAAGGAATGCTGCAGAGATAGAGGCATCATGGGGACAGAATCGCAATAACCGGCATCAAGCCGACCGGTGCTCCACATGTCGGTAACTACCTGGGGATGATCCGTCCGGCCCTGGAACTGGTTGATCAATATCGATCACTGGTTTTTATTGCCGACTACCATGCCCTGAACACCTCCCGGGACCCCATCGCATTGAATCGCCGAATTCACGAGGTGGCGGCCACGTGGCTCGCTCTGGGTCTCGATCCCAATCAGGTCATCTTTTTCAAGCAGTCCGACATACCGGAAGTTTTCGAAATGGCCTGGATCCTTTCCTGCATCACTTCCAAGGGTCTCCTCAACCGGGCTCATGCGTACAAAGCCGCGGTGGCGTCAAACAGACAGGTCGGCAAAGACAGAGATGCCGGGATCAATGCCGGATTGTACAACTATCCGGTGCTCATGGCGGCCGACATTCTGCTGTTTGGTACCGAGATTGTGCCGGTAGGCCACGATCAAAAGCAGCACATCGAGATCACCCGGGACATTGCTGCGGAATTCAACGCCACCTATGGGAGGGTATTGCGAAAACCGAAGGAATTGATTCGGGAAAGCGTGATGGTGGTTCCCGGTCTCGATGGTCGTAAAATGAGCAAGTCTTACCGGAATACCATTCCTATCTTTGCGCCCCCGGAGGCCGTCCGCAAACAGGTCATGCGGATCCGAACCGACTCGAAACGTCCGGAGGATTCCAAAGATCCGGATAGATGCAACGTCTTCGCCATCTACCGGCATTTCGCGGCTCCGGAAGCGGTTGAATCAAAGAGGCACCAGTACCGATCCGGGGGGGTCGCCTACAGCCACATCAAGCATGAGCTCGTCGATCTGCTGGAGTCTACATTCGGTCCCTTCCGGGAGGCCTTCCGTCAACTGACGAAAGATCCGTCGGGTGTTGATCGGGTTCTGAAAGACGGGGCGGCGCGTGCCCGGATACTGGCGCGCCCAATGCTGGCGAAGGTACGCCGCCGCGTTGGCATCGAATCACGCTGATAACGATCGGCAGCTTTTCTCCTGCGGAAGCTGCCGGCGAAAGGATATATCATGGGAGAAAATGTTGCCCGCAAATTGATCGAATCGCATCTGGTGGGTGGCAAGATGGCGGTTGGCGAGGAAATCGCCTTAACCATCGATCAAACCCTGACCCAGGATGCCACCGGCACCATGGTCATGCTCGAGTTTGAGGCCATGCAGGTGCCGCGCGTAAAAACGAAACTCTCCGCCCAATACGTGGACCACAACCTGCTTCAAACGGATTTCAAAAACGCCGATGACCATCTGTTTTTAATGAGCGCCTGTAAAAAATTCGGTGTCTGGTACAGCCGACCCGGGAACGGGGTAAGCCACCCTGTTCATATGGAGCGCTTCGGCATTCCGGGACAAACCCTTCTCGGTTCGGACAGTCATACACCGGCGGCCGGTGCCCTGGGGATGCTGGCCATGGGCGCCGGCGGCCTGGAAGTGGCCATGGCGATGGCAGGAGAACCCATTTATATCCGGATGCCGGAAGTCATGGGGGTTCGTATGACAGGAGCGCTTCCCGATTGGGTCAGCGCCAAGGACGTCATTCTCGAAATGCTCCGACGTTACGGGGTGGGCGGCGGTGTCGGTAAAATCATCGAATACCACGGCCCGGGGCTGGACAATCTGTCGGCCATGGACAGGCATGTCATCGCCAATATGGGAACGGAAATGGGCGCCACCACCACGGTGTTCCCGTCGGATGAGACCGTCCGGCGGTTTTTAATGGGCCAGGGTAGAGAACCGGACTGGAGCCCTGTCGAGGCGGATTCCGATGCCGGCTACGACGTGCACGATGACATCGACCTGTCCTCACTGGAGCCGCTCATTGCGCTTCCGAGCAGCCCCGGCAATGTGGTTCCGGTCAGAGAAGTGGCCGGACGTGAAATATTCCAGGCCTATATCGGATCTTCCGCAAACCCGGGCCTTCGCGACTTTGCCATCCCGGCGCTCATGGTGGAAGGCCGGACCGTAAACGAACGCGTCTCGTTCGATATCAATCCAACCTCGCGGCAAATGTTGGAAAACCTGGCCGACTCCGGTCTTCTGGCAAACCTTGTCCGCGCCGGCGCGCGCATTCATCAGGCCGGCTGCGGCGGATGCATCGGTATGGGGCAGGCCCCGGCCACCGGCAAAATCAGCTTGCGAACCGTCCCACGAAACTTCCCGGGGCGTTCCGGCACCAAGGAGGATTCTGTTTACCTGTGCAGTCCGGAAACCGCCGCGGCCTCTGCACTGACCGGTGTTATCACCGATCCCCGCACCCTGGATATGGCCTGTCCGATGTTTATCCCCGACACGCCGATTCAGATCAACACAAAGATGCTGCTGGCCCCCCCGGCCTCAGGAAACGGCGTTGAATTGGAGAAAGGGCCGAATATCAAACCATTGCCGGTATTCGATCCACTGCCGGACACCCTTGAAGGGCCGGTGCTGCTGAAGCTGGGGGACGATATATCCACCGACGAGATCATGCCGGCCGGAGCAGACGTGCTGCCCTATCGGAGCAATATCCCGGAGATCAGCAAATTTGTATTCAGCCGTTTGGAGGAACGCTTCTTCGAGCGTGCCGCGAGGCTTCCGGAAAAGCGTTTTATGGTGGTGGGAGGAAACAATTACGGCCAGGGATCGAGCCGGGAAC
Source organism: Olavius algarvensis associated proteobacterium Delta 3 (assembly GCA_903231505.1). GTDB lineage: Bacteria > Desulfobacterota > Desulfobacteria > Desulfobacterales > CAFBRK01 > CAFBRK01. Next base: position 32,944 of record CAFBRK010000137.1, on the reverse strand, counting down.
ATGCCGCCCTGGCTCCGCGGTACATGGGGCTTCGTATCGTGATAGCAAAAAGTTTTGCCCGGATACACTGGCAGAACCTGGTCAACTTCGGCATTCTGCCCCTGACCTTCATCGATCCTTCCGACTCCGAGAGGGTCGATCAGGGGGACCGGCTGGAGGCCGGCGACCTCAGGAACAAGCTGGTCCAGGGGAACCGGATCCGGATTACGAACCTCACCAAGGGTCGAAGTTTTGAAGCACGGCATGCATTAACCGATCGGCAGATCAAGATGATTCTAAATGGAAGTTTGATTAATGTGGTGAGGCGCAAACACGCCTGAATAAAAACATCGGAATCGGAATCGCGTTCGGTATCGGTATCGAGATCTCCGAACAACCCACTTCTACATCGACTCCGATGGCGATAGCGATCCCGATCCCGACAACCCATGAAGACGGAGGTGCAGCATGGAGTTAGAGCGAATCTTATGGCCGACGGATCTGTCCGGCAGCGCCAAACAGGCATTGGATTATGTGCAGTCGCTGACCCAGAAATACCAGGCCGAGATCCACGTCCTCTATGTCATCCAAGATATCGCGCATCACCGCGGCTGGTATGGCGACTTTGAGGATGACCACATCAACAAGATTATTGCATGGGAAAGCAAGAAGGCGAAAGAGCGGCTGGATGATATCTGCTCGAACTATCTGGACGGCTGTCCGCTCTACATCAAACACGTGGCGGTGGGGGACCCGGCGCAGGAAATTCTGCGTCTGGTCGATAAAGAAAAGATCGACATGGTCATACTGTCTACCCGGGGCGCCAAAGGGCATTTCTCTTTTGGAAGCGTCGCCGAGAAGATCGTCAAAAACGCTACTGTCCCTGTGGTGACCATCCCCCCGTCCGGAGATCCGGAAATGGTGGAATGATACATACCGTTCGGGTGCCGTCAGATCTTGGGGTGCCGCATACCGGTGGTCCGCTAGGCAGCTCTATTGCGGAATCTTAATCCGGCTAACGATGCATCAGGATTCGTTCTCCAATTCCAAATCGTGGGTGATCTGAATCGCATCAATCACACTCTGGGCGGCCGGACAGCGTGTTATGTAGTTTTCGAATGCAGCATCTGCGTCCGCACGCTTTTCCGCCGGCAGCCTCAATCGGTAATGGACGTGAATACGGGTAATTTTCAGGACACCGTCGACGTTTTCCACATCCCCCGTCACGGTCGCCATGTAGCGATCCTGGAAGGTGCGGATCTTCGTTTTAGCCAACACCGTGGCTAATGTCCCCATCATTCACCCGCCAACGGCTCCGACCACATGGTCCAGCGTTGCCGCGTGCTCTTCTTCCGGATCGACCCCGTAAAATTTTTTAATGCCGCCATGAACCCCATAATATACAGGCTCGGAAAATCCCCGGATCTGCGCAATTCGGGTGGGGCCGTTTTTGCGTGTGATGGTAATGTGTGATTGATGAACAATCTCGCCCATGACAGTCTCCTTTTTTTGAAACGGCCTCTATGGGTAACCCCCGATGGAGACCGCTGTTCGTCGGATCCATGTAACATAGGGATGTTTCAGTCTATGTAAATCTGTGGTCATTGCCATAAATTTGTTCCATTTAAACATCGAGTATTCTACTTGAATTCCTTCTTGTCCAGCGGCCCGGATTCCGATATTGACTATTACTTGACGGGCTCATCCGTCGACAGGCTGAGGGTTGCCGGACCCGCGGGCACATCCTTCGACAAGCCCAGGACAGGCGGGCTAACGGGCACACGGGCCAACGGGCACACGGGCCAACTGATAATTGGACAACGTGATAATACAAAAGGGAAGCGAATATCTTATGGGACACACACTGTTTGAAAAAATCTGGTCGCGCCATGTGGTCCATGAACTGCCTGACGGATCGGTGCTTCTGTATATCGATCGTCACCTGGTACACGAGGTCACCAGTCCACAGGCGTTCGAGGGCATGCGGCTTTCCGGACGAAACATACGCCGCCCGGAACTGACCTTTTCCACCATGGACCACAATGTTGCGACAACCGAGGATCGTCTGGACATCAAGGATCCCATTTCAAAGGCCCAGGTCGACGCGTTGGAAGAAAACTGCAATGACTTCGGCGTCTCCCTGTTCGGCCTTGGGGATCCGCACCAAGGCATCGTCCATGTCATCGGCCCGGAGATGGGCATTACCCTGCCCGGGTTGACCATTGTCTGCGGCGATTCCCACACATCGACCCATGGTGCCTTCGGCGCGCTGGCCTTCGGCATCGGCACTTCCGAGGTGGAACATGTGCTGGTCACCCAGACCCTGAAGCAGCATGAACCCGGAACCTATAAAGTGGAGTTTACCGGTCGCCTGTCTCCCCATGTGTTCTCCAAAGACATGGTACTCAAACTGATCGGTACTATCGGAACGGCCGGTGGCGCGGGCCATGTTTTCGAATACTGCGGTGAGGCCGTCCGCTCCCTGTCCATGGAAGCACGCATGTCGATGTGCAATATGAGTATCGAGGGCGGAGCTCGGGCAGGCATGATCGCCCCGGATGATACGACCATTCAATATATTACCGGCATCGACCGCCCGTACGCACCAACCGGCGCGGCATTGGACCGGGCGATAGCCTACTGGCGGTCGCTGCCGACGGATGAGGACGCCGAATTCGACCGTACCATTTCCATCGATGCCGCCAGCCTTGTGCCGCAGGTCACCTGGGGGACCAATCCCGGAATGGTCATCGATATTGACCAGCCGGTGCCCGGACCGGACGCGGGCGGAATTTACAGCCGCACGGACGTGGAAAACGCCCTGGAATACATCGGCCTGACCCCCGGTACCCGTATGACCGACGTTCCCGTGGACGTCGTGTTTATCGGAAGCTGCACCAACTCCCGGATCGAAGATTTGCGCCAGGCGGCAGCCGTCATGGAGGGCCGAAAAAAAGCCGACCATGTTGAATTACTGGTGGTGCCGGGTTCCGATCAGGTCCGCCGACAGGCCGAGGCCGAGGGCCTGGACCGGATTTTCAAAGCGGCAGGCGGGGAGTGGCGGTATGCCGGTTGCAGCATGTGCCTGGGCATGAATCCAGACCAATTGCGCCCCCAGCAGAGATGCGCATCCACGTCCAACCGAAATTTTGAAGGTCGCCAGGGAAAAGGGGGCCGCACCCATCTGGTCAGCCCGGAGATGGCGGCGGCCGCCGCCGTGGCCGGTAAATTTGTGGATATCCGGAAATGGCTTGACCGATAAGTCCAGAAAGGAACCATCATGACACCGTTTACGCAGCACACCGGTATCGTCGCGACGCTGAACCGATCCAATGTCGACACCGATCAAATCATACCCAAGCAGTTCCTCAAATCGATTAAACGCACCGGGTACGGGCCAAATGCGTTCTTCGATTGGCGCTACGGGGCCGACGGAAGTCCTGATCCGGACTTCGAGCTCAACCACCCCCGTTTCAAAGGCCGTTCCATTCTGGTGGCCCGGAATAATTTCGGTTGTGGTTCCAGTCGGGAGCATGCGGTCTGGGCATTGGCACAGGACGGCTACGCCGTCATCATCGCCCCTTGGAAGGCAGCCGGCGGCACCCGTCTTCCCGCGTACGCCGATATCTTCAGATCCAACGCCATGAAGAATGGTTTACTGCTCATCGAATTGGCCGAAGAAGAGGTAAACGTGATCTTTGCCCTGGTAGAGAGGTATGAGGGATTGGAGGCAACCGTCGATTTGCCGGAACAGAAGATCATTTTTCTCGCGCCGGAACATGTCATCTATGGTTTTGATATAGAGGCTTCCGACAAGGCGCAGCTTATCGGCGGACTGGACGACATCGATCTTACGCTCCAATACGAATCCGAAATCGGTCGGTTCGAACAGCAGCATGACCCATTTTTATCTCCCCCGGAGTGATCCAGCCGGGCGTCACTGCCGGCGAAATCAAGGTGGGTATTGCCATTACATACCCGGGGATGTTTCCTGAGATTCGAGCAGGGTCCATGGCTGGCGAATCCATAGGAGGGTTACTGAGAAACGTGCCGCTCAATCGGTCGGATTGAATCGCTTGACACGAATCGGTTTATGTTGCGGTCTCGTTAACAACCGTTCAGGACGTTTTCCCCGGCACACCGGAACTCCCCCCATACATCATCTGATTGGCCCCCCCCCATGCCGTATCAGGCGGTCCCACGCTCTTGCCACACCGGGTCTTCCTAAGGGCACCGAAATCATGACAAAAAACGGCAGATAGCTGCCGCATAGCGTCATTGCTGAGGCTACAATACGTGTAGGGAACCTGATATTGATTATAGAATATTGAAAATATTATAAATTTATAAAAATTTATCCGGTAAAAAAACAGGTATGAAACTTGCTTTTTCTTTCCAGGATAACATTGTCACAAGTTGCAGCTCAATCCCCATCCGAAAGGAAAAGCTCATGAAGACGAATAGGGTCACAGTGAGGGTTGCCCTGGTGGCGCTGCTGACAGCAACGCTCGTGTGCGGGTATCACGGCACGGCGGGCGCCCAGGGACAGGAAGATGGCGGCATTCTGAATCAAATACAATGGGAGCACGGACCCGGTGTGTCCGCTCTGGGTCAATGGGCCGAAATCGAAGTTCCCGACGGCTTCGTCTTTGCCAATGGATCGGACACCCAACTCCTAATGGAAGCCATGGGCAATGTGAACTCCGGTACGGAGGTCGGATTTATCGCTCCGACCAGCCTCGATTGGTTTGTGGTGTTCGAATTCGATAAAATCGGCTATGTCAAAGACGACGAGAAGGATGACCTCGATTCGGAAGCCATCATTGAGTCCATTCAAAAAGGTACTGAAGCAGGCAACAAAGTCAGAAGAGAACGAGGCTTTCCGACGCTGCAAATTGTCGGTTGGGAGGTTGAGCCCCACTATAATGATCTGACCAACAACCTGGAATGGGCCATTCGGGCCGAAAATGAGGACGGCAGTCTTGTCTTGAATCACAACACGCGTCTGCTCGGCAGAAGAGGTGTGATGAAATCCACCCTGGTTGTGGACCCGGAAGTGTTTGCTTCGGTGTTACCCGTATTCCGGAGCAGCCTGGATGGATTCGAATTTAAATCCGGGCAAACATATGCCGAGTATACCAAAGGCGATAAAATTGCGAAATACGGTTTAACCGCACTCGTGGCGGGCGGCGCAGGGGCTGCTGCCGCAAAGCTGGGCCTCTTCAAGATCCTGGGCAAATACTTCAAGGTCGTGATTGTTGCCGTAATCGCATTTTTTGCCGGCATATTAAAGTTTCTGAAAAGTCTGTTTGGTGGCGGATCCGGCAGAAAAGAAGAAGAACCTCAAATGGTCGGGCAATTGACCGAGAGGGATCAATCATCGGTGTTTTGATCCCCGGGACGATCGATGGAGATCCGGCCCACTGGGTCGGGTCCCGCGGTTGAAGCAGAATTGCTTGACCGGAAACGGCATCGCGCGATGGGCTGGGATGACGCTTTACGGTTGGATTAGATGGCGGCCGGCCGATTAAACACCATGAAACCCGAGTCGTCCGGGTTGGGATGCTCCGGCCCGGACGTCAAACGGTCAGCACCACGATAACCTCCACGGGGGGCAACTTCCGGATGGGTTGTATTGGAGGCTTCAAGTAGCGCCCCCCATTCATCGCGCCTTCAATAACAAACGGTTCTCATGCACCACCTGCTGGAAGTTCTATTCCCATATATCGTCCTGTTTTATGTTTTTGACTGTTTCCTTTATATAAAGAGCGGTCAGGCGGTTCTGTCGTCCCATTTCGGCACCGGCTATCGATTCAAAGAGCCCGGCTTCCGTTTCCTCGGGTTCTCCCCAACGGCCCGCCTGTTCATCTCATCCAATCCGACCGTTTATGCCTCACCGAAGGGAATCTATCTTTTAACATCAGCGGACCAACAGAAATCGGACATCTATCGTTTGGATGCGTATGACTTCTTCGCCTTTGATGCGAACCCCGCCATTGAAACGGAAGGTTCTCTTCTATCACTGGATAAGCGATCGACCATCGATCTCCATTCACCGGTTTTAGCGAAACAGACGTTAGATTATTTGAACGCCTTTTGTAACCTCCCGGAGGGAGAAAGGGGCCGTGAAATAGAAAAATGGGTCCGTTCCAAATATGACGTAGCGGAAATTAAGAAGACTTGGCAGGCCTCGTCACAATATTTCTCTGTGTTGGACACCATGGGAGCCTTGTTATTCATGGCCTCCTTTATCCTGCTTCCGTCCATCCTGTATATCCCACTGCCGATCCATCTGCCCATGTTTTTAATTTGGATGTTGGTGATGTTTGCCGCAGTGCTACTGATATCCGGGATCTACCTCACCAGGTCTCGAAACCCTGCCAAGGGGGGACTGCGACGGATCCTATCGTTAATCCTGTCGCCGGCCACGGCGGCACATCCTGTCCATCATTTCACAAAACACCTGTTTTACTCCTACGACATCCTTGCCATCTCGGCCGCCTTCTCACAGCCGTCCGAATTTCGAAAGCAGCTGAGACAGGAACTTAAAATACTTCATTTTTCGATACATCAGAATGCCAATCCGGACTTTACCGAATGTCTGCGATTAAGGCGAACCTGCTTAAATGGATTTCTGGAAATCGCCGGGGTGAGCCCCGACGATGTGCTGGCACCGCCCTCGCAAAGAGATCCCAACGCCCATAGCTACTGTCCTCTCTGTGAGACGGAATTTCTCAAAGGAGTCGATGGGTGTCCGGATTGCGGTATCCTTCTGGAAACCTTCAACATAGCGTCCCACAGCATCTCATGAATACGCTTGTCTTGAAAGTAATAGGAACGACATTTTCACCACGAAGGAGACGAAGAAAAATGGTCTAACTTCATTTAGCACCTTTGGTGCTCTTCGTGGTCTTCGTGGTGCTTAAAATCCAAATCCATCCAACGTGTGCCTTCTGGAGATGCTCATTCATGAAATGTCGCAAAAGGTATTCTGATTGACGCTCTTATTGGATCAAATAGGTCCGGAGGAATGGAGACAAGGATTCCGATTTGGGATCGTCCGCGTTTCACATTGTCCGTCTGGATTCGGCGCCTGAACCCGATCCGATGATGGTTTCCGATGAACCGATGCGCGGCGACGGTCATTCGCGGATGCGGCGTTTCAGTTCACGTATCAGAGAAGAACATACCTGGTTGGCATCCGCGACGATGGCCGTATCCGCCATTTTCATCATGGGGGCTTCCGGGTTCTTGTTGATGGCCACAATCAGGTCCGCATCGGCAATGGCCGCCGTGTGTTGGATGGCGCCGCTGACTCCGAACGAAAACAGGACCTGCGGGTGGACGTGTTTTCCGGCCTGCCCCACCAGAGCGTCATGAGCAATCCAGTTGGAATAGACCACCGGTCGGGTGGCCCCGACTTCTCCGCCCAGCAATCGGGCCAGTTCGAAAAGCTTTTTAAATTTCGTTTTGCTTCCCATGCCACGTCCTCCACAGACGACGACCTGCGCGTCTTCCAGTCGCTGGGCGCGCTTGGGGATACGTTCCGATCGCATCAGCCGTGCCCGGGGTACGGGCAGGTCTTCCGGCATGGTTACCGGTATGATGTCTCCCACCGCATCATCGTTATGGGGCAATTCCTGAAAGGTTCCAGGCCGCACTGTTGCCATTTGCGGGCGACAGGCGGGCGTGACGGTTTTTGCCAGCAAATTTCCCCCAAATGCCGGCGCCGTTTGAATGAGGAGGCCGTTGTCGTCGATGGACAGACGGATACAGTCCGCCGTCAGACCGGTTCCCAGCCGTTTGGCCACCCGGGGGGCCAGCTCACGCCCAAAGTCCGTGGCGCCGATCAGGATGATCTCGGGAGAAAAACGGCGTGACAGATGGGTTAGCAGAGCGGCGTGGGTTTCGGAGCTGTAGGTCTTCAGATCCGGATGGTCGATGACGTAGACTTTCTGTGCGCCATGGGCAATGTATTCACCCACAAAATCATCCACTGAGTGCCCGAAGATCACCGCGCAGACATCGGCATCAATTTCGGGTGCCAATTCAACGGCACGGGCCAGCAGTTGAAGGGTAACACGGTTTTGAAAATAGTTTCTGTAATCTCCGTACACCCAGATGCTGTTTTGGAAGCGACGCATGGTGTTAACCGTTGGGTTTCAGGTCTTTGCCTATTGCGGCAGCGATCTGGTCTCCGAACTGATCCAATAAATCTTCGACAACCTTCTTTGCAGATCCCCGCATCACGATGTTTTCTTTCTGGGCAGCCGGAGAGTACACATCCAATATCCGCGTGGGAGATGCGTTTCTCCCGATCTGCTCCGGTGTCAACCCAAGCCCTTGGGCGTCTATAACGGTGATGGAATCCCGATCAAAGGCTTCCTGAAGACCTCCCAGGGAAGCATACCGGGGGGTGTATCGTTGGGTGGCGATGGTGACCACTCCGGGCAGATCCATCTCGATGGTTTCTAGAAAATCGTCCGCTTCACGTTCCAGGCGGACCGTGTGATGTTGCAAATCGAGTTTCTCCACATAAGCGACCCCTGCCACGTTCAACTCTTCGGCCAATTGGGGGCCGACCTGAGCCGTTTCGCTATCGCTGGTATGACAGCCACAGAGCACCAGGTCAAAATCCGGGCATTCCCTGGTGATCGCGCGGGCCAGTGTAAAGGAAGTGACCATGGTGTCGGCACCGGCCATTTTTGGATCGGTCAGCAGGATACCGCTGTCCGCCCCCATGGCTAAGGCCTCCCGGAGAATTTCCTCCGCCATGACGGGTCCCATGGTCAGCACCGTAATCCGTGCCCCGTGCCGGTCTTTCAACTGGATGGCGGCCTCGAGTGCATGTTTGCATGCGGGGTTCATCATGCCGTCGGCAAGGTCCCGTCTGAGTCGACCGGACCGGGAATCCCAAGGCAATTCCGACACCATGGGGACCTGTTTCATACAGACCACGAAATGATATCTCATCTGACGGTGTTCTCTCTCTCGGTGAAAAGATGATATGAAATGATAGGATTACCTGGGTTGTGACAGAACCCCCCGGGCAATGACCACCCGCTGCACTTCGCTGGTACCCTCGTAAATTTCGGTGACCTTGGCATCTCGAAAGTAGCGTTCCACATCGTATTCCTTGCTGTACCCGTATCCCCCATGGATCTGAACAGCCAGATTCGTGACCCGGGATGCCAGGCGGCTGCAGAAGAGCTTTGCTTTCGCCGCCTCCGTGCCGAACGGTCGGCCTTCATCCTTAAATGCGCAGGCGCGGTAGAGCAGCAACCGCCCTGCGTCTATCTCGGTGGCCATATCGGCCAGATAGTTCTGAATGGTCTGAAAAGCCGCAATCGGTTTCTTGAACTGGTGGCGCTCCTTGGCGTATTTGACCGATGCGTCGAACGCGCCCTGGGCGATGCCCAGAGCCTGGGCGGCGATACCGATCCGCCCGGTGTCCAGTGCCGCCAGACCGATCTTCATGCCGTCGCCAACGCGTCCCAGCAGGTTTTCCAGGGGTACCCGACAATTCTCGAAAAAAAGAGAGGAGACCGGGTTGGCGCGCATGCCGCAAAGATCTTCTATCTCGCCGACGGAAAATCCGGGCGTTTCTTTCTCCACCATAAATACGCTGCCACCCCGCGCCCCTTGCTCCTGGGGCGTTACGGCAAACACCAGGCTAAGGCCGCAGACCCCGCCATTGGTAACAAATATTTTGGTGCCGTTAATGATAAAACCATCCTCTTCCCGCACTGCCTGGGTTTCCACCCCTCCGGCATCGGATCCGGCGTTGGCTTCAGTCAGGCAGAAGGCGCCGATCCGTTCGCCTCTGCCCAAAGCGGGCAGAAATTTCTCCCGTTGCGCCGCGGTGCCGAATGCGGAAATCGGATATGCCCCTACGCTGTTGTGCACCGAAATGCATAACCCGATAGCCGCACTGACCCTGGAAAGTTCTTCGATAGTAATGGCGTAGCTGATGCCGTCCACTTCGGCACCCCCGTATGCCTTCGGCACCTGGAGGCCAAAAAAGTTCAGCGGCCGCATCTTTTCGATGATGTCCCAGGGGAACCGGGCCTCCCGGTCGAGATCATATACGACCGGGGCGATTTCGGTTTCCGCAAAATCGCGAACCGCCTGACGAACGACCTTATGCTTCATGCATGGATTAAAATCCATGGCGCGATGATTCCTATCCTCTGAGCAATCGGTTCAGCCTCAGCCATGGGGTGCCGACCCCTGCGGCCGCACGCCCCGGATGAACGGCGTTGAATGTGCTTTTTGGGGTGTTGAACGACACGCTATGTCAGCAGACCGAGACGCATGTTAACGCGATATGGGCTTGCCCTCAAGCCCTAACCCGAGAAGTGGGTGAAATCCGTTCATTTTTTGATGACAGGTCCGTGTTCCGATGGGCTTCCGGGTGTTTAATCCGCGAAACGGTTGCCTATATCGATACCATCGCGTATAAAGGCTTGTCTTTACAGAATTCGGTACGATCGCGGAATCACCGGTTGAATTCCGAAGCCCACGAACACTGTGTTCCACTAACCATTTCCCACCTACAGGAGCCAAGATGCAGGAGAATTCAGACCATCCTCAATCTTCATCACGCCAGAGGCCCCGGCGATCCCAATCGAAACCTGCGTTCAATCGCTCGGTGATTTGGATTGCCTTGACGGCAGTGCTGGTGGTCATCGCCGTGGTCTGGGGATTTCGGATCCTGCAGGTCACCCGTTTCGCGAATGACCTGGCCCGCGATATGGCTGCCTGCCATCACGCGGAACAGGAGGTGACCTTCAGGGTGGGGGCGTTCCAGGAACTGGCCGATGCCATGCCCCAGCTGACCTTTTCTCCTGTTTTTCCCCAGCGCATCGAAAAACTCCAGCCCGTATTTATAGGCGCCCAGTATTGCAATATCCTTGAACGGACCGCTGTTCAGATTCGGCTGAAAAACGCCGGCGGGTCGAGTTACAGTCTATTTCAGGTCCGACTCATACCCGCCGACCCTGAACTGAAGGACAGCGAGCTGATCGGGGAAGGTGTTCTGGTCCGGTTGTGGCAGCAGGACGGACTTCTCATGGGTCTTGTCGGGACCCGATGACCGGGTATCAGAGTGCCTGCCCGAAACACTGTAACGCCTTGAGCACCGGCCCCGGTTGCTTCCCTTTGTCCGTCAGGTAGTATTCCGGCCGTGGCGGATGGTCGCTGTAAAATCGTCTGGAGATGATCCCCTTTTCTTCAAGGTGCTTAAGCCGTGCCGATAGCGTGTTGGGCGCGATACCGCTTCGGGATCCGGGAAGAAAAACGATGTTCGAATGACATGACCTGGGGCAACCCGTGTCGATGAATTGACGGTTCTGCTCCCGCTGTCATTGCAGATATACTCTTGCATTTCGTCACAAGGCGATGCAAATTGCAACAGCTCCATATCCGCTTAATATTACAATAATTTATTAATAGCTGGGGAAAAACTGTGTCGGCTTGCCACAATTTACGGCCCCATGTTATCCGGCCCAGGCGCCCCCTCCGGAACACAAATTAATATTAATTTCAAAATGTTAAAACTTTATCTGTCCGACTGGTCATTCCTGGCCCGATTCCTGCTCCGGTAGAGAACCACACGGAAATCCGGAAAGGGAGGTGCAATATGACACGGCAGGCAAAGAAGAAAACACGACGGCCAGTGGTCTTCAACATGGCGACCGATCAGTGTGTATGGAGCCGGGCCGGAGTGATCAAGCCCATTGCGTGCATGAATGCATTCGATTGCCTCGGGTGTGCCCTGGACAAAAAGCTGCAGGCCGATTTCGAAGCCAGGCAGCAATTGGCCGGGGGATCGAGTATGGATCACACGCCCCCCAGAATGCGGATGCTGATGAAACAACTCAAATGCCGGCACATGTTGAGCGGCCGGGTGAGTTACAAACTCTGCGCCCACGGGTATAATTGCGTCAAATGCCCCTACGATCAAATGATCGAAGACAGCTCCGGCGCCCCGGCGTTAACCCCGCCGGTCTGCGAGAGCGTCTCCGGTTTCCAGGTCGCGCGGGATTACTACTACCATACCGGACACACCTGGGCCCGTGTGGAGTACGGCGGCCGGGTCAGAGTCGGTATCGACGATTTTGCCTTGCGCATGCTTGGCCCCCAAGATGAGATTCAGCTTCCGAAGCTCGGCTCCCGGGTCGGCCAAAATCGGCATCAGGCGACCCTGGTCCGTGACAAAAATGAGGCTGAGACCCTCAGCCCGCTGGATGGATGGGTGGTAGCCGTCAATCCGAATATCAAGGGGAATGCCGCCACCGCCAACCGGTCACCCTATGGCGGCGGCTGGCTGATGGTGCTGCAGCCGACAGAACTGAGGAAAAACTTGAAGAACCTCTTCTATGGCACCGAGAGCATGGCATGGCTCGACGACGAGGCGGTACGGCTAACCGACCTGCTCAGCGAAGACACCGGTTATCAGATGGCCGCTGCCGGTGGCGAGGCCATCGATGATATCTACGGCTCGATACCGGGCATCGACTGGCATCGACTGGTGGAAGAGTTTTTAAGCTGACATGGATCGGGGTGGATCAGAACTGCCTTCATGTCGTATCGGGTCAGATGGAGTTTGTGTATAAGATCTTAAGATGACGGGCAATTTCGTACTCACAGGTCGAACACAGCCGCAACGGCATGCCATCCAGCTGTTCGAGATCTCTGGGAAACCGCATCAAACAGCCGGTTTCCCAGCAATGACTCAGACCCAGAAGATGCCCGACCTCGTGGATGCAGACTTTTGTCGTCCGCAGGTAGGTCACCTCAGGATCGCTGTCGACCAGTCGATGCATCGACACCAGCGCGGCACGCCCCCCCAGCTGCGACTCTCCGTAAACGAACGTGAGCACCGGGGTGCACAGGTCCTGTCCCGTGAGCCCCAACCGCAAAGGGGCCCCTCCGTCTTCAGCGGCCAGCGTGTCAATTATTTTCGCCGCATCGTACTGCCGCCGCCTTTCAAGGTATGCGTGTTCGGGCTGCGGGCGATCTTCCCGTATATCGGTCAGCAGCCCCATGACCACCTGCAGGTTCGCCGCGACAATGCTCGCGGCCAAGTGATCGAGCGGTCCCAAGGGGATCAGGTCCAGTTTCGCCTTCTCGGGCAAATCTGTGTGTTTGGGGGTCAAGACGATACCACTCCAGATAAAATCGTGCAGCGATTTTAGGAAACGCGACGATGTCGCTTAACGTTCAAACGAAACCTATTTTCGGCAATCGCTATAAGTTTCCATACAGGCTGCAGGCAACGGGGTACAATCGACTTCAAATGATCTAAGAGCGGCCCGGGCTGGGGCGTTCCAGCGCATACCGCTTTATCTTGCGGCTCAGGGTGACCCGATCGATGCCAAGCTGCCTTGCGGCATGGGTGATGTTCCACCGACATGCCTCCAGGGCGGCCTTGACATGACTGATTTCCACCTCCCGCAAGGTCAGGGTGCCCAGCCGGCATTCATCGGCACCGGCCTGAAGAAACGTCAGCTCCTCGGCTCCGATCATCTGCCCCCTGGCAATGACAACGGCCCGTTCGATGACGTTGCGAAGTTCCCGAACGTTTCCCGGCCACCGGTATGCCATCAGAATCCCCAATGCGCGCTGGGTAAGCCCGATCACCCCTTTCCCCGTTTCCCGCCGGTATCGTTCCAGGAAATAATCCGCCAGGACCGGCACATCTTCCAGGCGATCACGCAACGGCGGTATGTGAACGCTGATCACGTTGATCCGATAATAGAAGTCCTCCCGAAACAGATCATCCCGGATGAGCCGGGGCAGATCCCGATGTGTCGCACAAATCAGTCGAAAATGGGCTTCGATGGACTGGGTGCCCCCAAGGCGGTGGAAGGTTTTCTCCTCTAGCGCCCGGAGCAGACTGACCTGCATTTTTGAAGAAATCTCTCCGATCTCGTCAAGAAACAGGGTGCCGTTATTGGACATCTCCAGTCGGCCCCGGCGGGCTTTGACAGCACCGGTAAATGCGCCCTTTTCATGTCCGAACAGTTCGCTCTCAAGCAACGATTCGGTCTGTGCGCCGCAGTTGAGCGCCACAAACGGGCCGAACGCCATTTTGCTTCGCATATGAATCGCGCGCGCCACCAGCTCTTTCCCCGTCCCGGTCTCTCCGGTGATGAGTACCGGCGCGGCTGAGGGCGATACATCGTCGAGAACCGAGACCACTTCCCGCATGGACTCGGACTGGGCCACAAATCCATCGAATGCCGTATCCTGTGTTTCCATGAGTTGTTCGCGGAGGGCCTCGTTTTCATCCCGGAGGGCCTTGGTGGACGCTGCCCGCTCCATGAGAAGGGACAGCTCATCCGGATCGAAAGGCTTGCAAAGGTAGTCGCTGGCGCCCCCCTTCATGGCATCGACGGCTGTTTTGATCGTCCCATGGGCTGTTATCATAATGATAATGGCATCGGGATGGTGTTCCTTTATTCTGGACAGGAGCTCCAGGCCGTCCATGCCCGGCATCTTGATATCCACAAGAAAGAGATCAAACTGTTTTTCCTGTAGTCTATCCAGGGCGTTGAGGCCGGAGCCGGCCGTTTCGACCCGGTACCCTTCTTTGACCAGCCAGGCAGCCAGAGACTCGCGAATGGCTTCCTCATCGTCCACAAACAAGATTCGCATCGAAGCTATCATGCTGTGTCCCCTTTTCAGAAATAATCTCCAAACTTCGGGATCGTGAGTTTACGATTCCGGGGGTGTCATGGTGTCGTCTCCGGCCGGCAGGTTGATTTTAAACACCGTCCCATTCCCCACTTCACTTTCCACCTCCACCGAACCCTGATGTTGTCGAACGATGCCATAGACCATGGACAGCCCCAGTCCCACGCCCTTCCCATCCAATTTAGTGGAGTAAAAGGGCTCGAAAATTCGAGGAAGATCGTTTTCAGCGATGCCGCACCCGGTATCCGACACGGTGATCCACTTTCGGCTGCGGGCATTGTCTATCCCGCCGATGATGCTCAAATGTCCCCCGCCGGCCATGGATTCAATGGCATTGAAGATCAAGTTCATGAGGCATTGTTGTATCTGGGCATAGTCGCCCCACACCCGAAATGGGGGATCCGGCAGCGCCACCCCATACGTGACATCGGCCATTTCGAGTTGGTGGCCGACCAGTTGCATGATGGTGTCGACCATTTCAATAAGGTCGATCTCCCGCGGCTCGATCCCCTTTTGCCTCGCGAAGGTGAGTAGATTCTTGACAATGCCCCCGCACCGCATCGCTTCACGCACAGACAATTCCAAATAGCGGTCAAAGCCCGCCAGCCCTTCGGGGGGGAGCGTGCCGTCTTCGATGTGAGACTTTATCAACTTGTTGAAGGTGACGATGCTGGCAATCGGATTGTTGATCTCATGGCACACCGAGGCCACCAGGCGCCCCAGGGAAACCAACCGGTCCTCCTGGACGATCAGGTTCAAGTCGTCCTTGATGGCCTGGGTGCGTGCTTCCACCTGGGTCGTAAGATCTTTGGTGATGTCTCGGATCACATCGACGACCTGTATGATTTCGCCCAGGCGATTGAACAGCGGGTAAGTGGTTACATGGCAGAGTCGAATATCGCCATCCGGAGTCTTGATCTCGTGCATGGCCCGCTCAGGCTTCCCGGTCCGCAGGGCGATCTGCATCGGACAGACCCGGTCGGTGCTGTTACATGGCTGCAGTGCGCCATGAATCACCTGGTAGCAGTATTTGCCGAGGATGCTTTCTCTTCCTCGCCCTCCGGTGATCAGCGTTGAGTCGTTGCAATTGATGATCCGATAATTTCGATCCATCACCAGCACCGCATCCGGAGACGCCTCCAGAAGAGCCGACGCAAAGGACGTGGCCAGACTGATCTCGGACTCCTTTTCGGCGACACGTTCGTCGAGATTCACCATATCGAAGACCAGCATGGACGCCTGTCGGTCCAGGATACCGACAGACGACGGTTTGCCCGTGACCAGTTCGGCCAGGATCTTTGGATCGCCGGTCATTTCAAGAATCAGATCGAGGGATTTCTGGTAGAGCAATTCCCGGTAATCGTCGAAAATCTGAATGCCCATTTCTCCCGCGAATTTATAACAGGCCGCCGACTTTACAATCGGGGCCAGGCACATGAGTTTCAGTCGGATCCGGCCGGGCCGGACGGAATCCAGCATCCGCATGATCGACAGGCAGCGGTTTCCCTTGGCTACAACGCCGACCCGAATCAACAGGCAGTGCTCGAATTTGTTTTCGGTGTCCATGATGTTTTCGGCGGATAAGAATGGTTCACGGGTATAAACGTACAACGATTCTACGACACGCGACGATGTCGCTCATCGGGGAAAGGTTGGAATTTCCATCCCTGAAGCCCCACGACCGACGTACCGCTTGCAGTGAAAAATCCGGACTCCGAACCGAGAGCTTGGATTCGGAACGAAACTCTGACAATGGCGAGAAAACAGCGGCAGAAGACCGAGGCTGATCGCGTCTGGGAGGTGGCATCGAAGACGATCCCCCGAAGAGATTCAGGGCCGAGGCATCGTCGAGAGCAGGAAATAGCGGATCAATCAGGAGCAGACGGAAGTTCGTGGGATGATCTCAGGTGATGCCGGGCACCTCATCCTAACGTCCGGTGACACCTCCAAAAGGGGTTTCCCGGGGCTGTCCCAGTAAACCCGACTTTACCGGTCAAGAAAGCTTCTGTCAATGCACCGCTACCGACCCATGGCTGCGCTAACGCACTATTCTTGAATCCGTTGGGTCCTTGGGATGGCAGTCCTGTGCTCATGGTTACTCTTCAACACGCTCCGGGGGGTGCTCTTCATCGCCCGGAGCGACCTTGGGCAGGACGTCCTTGAATGCCACACCGTAGATTTCCCAAACAGTCACAAACAGCGCGGCAATGATCGGCCCGATGAACATCCCGGGGATGCCGAACAAGAAAATGCCGCCCAGGGTACCGAAGAAGATCATCAGCTCGTGCATCTGGGTGTCTTTGCCGACCAGAGCCGGACGCAGCAGGTTGTCCAGGCTTCCGACGAGGATTCCGCAGAAGGCCGCAAGGCCGATGCCGCCGGCCACTTTGCCCGTGGCGATCAGTACAATGGCGGCCGGCACCCAGATCAAGGCCGATCCCACGGCGGGGATGATCGAGAGAACGGCCATGATGGCCCCCCAGAACACGGCACTCGGAATGCCCACCACGTGAAAGGCCAACCCGGCCAGCCCCCCCTGGAGCAGTCCGATGAGAAGGGTTCCTTTGATGGTTGCCCGGGTCACCGATGTGAATTTATCCAGTATCTGGCGTTCGTCCCGATCCTTCAGCGGCACATAGTAGAGTATCCGGTCGAGCAGTTGCCGACCGTCTATGAAAAAGAAGAACATGCAGTAAAGCATGACAAAGCTGGTAAATATCAAATTGACCGTACCCAACGTCACGGAAGAGAGTTTGTTGAGAATAAACTTGCTGATGCTTCCAACCAGTTCACCGGCCTTCTTCAGAATCTGCTGTCGGTACGGCTCGATGTTTTCGTAAAACGGAACAGACTGGAGCGCGCCGGACAAGGCGCCGGGTTCGGCCAACTGCTTTTCCACCCATGGTTTGGCGGCGCCACCCACTTTGATGGCCTCGGAGGCGACCATCCCGATCAGCCCCCCGAGGGGGATCAGGACAACACAGACAATCAGGAGAACGGTAATAATCGACGCCAGATGCCGCCTCCCGCGAAACGTGTCCCGTAATTTCCGGTATAATGGGTAGGCCATCGAAGAAAATATGCCGGCCAGGACAATGGCCATGAGGAACTGGCGAATCATCGCCAGAAACAGGGCGGAGATGAACAGCACGACGACGAGTAACGCCCGTCTGTTGAGTGCTTCTTTATCCATGACCATTCAATCTGAGAGATTCCTGTAGCTGCGTGGGAAGCCCCTTTCAGGGGAGCGATCCCGTGAACCATGCCCAATACATCCAGGTTTGAAAGCACGCTTATCGAAACAAACCGGGAAGCGTTCGATTACATGAATTAAATAAGGTGCTGTGTTGCGTTCATGAAGCCGCGGAATCCGGAACGATCTTCTCCGGCGGCCGCGATGCGCCGGATGCCTTCTTCGAGGGTTTCCAGGTCCGCGGCGATGGACAGTCTCAAAAAGTGAAGATCATCGGCTCCGATTACGCCGAAGGAGTTGCGGTCCATGACCGCCACCTGGTGCTCGTAAAGTGCGAACATCTGGAACAGTTTCGAGGGGGACGTGCCGCTCTTTATGTCCGCCGGAAGCCCGTCAAAGGCGTCGAACACGCCCAGCCGCCGGCAGAGTCCGGCGATATTCGGAAAGAGATAAAACGCCCCGCCGGGCTGCTGGCACGTAATCCCGTCGATGGCATTGAGCCGCTCCTGGATCACGTCCCTGCGCATCTCGAAAGTTTTCGTCATCTCCGCCATCCAGGGCTCGGACTTGGGGTTCTCCAGGGCTTCCCTGGCCCCTTCCTGATTGTAGGGCGGCACACATGAAAAATAATTGATGTTCAGGTTTTTAAAGGCATCGGCCTCTTCGGTGGTCGGCATCACCGCGTAGCCCACCCGGCCGCCGGTCCACGCGAAGGACTTGGACATGCCGCTGCTGATGATGGTCCGTTGGCGCATCCCCGGTACGGAGGCGATGGAGATATGCGCCTGTCCGTCAAAGAGGATGTTCTCATAGATCTCGTCCGAATAGATACGCACACCGTCCCCACACTGCTTCTCGATAACGGCGGCAATGGCTTCGAGCTGCTCCCTGGAAGCCACACCGCCGGTCGGGTTGGACGGAAAATTAAATATAATGAGTTTGGTTTTGGGGGAGATATGCTCAGCCAGTTGTTCGGGAGTGAACGTGAAGTTTTGGTCTTCCGGAAGATGGAGCGGAACGGGAACGGCACCGATGTAGCGGATAAAAGATTCATAGATGGGAAACCCCGGACTCGGATAGATAATTTCATCGCCCGGGTTACAGTAGATTTGCTGGGCAAATCCGATGGACGGTTTCCCCCCGGGGAACACGCACACATGTTCGGGTGTGACATCGAGCCCCCGGGTACGATTGATTTGCGCGGCGATGGCGGCTCTGAGCGGAAGAATCCCCTTGGGGTCACAGTAATGGGAATTATCCCGTTCGATCTGCCGGATGACTTCCTCTTTGACCCACGGGGGTGCACTGAAATCCGGCTCGCCCAGATTCAGCTTGACCACCGGCGTTCCACGTGATTCGACCCGAACGATATGCGGGCCGATTTTAAACGCGTTTTCGGTACCCAGTATCTGGTTCCGGTCGGAATACAGTGTCATCGTTTTTCTCCTGATCGTGTTCGTTTAGAGTTGTGCCCGGTTGGGTTGAAATGATGCTCGGGAACAGCAATTTATTCTATTCCCGGGCGGATGGGATTCCGTTGCCGAAGGAAACGTGCACTAACGCCGATCAGGCCCACAAGCATGAGTAGACGGAAGCCACCGCTTCCCAAGGTCACGGCCAGCCAACTCAAACCGACCAGCGGAACCAATGCGGCCCGCACCAGATGTTTTACCGTGTCCTGTGTGGCAATCGCATCGGCCACCGGCGGCGAATACCGGCAATAATATCTCACGATTCCGTGCCCGATTGAATGGGGCAGCAGGAAGCGATCGCGAAAGTCCCGCAGCACCTGCACGTGGGAATCCATGGGAGAACCGTATGCCGCCGTGGCGATAAAACAGCCGCCACCGCTGTCGTCGTCGCCGCCCGCGGGTGGCGCCACTCCCGTTATGAAACTGCCGTATTGGGCGAGAGCGAAGTTCGACGGGCTGCCGCCGTTGGCCAGGCCGGCAGCGATAACGTTGTTGTCTGGCCTCACCGCCACAGCCAGGGCACCGTCATTGTTCAGGGTAATCCCGGTCCTCAGCAGGCCGTTGACGCCAAAAGACGTATCCAGAGCACCGTCCCGGTCGAGCCGGGCAATCCCGAATTCCGATTCACCACCGCCCTCGTTGGCCACCCCGGCCACAATAATGTTACCGGTGGTCTGGAGCGCGACGGATGTCGCCCGGTCATCGCGTTGGGAAAACTGGAGCGCTGTCTGGCCGTTATTTACCCATGTGCCGAAGGTGTTGTCCGGGGAACCGTCGCTGTTAAATTGTGCAATGGCGAATGCGCTGCTTCCGGCGGCGCTTAATTCAGCCTTGCCGACAACAATGATTTTTTCATTGTCCTGGAGCACTAACCCCAGGGCCTGATCGTCCATGGAGTCGAAATCACTCGTTACAATTCCAATGGTACCAAACGCAGGATCCGGTGCCCCGCCGGTGAGGTACCGGACCAGAGCAAAGTTCCGATCCGATCCGTCATCGCTTTCGCCCGCCACCACGATCGCACCATCGGGTTGGATGACGACGGCAAATGCCCCATCTCCGCTGGAACCCGGAACGAAAGTCATCACTCTGCCATCGGTGTCAAAGTCCGGATCCAGAGTCCCGTCAACCAGGTAACGGGCGACGGCGATCTCCGTCTGTCCGGAAGTGTTATCAAGGGCGTTGCCGGCGACGACAATTTTGCCGTCCTCCTGAATGGCCACGGCATAGGCCCGATCATCCCGGGTGTCAAAATCGGTAGCGACCATCCCGTCCCCGCCGCCAAAGGTGGTATCCGCACTCCCATTGGCATTGTATCGTGCCAGCATAAAATCAGAATTTCCACTACCTTCGCCGGTAATTCCCGCTACGAGAATCTTACCGTCCGATTGCACGGCAACGGCCTGGCCCCGGTCATTATTGGACAGGTTCGGCGAGCTCACCTCAAATCGAAGGATACCGTTTCGATCGTAAGTGGCCACCGGAAAATGGAAGATGTTCGAAGTGGGTGTGGTTTCACTGAGCCCGGCCACCACGATATCCCCGTTGGATTGAAGAGCCAACCCACTGCCCTCGTCATCGCCGCCGTTGATGTCCGTGGTAACGGTGCCGGTACCATCGGATCCGAAGCTGGTGTCCAGCCCTCCGGTATCCCCCAGGTATCGGGCGACGGCAAACTCGCCGTTAAGGTTTCCCTCGGCCTTGAGCCCGGCGGCCACGATCTTTCCATCCGGCTGGAGCACCACGCCGAAAGCGGCATCGTTCAGGTTGGAAAAGGCCGTGTCCACCCGCCCGTCGCTGCCAAACGATGTGTCCAGGGAACCGTCGGTGTCCAGCCGCGCCAGGGCAAACTCGGCGTTGACGGTGCCTTTCGCTCTGAAACCGGCAACGACGATCTTTCCATCGGGCTGGATCGCCACCCCTTCGGCACCGTCCTCCACATTGGAAAAGGGGAGCCTCAGTTTACCCCCGCTTCCAAATGTGGGATCCAGGTTTCCACTGGTGTTCCATCGGGCCAGGCCGAAATCCGCGTTCGAGCTGCCGCGCCCGGCTATTCCGGCGGCAACGATTTTCCCATCCCCCTGGATCGCCACCGTCCGGGCCGCGTCACTGGTCCCGGACGAGATGGAGACGGTGGAGACACCGCCGGTGCCGAACGTGGCATCCAGATCCCCGTCACTTTCGAGCCGAACCACACCAAACTCGGATAGGCCGATACCGGTCTCATTGCTGGTGCCCGCCACAATGATCTTGCCATCGCTCTGGAAGGCGAGGTCGTAAGCGGTATCCTCACCGCTGGACAGGGAGCCACGTGCCACGCCATTGGTGCCGAAGCCCAAATCGAAGCTGCCGTCACTGTTTAAGCGGGCAATCCCGAATCCGACGAGACCGCTGCTGCCGGCACCGGCATTTCCCACAACGACGATCTTGCCGTCCGGCTGGATGGCCACATTCTGCCCCTGTTCTTCGGTTCCGGTATTTATGTTGAATCGCACCCGCCCATCATCGTCCCCATCGCCGTTGAAATCCGGGTCCAACGCACCTGTAGTGGTCAGCCGTGCCACGGCGTACTCGACAACACCGGATCCTGGGACCCCGCTGGAACCGACGACCACAATTTTGCCGTCGCTCTGAATGGCCACGGCATAGGCCCGGGCCTCGACTCCCGATGCAAAGGAAAACGCCGTTGTCCCGTCTGCAGTCACCGGGGCGCACAACGGATCGCTCGATGGATCGCACCCGGCGAAAGTGGTATCCGGGGTGCCGTCTGCGTCCAAACGTGTCACGGAAAAGCGCACAGGGGTGGAAAAATTAGCCTCGCCGCTGATTCCGGCCACAACGATTTTGCCGTCTTCCTGAAGCGCCACCCACTGGCCGGCAGCACCGCCGCCGGCAACGATGGCCGTTGTGAATCGACCGTTGGTCCCGAAGCCGGTATCCAGATCCCCCGGGGCGGCATCCGTTTGCGCAGTGGTCAACAGGACCGTGACACTGGCAAGCGCCGCGATAAAGGTCACCAGTAGGCATCGCTTTGATACTGCCGCATCGATCAACGTAGGTTTCATGGGTGTCCTTGAGTTCAGTTAAGCGGATCGCCGGAATTTGGTATCTGGTGAGCCGGCCGGATTAGGTACTAGCAACTATATAACTACACTAAGAAAAAAATCAAATTCCGCAGCGACGGAAGGTGATCTCCGACACATACCACATTCAGCGGAGACGACCTCCAGGCCGGTATGTTCGCAGGCCATTTGCCGGATAAGGCCGAAATAGGGTCGAGCCTCACTTTTTGACACGCACTCAAAATAGGGCTATCCAGATAGTGTCTGAAAGTTGATCGCGAAACTGCAATTGCAAGTATCAGGCCGAAGGATCGGTCCCCATGACCAGCAGCCGCCGCCGGACTGCCGATATCATTGAAAATACTGAATCTTCGCCAGGGGTGCGGGCCGGTATCGTGGGACTAGATGACGTATTAGAAGGCCTTTCTTACCGGGGGGCGTCTGAAATAAACGTAACAACATGCCCTACGGATGACACATTCATTACCCCATGGCTGCCGGGAGCCCGGTGGGTGCTGGTCCTGGGACTGCAGCATCCGGCGGATATCCCGGAGCTGGACTGGTGGGAAGGCGGCAACACCCGGGGCAACCGCCGGCTCATGGATATCACCGATGCGTTGGCGGGGTGGCTGGCCGAAAACCATGGCCTGGACGCACAGCCGCTTCCCTATTCTGTGGAAAAAGGCGGGCTTTTTCTCAAAGATGCCGCCGTGTTATCGGGGCTTGGAATCATCGGCCGCAACAACCTTCTGATTCATCCGGAATGGGGTCCGCAGATCCGGTTTCGCGCCATGTTGATAGCGGGTGATCTGCTTTCCACCCAACCCTTCGAAGGATTCGATCCATGCTCGGAGTGTGATCGATTCTGCCAGAAGGCCTGCCCGCAACGGGCCTTTGCCCGGGGCCGCTACATTCGGGACCGGTGCCTTGTCCAGATGAATATGGATGTTGCCCGCAGTTCTCCGGAACAGCGGCATACTAAAAAGGAACCGATACATCCGGTCATTAAGTACTGTCGCGCATGTGAACTGGCCTGCCCCGTGGGGCAAGGCGCAACAGGGGGATAGAAGCATATGTCGATTTCGAGCCAAATGACGGCCGCGGTGCTCACGGGACACGGGGGATTGGACAAACTGGTTGTCCGGAACGATATACCTGTGCCCAAACCGGCCCATGGGGAGGTGCTTATCAAAGTGGGTGCCTGCGGTGTGAACAATACGGATATCAACACCCGCATCGGTTGGTATTCAAAAGCCGCGACGGAAGGACCTGTCCCGGGTGAAGGGGGCGACACAATCACAGAGGACGCCTCGTGGGGAGGAACCCCAATTGTGTTCCCCCGCATCCAGGGAGCCGACGTGGCCGGTCGCATCACAGCCGTCGGCGATGGCGTGTCTTCCGATCGTATTGGGGAGCGGGTTCTCGTAGACCCTGTCTTGCGCGACCCGGCTGATCCCGGTAACCGGTATCTGACCGGTTATTTTGGGAGTGAACGGGACGGGGGATTTGCCCAGTATACCACAGTTCCCCAGGAAAATGCCGTTGCTGTTCAATCTGAATTGAGCGACGCCGAACTGGCGACCTTTCCCTGCTCCTACTCCACGGGTGAGAACATGCTGTCCCGGGTTCGGCTGGGCCGGGCGGAAACGATTTTGATACCCGGCGCTTCCGGAGGCGTGGGCTCTGCCCTGGTACAGCTGGCAAAGCGGCGGGGTGCCTGGGTGCTGGCGATAACAAGCCGCTCTAAAATGGACGTCATAGGTCAGCTGGGTGCCGATTCGGTTCTGGACAGAGGCACAGGTGCACTGGAGGCGGCCATTCAGGACAGCCTTCCGGAAGGTCAGCTGCACGTCGTAGCCGATGTCGTGGGCGGGTCGAACGTACCGATGTATCTCGATGCGCTGTGTCGGGGGGGCCGTTATGTGACGTCTGGAGCAATTGCGGGTCCTGTGGTCGAGATTGATATGCGGACGATCTACCTGAAGGATCTCGAACTCCACGGCGCCACCATCACGGGGGCGGACATTTTCAGAGATCTTGTCGGCTATATCGAAAACAGCGAGTTACGGCCTCTGCTGGCAAAAACATTTCCGTTGCGGAAGATTCATGAGGCCCAGAAATGCTTCCAGGCGAAAAAACATGTCGGCAATCTGGTATTACTGCCCTAACACCACAGCAAGCTCTCCTAAAATCTGCCGGTAGGCCGGTCGCAGTTCGAAGGTTGTTACGCCGGCCTTTTTCTCCAGGGCCCGAAGGAAGTTATATGGCAATCGGTTCTGGAACATATTGACAATCCAGCCCGGTATGGCGCCCTTCGGATCGACATGCAATTGAAGGGCAACTTCCGTTTGCCGTTCCCCGGCCGGACGCAATCGCATTTCGCCGCAATACATCTGGGCTCTGACCCTCCCCTTTTTCACCGGTTTGGACGGGTATTCCACCGAGGTGATATCCAGAACCAGGAATTTTCGATCGCGGTCCAGGCTTAGCCTGTTGAGGAGCACCAGTTCCCTGTCGGCAAAGGGAAAAGGCACCCGGTTGATACTGTAAGTAATGGCCTCGATATCGGAGATCTCTTCGAGAACAAATTTCCCGTCCGCGTCCGGCATCCACTCGTCCGCGATTTCTACCCGCCGCAGCACTTCCATGATCTGGTCGATGGGCGCATTCAGTACGCCCTCCGCACGGAGGGCGAGGACCTTCGACTGCCGGTGTTTCTGGGCATACACCGTAATGCCCTGATCGGCATACAGCCGGTTCCAGTCACCGCTCACGATGCAAAATTTCCCGGGCGGATCGGCCGGCATCGCTGTACCCATGGATACAACAAGGACAAACACAATGGACCCTATGGTGTACCGGGCATGTTTCATAGAACAGTCTTCTCCGAATAAAACATCGTCAAAAAGATATCCGTATCGGCATTCACACTTTCGCAAACTATAACATAAAAAGTATTTTAACCATGTTCCGAAACCCCTTCAAGGTCCGCGATTCCGAATAAAGAAATCGACATTCAAAGGGCATCGTGAATCAGCAGGAAACCGGCCCATGACGCCGGGTATGGGGACGAATGGAGACGGCTCCGGCGGAAAAAACGAAATTTTTGTGACGAACGCCACTGCATTGGCAACCCATGGGTATCCATGATTATTTTTTTCTTGAATGAATGATAAAACCTGTTTAATAATGGTGCTTCACCGAGGGTATAAGTCATCTGTCAATGACGGATGGAGGCCCGAATTGGGTGATGTTGATAACAGATGAGGAGGTTGCAGTAATGGCAGAAGGGACGGTTAAATGGTTTAATGGTCAGAAGGGTTACGGGTTTATCGAACAGGAAGACGGCCCGGATGTATTTGTTCATTATTCGGGAATCAATGGCGCCGGTTTCAAAACGCTCAACGAGGGAGACCGTGTCACCTTTGACATTGAACAGGGTCAAAAAGGCCCTGCAGCGGTAAACGTCACTGTGATTTAGCCCAAACACACATTTAACAGAAATGAAAAGCGGTTGCCTGGCAACCGCTTTTTATTTTCCCGGGACCCCCTAAAAAATTCGGCCCGACCATCTATAGCGATTGCCAGAATTGCGTTCCGATTCCTTTTACGATCAACATATCATCGCAAAGTCGCAGAGGTCGCAGAGGTGATGTTCCTTTTTGCATTTCGCTGAGAGGGCGAAATGCAAAACGATTGTCTGGCAAAAGATATAGAATTTCAATATGTTGCTGGAGCCCTTTCCCAGAATCCCCCTCTCAGGGATTCTGGGAAAAATACATTTCCTTTGCGACCTCTGCGACTTTGCGGTCATCGTTTCCATATTTCTGCAAACGGAACATATTTAGGACAACCACTATATCTCCCATTTCGTTTCCGGCATTTGCCGACACGACAGCAGAATGGCACTTTACTTTCACCGGACGTTTTCGCTATATGGACAACACTTCCGAACCAAAGACCCCTTCCCAAAGAGGCTCCTATGAAATCGGTCAGATTTATATTGACGCCCCTCCTTGTTCTGGGCATCGGTTGCCTGGCGGCCGCCAACGCCGTGGCCGGTGGAAATTACGATAAACGGCTGGAAACGTATGGCGCCGCCATCCGTTGGTCTGACTTTGATGCGGCCAATGCGTTCATAAAACCGACCGGAGACGATGACGCATGGTCAAAAGCTGCGGAACAATACAGAGACGTTCGGGTCGCGGACTATGTCGTCAAAGACTCGAAATCCCAAAAGGATCCGGAGCAAGTCCTGCAAACGGTCGAAATCCTGTATTACAAGGTAAATAATCCGACGATCCGGCGCCTCATCGACCGGCAGCGCTGGGCGTATGATGCCGATGAAAAAGAATGGTACCTGATGACCGGCCTGCCGGCTTTCGAGTAGACGGGCGATCGGAAGGTTCCGGCTTCGAGGAGTCACAGCCAAAACGTTGTCCGGCTGAACATTTAACGAAAGGGGCAAATTATGGAATGGCGGTATCGATTGGTGCTCGTGGCGGGGCTCGTGTTCTGTTTCCTATCAGGCCCGGCCGAGTCCTATGAGTACAATGTGGTAAATCTGGGAACCATCGGCAGCAATGGCAGTCGGGCCTACGGGATCAATGACAATGGCCAGGTCGTCGGGGGCCTTCGTGACTCTGGCGGCAATTATGTCGGGGCGTTTTTCTGGACTGCCGGAACCGGTATGCAGGAATTAACGTCTTCCGGAGGGCCCACCCGCGCCTGGGACATCAACAACGCCGGCCAGATTGTGGGGGTGGCGTCAGATCGGCCGGCGCTCTGGGAGACCCGGACGGGTGTCCCGACCGATATCGGCACCCTTGGCGGTCCAACCGGCACCGCGTTTCGAATTTCGGAAAGCGGCCACATCGTGGGGTGGGCGGATCTGCCGTACAATACAGATTTAGCATCCAGTGTGTATCATGCGTTCGTTTATGAGAATGAAACCATCACCGATCTGGGAACGCTAAATTCGGTAAATTCGCTATACGATTACGGCTACAGCCTGTCCTACGATATCAACAGCTCAGGACGCATCGTGGGAATCGCCCACACCGATACATTCGCTCTCAACGCGGCCCTCTGGGACGTCACTGGCACGGAACCTGTCATTACCGATCTGGGTACCCACCCCGATCACCCGGGCTCCGAAGGCTATGCCTCGGTCATCAATGAAAAAGGTACCATTGTGGGCCATGGCTATGTCGCGGCAGAAGGGGGAAGCTACCCCATGCAATGGAATGAAAGCACTGGAACCTGGGTGCCCATACCGATGCTGGCTTCTTTTCCCTATGGAGAGTTTTACGATATCAACGAGTCGGATCAGATGGTGGGCGTGGGTTGGGACAGCGATGGCACAGAACACGCCGTTCTTTACGACACCCAGGGCAGCGCAGAAGACTTGAACGATCTTATCCCCGGGGGGTCCGGATGGGAACTCTCGTTCGCAAACGGAATCAACGAGAAGGGTCAGATTGTCGGCTTGGGCCAGTTCAACGGCGAGGAGAGGGCCTTTTTACTCGAGCCGGTTCCCCTGCCGCCATCGGTCTCCATGTTAAGCCTTGGGTTATTGGCCATATTAGCTTTCGGTAGAAAACACGTCCTGAGTTAACGCAACAATAGGGACGGCATTGCCCTGCAGGGATTGCCCTGCAGGGATTGCCGGTCGTCAACGAAGTGGGATGCGACGTTTCCATCCACAGGTGCTGGGATGTTCTCTGAGGATATCTATTTCAAATAATTATGAATAGTTAGAGCAATTCCTGGCTTCTTGACAGAACCCGATCAACGCATATCTTTAGGGTGTAACGCTGTCGTGATCTATTGCATGTATTATGACATGATCCGGTGAATAAACGTTGATCTCAATATCCCGCCCTCTGGCCCTGCACCCTATGGACGCTTCGCTTTCAACCTCAAGATCCATCGGCTTACAAACGACGCTTCCCCGGCAACGGATTCCTGCATATCAGAGAAGGCCCGGGCATTCAGCTGATACACATGTCCACTACCCGCTGTTTCCCCACAGAAGTTCTGCGTCGTGCCGGTTTCCGGGCATTTCCCTGAAATGACGACATACCGATGAACAGTTACAGGCAAAAGGAGGTGCATCATGAAAGCCGGCATATTTTTCACCGGCACCGGCCCCATTCTCCTGCTGACAAGCTATGAGGCATTCGACGATCCGAATCTCGTGGAAAAACTGAACACAAAGGGCATCCGAAAGTACATCGCCTATGAAGTTCCGAAAGAGAAGGTTAAAGAAAAGTACGGGAAACAATACAACATCATCCTCGGCGATTTAAAGCAATCCGACGACTTGCGCGTACTCGACTATGATGGGCATCACGTGTTTTACAATTTTTCCATCAAGGACGTGGGAGAACCGGTGTACCACGAAAGCTGATCCAATTACCTGTCCGCTTCCGCTCGGGGCGGGCCGGAACGGGGTCGTCAGCGCGATCTCATACAGCCGTCCGCCCCGATGTTCTCTCTGATCCGGGAGGACAAAAAATCGTGAAACAAAGGAGGTGAACCATGCTGCTGAAACAGGCAGAGCTTTTCTGGGGCTTGAGCCATGAATGTGTGGAACAGGTCATGGCCCATATCTTTAAGGCATCGCATCCGGCCGGAGATGTGCTCTTCGAGAAAGGAGCGCCGGCGGATCACTTTTATACGCTGCTCAAGGGTCGCGTGAAATTGACCATCGGCGAAAATGGTCGCATGGTGTTTGTGGTCAGCCATGCGGGAGAATCGTTCGGCTGGTCCAGTCTGGTCGATCGGGACACGTACTCCGCGACGGCCGAGTGCGTGGCAGATACAACCGTACTCACCATCGAGCGGTCACGGTTCAACGAGATCCTGGCCGCCTATCCGGGAGACGCTGTCCTCTTTCTGAAGCGTCTTGCGGGGATGCTCGGCAGACGGCTGCTGCAGAGTTACCAGATGATTCAATCGTTCCAGCAGGTCGAGGAGGCTCCGACCCAGGGAACCGGTCAGATTTCGAAACCGGTGGCCACGGTTTAGGCCCCCCTTTTACTGATCGATCGCCACAACTACCGGCCGGCTATCGAGCGGAGCCGCTGCTGCGTTCTCGGCAGGCAACTTTCTTCAAACAGGCCTTGAATGGGGTTTAGCGTCCGCCGAAGACCTTCTCAATCTCCCGATCCAGTTCTTCGAACCCGTTTTTGGCCTGAAACTCCTGCCACCGGGCTGCATCCTGCTGATAACTCGAAAGCATTTCCCGTTTGACCGCCGCTTTCACCGCTGACTCTTCGACGACCATCAGCACATAGACATCCGAGGTCGGCGAAATCCATATATCCTCCTGACGGGAGCCGGCCAGGGTTTCATTGGTCACGACCCGGGACACCTGTTTGGAAAACGAATCGAGTGTCTGGTCGGCCCCGATTCCGGTCTGTTGGGCAAAGCGGTTTACCAGGGATTTCACTTTCACCGACAACTGATTGGCAAGTTCCCCGCGACCCTGGGCCATGGCATCGTTCCGGGCAAACTGGAGTCCGCCTTTCCCGATTTTGGCAGACCCCACAGCGGACATCGCTTCATCCACGTGACCGGTCAGGACCCATTCCGGAGCATTTTTAAACTCCTGTTGCAGTTCTTTGTTGGCAACCCGTTTGGCTTGCTTGCCGCAGCCGGCAATGAGCAGACCGCAAAGCGCCAGCACCCCACATACCATCCATACGTTTCGGTTCATTCTCGCCTCCCGCTTAATAGAATTGCATCCAGTGGCTATATCCACTCACTTCACTGCCGGTGCAGGATATGCTCCGGGGTGTCACGTCGTTCCCGGATCAGTTTTCTCCCCCGAATCCAATCATTCCCAGAAATTCCAGAAGTTTCCGGGCCACCCGGTCCGAAACCGCTTCCACGGCCATCCGGGCCCCTTCGGTTCGATCCACATGGCCCTTGCGAATACTTTCGGAAATAGTATAGACCCTCGTGCCGGTATCGGCATCCTCGACCTTCACCGCAGCGGTAGCGCGGATGAACGTTACGTTCGGATTGTTAAGGTTCAGGGGGACGAGCACCAGTTCACCCCGGATGATGCCGGCTGCCCGGTTGTCTTTCTCGGTGACCGGAATCCCGTTGTCTCCAAGGGCCCGGCTAAGCCGATCGGACACGGCCGCTCCCTGAACACCGTCGATCTGGACAAAAAAGGCCGAATCGGATTTCAGAGATGCCGCCTCCGAGAAGATCGGCCTCATGTCAATATCCCCGGAGCCCATCGCCGGGCGTCCGATGACCCGCAGACGGCTTTCCACGGCGGTTTTTTGAATCACCAGGCCCAGAATCCGATTCAGAGCGATGATCCGGGGCAGACGCCCCGAGATGCCGATAAGGGAATCCACTTCCCCGTTTAACTGCGTGGTCAATCGATCGAGCTGTTCATACCATTCCCGGGCCGCCTGCTGCCGGTCGAGTACGGCCAATGCATAGGTGCGCCCGGAATCCGGATCCTGCCATACCTTTCCGATGCTCACCCCCTGAATCGTTACGGTCGATTCAATGCGGATGCGTGACTCCACGTTTTTTTCGAAAAGCTCGCCGGCGGCGGCGTCCATGAACGACGCGGTGGTCGTGGCAACTTCGGTGCTCACGCGAGATTCAAAAATCCGGGACAACTCCCCGACAGCCTCCCTCCTGGCCTCAGCCTCGCTGACCCCGATCCCGGTGGCCGTTAAATAGCGGGTTTCCGGAAAATCCGCTGAATCGGATGCCGCTTTTTCCGGCTCCGGAGCCGTGGCGCATCCAGCCACCAGAACACAAAAAATCATGATGCCGGCGAGCAGTTTAAGATGCATGGTCATCTCCTCCATGGGAAAAGCCGCGTAACATATCAATGACGCTGTCCATTGGACACGGATTTCGGCAGTCCATACCGGCTATCGTGAAGCACATATCGGGTATGACCGGATTCGATCCGAAGGGTTCTCAGGTCTTGTCGGGGCTCTCCGCATCCGGAAACGCCTAGTGTATAGACACCCGGCGGCACGAAAATCCGTGTCATGTAGATTTCTCCGGGCAATGTTCGCCAGCTTCGCGTATCGGCCCGTTCAACGGCCATGTTAATCAAATTCAACACGGTGGCGATGGTTGCCTGCATGTCGTCATCGCCCTGGCTGGACAATCCGGCGATCACCACCTGTTTGGCAACCGCCCGTGCGACCGTCTTGGCGATAACCCGTCCTTTTCGATCGTCCAGATTCTTGAGTGCAATCCGGTTGATGTCTTCCACCAGCTCCAGATCGGATTCGATGACCGCCGCCCCTGACCGAAGCACCAATCGACCACCACCACATGTCGGCGGGGCCATCACCATCCGCGGAAACGCGATGGTCACCGGACCCCGACGGGTCGGAATGTACACCCGATCTTCGACCTTCTCCGGGGCGTTGCCGCTGAACTGGATGTAGACGATCTTACCTTCGGCGCCGGTACCGGTTTGTGTGGTCCATTGGCGACCAGGGAAGTTTTTCAGAACGGCTTCGGCATCTTCGAGCCTGTCCACCGTCACCCCCGTCCGGAGCAAATCCTCCTGGAGGGATTCCGGCATGGGCGTTCCATAGTCCTCGTTGTAATCGATGTAGGCCCTGGCGGCCAGGAGATAATCGATAAACGCCGCGTTACGACTGAGACTTTTGGTCCACAGGGCTTCGGCCAGTTGCTCGGCCTCACGGAACTGTTCCTGGGCCAGCCCATAATTGCCGCACTGGAGGTGGACCATGCCGGCGTCCATCAGGAACAGCAGTTCGGAATTGCCTCCGTACTTCCCCTTCTCCTGCTCGAGCAGCAGGGGCGCCGAGGCACAATCCCCGGCCTCCAGGGAACGCTGAAGCACCCGCGGGTCCGGCGTGGCGCATCCGGCCAGTACCATACCCAACAGGATGATTCGGAACAGTGTGCCCATGGCCGTCCGCAGTCCTGCCCCATGCCCGGACCAGGTGGTCGATGTTGCCTCTGGCTGAAGAGATGTCATGCCCTGCGTGGGACCGAAAACCTATAGCCCGACCCGGCTTTTTTTGACGACCTTTTTTATTTTCTTTTCTCCGATCCAGACCTTTCGATTGGTTTCAATATGGCTGAGCTCCAGATTCACCTGGTAGTACTTGACCTGCTTTCCCTCGATGCGATCGGTAATGGTGTTGATGGATCCATAGAGCATAAAGTCGGCGCCGATCTCCTGTCCCTCCTCTTTGGCGGTCTCCTCCGACGAATAGGCGGCCTGGTTTTGCCGCTCCGCCCGGATTTCTTCCCGCTCTCCGGATGCGGCGACAAAATCCACCTCTCCGGAGTTGATCAACTCACGCTCCAGGTTCTTTACAAAGGTCCGGGTGTTGATGTGCTCGTCACTCCGATTGCGGACGGTGCCGACAATGACCACCGGCGCTTTTCCGCTGTGGTGGAGTCTGAACGGGCTGTTGCCCAAATAGCCATTGAATCGCATGGTTTTAGTTGCTAGGTGTTCATAAACCACTCGAGCACTGAGGTAACCGATTATGATGGGGCGT
>CAFBRK010000136.1 GCA_903231505.1 Olavius algarvensis associated proteobacterium Delta 3 | reverse complement strand
TCCTGTTTATCCTGAGCTTGTCGAAGGGCCTGTCCTGCCTGTCCTGAGCGGAGTCGTAGGGCAGCGAAATGCAAAATTAAAATCACCTCTGCGCGCTTTGCGTCTCGTATGTAAAAAGAGAAAACACCCTGGGAGAAGGAGGCTCCGCCTTCCCATCCCGGATGGCGCATCAAAAGCTTTTGTTTATCGGTAAAACC
>CAFBRK010000135.1 GCA_903231505.1 Olavius algarvensis associated proteobacterium Delta 3 | reverse complement strand
GCCGAGCGGCGGCAGGATTGCGGATCAGCACCACCTCTGCCTCTGTCAGTTGGTACCGACGCAATCTAATGCGACTCAGATCGCAATTAAATCATGCTCCCATGTTGGTTGAAAGAGCATGCGTCATG
>CAFBRK010000134.1 GCA_903231505.1 Olavius algarvensis associated proteobacterium Delta 3 | reverse complement strand
GACACAGAGGACGCGGAGAGTATGTATTTTTATGAATTTCGTTGAGAAGGACGAAATTCATAAATAGCTCGGCCCTGCGGGCGGCTAGCTTCAGTCGGGTTCCAGGCACAGTCGAAACACCAAAGGGGGGGGTGCGTTGTTGCATTTGTAAACGTTCGGCGAATATTATCTCACGGAGCTCACGGAGGGCGGAGGGCAGAGGTCAGAGGGCAGATGTCGGAGGTCCGGGCTTCCATTTCGCCAAGGCTACGCCGAACGAGTCGCTCTCCGAGCTTCGACCCCACAAGACGATGGGACAAACCCTTCGGCAGCGCTTCCTTCGACTTCGCTCAGAATAAACAGGAAAAGCAGGACAGGCAGGATAAACGGGCGTTATTCGGCGCTTTGCACTTCCCGATGCAAAAAAGATTTTGATACAGACGATCGTGTTTGAGCCATGAAAGCCGTGGTAGCAAGGATGTGATCGCCAATGATTTCACCGACCACCATGCCGGCTGGCCCCATGAATACAAAACCGAAAATCTGGCCGCCCAGGCTTCCTATGGCAGCTCCCAGGCAGAAAGCCCAAGCGTTGTAAATGGCCTTGCGCAGACGGATTGCAGGCGGGTTGTCATCACGGTTGGTGATCCAACCCAAGAAGGCCACGCCGGACAGTACGAGGGGAACGCCCATCCATGGAGCGATGAACAAGTCGCTGATCATCTCAATGAATATGGCCCCTGTCAGTGTTATGCTTTCACGCCGCGGGATGCCGGATGTCAAGATGCCGAAAATTGCTCCGACACGCGCACCGAGGCCGACCAGCGACCCTGGTTCAACTTGAATGAGAAACCGTCGCAGAGTATCCAGATACGGAAGATCGATTTCCAGCATGGTTCCCAACAGCAGGCCATAAAAGGTAAACAGAGACACATTTATGACCACCCGGACCATTTCAGGAAGGTCGCCATCGGGCAGGTCTGTTACAGCGCTGGTGCCGCGCCGCGCCACCGGGCGCATGGTCTTCCCGTGGGTGTACCGCAGGGCCGTGTAGACGAGTGCAACGGCCAGAGCCAGTTGGATAATTCTCAGCAGCATCGAAAACGGACCGCCAGGACCGGGCACAATCAACGACAGGCCAAGCAGAACCGCAAGAACCGCCATCGATATGCCCAGAATTTTGAGCAGCGTCAGCCAGCGCCTATCGAGCGGAAGCTGAACAAACCCGGTTTGAATCCGGATTATCGGCTCATAAAGCATGCCCCAAAACCACTTGCGCAGGCGCAGCACACATCGGTACAGACCAAAGGCAATGCCGCAGTACAACGCAACGGCAACCACCCCCGCAAGTCGCTGAGCCGTTGTGGATATGAGTGGGGGGCCGGCTAGGCTGAATATTGTTTCGATCATCGTGTTGCCATAGACCGCTGTCAACATCATGGTGAAGAGAACGATCATGACCAATCCCAGAAGCCTCACAACGGCAAATCTCGAATCCGCTTCGAGTTTTCCGCCGGCAATTCTCCCAGTCACGGCATTGACCCATACCGCATCCCGGCCCGACCCCGGTTCTGAAAACCAATAAAAGGGGACAAAAATCGCATCTTCCTTGGCCGGCGGATCCAAATACTGGCCCTCCGGAAATCCTTCCTGTGCGTTCCCTATGACATCGGTTTCCATGGAAAGCGTCAGGGGTGGCGATGG
This sequence comes from Olavius algarvensis associated proteobacterium Delta 3, assembly GCA_903231505.1. Classification (GTDB taxonomy): domain Bacteria; phylum Desulfobacterota; class Desulfobacteria; order Desulfobacterales; family CAFBRK01; genus CAFBRK01. Next base: position 52,896 of record CAFBRK010000134.1, on the reverse strand, counting down.
CTGCAAACGGGCTGCAGGCAACGCCGTCAATCGTTTATAGGTCACGGGATGAAAAGGCACCCAAAGACAACTGCTTTCGAACCGATCAATGTCCGTCGCGGACCGATTCCACATCAATAGCTGTGCCAGGCTGCGTTGGGCTTGTCGAGCCGTTGTCCTTACCTGAAAGTGTGCGACACCGTTCATGGTGTTTTTCCAGCTGATTGGGAATGAAAGACCGAAAAATGCCCTTTCTTGGAACCGTGTTTGCTGCAATGCAGTATACCGGAGGCATCGAAAAAATAGTTGCCGCCGAATTGACAATCCCACCCATAGCGCCGATCGATGGGGCCGGGTTTTAGAGGTATGTTTTCTTGCTTCGACCAAAGGACAATGTCTTCTACTACCATCTCCTGGATAGCATAGCAGTTGGCTGTCTCGTTTGGATCGAGGCTCTGGAAATCGATGGCTTTACGCATCGTTTCGAAACCCGTTTGCGTCAGGGTGGCGGCCCAGCCGACGCACACGAAACCTGCTAAAAGCAATACCACTCGCGTCAATGGATAATGCCAGAAAAGTCGCCAGGAGGAAGGACTAAAAAAAATACGGGCTTTGAACCGACTTGGATAAGATGGCGTGGTAGGGCTGCCGATGCCTGTCGATGCAATAGGTCGCAACGGCAGCCAATAAAAGGATGACAATGGTGATCAGGTCTTGGCGCATGATTCACTATCGACTCAACAGGAAAGGCCCGCATTTCTTTTGTGACAAAGAAGGTGAGACACCGACCGCCTTTTGGATTGGTGTAACATCGACAGGAGAACCATTTTGGAAACTCCTGACATAGTCATCAATTGCAAAGCTTCTAATCATAATTACGTTCGCAATATCCGCCTTCCTTGACGATTAATTTTTGGGAACCGTCCTCGCTGACAACCTCCAGCTCCTCACCTGTCAAGGCCTCCTGGACTGCAAATTGAATCAACGCTCTTTTCTCTGTGGCTGTGTGGTATTTGATCATGATATAGGTCTGCAGCCCACCCCTTTGGATATAGCAGATTTCAGGAGATGTTTTGCTCTTCCACTTCATATCCCTGATCACACAGCCACTTGGTTCGGCAGTAAAGTGGATACAATGCCTCAGCGCCGTCTTGCCCATGGATGTTTGATAATGGAGAATGTCTTTGCCCTCCCATTTCTCTTTCATAACATCTGCATAATGAGTCTTCGATTGTTTCTTCGAAATCATGGATCTCCTGTTTGCATCTTCCCCGGCTGCCAACAAGGTTTTATGCATGAACCTACTGTTGTCGTCATATACGATCTTCCTCCTTACCTCGTACGGCTCTGCAAAACATAGATGGTAGCCAAGAATCAACAAAAGTGCGAAGGGTACTATCTTCACGTTTGATCCTCCGTTTCGAATTGACAAAAAATGCGCATCTCAACGGCGCTTACGGTAATCGAGAAGCAGGATAACCCTTGATTACCGCTGTCGCGTGGTGGTTATGGCATTTTCCATGAGCGACATGGAAGTCTGATCGAAGTCCTTAACCCCAACCCCCCACGTATACAGAATTTTCCGCCCGCGGGAATGGGGTCAGGTCTTGCATTTAAGCATTCTGGATCAGTTGTTGGGCCATGTCTCTCACAGAGGTCAGAGGTCGGAGGTCAGATGTCAGAGGGCGGAGACAGATGTCGGAGGTCAGAGGTCGGAGGCTTGCCCGCCTTTGGCGGGTCCGAAGTCGGAGGTCGGAGGTCGGAGGACAGAGGGCGGAGGACGGAGGGTGGAGGACAGAGGGCGGAGGACAGATGACAGAGGACGGAGGGCGGAGGGCGGAGGACAGAGGTCGGAGGTCGGAGGTCAGAGGCTTGCCCGCCTTTGGCGGGTCGGAGGACGGGATACAGATGACAGAGGTCAGAGGTCGGAGGACACAGAGCTCTCATTAGCCGCAGACACACGCTGACAAAGCAAGAATGTCCTTGCATTCTTGCGTTTGGTATATTTAGACCGCGAACACCTCACCGAACGGCTCAAGTAGACCATTCATAATGCGTAGCGTTCCCCTACAGAAGTCGCTTGTTCAATTGAATTTGAACAGTTTATAGCAGTTGCCATAAATATGTTCCGATTGAAGGTAGGGTCAGGTTTCGGAACGAAATTCTGAAAATCGCTATAACAGGGGAGCCGAGGACATTTTTGTTTTTTGATTTCTATTGAGCATCATAGAGAACCGCATTCACGTAGTGCCCTGGTTGATTTAGCCCGACTCGATACATTCCACCGTTTTCGGCCAATTTTTGACGATATCTATGATGTTCCAGACATAGGCGCACTCACACCGGGCGGAACATTTGTCCAATTGATCCTGGTACAGGCAATATTCCGGGCACTCATCGCTTCCTGTGGCCCGATTTTCGAAAATCGGGCCTTCATACAACCCGTTGAAATATCGAACAGATAAGGAAACAGTGGCACTGCACGAGTGATTGAAAAGGAAAATGCCGGCCAGAAGGTCATCAAAGTTTACCTGATACCCGATGATTTCGATGCCCGGGTCATCTAAAAAATCATCACGGGAAAACCATTTCTTGCCGCACACAAAACATTCCTGGAACGCATGCATAGCGTAACCACCTGAATCCGTGAATATGAACGCTTAAAATATAATGAATTAGCCGCCCACTCATCCCGCCGCGGCGGGATTCGTTCGACAGGCGCGGATAATAGCCGGCCGATCCGGCGTCGCTGCTAGCTATGATGGACAGGCATGGCCGGCTATTTGACTCGATGCCCTTCGGGCAATTTCCAGAATCCCATATCGCGAAGCGATGACTTGTTTGAGCCGAGCATGTCGCTCGGCTCAAAAGTCTGTGTGTGTCTGCGTGTGTCCGCGGCTAATAACATTTTCTTTTCAATAAAAAAAGTGCGGATCTGGTGTCGTAGCAAGCTAACCTTCTAATGTGAAAAGACTTTCAATCTAATAGCAGTAAGTTAGCTTGGTCCGACCCGAGCGTCATCGGCTCCACATGCCCCGACCAAGCTTGCGGGCCCGGCTCTCAGCTTCCCAATACCGTCCGGCGTCGAATCCACTCGGCATTTTCCCCCGGTATACTGCTGCCAGCCCCTCTTCAACCAGCACCAGATTCACGTTTACCGTGTCGCTGTAGGGGACTTCAAGAAGAACAGCGTGTCGAGGCGCGAGCACCTCGCCCAGTATGCGATGGTCCGGTGCGTAACCGAATTCCTGGATGTCGACAGGTCTGGTCAAAATGAGCCCGATTAAGCGTTTCTTTGCCTGATCGCGGATAGACTGCCCAGACTCTCTTTTCTTTTTTGATACTTCCGGGATTTTTATTCCGACCAGTCGAACCTTAATTTCGGTATTTTTCCTGGAGGCTCGAAATGAGCAGTCGTCATACACCTGGGTAACCTTGAATTGGCCGGCACTGACAAGACCAGGATAAAGGATGACGGCAATGAGGATGGCGAATGTTCGGGGCTGAGGTTTCATCATGATCAAAATCTTTTGTTATCCTCTCACTTGAAGCTTGCCCTCCTCTGGAGGGTTTACCCGTCCGTCAAAGGCGGATGACCCTGGTCGCCTCCGGCGCTGCCAACGGCAGGTAAACCTCAGTTCATCTTTTCACTTGACCCCTTGGCCCCTTGAATTTTACCGCGTTTAGGCGGGCCTTGGATCCTGCATTTATTGGTAGCTTGGTCCGACCCCGAGAACTCCATTACTTGTTGCGCTGAGACAACTCCTATATTCCCAAGCAGGCCTGCAAGGCGCAAGCAAAAGTCCTCCTTGCCGGTGGGTGCCGTGTCAGCCCGACGTTTCTCCTTCTTTCATCTTCTGGGATATGGGAACTATCTTGCAATTTTCAAAGGAGACATTACCTGGCAAATGGAACCTTAGTTGTGCGTTCATTATACCGGTAACTTCCATGCCTTCGATCACTTTGCAGCCGTTTGATTTGACCACATCGCGAGCGGTTTCGGTCGCAGATTCGCAACCCAACACTATCACAGCATCATATTGTTTTGCTAATTTCTGCAGCTTTTCACGCCTGGCTGAAGTCCACATGCACATAAACCATTGGTGAGGAATATAGTTCTTGAACACTCTTGTGTTTACGCCCTTTTCTTTCAATTGATTTTGCAGCGTCTCCATGTATTGTTCGAAGGGAGCCGACTTCAGGAAACTCCTGAAAAATTGAATAAAAGGTTTTTCTTCTCTCACGGCTACAGTCACTGCAGGGCACATGTTGCAGGGAACGATCAATGCAGAACTCAATCCTGAAACTTCGGGAACGACATCCAGGTCATTGAAATGGATAGGCATTTGTATTTCCCTTTCTTTTCATCGTTATTCCGGGCCTAGCGTCCAAGCTAACCGGCGCGGCTTATCCGCGTCCGGTTCAGCGCCTTTTTCGACTCACTACGAGTTAGACACAAGGGCGCGTTTCTCTTCGTCCGAGAAATCCCGAGCTCCGTACTCAAGCACCATGCTGATCACGGTTGAGACGAACTCCTGCCGCTTTTCCTTGGACAGTACTGGTAAGAAGTGCTCGAAAAAACCGCGTACCATCAGAGGCATCCCCTTGGCAAAACACTTCGGCATTCGCTCTCGAAAGACCTCGCGGTCCATCAACTTCGAGATCATGGCATCTTTCTTCTCGGCAAGCGCCTTCTTGTCGATCAGCTCACACATGTTCGGCATCACGTTGGCCATTCTGTCCAGCATCTTCTCGCCGGCATCATCCTGGCTCGTGAACTCCGATTTCATGGTAAGCAATTCAGGAAGCATGGCAGCCATCATCTTGGGCATCATCTCCGCCATGTCGATGTCTGCCATCATCATGGGCATCATCTTGAGCATCATCTCTTGCTTCTCTTCGGACGAAACGCCCTTCATCATTACGGGCATCATGCCATTCATCATATGTTTCATTACGCTCATTACTACCTCCTGTGGCTCTTTTGTGGTTGTCGAACTCGTGAGTAGCGGGAAATAATTCGTGCATATTGACTATTTCGGAGTTAATTCTCGGACATTGGATGCCATCTTCCGGGCTTTGCGCATCTGTTCCACTGCGTCTTCTGAAGTCCTTGCCGGTACCGTTGTGAGCGATTCGATGCCGCCTGCTGCCCGTACGAGCATGGCGTTAATAAGATTCATTTCCGAACGATTTGGCTCCCAACAGAATGGGACATATCTGTCAGGAGCAAACCATGCAGATTTTTAAATGTATCCCCATGACAAATTCCTTCGGTAACCATTGGAACAATAATGAAACCAGGGATTAATAGATATTCAACGGAAATTCCGGTGGAGCATCAGCAGGATGAGGTGGCCCAGTCCTGACAAAATGGATTTGATCGGGTCTGCTGAATGCAGAAAACTACAAAAGATGAGAACGCGAGTGTTGTGCCGAAAACGTTAGCGGGTCGGTGTTGGTGTGTCAAGACTTTGTGCGTTCGGTGGGATTTGGGCGTTGGGAAAATTTTTCGTTCGCTTCCTTCGATTCCGCCAGGGCGGGACTCAGGATAAACAGGACAGGCAGACAGGCGCTGACAAAGCAAGAATGTCCTTGCATTCTTGCTTTTGGTATATTTAGACCGCGAACACCTCACCGAACTGCTCAAGCAGACCATTCTTAATGCGCAGCGTTCCCCTGCAGAAGTCGCTTGTTCAATTGAATTTGAACAGTTTACAGCAGTTGCCATAAATATGTTCCGATTGAAGGTAGGGTCAGGTTTCGGAACGGAATTCTGAAAATCGCTATAACAGGGGAGCCGGGGAGATTTTTGTTTTTTCATTTCCATCGAGCATCATAAAGAACCGCATTCATGAAATGCCCCGGTTGATTTAGCCCGACTCGATAAATTCCACCTTTTTCGGCCAATTTTTGACGATATCTAGGATGTTTCTTTTTGCATTTCGCTGAGGGGGCGACATGCAAAACGATCGTCTGGAAAAATACATATAAATTCAATATGCTGCCGGGGCTCTTTACCCGAGTCCCCCTCTCAGGGATTCGGGCAAACATACAGTTCCGTTGCGTCCTCTGCGACGCTGCGGTCATCGTTTCCATATGTCTGCAATCGGAACATATTTAGGACAACCACTATAGATATCAAATTTTCGTTTTGGATATAGAATATCTAAGATCTGACCACTACCCTTTCCCAAGGATATCATGATAGGTATTGAGCTATGGATTTTCCAGGATTTGTGATTATCCTGATATTAATGCCGTCAACCTTCAACATATTTTGGGACGCCACCGGATGGTCTAACCACCTCCAACGGTCATTTTATGAAATGGGGAGTGTTTGACGGCATCTCAAAAAAACAGTCGTGCGTTCATCTTTTCCGCCGTTGCGATCGAATAAACTAAATACAATAGGTTGGGGAGGTGATAGCAAGATAATTGCACGAAAAATACATTTCCAGAACCCGCCTGTTGAGCGTGACGGACTTTCCGAAAGAATATGATACGTCGTTTATGATCTGCAATCGGCTCCGACCTCACCTCCTCGCACGCATCAATCTAAAGATCTCTTCCAGCGCTAGCCCGAAATCCAACACAGCAAGCCCTCGTAAGATGGCGGGTGGTTTGAATACTTTTATATGCAATTTCCGAGGTGCGCATATGAGTCACTATCTCATCATACTGGTAAATCGCTCCTTGGCACGTTTTTTCACTCTCGAGCCGGTCGAGTTTCCCGAGCTGGAATCCCGCCCAAGATTAATGGCCTGCACTGAACTCGAAAACAGGGAAATCAAAGATAGCCAGGAGATTTTTTCGGACTCCAAGACCGGTCGAGGGGCAGCCCCCATGGGAGGCGGCGTCCATGGCTATGAAGATAAACGGGATCAGCACGTCAATGAATTGAGACGCCGCTTTGCCGTCGACGTTCTGGACCGGATTCAAAAACTGGCCCATACGAAACGCTCACGTGTCATCATACTCGCGGCATCGGCACGGATGCGCCGGTTTCTGTATCCCATGATGGAACCGTTTTCCCGACAGGGGTATCGGATCCACAAGCTCTCAAAAAATATTATTAATTTTTCACCACAGAAACTTCATGAATATCTGGCCGGGAAAGGACTGATCCACGAACAAAAAGGAGTGTGAGCGATACGCGGACTCGATCCAAACAGGGCTGTCGGCAAATTCGGCGGCAGATAAAGTGACTGAATGTCGGTTTGCCTGCAGATCCATATTTTTCCTTTGACGGACATCATCAGCAGGAGGAAAAATGAAAAAAGTCATGGTAACCGGAGCAGTTGGCCAGATCGGTTCGGAATTGATCCCCGTCCTGCGACAAAGACTGGGCGAGGAAAACGTTATTGCAGCAGGTCACGACAAAAAGCCTGATAAGACGTTGCTGGAATCCGGCCCGTTTCACTTTATTGACTGTACCGACATCGGCACCGTTGCCGAAGTGGTGAGGACCCATAAGGTGGATACGATTTACCATCTGGCGGCGGTTCTGTCGGCCAGTGGTGAAAAAGCCCCCCAGTTGTGCTGGAATGTTAATGTCCATGGCCTATACAATGTACTGGAAACGGCCCGCGAATATCGGCACGTACGGGCCTGCAACACCGAAAATAAATACTCCCCAGGACACCATTCAGCGTCCCGACACCATTTATGGTGTTAGTAAGGTCACCGGGGAACTGCTTTGCGATTATTATTACAAGCGGTTCGGCGTAGACACGCGGGGCGTCCGTTTCCCTGGTCTGATTTCGTACAAAACCGCACCGGGGGGAGGCACCACCGATTACGCCGTCGAAATCTATTTCGAAGCGGTCAAGCATAAGAAATACACATGCTATCTAAAAAAGGGAACGCTTCTGGATATGATGTATATGCCGGATGCGCTGAACGCTGCCATCAACCTCATGGAAGCAGATCCTTCATGCTTGAAACACCGCAATGGATTTAATGTCGCAGCAATGTCGGTTGCTCCGGAAACGATCGCTGCCGAGATAAAGAAAGTGATTCCCGACTTCGAGTTGAGTTTTAACATCGATCCAATTCGGCAGGCCATTGCCGACAGTTGGCCTGACAGCATCGACGATAGCGCTGCACGGGAGGAGTGGGGATGGCGCCCCGGGTACGATCTTAAATCCATGACCGAAGACATGCTGAAACATATCCAGGCAATCACGGAGGATGTGACATGCCCCGCTTAAAAATTGAAAACACGTTGAAGCAAAAACTGACCGAGCTCGATGGCAAAGGGCTGCTCAAAGGCAAAGAGATGGTCATTGTCGGCATACAGCCGGCAGAAGATAAAAAGGGCCCCCGATATGTGTTGAGCGGTTATCCGGGAAAAGCGTTTTTACGGATGAATTCGAACTCCTATCTCGGGCTTTCGTTGAACGCAGACGTCAAGAAAGCCGAAGAATCCGTTACAGAACATTTCGGGGTGGGGCCGGGAGCCGTCCGGTTTATCAGCGGCACGTATGCACACCACATCGCGTTGGAAGCGAAGCTGGCTGAATTTCACAAAAGAGAAGCCGCAATGGTCTTCAGTTCAGCCTACGCGGCTATTATGGGCGTGATTACACCGCTCATCGACAGCAACACAATTGTTATCAGCGATGCACTGAACCACAACTGCATCATCAACGCGATCAAGCTGTCGCGGCCCAAAGCCAAAGAGATCTATCGTCACCTCGATACCGATGATCTGGAAGAACACACGAAACGCTTCATCGGCAAGGGAAGTCGAGTGTTAATCGTTACAGACGGCATTTTCAGCATGCGGGGGGATCATGCGCCTTTGGACCGGATTGCAGAAATCGCCGACCGGTACGATGCGGTGTATCCGGAAGGGGTCAATATTCTCGTTGATGATTCTCACGGTGTGGGCGCTTTCGGGAAGACCGGCCGTGGCACTGAGGAGTACACGAAGGCGCAGGGCATCGACATGATTGTCGCAACGCTGGGAAAATCCCTGGGCGTCAATGGCGGCTATATCGCTGCCAGTGCGGCCATTATTGACTACCTTCGTGAAGCAGCACCGTTTTACATTTATTCGAACCCGATAACGCCGGCAGAGGCGGCAGCAGCAGCAAAAGCGCTGGAGATTTTAGACAGTAAAACAGGAAGCAAACTACTCTCGAAGCTGAGAAGACTTACCAGAAGATTCGAGGAAGGGCTGCTGGCGCAGGAATACGAGATCATTGAAAGTGAGCATCCTATCGTTCCGTTGATGGTCCGGGACACCAAAAAGACTGCGGAGATGGTCCGGTACCTGATCCAAAACGGTATTCTGGCCACCGGGTTGAATTACCCTGTTGTCCCCAGGGGAGATGAGGAAATCCGATTCCAGGTATCGGCCGATCATACCGAATATGATATCGATTATGCGCTCGAGATATTGCAAGCATTCAAAAATTGACAAAAACAGTCTATTTTGATAGTTATTAACAACCTTCTGTTAGCATTCTAATCGCTTCAATCCCCGGATCTTGCTATCAGGAGGTTTTTTTATGCACCTAGCATGGGATCTTTTCAGCGATCAGCTGAAATAAAACTTTACCAACGTGTTCATGTGGAGCGGCTGATTAGAATGAAAAAGAATATACTCTACATCCACGGTGCAAACATGTCGCCGGTTTCTTTCACGCTCATCCAAACCACCATGGGAAGCCATAACGTGGTGGCACCAGAGTATTCGATCGAAAAACCACTGGATAAAAATGTAAAACGGATCGCCCGATTAGCCCGAAAAGAATTTAAAGACCAGCCATTTGATATCGTTTCTCATTCCCTTGGGGGGATTATCGCAATTTTGCTTTTAAGAACGAGATTGCACATAGATCGGATTGTTACCATATCGACTCCACTAGGCGGTTCCGAGGCCGCTGCTTCGCTCCGTTTTATGTATCCGAATTATCAGTTATACAAGGACATCAATCCCAGCTCGGATATCATTAAAAAGGCCAATAACATCAAGCTGAAGGTTCCTGTCTTATCGATTATTACCACCGGCGGTAACAGTACGATACCGTTTATGAAGGAGGACAACGACACCATCGTCACGGTTGCTTCGCAAACCGTTTCGGATAATCCGGAATTCCATTATGTCGATTTAAATCACTTTGAAGTGTTACTGTCGGTGGAGGTTGCAGATAAGATCAAGTTATTTCTGGATGGAGAAAACGGGCGAAAACGGCGAAATTACATGCTGCCAAATAATACGATGAAGGACTTGCTGTCTCGAGTGAGATCTTTTGTAAAGTGAATGATTTTTTTTGCCTCTCACAGAGCTCTCAGAGGGCGGATATCCGATGTCGGAGGTCAGATGTCGGAGGTCGGAGGGCAGAGGACGGAAGACAGATGACAGAGGACAGATGTCGGATAGCAGATGTCCGGTCTTGGGGCTTCGCTTCTGAGTGCTACGATTCCACAAGTCGCATAGGCCATGCCGGACAAGCCCTTATTCCGACTGGCGATTTCAACAGACGGCACATGTCGGGATATGGGCCGCCGGACTAAAATTAAGCTCCCCGCAGCCCCGCAGGGCGGGATTTCCGCTTTGCTACAACAAGCTGCGTGGTATCAAAGGGGAGGATATCTATTCTTAACCCTCTCCCACCGCGGGGAGAGGGAACCAAAGGACACCCTGCAGCAAGCTACAGGGAATTATCAAGTTAAAGCACCCACTGCCTATCTTCTTGAATAATAAGATCCAGATCCGATTCCTCCAGAGCCTCCTCATCTCTTTTGCCGACGGGCACTCCCAGGATCAGAGCAACTCCCAAGATGGCCGTTGCAAAACCCATTAGCGAGAAAACAATATATTTCGTTTTCTCCCTGAAAATGATTTCGGCGTAGGAATCCGAGACATAGACGCCGTTATCGATATTACCCACGTGCGGTTCGAGGACCTTTCCGATGGTGTCAACTTCATACGCATGGAAATGTGTTTCGTAAAACCCATGTACCCCACCGATAAAAAAAAGAACTCCAAATGCGATGAGAAGAGTTGACCAGGCCGTTTTTGAACTCATGATCCTACCCTTTTATGGTTATGAATTAAAGAAAATATCTTGTTTTGGACAGCACTGGGGGTGGGTAAAGCAAGATGCGTGCTCGGAAGATTTTTTTAGACCTAAATTCTTTATAACATATTGATATAAATATAAATAAAAAATATACCGGGGACTCCAAACTTCCTGCCCCGGAGAGCGAACCGGCAGAAAACCTACAAAAATGACTGAAAATAAAATCGTTCGTCGATGTTATGAGACGCAACGTTGTCACCGATGGGGCAGAGCGGACAAAAGCAGGCTCAGGAAGCGTTCGTAATCCCACCCATCAGGCCCCTTGCTCAAGCCCAGGCGCACCACAATCAACTGCCGTGACGGAATAACTGTCATGTACTGGTGAAAGTGGCCCCAGGCGGTGATCATATCTTCGGGGATCGACGGCATCCAGTTTTCGCCGGCGGCATTTTTCCGATTGAGCCACCACTGCATCCCGTAGCTGAGTCCGGGAGGATCGCCGGCGGCCTCGTTGGACCGGTAACCGGCGGTGGGTGTCATGGATTTTTGGATCCAGCCCTTTGGCAAAAGACGGCGCCCTTCCCACCGGCCGTCGTCGAGGACCAGTTTGCCGAACCGGGCCCAGTCGCGGGCGGTGGCGTACACGTAGGAGGAGGCCACCCAGGTGCCGCCGGCATCGAACTCCAACTGAGCGGTCCGGATGCCGATGGGAAGCAGCACATCGCGCCATAAAAACCGAACATATTCGGTGTCATTGTCGAAGCTGCGCCGAAGCTGGTCGCTGAGAATATTCGTGGTCCCGGAAGCATACGACCACGGGGATGCGCCGTCCGCTGCGGTCCCGCGTTTGAAGGAGGCTGCATACCTTCCCATGTCCGGACGGCGATACAGCATGGTCAGCACATCGGAAAACGGGGAATAGGTTTCGCTGAATTTGAGACCGCTCTCCATCCGGAGCAACTGCTCGAGGCTGATGGTGCGGCGATCATCCTGCAGCCACTCCGGGCGCAGCTCCGTCGCCTCGAGGGACATGGCACCCTGATGGATGCGCCGGCCGATGGCCAGACTGAGGATGCTCTTTGACATGGACCACCCCAGAAGCAGAGAATTTTCATTGAAATCAGGATGGTACCGCTCTGCAAGAATGTTGCCCCGCCATATCACCAGCAGGGCCCGGGTGCGTCGCGTCGCTGCACCGCCCGACGGCTCGCTGAAGGCATATGCCAGGGCTTTGGCCATGGCAGAGGGGTCCACACGGACGGGCAAGGCATCGGCTGCGGCATCCGTTGAGATAAACGGGCCCGGGTGTCCGGAGCGGATGTCGGTTGTCGAGATGTTCGGGCGCGGAAATGCGTCGATCGCCGCCTCGTAGCCCGGATAGACCAGCACCGCGCCAAGGGGCGGACGATACACGGCGGTATTTCGGAACAGACCCAACAACGAGGCATGGACCGCACCGGTGTCGGGGTTCCACACCACTTCGGCGTATTTCACGAGAGGGTTGTCCTCCTGCAGCTCGCCCAGCACAGCGTCCAGGGGTTGACCGGTGACATTCACAAAGGAGCACGCCTGCTTGGCCGTATAGCCGGTCACACGGTAGCCCAGATCCCGAAGGATATACCCGGCACCGGCCAGGCAGGCGGCCACAAGAGATGCAACGATGACAACGGCCAGACGGCAACGTGCGGTGTGGCGTTGGGTGTTGTTCCGTGTCATGGTTCGGGTTTCGTTATCGACTGAAAATCGCAGGTCATCCCATTTTCGTCAGGGACTGACCAATCAGGATCCAAGGGGTCAAGGGGCCGGGTGCAATACGAAAAGCGCTGACTGAAACGAAAACAACAAAATCCTGAACCATTGACCTTTTGAAAAGACGCTTCCCACAGCACCGCTGCATGATTCATCGCTCCCTCCAACCGGAACACCTGTTTGACATTCACTATAAAAGGAAAAGTATGGATTTCAGTAGGTTGCTGAATACTTCTTGACACCGCCGGGCCCTTTCACTAAGGTCGTCGCTAACCCAATGATTGTCACATGCCAGTATAGATCTGCACATTCGACGAATACGCAAGGGAGAGCGATATGAAGTGGTTCCTGTATGTGTTCAGTTTTTTCCTGGTTGCCGGCGACGCCGGGCTCGTGCTCTACACCGAAAAGATGCGCCAATTCGCCAACAGCCTGATGACGGCAACCAATGAAAAGATTATTGCCATCGTTGCCGCGGTTATCGGCGCGCTGTTGATCGCTTCGGCAACATCCAGCCACCATCCGGGATTTATTATACTGTTGGGTGTGATTTCAATCCTCAAAGGGATCTTTATTTTCTTCAATCCAAGGGGTCTCTATGTCCCCGTCCGCCTGTGGTACCTCGAAACGGCCACGGACCAGACGTTCCGGCTGTTTGGGATCATATGGCTGATATTGGGGACGGCGATGTTCTCCTGGATCTGAATGGATTTCATGCGCGGCCCTGGTTCACTCAGTCATCTCATGAAATTTTTTCATCCGGTAGATAAACGTTAGACATCCATCAGGGGCATCGCTTGGCGGCGGATATTCTGAAATGGAGACATGTCGTGGACATGACCGCCCTTCTGCCATCCGAGGATGAGGTAAAGGCGACACTGGTCGAACGCATCGAAGATCTACCGCCATTTCCCCTGCTTGCCAGCAAACTGCTGGTTTCCGGAACCCCCGGTGAGACCGTCACCCGGATCGTGAGCACCGATCCGGCGATTGCCCAGCGGGTCCTTCAAATTGTCAATTCGGCACCGTTCGGTGCGTCGACGCGCTTCTCCTCCATAAACGACACTGTCGACCGGTTGGGCCCTGAAAAAGTCAGGTCCCTCGCGCTCAACCTTATTCTCTTCGACACCCTGATCAACCGTCTGACCACCTCTAAATTCGACCGGACCGTTTTCTGGAAGCACTCCCTGGCCCTGGGCGGACTCGCCCGGGCTCTGGCGGAACAGCTGGATTATCCGGATCCCGAGGAGGCTTACACGGCGGCATTGCTTCACGACATCGGTAAAATCGTGCTGGATGTGGCCGGCCGTATCCGGTACGGCGACTTTCTGCGGGAACTGAAGAACTATGACGGCCCGGTGGACGAGCAGGAGAGGGACATCATCGGCCTGAGCCATGAGGACATCGGTGCATATTACTGCCACCACTGGCATTTTCCCGAGCGGCTGGTGCTGACGATCCGGTTTCACCATCACCCGTTTGACCACCTCAAGCTGGATCCGGACACCAGTCTGTTGATTGCCATTGTGGCATTTGCCGATTTCATTGCATGGTGCCTGGGATTCGGCTCCTTTGACACTCTCCGGCAGCCGATTCTCAACCCGGATGTGGAGCGGCACCTGTCCGTCGACAGCATCCAGCTCACGGGATTGCTGGACCATATGGATCGGGATCTTTCCGTGGCCGCCGAGCATTACGGATTTTCCCATCCCTCCGCAAAAGATTTCCGGGAGCGGCTTCTCCGGACCAATATCCATCTGGGCCAGATTAACACCCGATATTACTACCTTCACGGCGATCTGCAGGAACAGGTTGAAATACTTTCCCGGCTGAAGGACAGCATCACCCGTCCCCACCGGAGTCTGGACGCCGACGACATTGTTTCGAATACCCTTGAGGCCATCCATGATGATTTCGGTTTCGACCGGATCATTGCCTTTACCATCGATGCCACAACACGGACGTTGAAGCCAACGGCGTTCAAGGACGTAACCGGTCTGGGGGCGGCTATCATGGATCTTGAAATCCACCCGGATTCATCTGACGGACAATTTGTGGAATGCCTGCGGAAGCATGTACCGGTGCTGATCACAGGGCGCAACCAGGAGGAAGCAAACGTCCTCTCGTTCCTGAACACCCGGGAGATCGGCATCGTGCCCTTCACCAGCAACAACAAAATCATCGGCGTGCTCGGTATCGACAATGCCGCCTCCGGAAAAGCGGTTCGTCTTTCGGACCTTTCGATGGTGTCCATTGTCGCCAACGAACTGGGCATGGCGCTGGAACATGCACGGGCCTTCGAGCAAGTCCAACAGCGGGCGGATTTTGACGGCCTCACCCGGGCGTACAACCGCACGGCCATCGATCGGTTGCTGGCAGAAGCCTATGAAGATGCCGCCAGGGGAGATGTGGACCTTTCCGTGGCCATGGTAGATGTGGATCTCTTCAAGGCCTTCAACGATCAATATGGGCACCTTGCCGGAGACAGCATCCTGAAGCTGATCGCCGGAACACTCATCAAATTTTCACGCCCCACGGAGATCGTCGGACGTTACGGAGGAGAGGAATTTTTCTGCATCCTGCGGGACACGGATATGGAAGGGGCCGTCAATTACGGGGAGCGGATCCGGACGAAAATCGAGGACCTGGGATATCTGCTGCGCAATCGCTTCCCCGATCACGAACTGACGATCAGTATCGGCGTGGCTTCTTTTCAGGCTCACATTCGTGTGAAGGAAGAGCTTATCGACATGGCCGATCAAGCCATGTATGCGGCCAAGGCGGCCGGCCGCAATCGCGTGATGATCGGATGGATGGACGACACAAAGAACATGCATATCGAGAAACCCAACTCTGTAAAAAGTTGAATACCACCCATCGCATCTGCTTTTCAAACTCGAAGTCCATGGATACCCTCGACAACGGGACGGTGGATCTGGTGGTCACGTCTCCGCCCTATCCGATGATTGCCATGTGGGACCGGGGGTTTAGCCGCGAAGACCCGGCCATCGGATCGGCGCTGGAAGCCGGAGACGGCGAGCTTGCATTTGAACAGATGCACCGCCAGCTCGATGCGGTGTGGAAAGAAGTCTATCGCATCCTGAAACCCGGCGGCATCGCCTGTATCAACATCGGTGACGCCACCCGGTCGGTGGCAGGCCGTTTTCGGTTGTTTCCCAACCACAGCCGAGTGTTGTCGTTCATGCTCGGTCTGGGCTTTGCCGCTCTGCCGGCCATCTTGTGGCGCAAGCCCACCAATGCGCCGACCAAGTTCATGGGTTCGGGCATGCTCCCACCGGGAGCTTATGTCACCCTGGAGCATGAATATATCCTGATCCTGAGAAAAGGCGCCCGTCGTCAATTCATCACGAAGGCTGAAAAGCAGCTCCGGCAGGAAAGCGCGTTTTTCTGGGAAGAACGGAACCGGTGGTTTTCAGACGTGTGGCTCGAGCTGAAAGGCACCGGGCAAGCCATGAAGGCCGGAGAAGGCAGGCGGCGGAGTGCGGCCTATCCGTTTGAAATACCCTACCGGCTGATCAGCATGTTCTCGGTAAAGCAGGACCTCGTCGTCGATCCCTTTCTCGGCACCGGCAGTACCATGATCGCGGCGATGACCGCCGCCCGCAACAGCATCGGTTATGAATCAGACCCCTCCCTGGAGGGGGCCATCGGTCGCAATCTGGCTGTTTCCCACGAGATTCTCAACCAGCGCATCCACCACCGCCTCCGGGCTCACTCCGAATTCGCCCAAAAGACAGATGGGCTGACCTATCGCAGCCGGCATTACGGGTTTCCGGTAAAGACCCGCCAGGAGATACAGATCTTCTTCAACCCCTTGATATCTGTTGAGACAGTTTCCCCGGATCGCGTCATCGCCCACTATGCGTCTCCGCCGGAAGACGCTTAAAAAGTCGGCCCGTGAGGCCGTTGGCCCGTGGGCCCTTCGTTAGGTATTGGGGATTGGGTATTTGGTATTCGGTAGTCGGTGAATCATCAATAGTCCCAGAATCCGGTCTTGATGACGAATACCCAGTAACCAGTACCGAGTACCCATCCCAGTATCCAGCGTCCAGCATCCAGCATCAAGCATCCAGCCCGCCAGAGGCGGGCAAGCCTCCGACCTCTGCCCTCTGTCCTCTACGCATCCGCCCCCTTCCATTCTTTCGGAAGAATAAAGGAAAAGGTCGATCCCTCCCCGCGGCGGCTGCTGACCCATATCCGTCCACCGTGGAACTCGATAATCCGTTTGGTGATGGGCAACCCCAGCCCGGTGCCCCGGGGCCGGCCCCCGGCATCGGTTTTGAGCTGCCGAAATTCCTCGAAAATCTTCTTCTGATCCTCATCACGGATACCGATGCCGTTGTCTGTCACATCCACCTGCAGATGCGCATCGATCTCCTTGAGAGTGATGTCGATGAGGCCCTCTTCGGGCCGGCAGAACTTCACCGCATTGGATATCAGGTTCACGATCACCTGGACCAGGCGGTCCCGGTCTCCCTGAATCGGCGGCACCTGATCGGGCAAGGTCAACCTGAGGGTAATCGGCTGTTCCTGAACAAGCTGGCGTGTCGCATCCACCGCATCCCGGAGAACATCCCGTAAATCCGTGGCAGCGAGCTGCCATTGCATTCTGCCCGACTCCATCTTCTGGAAATCAAGCACCTGGCCGATCAGCCGTGTGAGCCGTTCGGATTCCTTGATGACAATGGCTGTGAACTCGGCGTGCCTGTCGGAGTTTAATTCCGGCGTGTCATGCAGGATTTCCGCGATGGATCGGATCGATGTCAACGGGGTCCGCAGCTCGTGCGTCACGGTGGAAATGAACTGGTCCTTGAGCCGGTCCAATTCCTGGAGCCGTTCGTTGGCGGCCTTCAATTCCGTGGTAATGGTTTCCAGCTTTCGGCTGTAGGCAATCACCTGCCGGGCTTCATCGAGAATCTCCATGACTTCAGCGATCCCTAAAGGCTCTTCCTTTTCGATGGAGGCCACCATGACCCGGGCCGAGGCCGAACCGATGGCACCGGCCAGCAGCTTCTCCGCGTAGCTGACCAGGGCCGGATCAGCGGTCGGCGCACTTTCCCAGTCCGACTGGTACTGGCTGGAATACATGGCCAGGGCCCTGTCGGCCCGTTCCCGCCCAAGGAACCGCTGGAGCATGGAACGGATGTCGGGCACAGAGGCCGTACCCCTCCAGATCGTCGAATTCCCGGGGGCATCCGGCCTTTGGAATACATCGACAAAAAGGGCGGCCTGGTTGTGCTCGATGGCGGAGGCCCGGCTCAGCAAAGAGACCCCGATGTACAGCCCGGTATTGAACAGCAGACTCCAGAAAACGGCATGGGGTACGTGGTCGAAATCCTGCAGACCAAACAGCTGATACGGTCGCAGCAGCTCGATGCCAAACGGTCCCTGGGTAATCAGGCTGGAAGGCAAAAAGCCCGCCTCGGACAATGACGGGAGCACCAGGCAGTACCCCCAGAGGATGAAGCCGGCGATCAGCCCGCAGAGGGCGCCGGCCCGCGTTCCCGCTTTCCAGAAAATGCCGCCGATGATGGGCGGACCGAACTGGGCAACCGCCGTGAACGAAATCAACCCGATGGACACCAGGGTATAATGCTCTCCGATGAAATGGTAATAGGCATATCCGAGCATGAGCACGAGAATGATACCGGCCCGGCGAATGGCCAGAAGGAGCGTGCTCAAGTCCGGAACCCGGGTCAGCGTCAGCAGGGGCAGCCGCAGGAGCGTCGGCATGACCAGATCGTTGCAGATCATGGTGGACATGGCCACGGTCTCCACGATGACCATGCCGGTGGCCGCCGACATGCCGCCGATAAATACGAGGAGCGCCAATGCCTGCTGATGGTTGGCCATCGGCAATGTCAGCACGAAGGTGTCGGCATCCACCTCCCCACCGGGAAAATGCAACACCCCGCCGAAAGCAATGGGCAGCACGAAGATATTGATGGCCAACAGATACAACGGAAACAGCCAGATCGCTTTTTTCAGGTGTTCTTCGTCAACATTCTCCACCACCGCCAACTGGAACTGCCTCGGCAAGAAGAGAACCGCCAGCATGGAAAGAAGTATCGATATGCCCCAGTTGCTGAAGGCGCCGGGCTGGCTGCCGAGGGTCAAATCCGCCCGAAGCTCGGGATGGGCATCGACCTGCCCGACGAGATCCGCCATGCCGTTGTAGATCCCGTAAGTGACGAACGCGCCGACGGCAAGAAACGCGATCAATTTGACCAGCGACTCGAAGGCAATGGCGGCCACCAGTCCCTCATGGCGCTCGGTGGCATCCAGATGCCGGGTGCCAAACAGCAGCGCGAACAGCGCCAGCAGCATGGCCACATAAAATGCGGTATCCTGGAATATCGGCAAATCGGTCCCCTGTGGCGGCATGGCGATGGTCGGATATTCCTGAATGAGGAGAAAACTGATGGATATCGCCTTGAGCTGCAGCGATATGTAGGGGACAATTCCGAAAACGGCGATAATGGTGACGACAGCGGCAAGGGTCGCGCTCTTTCCGTACCTGGAAGCGATAAAATCCGCGATGGATGTAATCCGGTGGACTTTGCTGATACGGATAATTTTTCTCAGGATGAGCCATCCGGAGGCCGCCGCAAGCGTGGGACCGATGTAAACGGGCAAGAACCCCAGTCCGGATGATGCGGCCCGCCCCACGCTCCCATAAAACGTCCAGGCCGTACAGTAAACCGCCAGTGAAAGCGCATAGATATAGGGATTGCTGATGATGCTCCGGCCCACGTCGGCACGACGGTCTCCGTAGTAGGCAATGGCAAACAACAGCCCGATATACAAAAAGGAGATAAAGAGAATGGTGCCGGTTTCCAGCATCAGTCCGTGTTTCCTGTCGCCTTTGGCCGGGCGACCTTCACCTTGGTGACCAGGGCAATCAGGCCGATGATCACTGCCCAGGCTAAAAATGTGTAGAGATACAGTAGCGGAATGCCGAATATCCGATAGGTCAGATTGAAAAGGGACAACACAGGATAGTTGAAAAGGAGGATCCCGAGAAGAAATACACCGACGAGCCTGCGATTTCTAACGCTCTCTTTAGTCATGGTTGTTCAGCCCGTTTCAGCCATGGGACCTGATCGCTCGAAAGGGAAATGCAGATAGGGTGTTTCCATCACCACATGACAACGCATCAGGAGATGACCCATAATTTATTCGGGTAATTGAAAATGGGTGCCGCAGCAGCCGTCTCCACAACCGGTGGTCGATGCCATGGCCCGAACAACCTCCCGGCTTTCCGGCGTTGTGATCCCGAGAATCTGAAGTTTCATGTAAAATGGTGCATCTGTCTGCGGTGTGTAGGGAAAAGAGGACACCAGATGCTCCAACAATGCCGGCAATTCGTTTCCATTCAGACGCAGATGAAGTTCATCGCCCGGCAGTTTTTCCATCAGCCGGGCCTCTAACGGTGCCAGTCCTCCCTTTCCAATCCCGATGATGAACTCGAAGGTGAGCGGTCGATCTGTGAGGTCCATGGTCTCCGGCACAGTACCCGCCTCCAATGACAGACGCACTTTCTTTAGCGGCGATATTTTTTCAGGTGTTTCGATCATGGCACCTCCATCCGAAAGGGCTCACGGCTGGTGTCAGGATATCCTGGAATGGTTTTTGTATAATATATCCGGCAATGGTTGACAATATCAAGGCGTGGATTGAACCTGATGGAACCGATGACCGCAGGGTCGCAGAGGACGCAAATGGCTTTACCGACGCGCGTTTATTCTGAATCGACACCGAATCGGGATCGGGTCCATAAAAAAGGTTGATATTATCAGCTATTTAACATAGATTTTGGTGTTAATTCAGTATTTGCGGTCACTCTTGCGTGCACGTCCCCAGAACGACCTGGATGATGCCTGACCGATGGAGATGGATTCATGATCATTCGATGCTACGGAGCAAGAGGGTCCATTCCTGTTTCCGGAGACGATTACCGAAAATATGGTGGAGACACCACCTGTATTGAAATTCGGACACAGAATGATGAGATCATTATCATCGACGCCGGCTCCGGCATCCGCCGCCTGGGCAACAGGCTCCTGGAAGAAAAACGATTCGATGTCCATCTTCTGTTCACCCACTCCCACTGGGATCACATTCTCGGATTTCCGTTTTTCAAGCCGATTTACGACAAGCGGACGCGCGTCCATCTCATCGGATGCCCGTTAGCCCAGGGGGATATCAAAAAACTGATCGCCAGGTCGATGAGCCTGCCCTACTTTCCGTTCCTTTTTGATGAACTCCGCTCTGAAATCATTTACACCCCGGAATGCGTGGAAATGTACGAAATCGATTCGATGAAGATAGCCCCCATAAACCTGAATCACCCAAACCTGGGCTCCGGGTTCAAATTTGTCGAAGATGACAAAACCTTCGTTTTCCTCACCGACAACGAACTCGGACATCCGCACCACGGCGGCCGGACACCCGAGGAATATAGAACATTTTCAGAGGGTGCCGATCTTCTGATCCACGATGCCGAATACACCCCGAAGGAATACATTCAGACACGTGCCTGGGGACACTCCACGTATATCGATGCGCTGAATCTGGCCATCGAGGCCGAGGTGGCGCGGTTCGGTTTATTTCATCACAATCAGGATCGCACCGACTATGAACAGGATCAAATCGTATCGGATTGTCGAGAGATCCTGCTGAGCAAGCACATCGAAATGGATTGTTTTGCGCTGACCCAGGATACCGAATTGATCCTTTAGCCCGTGGGCCCGTTCGCCGGTTAACCGGTTTGCCGGTTGGCAGGTTTGCCCTTCGTCAGGTATTGGGTATTCGGTATTGGGTAGTTGGCAACTGCCAGAATCCAGGGCCAGTACTCCAGATGCCCTAACCGTTGTATCTTGTATCCTGGATCCTGCATCCCGTTGGCCCGTGGGCCCGTTTGCCCGTGGGCCCGTTGGCCAGTTCGCCGGTTAACCGGTTTGCCGGTTTGGCCGGTTTGCAGGTTTGCCCTTCGTCAGGTATTGGGTAGTTGGCAACTGCCAGAATCCAGGGCCAGTGCTCCAGATGCCCTAACCGTTGTATCTGGTATCCTGGATCCTGCACCCCGTTGGCCCGTGGGCCCGTTGGCCCGTGGGCCCGTTTGCCCGTGGGCCCGTTGGCCCGCTTGCCCTGAGCGAGCAGAGCGAGTCGAAGGGTGGGCCCGCCTGTCCAGCGGCTTGTGCGGCGTAGGTTAAATGAAGACGTAAGCTTCGATCTTTTGGTCCGAGGACTGCCGTGACAACAGACACCCTTCAAAAAATGCTGCGCTACCGGTGGCTGATCTTCTGGATTCTGGCGCTCTGCTATGTCCTGGTCTATTTCCACCGCCTCTGCCCCGCCGTCGTGGCCGTTGACATGATGCGCGACCTGATGGTCGGCGGCGCCCTGACCGGACTTCTGGGATCGGCCTACTTTTACCCCTACGCGGTGATGCAGCTTCCGGCAGGGCTTCTTTCAGACTCATGGGGCCCCCGAAAGAGCATTACGCTCTTCTTTTTTGTGGCGTTCGCCGGCTCTATCGTTCTGGGCCTGGCCCCCAACGTTGTGATCGCCATTATCGGACGGACCCTGGTCGGCATTGGGGTCGCCATGCTCTTTGTCCCGACCATGAAAATCCTGGCGGAATGGTTCCGTGTGGGAGAGTTCGCGCTGATGACCGGGATCCTGATGGCCATGGGGGGTATCGGTTCACTGACAGCCGCCACACCGCTGGTCTGGCTCAGTTCGGCAATCGGATGGCGGATGTCTTTTGTGGTGGTCGGCATCATCACCCTGGTGCTCGGCCTGCTGGTCTGGATTTTTGTCAGGGACCGACCGTCGGACTTCGGATGGCCCCCTCCGGAAGCACAGCCCCAATCCTCCGCCCCCAAGGTCCGCCTTCGCGAGGGGGTGGCAATGGTTCTGAAAAACCGGTATTTCTGGCCGCTGGCGATTTGGTTCTTCTTTGACTGCGGTGTGTTCTTTTCCTTCGGGGGATTATGGGGCGGCCCTTATCTGATGCATGTCCATGGCCTGGATAAAGAGGCCGCCGGACGGATCCTCTCCATGCTCGCCATCGGGATGATCATCGGCAGCCCTGCGCTGAGCTATCTGTCGAACAATGTCTTCCGGGCCCGCAAACCGGTCATCGTGATGTCCATCGTCGTGGTGGTTGTAATTACCGGACTGCTGGCGTTTTACACCGCCCGGATTCCGGTCCCAGGGCTTTACCTGATCTGTCTGGGGCTCGGGATTTTCTCCAGCGCCATCGTGGTCATCGGCTTTACCGCCACCAAAGAATTGTATCCGGTTCAGATCGCCGGAACCTCCATCGGTCTGGTGAACCTGTTTCCCTTCTCCGGCGGGGCCGTCTTCCAGCATGTTCTCGGGTGGGTGCTGGATACCCACGGAAAAGTCGGCGACGCGTTCACGCCGGCCGGCTACCGCTCGGCGTTTCTCATCCTGTTTTTCTGTGCGATCATCGCGTTTGTGTCGAGTTTGTTTATAAAAGAAACCATGAAGTGAGTTTCCCTCTTTTTGTCATTCCGGCTTGCGAGGATGTGCCGAAATCGGAAACACCGGGCGGTGGATGATGTTGTCATGACGGACACGTTTCAGGTACTGTTTTGAGACAGGTTAGAACTGCGACACCGCCTGGAGGGAGAGAAACCGGCGTTATACCTGGCGACTGGACTCCGGCCGTCGCCGGAGTGACGGAGCGCAAAGATGACGTTTGTCGATAAACATCCAATTTCCATGGGGCACCGCGTCGATCGGTGGATGCGCCTTATCCTGTCGGTGTCGCTGTTGTTCCTGGCGTTTCCCACCCGGGTTGCCCCGGCAGATGTGGCAGGGGATTCCGCCGTATTTCGACAGCGGCGCCTTCAGATGGTGGCCGGCCAGATTCAGGCCCGGGGGATCCGCAACCCCGATGTGCTCGGTGCCATGCGTCGGGTGCCGCGGCATCTGTTTGTTCCTGGAAATCTTCACGATAGCGCGTATCGGGATCATCCCCTGCCCATCGGGGCCGGACAAACCATTTCCCAACCCTACATCGTTGCACTGATGACGGAGCTGTTGGCGCTCAACAAACAAGACAGGGTTCTGGAGATCGGCACCGGTTCCGGCTATCAGGCGGCCGTCCTCTCCCATGTCGCCGGGGACGTCTACTCCATGGAGATCAAGAAAGATCTCTACGAGAAGGCGAAAGACCGGCTGGCAACTCTGCATTACGACAATGTGCACGTCCGGCATGGAGACGGCTATTTCGGTTGGGAGGACGCCGGCCCCTTCGATGCTATCATGATCACGGCGGCGGTGGATCATATCCCCCCGCCGCTGCTGGGTCAGCTCAAGGTCGGGGGGCGCCTGGTGCTTCCCCTGGGGAACCCCTTCAGCTACCAGAACCTGATCCTGGTGACCAAATTCGGCACCGACACCTCCGTGCGGCAGATCACCGGCGTGCTCTTTGTGCCCATGACCGGTCGTGCGTTGAAGGGGCAGGACACGTCGCCTCCATGATCCACGCCGCCGTCTTTTTTCTCTCCCTTTCCGCCCTGGCCTTCGAGGTTGTTCTCACCCGTGTGTTCGCCATCACCCAGTGGAATCATCTGTCGTTTATGGTGATCAGCCTTGCCCTTTTCGGATTTGCCGCCAGCGGCACCGTATTGAGCCTGGTCGAAACCCACATACCGGGTTGGCAGACCCGCTTCACCAGGCCGTCCGGTCTCGCCATGCTGGTCGCGCTGTATACCGTATCGGGACTGGGCGCTTTTCTGACCCTGTTGCGGCTTCCCCTCGACTATTTCCTGCTCCCCCTGGAACCGGTCCAGGGGGTATATCTGCTGCTGGCCTATCTGACCCTGGCCCTTCCCTTTTTCGTTGCCGGATCCGCCATCTCCATAGCCTACACGGGCTTTCCGGATACCATCCGATTCACCTACTTTGCCACCATGGGCGGATCCGCCTGCGGCGCTCTGCTGCCGTACTGGCTGTTGCGCTATTTTGAGGAGGGACAGCTCCTGGTGCTGATCGCCTGCATCCCCTGTCTGGCGCTGGTTCCGATCGGCGCCGTTCGGTTATCTGCGAAAGACCGTTTCACGTACCGACGCTACAGCCCTGTGATTGCCGCATGGTGCATCATCATGGCCATTGCGGCCGCCCTGTTTCTCTGGCGCCAGGGGGGGTTGCTGGACATCTTTCCCTCCGATTACAAGTTGCTTTCCCACACCCTCCGGTTTCCCGACACACGTATCTCCTGGAGCGGGGGAAGTATTCGAGGCCGAATCGACCGGGTCGAAAGCCCCTACCTCCGGTTCGCCCCCGGGCTCAGCTTGACGTATACCGACAAACTGCCCCCCCAATCGGCGCTGTTCCGGGATGCCGACGATCAAACGATACTGTATGACCGGGCAGGACGCCCCGGTCTGGATTTTGCCCGATGGACCCACTCTTTTTCAGGCTATCATCTGGCAGGTCGGCCCGATCGGGCGTTAATCATCCAGCGCGGTGGCGGTCTGGCCATTGCCTGCGCCCTGGCTTCCGGAGTTCGCGACATCACCGTTCTGGATCCGCATCCCCTTTCGGCCAGATGGATCCGGGAACATTATGGTCTGAATGTCCGGGACCAACACCCCAGAGCGTTCCTTGCCGGAACCGGGCAGCGTTACGATGTCATCCATGTCGAATCATGGGGACCGTCCATGCCGGGCGCAGGGGCTCTGGATCAGTCGTTTTTGCTCACCACCCCGGCTATGGCAGAGTACATCGCCCACCTGACAGACACCGGAATACTGGTCGTTTCCGGCCGTCTGCGGCTGCCCCCCGCGGATGTGGTGCGTCTCTGGGCTGCAGCACGGCAGGGCCTTCTCGACGCCGGGGTTGTCGATCCGGAAGCCCGCCTGGCGGTGGTGCGCAATTGGGATACGTTTACCCTGTTGGCAACGCGGACCCCCGTCATCGATTCGGAATCGCTGATGAACTTCTCCAAACGGTTGAATTTTGACGTCGTTTATCTGAAAACACCCCATCCGGATGTCGTCAACCGATACAACATTTTCGATGCCCCTTCCATCACGACGCGCTGCGGCGACTGGAATCCGCGTACCGGGACGGTACGGAGCAGCGATATTTCTCGGAGAATCTGCTCGACGTGGCGCCCCAGAGCGACGATCGCCCCTTTCCGAACCGTTTTCTGCGATGGGACCGCATCGGCTCCATCTATCACTCGTTCGGCGGTCGGTTGTACACGCTGCTCCTGTCCGGAGAGGTGGTCATCGTGGTCGTCCTGATCGAGGCCGCTGCCGTCGCTGCCTTACTGATGGGTCTTCCGTTGATATCCGCGCGTCGATCCGTGAAGAAGATCTCTTTATCCGGCATTCTCTACTTTCTCGGGGTGGGGGCCGGCTTCATGCTGGCGGAAATGTACCTGATCTACAAGCTGGTGCTCGTCCTGGGTGATCCCATCATCAGCATGACCGTGGTCCTTGCCGGGTTACTGGTCTTTTCGGGGATCGGCGGCATGCTGTCGAGCCGACTGCCTGACAGGTCGATCCCGTATGTGCTTCTGTTGGTGGCAGCGGTTCTGTTTGTCACGTTTGCTGGAACGGAATGGCTGTTTCAAGGGATACTGGTGATGCCGGAGGGCATTCGGCAGGCAGCGGCCGTCGGCATGCTGGTACCCATCGGCCTGGTCCTGGGGCTTCCCTTTCCGATGGGCATGCAATATCTTCTGGACAGCCCATTGGAACGCGCTTACGGTTGGGCCGCCAACGGATGCACCTCGGTGATCGGCTCCATCGCTGCCGCCCAGATCGCCGTCAGCAAGGGGCTTTCGACCATCCTGGTGGCGGCCGTTGCCGCCTACCTGGTATCATGGGCGGCGGTCGTTGCGGCTCGCGGCCGGCGGGGTAACGATTGATCGTGTGATGTCCCACAGGCACGCGTTATAGCGATTTTCAGAATTCCGTTCCGAAACCTGGACCCTACCTTCAATCGGCACATAGTTATGGCAACTGCTATTAACGTTGCGCACTAGACCGGCGCACAGCCGAAAACGATAGTGAAACGGATAAGTGGAAGCGTTCAGCCGGCCCGGACCGTGCACCATGAAAATACTGCTGATCTATCCATATTTTTTAGAGGAGCGCATTCACGAGGAAGATATCCGCGTGCCGCCCATCGGTCTTTACACCGTCGGTGCATCGGCGGCCGCCGCTGGCCACGACGTGAAGATCGTCAACTGGTACGACAAGCGGGGCCGGGCAGAAGAGATTCGACAGGCCATCGCCGAGGCGGTACCGGATATTATCGGTGTTTCCATTCTCCACGGCAATCGGTGGGGGGGAATAGATATTGCCCGGATGGCAAGAAAGATCGCTCCCCGGACACCGATTGTCTTCGGCGGCATCGGCGCCACATTTCTCTGGGAGCAGCTTCTCGATAGAATTCCCGAAATCGACTACGCGATTATCGGGGAAGGCGAAGTTTCGTTTTTGAAGATCGTCCAGTGCGTTGAGCGCAACGCTCTCGAAGAAATTCCGGACATACCGGGCATCGCTCTCCGCATCGATGGGCGTCCGGCCAGAACGCGCCCGGGACAGGTGATGCAAGAGTTGGACAGCCTGCCGGACCCGGCCCGCTATTTCACGTTTCAGCATGTCGTGTCTTCACGGGGGTGCCCGGGGAACTGTTCGTTCTGCGGCTCCCCCCTGTTCTGGGGACGAAGGGTCCGGTTTCACGGGTCGGATTATTTTGTAGATCATCTGGAACGCCACCATCGGAACGGTGTGAAGTTCTTTTACATCTCCGACGACACGTTCACCCTCCGGGCCGGGCGCGTCGTGGATATCTGCCGGGACATCATCGACAGGGGCCTGCCGATCACCTGGGCAGCCATTTCCAGGGTGGATGCCGTTTCAGAAACCGTCCTCAAGTGGATGCGGATGGCCGGCTGTATCCAGATCAGCTACGGGATCGAGAGCGGTTCCGAAAAGATCCGCCGGAATTTAAACAAATCCGTCAGCATCGACCAGGTGCGACACGCGTTTGCCCTGACCCGGCGGTTCGGGATCATGGCAAGGGCCTATTTTATCTATGGCTGCCCCGGCGAGACCGATGAGACCATTGCGGAAACCCTGGAGCTGATCCGGAATATTCAGCCGCTGAGCGCCATTTTCTATTTGCTCGACATCTTCCCGGGAACGGCCCTTTACGACGATTACATCCAGCGGACCGGCGCGTCCGACGATATCTGGATGGAGCGCATCGAAGACATACTCTACTTTCAGACAGACCCGGCCCTGGACCGGGAGAAGATACTTTCCTGGGGTGACACCCTGCGACACGAATTTTTCCGCAGGCTTCCGGATTTTGCAGGAGATATCGATCTCACGGACGATCCGGACCTGGTTCCGTTCCATGCCGATTTTCTATCACGCATGGGAATGACCTTCTCCCATGGCGATTATGCGCAGCACCCGGACATACCCCGAAAGGAGCAAACCGCCGAGCACCTGTTCCGCCGGGCCTTGTCGTATGCACCGGTTCATCGCGCGTACCTGGGGCTTGGGGTACTGCTCCAGAAGCGAGGGGCGGCGGCCGAATCGGTGGCTCTTCTTCGGGAGGCGACGGACCGATACCCAAAAAGCGACGAGTTGCAGACCTGCCTGGGCATCAGCTATATGAATCTCGGCCGGTTTCGCGACGCGCTGTCCTGCTTTGGAAAGCTCATCCGACCGGAGCCGGCAGCAGAATACATCGCCGAGTGTCAACGGCACCTGAACAAATGAAACGGTACTTATCCGCCGCGGACAACCGCAGATTTACCCTGATACATACAGCGGAAGCTGTTTTACAAATTGAACAGGGCAAGCGGGCTAACGGGATGCAGGACCCAGGATACAAGACCGGATGCTGGATGCTTGTTACTGGATACCGGATGCTTGTTACTGGATACTGGATGTTTGTTGATGGATGCAGGATCCTTGTTGATGGATGCAGGATCCTTGTTGCTGGATGCTGGAAGGAGATAGATGTCGGAGGTCGGAGGTCGGAGGCCTGCCCGTCCGCCTGAGGCAGATGAATCTTTGGCGGGTTCGAGGCTCAGGGCCCATGGCATAGGGCTCAAGGCTTGCCCGCCGTTGGCGGGTCAGAGGTCGGAGGTCGGAGGTCAGAAGACGCAGGACCGACGACAGAGGACAGATGGCAGAGGACAGCTAAGACATGAGGACGCACGGGCCAAACCGGCCAAACCGGCAAACCGGCAAACCGGCAAACGGGCCCACGGGCCATCGGGCCCATTTCCGGATCCGACACTTTCGTTGTCGTGATCGCCCCAGGGGCCTATACCCATCTATCGGGCGGCAGCCATGATTCCCGAAGAAGCGATACCACTCATCGAACATATCGACGCCGTTATCGATTTGCTAAAAAGCAAAGAGTGTGATGATATAGTTTCCTATCTCGTGTATTACAAATCTCGAATTAAAAATGATTTTACCGCGACATTGATCTGTGGAGACCTGGCCGGGATGTGCCGCCCGGAGGCATGGGGGGACCGGTACATCGGGGGCATGGACAGGGCGACATGGCTGGTTCTTCTGAATCGTCTGCAATCCGTGTGCATATCGACTTTCAACGACATAAAGAAACGACAGGCCGCAGCACCATAACGAAACACCAGGGATGGTGGCGAGGGGAAAGGATCCTATGGCGCCCTGCCGGGGACGTCGAACACAATGGTTAAAGGAGGGCAAGATGCTCAGGAAAACGTTGATGACAGGGGTTTTGGCTCTGCTCATGATTTCACCGGTCCAGGCCATGGACATCGGGAAGGTAACGATACCGGATACGATGGTCGTGGGAAGTGACGAACTGATCCTGAACGGTGCCGGGATTCGAAAAAAGGCGATCTTCAAGGTCTACGTCGGCGCGTTATATCTGACCAGCGAGGAAAGCGATCCACAGGTGATTATCGACAATGACGATCCCATGGCCATCCGCATGCATTTTGTTCGTAAAGTAAACTACCAGCAACTGATAAAGGCATGGAACGACGGTTTTGAAAATGCCACAGGCGGCAATACCGACCCCATCGGGAAGGAAATCGATCTGTTTAATTCCTTTTTCACCGAAAAGGCCGTAACGGGAGATATTTACGATTTTACCTACACACCGTATGAGGGGTTGAGTGTGATCATAAAAGGGCAGCGGATCGGTACCATCGCCGGTTTCGAATTTAAAAAGGCCGTCTTCGGGATTTGGCTGGGCGAAAAGCCGGCAGATAGCGGCCTGAAAAAGGGCATGCTGGGCAACTGATCGCAGGTGACCTTGCGGCGCGAGCGTGCATCCCGTTGCGCGGGGCTCCCGGGCACGTCTCACGCAGGCCCTCTTGAATCCCCGAAGTCGGATGCGATGTCTCAATATTTTCCAATTCATTGGCGACAGCGACCCCCAATGACTGCGCACATGTGTACGACAGTGCCGGCATGAGGGACTACGTCCACGGATACTCGGAACGGGAATCGACGCGCCTCAAAGATCAGGCCGATACCCTCGCCGCCTTACTCCACCACGACACCGCCTATCCACCCGGCAGCCGGGTGCTGGAAGCCGGGTGCGGCACCGGCGCTCAAACTGTGAGCCTGGCGGCAAACAGCCCGGAAGCCGATATCCTGTCCATCGACATCCGCCCGGACTCTCTGGCGCTTGCCGAACGCGCGGTGACGACAGCAGGCGTTTCCAATATCACGTTCCAGCAGGCCGACCTGTATCATCTTCCCTTCGACGAGGCATCCTTCGACCACGTGTTCGTCTGTTTTGTGCTGGAACATCTGCCCAATCCGGATACCGCACTGCGCTGTCTCGGAAGGGTCCTCACGCCGGGCGGCACGATTACCGTCATCGAAGGGGATCACGGCTCCTATTACTGCCATCCCCGCAGTTCGAAGGCCGACCGGGTTGTGCAGTGCCTCATCGATCTCCAGGCGGAGATGGGCGGCGACGCGTTGATCGGCCGACGGGTATACCCCTTGCTTGTCGGTGCAGGATTCCGGTCCGTATCGGTCTCCCCCCGAATGGTCTATGCCGACAGCAGCCGCCCGGATCTGGTCGAGGGCTTCACAAAAAACACGTTCACCGCCATGGTGGAAGGTGTCGGCCCACAGGCGATCGCATCGGGCATGATTGACAAGAAGACCTGGAACGAAGGTATAGCGGCGCTGTACCGGGCCGCCGAAGCGGATGGAACGTTCTGCTATACGTTTTTTAAAGGGGTGGCCATCCGGTAGCCCGATTTTTCCCGGCACCCTGCGGCGTGTTTATGTTTCGGATTCCGGATCACGTCCGGAATGACGCGGTGTGTTCATCGAAGCACTCTAGTCGTTGCCATAAATTTGTTCCGCTTGAACATACCGGGTTTCTGTCAAACGGGTATCGTATCGGGGGATGCGGAGACGGGACATGTTCGGTATCGGGACACGACGCTAACCCGAAAATTGCATGAAATCTTTTCAGCACTTGGCTAAAAAGAATCAAATTCAATATGTTACCGTAAACACGAGCATGTGAGAAAGAATGCAATTTGCAATGTTCAATATACTTAAAACTGACTGAAAAGATTTCACCCTTCGGGCCAAACGGAGACTTTTATGGCCGGCGTTATTCGAGGTTCGCTGTAGATTTACTACAGCTTCACCTCGAAGTGCCTTGGCCATAAAAGCCTCCATTTGGTGCAATGTCCGGGTTAAGAAGATGCCCGGCTCCGGCGTCGCGACATCAGCCCTGCCCCCACAACCCCTGCCGCCCCCATGGTCATAAATCCCATCCCCCACGCCAGCCGGCCGCTTCCGAACACATCGAGCACCACGCCCACCACCAGTGGTCCCAGAAACGCGGCACCGAACCCGAAGGTTGAGTGCACCGCCAGGGTAGCACCCCGGCATCCCGGCGGCGATGCGCCAACGGCACCTGCAGTCAAGGCGGCGCTGTCTCCAAGAACCGTCATTCCGTATAGCACGGCGAGCACGCAAACCCAGGTGTACGGCAGCCCCGGCGCGAAACCGAAAATCGCTGCCAGAACGCCGGATCCCAGCATCACGGTGACCACCACCGGTTTCCGGCCGAATATCCGGGCCAGTTCATTTCCGCCGATGCTTGCCGGCAGGCCGACCAGACTGATCAGAAACGCAATCTGCGTCGGGCGCAACATCACCGTCCCGTGTGCTTGAAGGCTCTGGCTGAACGTCAGAAATGCCACGATCCAGGATCGCATGCTGAACAGTTCCCACATGTGAGCGGCATATCCGAGGATATAGGCCCGCACCCGTTGTTCG
This sequence comes from Olavius algarvensis associated proteobacterium Delta 3, assembly GCA_903231505.1. Taxonomy (GTDB): domain Bacteria; phylum Desulfobacterota; class Desulfobacteria; order Desulfobacterales; family CAFBRK01; genus CAFBRK01. Next base: position 20,780 of record CAFBRK010000134.1, on the reverse strand, counting down.
CGCCATACGGTAACGAACGCCGCCGGGATGCTTGCCGGTCGATCCGCCGTGCGCCGGCGACCCGGCGGAACAAAGAGGAGAACTCCGGGAATCACCAGTGCCGGCCCCAGGGAGGATACGGCGAACGTCCAGCGCCACCCGGCCAGTGCGTTCAGTTCTCCGGCTATCAAATAGGATATTCCGGCCCCGATACCAAAGGCGGCCGTGTAAAACGATACGAACCGGTTCTGAAGAGGACCTTCGGTGTGATCGCTCACCAGTGTCAGCCCGGGCATGTATATTCCGGCCAGGCTCACACCGCTCATGGTTCTGAGAAGCAGTGCCGAGATAAATCCATCGGCCAGAAGGCTGTAGCCCACGGATGCCAGAAATCCGATAATGCCCCCCACGGCGACTATTTTGCGGGCATCGACCTTGTCCGCAAGACCGGACAATAGCGGCACCGAGAGCATGTATCCGGCATAGTAGCCCGCATTGATCCAGCCGGCCTGGGTGTTGGTAAGGGCCCACTCGGACTGGAACAGCGGCAACAGGGACGGGAAGGTCGCGATACCGGCAAGGCCCAGAATTTCAATGGCGCACAGAATGAATGTATGTCGGTACTGATATCGGGCGGTCATGGCGCGTTGCGATCCGCTTACCCGGAAAGATTACTGAAGTCTTCTCCAACAATGGATGAAAGGGCACCGCGTCGTGGTGTTATAGACTATTCCGACCCGTCCGGCAATTATTCCCCTTACAGGTTCAATGAGCCTGGTTTCGGTCTGGAAGGACGTCGCTCCCGCCATAATAACAACTCATACTTTACCTGCGGAAGTTTAACCGGTAAGACTATTTCATCAAGGGAATAAAACAACCCCGCTGACACGAAGAGGAGGACACCAAATGGCACCAAAGAAAAGAAAAATGAAACGGGACATCGAAAAGACATACACGGTGGAGCAGACCGTGGCCAAACTCCGGAGACTGGCCGAGTGTCTGGAACAGGGCAAGCCGTTCCGTATCCAAATTGCCGGTGAACGGATAAACATTCCGAAGGGGGCTGTATTCACCATTGAACACGAGCGGTCTGGAGGCGAAGAAGAAGTCGAATTTCAATTTCGATGGAAACGCGACTAGCGACCTCTTTGGCCCGGGCATTTCATGAAGTGTCCAGGCTATTCCTTCAACAGATGCAGAAACTTCCGATTGGCCCCGGGAAACGGGTACCGGTCCAACTGCCGGTAAGATACCCATCGGTGGGCCACCGGTCCCCGGCGACGAACCCTTCCTGAAAGATACCGGCAGCGGAAGACATCCAGAATAATTTTGAAATGGCTGTAGGCGTGACGGACCCGGGTCAGGTGGCTTTCAACGGCCACCGCCAGGTTGACCTCCTCTCGGATTTCGCGAACACAGGCCGCTTCCGCTGTTTCACCCCGGCGTACCTTCCCGCCGGGAAATTCCCACAAGCCGCCGAGCATCACGTCAGGGCTGCGGCGTGTGATCAACAAGCGCCTGTTTTTTTCCACAACACCCGCCGCAATGTGGTATTGGGGCACCGGTTTTCGCTTTTCTTTTTTGGGATAGGCGTCGACCCGCCCGGAGAGAAAGGCCCGGCAATAGGCGGTCAGAGGGCACGTTTTGCAGGAAGGGCTCCGTGGGGTGCAAACGAGGGCGCCGAGTTCCATGACCGCCTGGTTGAAGGTGCCGGGATGTGCCCTGTCCAGAAGCGATTCTGCCATTTTTCGAAATACGGTCATCGAACCTGATTGATTGACGGGGGCATCGACCACAGAGAGGCGTGCCAGCACGCGTTTGACGTTGCCGTCCACCACGGCATAGGGTTTGTCGAACGCGATGCTGAGAACCGCCGCTGCGATGTAATCCCCGACACCGGGAAGCGCCCGGAAATCGGCCCAGTTCGAAGGAACGCGCCCGTGGGTTTCGGCATGCAGGCGCCGAGCCGCCCGGTGCAGGTTCCTGGCCCGGGCATAATAGCCCATCCCTTCCCAGCTTTTCAGAACGGACTGAAGATCGGCCCGTGCCAGAGAAGCCACGTCCGGATACGCCGTCACAAAGTTATTAAAATACGGGATGACGGTCTGGACCTGGGTTTGCTGGAGCATCACCTCGGAAACCCAAATGCGATACGGATCCCGTGTTTTTCGCCACGGCAGATCCCGCCGGTTTTCCACATACCAGTCTGTTAATTTTCGCTGTATGGCGCTGATGGCGGGCGTTTTCATGACATGCGCGGTCGGGGCGTCGTTTGTCGCCGGTAATACCGGACCGAGTCCAGTGAATAAATTGCCAGGGCCATCCAGATCATGACAAAGGTCCAGAGCCGGGCCGATTCCAGGGGCTCCTTCCAGAGAAAAACCGCCAGAAAAAACGTGCACGTCGGGGCAAGGTACTGCAGGAAACCGATGGTCGAAAAATGGAGCCGTCGAGCCCCCCGTGTAAACAGAATCACCGGCACCGCGGTAACCAGGGCGGTGTTCATCAGCAGGACATCGGTGCTGAACCCGACCCGGAGGAAGGCACCGGAGCCCAGGCGATTGGCGTAAACCAGGTATCCGATGGCGGGTATCGTCAGTAAAAAGGTCTCCACGGCCAACCCCACCATGGAACTGACCGGTGCCACCTTTCGAATCAACCCGTAACCGGAAAAGCTGAATGCCAGTCCAAGGGACACCCAGGGGACTTCCCCAACGGACACCGTCAGGTTCAACACCGCCACACCGGCCAGCAGCACAGCCACGATCTGGGCGGGCCGCAAGCGCTCACCCAGAAGGACGACACCGAGGAGCACATTCACCAGGGGATTGATATAGTACCCGAGACTGGCTTGCAGGACATGGTCGCTGTTGATGGCCCAGATGAACAGGAACCAGTTGAACCCGACCAGCAGGGTAGTCATCAGCAGCGCCCCCAGCCGCCTTCCCTGGCGGAACACGCTGACGAATTCATTCCAGCGGCCGTAAACAAACAGGAACGGCAGCAGCAGCAGGAACGACCAGACGATCCGATGCATGAGAATTTCAAAGGCGGGCACGGTCTTCAGGGTCTTGAAGTAGATGGGACTGAGCCCCCATATCAGATAGGCGGAAACCGCGTTTCCCAGGCCGACGAGGGCCCGCCGCTGTGAATCCTCTATAGCGTTCATTTCCTGTGGGCCATCCGAAGGTGTCATCCGTTTCGCGCCCGACGATTTAAAATTTGCCACATTAGTCTTTATCCGCGGGGATGTCAAAAAAATTGGATGGACCGCGCCTCCGCCGGGGTAGCGCAGAGGTATCCGGGTCGGCCGCCGAAATGGTTTCAACGCTTTCCATCGTGTCCCGGATCGAGACAGGCGGGGAGGTTTTGAAACCATCGATACTGTCTCAATCTGTTTTTGAGACATTAATGTCCCACAACGCTGCCTCAATCCGGTCAACGGGTGGCGTGAGGTCCATGTTCCCGGCTACGGCGTCGATGATCGCCGCCGAGGATTCGATCATCGCCGCCGAGGATTCGATCATCGCTATAGCGGTTGCCATAAATAGGTTCCGATTGAAGGTGGGGGCCAGGTTCCGGAACGGAATTCTGAGAATCGCTATAAAACTTATGGCGAATTGGGTATCCGGAAAAAAGGGTTTGTTTTTTCGATCCGTCTTTGGGAAATAACAAGGGCCGGCGCGGCACCGATGACATGTCTCACGCGTTTCATGCAAACCCATGGCGACGGCATCCGTCACGGGTGCGGGTGTCGGCGCACTAATTTGATATCATTTGTATTTTTAAAAATACCGATTTAAATCAAAACGTGGCACGCATTTTGATTTAACTGAAAGTACCACATTACAATAGCCGTTCATCATGTATCCGGCGAACCACCAACAGGAAGGAGAATTTTATGAGTAAGACCGAACAAAACCTGAAAGATGCGTTTGCAGGCGAATCCCAGGCCAACCGAAAATATCTTGCCTTCTCCAAAAAGGCGGAAATGGAAGGTTATGCCCAGGTGGCCAAGCTGTTTCGTGCCGCGGCGGCCGCCGAAACAGTCCACGCCCACGCCCACCTGCGCGTTCTTGGCGGCATCCGGGCCACAAATGAGAACCTCCGGGAGGCCATAGACGGCGAGACCTACGAATTTAAAAACATGTACCCGGAAATGATCGAGGCGGCACAGGCAGAAGGGAACAAGGCGGCGGAACGCTCCTTCACGTTTGCCAACGATGTCGAACAAATCCATGCCGGACTCTACCAGAAAGCGTTGGAACAAATGGATGCCCTGGAAGCGGTGGACTACTATGTCTGCAACGTATGCGGGTATACCTGCGAGGTGGAACCTCCGGAGAAATGCCCGGTCTGCGGCGCCCTGGCAAAGGCCTTTTTCAAAGTTGAATAAAATCGTATAACGATTTTATGAAACGCGACGATGTCGCTCGTAGGGCAAACAACTAAAATTTCTATCCAGGCAGGAAACCTCAGGTTAACACGGAATGTTAGCTTCAGCCCTATGGTTGAAAAAGCATGCTCGTTGGCTTGAATAAGGCTCTTAATCCGATCTGGCTTTGATCCGCGATGCAAGCAGCGAGGAAAAATCAAGTGGAATACCAGTGAGAAGATCATGGAATCCATCGAGTGCCCCGACTGCGGCTGCCAAAAATTTTATGTGAAGAATCCGGACGATCCGTACGAGCTTTACGTGTTCGAATGTGATTCAGGCAGACTGGTTTTCGAAGATGAGGCCGTCGATATCGATGAGGATACCGAGGCCTATTGTGATCGCTGCGCCTGGCACGGCCGTTATGAAACGCTGAAGCCGAAAAACAGATAACCTGCCGGGGTCGCACCCGGAAAACGGATCAAAGGAGACGACGATGGACAAGTGGGAATGCCCTTGCGGCTATATTTACGACCCTGAAGAAGGTGACGCAGAGAGCAACATTGAGATAGGCACCCCGTTCGAAGATCTGCCGGAGGACTGGGTGTGTCCCAAATGCGGGGCTGAAAAAGAATTTTTTGAAAAACTGGACTAACGTCTTTTTGCCACCTCAGCACAAGCGGCTTCCAAGATGGCAGGCTCACACAACACGCCACAACGGCCTGATCCAATCTTCCGGCCGTGGATTTTCCTTCGCAACACCTATCTGCAAACAGTGCTGGCAAGCAGCCGGATACGGGCTCCGGGTTCAAGCCCCATGGAACGCACCTCCCGGAACATCACCCTGAAAACCGGAGACGGTGTCCGGCTGTTCGCCGAGTACGCACCCGCCAGTCAAACACCCCCCAAAGGTCTGGTGATTCTCCTGCATGGCTGGGAGGGCAGCAGCCGGTCGGCATACGTGAGATCCACCGGAAGGCATCTCCATGCGCATGGCTTCGAGGTGTGCCGCCTGAATCTGCGGGATCACGGGGACAGCCATCAACTGAACCGGGGGCTGTTTTTCGCTACCTTGATCGACGAGGTGCGCGATGCCGTCCGGCAAGTGGCCCACCGGGTCCGCCGGCTCCGGACATTTCTGGTCGGGTTTTCCCTGGGGGGTAATTTTGCGCTCCGGGTCGCGCTGGCAGGAAGCGGGCCCCCCATCGAGAACCTCGAGCACGTCGTGTGCATCAGCCCGGCCCTGGATCCGGCCCGGGCGACGGACCGGATCGATCAACAGGTCCTGATTCGCCGGTACTTCCTCCACAAATGGCGGCGCTCCCTTCGAAAAAAGGAATCACTATACCCGGACCTCTACAGTTTCACAAAAGCCCTGAAAATCGGTACCGTCCGCGAGATGACCGAGTACCTGGTCGCCGCCAACAGCCCATACGAGAATGCGAAGGACTACTTCGGCCGGTACACCCTGACGGGGCGCACACTGAGAGACCTACAGGTCCCCGCGACCATTATCGCATCGGCCGATGATCCCATCATACCCGTGGAAGACTTTTACGGGTTAGCACTGAATCGGCGTACGCGGTTGTCGGTGCAGCGATTTGGGGGACACAACGGATTCGTCCCGGGACCCTCCCTGCGTTCCTGGTACGATAAATTCATGGTGTCGTTGTTTGTCGGAAAAATGTAACGTATGTTTTATAGTTCTTCTGCCAAATAGTGGGAGCAGGGGGTCCAGGGATCCATCCTTCGACATGCTCCCTTCGACTGCGCTCCCTTCGGCTCCGCTCAGGACAGGCAGGCCGAGCGGGTCAAAGTTTACCCGCCCATGGCGGCGCCGGAGGCGACCAGGGGTTCACGTGTCTGTTTTCCAGCCATGGCCTCTTCGGCTATACTCGGGATCGCTATCGGAATCGGAATCGAGACGGAATGGTCAACTTCGAAGTCGATACCGATTCCGACGATTCCATGGCGTTCAGACGCGTCAACAATCCCCAAATCGGAACGGAATTCTGACATCGGGAGATGATCCGATGTTATCGATTATCCGGGCTGGTCTCGGGGGCGACAATGACTCTCACGCCGGCCTCCTTGAGCAGGGCTATGGCCGTACTTTTCCGTTCCTCGGTCACCACGAGCTGATCCGGTTTGAGCGCGAGCATCCACTTTCCGACCAGGTAGCCCTTTTTTCGTGAGGCGTTCCGATGGGGGTTTCGCAGATATTCCCTGCCGGAAACCTTACCGCTGTGCCGATCAACCGTCTCGCGCAGAAACCAGGGGGCACCCCCCAGGTGCGCTGTGATTTCCCCTCCCGGTTCGGAGACCGGCGTCAACCGACTGAATTCGGCGGGTTCACGGCTGTGGGTTTTGATCCGCGCCATGACCACTCGCGGATGATTTTCCTGAATCTCCGATTCCAGAAGATGGGCGAGCCGGTGGGCCAGGTTGTGGGAAGTGGACCGGACCACCACATCCAGGTCCACGATAAAGCGGCCGCCGGCGGTACGGCTCAGAATGCGTTCGACATGGTCGACCCGTGGGTGGGAGTTTACGAGCTCGATGATATCCCTTTCGGTTTCCCGGTCGATCGCCTCGTCCAAAAGATCGCACAGTGCGCGCCAGAGAAGATTGCCGCCGGACCAGAAAATAAACACCGCCACAGCGGCGGCCGCCCACCGGTCGAGACTGAGTCCGAAATAGGCACCGATCAGACTCAGCAGTACGACGGACGTGGACATCGCATCGGCCAGATAATCCCGGGCATCGGCTTCCAGCGCTTTGGAATGCAGCTTCCTGCCGGCACGCAGTTGATACATGCCGAATGTCAGGGTGATGACCAGAGCAATGACTGCCACCGGAAGTGTCGCGGCCACATCCGGAATGGTTTCCGGACCCAGCAGGGCTTGCCTTCCAATTTCATACCCGGCCAGGATCACCACCACCGAGGTCAGCAGGGTCGCCAGCGTCTCTGCTTTGTACAATCCGTAGGGAAAGGACGGATGCTTTTTACCGGCGAGCCACAGCCCGAACCAGGCGGCGGAGGATCCCACCACATCGGTGGCGGAATGGACGGCATCCCCTACAAGAGCGGACGAACCTCCCATGACACCGGCAACACCCTTGCCCACAGCCAGGAAAAGGTTTACCAGAATGGAAACTCCGGCCCGCCATCGCGCTTTCCGGATTTCCGCCTCGCCGGAGGCATTGCCAATTTCACCGTTTTCCCGGATTTCGGCAGCATGATCGTCATGCATCACAGACTGCTCCAATGGTATTGAAAAACAGACGCGCCTGCTTAGATTCACCAGAATGGTAACAAAGTCAACGACATTTGAAAACCGAAAGCCCCCCATGGACGACGCATCACGTGTCTATCTGGTTACCGGAGGATCCCGGGGAATCGGGGCGGATATTGCCCGCTGGCTCGGAAAAACCGGAGCCACGGTCTGCCTGCTTGCCAGGTCATCCCGGGCGCTGTCTGCGATCGCCGCGGACGTTGAACGCCTGGGCGGCCGGTGCCATACCCTGGCGGCCGATGTGTCGAACCCGGACGCATGCGCCCGGGCGGTACACGAGACAATGGATCGGTTCGGCCGGATCGACGGGCTGGTGAACAACGCCGGCATTCTCGAGCCGTTGGCATCTGCCGCCGACACCGACCCGGACGCCTGGGCCTACAACATCGCCGTCAATCTGAATGGCCCGTTTTACCTGTGCCGGGCGGCCATTGCCTATCTGGTGCCGAACAACGGACGGATTGTGAATGTCAGCAGCGGAGCGGCCGTTCATGCCATGGCTGCCTGGAGTGCCTACTGCACCGCCAAAGCCGGCCTGACCCATTTTACCCGGGTCCTGGCCGCCGAAGAACCGGCATTGACCGTGGTGGCGGTGAGACCCGGCGTGGTGGACACAGCCATGCAGGCACTGATCCGATCCCGGGCGCCGGGTGTGATGACGTCGGAAAAAACCGCATACTTTTTAGAGCTGAAAGCCGAAGGCCGTCTGGAACCTCCGGCAATTCCGGCACGTTCCATCGCCTGGCTCGCGCTCCATGCGCCCCGGGAGTGGAGCGGCGAGTTTCTCGACTACGACGATCCGCGGGTGATGAAAGCCGCCGTTCAGCGGTTCGGCGACCATCTAGAGTAACGGTTTTGCCGGTTTGGCCGGTTTGGCCGGTTTGCCGGTTGGCCCGTTGGCCTGCTAGTCTCGAGCTATGTCGAGGGAAGCGGAGTCGAAGGGAGCTTGCCGAAGGGAGCGAGCAGAGTGAGTCGAAGGATGGGCCCGTGTGTCCTCATAGATTAGCTGTCCTCCGCCTTCTGTCATCTGCCATCTGACATCCGACATCAGACATCAGACACCCTAAGCCCTGAGCCTTGAACCTTGCGCCCTAAGCCCTGAGCCTTGAATCTTGCTCCCTGAGCCCGCCAAAGATTCATCTGCCTCAGGCGGACGGGCAGGCCTCCGACCTCCGACCTCCGACCTCCGACCTCCGACATCTGTCCTCTGCCCTCTGTCCTCTGTCTTCTGCCCTGCGTCTTCTGACCACCGACCTCTGACCTCCACCCCGCCAGTACTCCAAATTGCAGCCGGCCAAACCGGCAAACCGGCTAACGGGCCCACGGGCCCACGGGCAAACCGGCCAACCGATCAGGGCACCACGCCCATGATGATCCCGGATTCCGTCGGCCCGACGAAGGGCAGCCGCCGGAGTTGTTCGACGCCCGCCGAGGAAAGCATCTCCGACAGCTCGCTCTCGGAGTAGGACTGGCCGGAATCGGTTCCCTGCAGCATGTTCAGCGAAAACAGGGCGGGGAAAAGGGGCTCTGTCCTGGACTCCGCTAAAATAAAATCATGCACGAGGATGAGGCCCCCGCGGTCTAAGGCCAGAACCGCTTTTCGAAGGATGCGGCGGCAGTCTTTCGGCCCTTCGGCATGCAAAATGTGGGACAGCCAGACCACGTCGTAGGTCCCGGTGATATCGTCCGTCAGATAATTTCCCCCCTGAAAAGAGACCTGGTTCCCGACCTGGTACTGTTCGATGACCTTTTCGGCAAACGGCCGGGTCGTCGGCAGATCGAGAACGGTGGCCCGCAAGTCCGGATTTTTAAGGCAAAAGTGAATGGCGTAGGTGCCCGGGCCGCCGCCCAGGTCGAGAAGATGTTTCCGGCCGCTCAGATCGATCTCCTGAACCATCTTTGGTGCAATCAGGCGGGCGTTGTTGAACATGCCCATCAGAAAATGTTCGCGACGTTCCTCGTCACTGAAGGATGCGGATTCGCGGACCGGGCCGCCTGTTTCGATCGCGACGGGCAGCCGGGACCAGGATGCCACCAGATGGTGGTGATGTAAAATCATGTAGCCGAGATAATCGGGTGAATCCTGCGACAGGTATTTCAGTGCGGCCGCTGTGTTGGTATACCGGTTATCGGTTTTCAGAACGAGAGCCATGGCCGCCAGCGCATCCAGGAGCATTTTCGTTGCCCGGGGATCGGTATCGATCGCGCTGGCAATCTCGTCGCCGGTCAGGGCTAGTCCGCCGATCACCGAAAACACGTCCAATTTGACACCGGCGTGCAGCGTGCAGGCCCGCCAATAAGATCCGGATGTCTCCAGCAACGTACCCGGGGTCCAGTCGGAAGGTGTGTTCATGTGTCATCCTCCTTTTCGGCAGGCTGTCCCGTTACCCGACAGCCTCTTTTACAGCATCCTCGAATATGGAAAGGCAGAGATCGATCTGGGCGCCGGAAACCGTCAGCGCCGGGCAGAATCGGATGGTGTTTTCTCCGCAACCGAGCAGCAAAAGCCCCTTCTGGAACGCCCGTTCGATGATCTTGCCTCTGAGCTTGCGGGCCGGTGCTCTGGTTTCCCTGTCCTCAACAAGCTCGGCGGCCACCATCAAGCCCTTGCCCCGCACATCGCCAATGCATTCATGTTCATCCTGCAGGGCTCCCAATCCGTCCATGAGGCGCTCACCCTGTCGTTGGGCATTTTGCATGAGTGTATTTTCCAGCAGCTCGATAGTGGCCATGGCGGCCTGGCAGGATAAGGGGTTTCCTCCAAACGTCGAGGCATGGGAGCCGGCCTCCCAGTCCATGATATCGTGATCGGCAACCAGAGCCCCCAACGGCATGCCGGAGGCAATCCCTTTGGCCAGCGCCATCATGTCCGGTACCACCCCGAAATGTTCCATGGCATACATTTTACCCGTTCGCCCCATGCCGGACTGAACTTCGTCGGCAACATACAGAATGCCGTATTTTTTAGCGATGGCATTCAGTACCTGGTGAAATTCAGGCGGTGGGACAATGTACCCCCCTTCGCCCTGGATCGGCTCCACGAAAATGGCGGCAACCTCTTCCGGGGGCAGGATCGTCCGGAACAACGTCTCCTCCACCCATCGCGCGCAGTACAGATGGCAGTCCGGGTAGGTCAGGTTGTAGGCGCACCGATAGCAGTAGGCATAGGGGATGTGGGTAATGCCCGGAACAAATGGGTTATAATGTTTTTTCTGAATGGTTTTGCTTGCCGTCAGTGACAATGCCCCCATGGTACGGCCGTGAAACGCACCGAAAAAGGCGATATTCAGCTCCCGCTTGGTGTGCCAGCGGGCCAGCTTGAAAGCGGCTTCCACGGCTTCCGCACCGGAATTCCCGAAATAGACTTTCTTACCTTTTCGGCCCGGGGCAATGGCGGCCAATCTTTCGGCAAGAAGAATTTGTGGCCGGTAATAGAAGTCGGTACCGGACATGTGCAGCAATTTTCCTGCCTGCCCTTTGATCGCCCGGACAACCTGGGGATGGCAATGGCCGGTGGCGCACACGGCAATGCCGGAGGTAAAATCAAGGAAGACGTTTTCGTCGACATCCTCTACCCACAGCCCCTTTGCTTTCTCCACGACCAGGGGATACACCCGCGTGTAGGAGGGGGAGACATATTTTTTGTCAAGCCCCACCAACGCCCGGGCTTTTGGTCCGGGCAGGGGGGTTCGGAGGATCGGCTTTTTCATCATTCCCCCTTCATGGAAACCATGACCTGTTCATTGTTCAACGGATCGATCCAGGTGATTCCGGCGTTTCTGCTTCCCCGCCCCATGACACGGTGTCATGGCATGCTAAAGCTCGATCTTGGCCCCCATAACCTGTAAAAACATCGCCAGCCACTGCTGATGAGCCGGCCATGCCGGTGCCGTCACCAGGTTGAGATCCTGGTGTGCCCTGTCCACGGGGATGTCCACGTAGGTGCCACCGGCACTGTTGACATCGGGTCCCACCGCCGGGTAGGCCGCACACTGCCTTCCTTTCAGGATGCCGGCAGCCGCCAGCACCTGAAGGCCGTGACAAATTGAGGCAATCGGTTTCCCGGCCCCATCGAAATGGCGCACGATGTCAAGCACTGCCGGATTCAATCGGATGTACTCCGGAGCGCGCCCTCCCGGAACCACAAGGGCATCATAGTCTTCAGGGGCGATCTCTTCGAAGGTGGCGTTCAGGGTAAAGTTGTGGCCCGGTTTTTCGCTATAGGTCTGGGCGCCCTCGAAATCGTGAATCGCCGTCTTGATGGCGTCGCCGGCGGACTTATCCGGGCAGACTGCATGGACCGTGTAACCGACCATCTGCAATGCCTGAAACGGCACCATGACCTCATAATCCTCCACATAGTCACCCACCAGCATCAAAATTTTCTTCTCTGCCATGACCCCTCCTTTCCGGTGTTATAGTGGTTGTCCCAAATATGTTCCGTTTGCAGACATATGGAACCGATGATCGCAGAGTCGCAGAGGGCGCAACGGAACGGTAGGTTTCCCAGAATCCCTGCCGGTATCCTTCCAGATCCAGGGTGACAAAGTCAAATCCGGCCGTCCCGGCAAGTCCGAAGATTTCCCGGCGGACCGTTTCCCGGCCGACGCGGCGCGGAAAATCCGTTTCAGGGATTTCGATCCTGACCCCTTACGCCACCGGGGCTTTATCGTAAAAACATATTTACAAAGCAGGCCTGATCCGATATAGGATAACAGCTTTGGTACTGTCAACCTACCGATATATATTCCAAACAGATCATAATTCAAAGGGGTTCTTATGGGAAAGGACAGCTTGATCAAATCGACTTCAAAAAAGTCCGCCGACGAAGAAGAGAAGAAAAAAACACCGAAAAAGGCGGCGGCCACAACCAAACCTTCTGCAAAAGCGAAGACCGCGACAGCAAAGAAGACGACCAAAGCCAAAACGGCCGGCACGGCAAAGGCCGCGACGACAGCGAAAAAGACCCCCAAGGCCAAAGCAGCCCCCAAGGCCAAAGCAGCGCCCAAGGCCAAAGCAGCGCCCAAGGCTAAAGCGGCGCCCAAGGCCAAAAAGGCCGTACCGGGAAAAGCCGCACCGAAAACCAAAAAGGCGGCAGCGCCCAAGGCCAAAAAAACAGTGAAAAAGACCCCGACGGCCAAACCGAAAAAGGCGGCACCCAAGAAAAAACCGGTGTCCCGCAAGGAGCTGATTTTCAAAACGTTCGCGGTTGAAAAACCGGAACCATCCGAAACGCCGGGCCCGCCGGATGCAACGCCCAAAGATGTGACATCCCCGCCTTATTTTGCAACGACCAGTGAGGCCGAGCTGAAGCGGCTGCGGGGCATTCAATTCCGTAAATACAGCGCGGCGGACCTTAAAACTGCCGCTGGAAAACCCGATGTGGACAAAGCCCCTGCCGGGAAGCCCCCGGTTGAGACGGCCGCTGCTGAAGCGCCGGCCCAGGAAAGAATTGCGGCCGAAGCGGAGGTGGCGGTATCCTATGACCCGCCGCCGGCATCGGCGGAACCGGCCGATCCGATGGCAAAGATGTTCAAATACGGTATTGCGGGATTCGCTGTGCTGATCCTGGTGCTGATCGGCGCGAGCATGATGAACACCGGAAACTTCTATCTGAAGACCGCCGACGGAGGTCTGGAAATCTGGCAGGGACGGTTCGCCCCCATGGGCCAGGATCGCCTCCTCGTTCTTTCCGGAATGGAGGCGCCCGCACCCGTAAAAGAGGTTTACTCGCGGAATGAAGTGTATCCCATGGTGTTCGATTTCTATGTGGGCAAAGCCGATGAACTGCTCGCCATGAAGGGGATGCCGGATTATGAAGCGATGCGGACCTATCTGCAAAAAGCCCTGAAATACGCCGCCACGCCGGAGCTGCGGTCCGCTGCGTATTCCCGCCTGGACAGCATCGAGTTTATGACGTTGATGGTCAAAACCAATGTCGCCGTTCAGAAAAGAACCGTCGACAGTCTCGAAGAGACGCGCGGGCTCAAACTCGACGCGCAGCAGGCCGCCCTGGTGAAAAGTAAAACCGAGTCGATTGAAAACATGCTCGGCGAACTGAAAGCCCAACAAGCCGCCAAAGCAGAAGCGGATGCGGAAGCGGAAGCGGCGGCCGGCAAATAGCGGCCCCACCGTTGCACGGGATCATCAGAGCGAATGGTCGACAACCGGCCATTCGCTCTTTTTGTCCAGATCCGGCAACCCCCGGGACCGGCGGCTCCTGTCAGGATCCGCCGCTAACCATCGCGCCCATGGCAAGGACCTGATCCATGCTCACACGACGGCTGCTCATCATTGCCCCGGCAGTGATCATCCTGATTCTTCTCCAGTCCTACTTCTGGGTGCCGTCCTACGAACAGCAGACCCGGGGCAATCCCGATCGGCTTGTCCAGTACATTACCGCATCTGCCGGCGATGCCAGTATTTTAAATCCCATCCTCTCGGCGGATACCGCCAGCAGCCAGATCCAATCCCAGGTGTTCGATTCCCTCATCGATCGGGACAAGGACCTGCATTTTCGCGGCCGCCTGGCGCTGTCCTGGGATATTTACGAAGAGGCTTTTTTCCACATGAACCCGACAGCAGCCGTACCGGGATTGAGTTCCAGCGATCCGGAATCGGTGGCCGGGTTGATCCGGTCGGCAGCACAGACACCCGGCCGATGGTCCGGGGCGGTGGCCGAGTCCCTTGCGAACATTCAGGCCGTCACGATCCTGCCTTCCCGAACATTCTCGGCCACCCACGCCTTCAAGGGGCCCGAGGGGGCGCAGCAGGTCGACGCTCAGATATCGGCACCGGCCCGGGTCCGGCTGGTCCTGAACCGGGTGGATCAGGACCTGTTCAAGAACCTTGAACCGCTTCTGGGCGCCGAATATTTTTCGTCCTTTCCGAGCGACGCCTTTCTGTCCACAGATGTGGACCTGCCGCCGGAACAGCTTTCCGTCCTTGCCGAATCCATGGTGCCGGCTGTCGAACACAATCCGATTATCGTCTTTCACCTGAGACCGGGCGTCCGGTTTCACGACGGGCACGTGTTCGATGCCGGAGACGTAAAATTCACCTACGAAGCGATCATGAATCCCAAAAACCTGTCTCCGCGCGTCGCCGACTACGAGCCGGTCAAAGCTGTCGAGGTGATCGATCCGCTGACGGTAAAAATAACCTATAAACGGCTTTACTCGCCTGCCATCGGCACGTGGGGCATGGGTATCCTTCCGGAGCACCTGCTCAACCCGAGGGCGCTTCGCGAAGAGGCCGAACGGCTCGACAAGGATCCGGCCACCTTCACATTGCGCCAGAGCCGTTTTGGACGCAACCCCGTTGGATGCGGACCGTTCAGATTTACCTCCTGGAAATCGGATCAGTATATCCGCCTGACCCGATTCGGCGACTATTGGGAAGGCCCCCCCAATTATACCCAATATGCGGTCCGAATTATCCCCGACCCGTTGACCCAGGAGATGGAATTTTACGCGGGCACCATCGACAGCTATCAGGTCCAGCCCCATCAGGTCGCGCGTCTTTCAGAGGACGCCCGGTTTCAAAATTTTTCAGGCATCTCATTCGGATACACGTATATCGGCTACAACATGCGGCGGGCGCCCTTCAAGGACCCGCGCGTCCGCAAAGCACTCGGGATGGCCATCGATGTAGACAAAATAATCCGTTATGTCCTTCACGGGCAGGGGGAACGGATCACCGGCCCGTTTGTCAAGCAGACCGGCTATTACAATCACGACATATCGCCGCTGCCCTATGATCCCGAAGGGGCGCTGGAACTTCTCGAATCCGCCGGCTGGCGCCGGAATGCATCGGGCTGGCTGGAAAAGGACGGCAGGCGCCTGGCGTTTACCCTGATCACCAACAGCGGAAATCAACTGCGGCAGGCCATCCTCGCGGTCGCCCAGGATGCCTGGAAAAAAATCGGCGTCGATGTTCGGACAGATCTCCTGGAATGGTCGGTATTTATCCAGGAGCGGGTCAACAAACTCGATTTCGACGCATTGATCCTCGGATGGCAAATGGGCATCGATCCGGATCTCTATCAGATCTGGCATTCCAGCCAGACAGGGCCCTATCAGCTCAACTTTGTGGGCTTCGAAAATAAAGAGGCGGACGACCTCATTATCAAGATCCGGCAGGAATACGACCACCGGAAACAGGTGGCTTACTGCCACCGGCTGCACCGAATCATCGCAGAGGCACAGCCCTACAACTTTCTCTATGTCCGCAAATGGACGGCGGTGCTGGACAAGCGGATCGTCATCAGGGAACAGGGACCGGACGGGAGCCCTGTCTACCGGAAGATTACACCGACCAAGACCGGCGACTACGCGTACGATTTCAACAAGTGGATTAAACTACCCGGAGTACCGGTGTTTGCCCAGGACGGATGACCCTGGCATCGCGTGAAATCTTCTCAGTGAGGTATTATTAAGAGATCCGCCGAAGGGATTCACTGAAGTGCTGGAACAAAGAACCCGTACACATCGTGTTGGAATCGGATCTGATCGAGGATCTGAAAAGGAACATCTGATATGATTTCCTTCATCGGTCGCAGCGCCGTGCAGAAAATGATCACACTTTTCTTTGTGTCCATCGTTTCGTTTCTCATCATTCACCTGGCGCCGGGAAAACCGAGCCAGGTGGATCCGATGAACCCCAAATTTACGCCCGAGATGGTGGAGCGGTTTCGCTCGGAATTCCACCTCGACAAACCCCTCACCATCCAGTACCTCTATTTCTACCGGGATCTGTTCACCGGCCGCACGGTATCCTGGAAGGACAATCAGTCCGTCCTTCTGAAAATCTGGGAGCGTTTTCTGAACAGCCTCCCGCTGTTTATCGTGGGCACCATTCTGACATGGACCCTCTCGTTTCCGGTGGGCATCCGGTCGGCTCTCCAGCGGGGCGGCAATTTTGACCGAAGTTCCACATTTCTGGCGTATCTGCTCATCTCCATCCCCGGATTCTTCTTCGCCTATGTTCTGATTATCTTCGTGGTCACCCAGTTTCAGGTGCCGGTGATCGGGATGGAAACCTTCGGGATCGGCAGCACATCCCCGATGACCCGGTTCATGGACAGGATCTGGCATCTGCTGCTGCCTTCGGTGCTGGGCGCCACAGCCGGAATTGCCGTTCTGTCCCGCTATGTTCGCAGCCAGATGCTGGAGGTCGAGGGACAGGACTATGTGCGGACGGCCAGGGCCAAGGGCTTGCCGCCGGATCAGGTCCACTACAAGCATGCCCTGCGAAACGCGCTGCTACCTTTCGTCACCATGTTCGGGCTGATTCTGCCGGGGCTGATCGGAGGATCGGTGATCACCGAATCCATTTTTTCGTGGCCCGGCATGGGCCGAATGGCTTACGAGGCAATACTGGCGCGGGACTATCCGGTCATCCTGACGGTGAATTTCATTTCCGCCGTGCTGGTACTCATCGGAACGTTTATTTCAGATTTGCTTTACCTGGTTGTCGATCCGAGGATACGGCTATGAGCAGCGCCACCCACAGCCAGACGGCATCCCCCGGAGACGTGATCGAAACCCCCTTGGGACCGACCCGGTCGCGGTTTCAGCAATTCTGGGTGTTGTTTCGCAGAAACAGCCTTGCCGTCAGCGGCCTGGCGATCTTCGGCCTGTTTTTTTTCACCGCCGTTGTCGGGCTTCTGGTGACCTCCGGAACCCAACCGCTTCTGGATCCGGCCCAGGTACGGCTCCAGGAAAAGCTGAAACCGCCTTTGTCCCGGCCCAATCTGGACACCCTGCGGCCCGGGGAAGTGCCGCCTCTGGGGGTCTATCTGTTCGGCACCGACAATCTGGGCAGGGATGTCTTCGCCCGGATGCTTCAGGGTGCCTGGGTGTCCCTGACGGTCGGGTTTGTGGCGGTCGGCATCTCGGTGGTCATCGGCATTTTCCTGGGCGGTATCGCCGGCTATTTCGGCCAGGCGGCCATCCGCGTGGATCATATGCTTCCGGCGTTTCTGCTCCTGTTCGGTGTGGCCGCCTGGATCGCCGGTGCGAAAGGGTCCGCCATCGTTCTGATGGGGCTGGGGTCCGGCGTGGTGATCGTGAGCATCGCGGCACAGAAGATATGGAGAAAGCGGCCGATGCCCGTGTTTTTGAACGCGTTGCGTTTTCCTGTACTGACCGCGGACACCCTGATCATGCGGCTGGTGGACATTATGCTGTGCTTTCCGAGTTTCTTTTTGATCCTCACCGTTGTCGCGTTGCTGCCGGCCAGTCTGTACAACATCATGATCGTTATTGGGTTGACCAGCTGGATGGGGACGACCCGGTTTGTCCGGGCCGAATTTCTCTCCCTCCGGGAGCAGGATTTTGTGCTTGCGGCCAGGGCGCTGGGCATCCGGACCTATCGGATTATTTTCCGGCAGATGATGCCCAACGCCATTGCGCCGGTGCTGGTGTCGGCGACCATCGGGATCGCTTCGGCAATACTCACCGAGGCCGGGTTGAGCTTTTTGGGTTTCGGGGTTCCGCCGCCCCACGCCACATGGGGCAACATCCTGTCCGGCGGGAAGGATTTCATTTTTGATGCACCCTGGCTGACCTTTGTGCCGGGGATCGCCATCCTCATCGTCGTGCTGTCGTTTAATCTTTTTGGTGAAGGGCTGAGGGATGCGCTGAATCCGAAGCTGCGGGAGCGCCACTGAACGCAGGACCGGTAAATCAGAAACAGAGAAGATATCGAGGCATTTGGTATGACGAAGCGAAAACAATACGGAGTAATGGAGTGTTGGAGCAATGGAACGAAGAAGATGTTCAGTGATGAACTGGAAAATCCAGTACTCCAGCACTCCAGTACTCCAACTCAGTTCATGATCACGAAAACACCTCTTCTCTGGAGCGGTATATGACCGATAACGACGTACTACTTTCCGTTTCCGACCTTCGCATCCACTTCAGGAGCGATAACGGCCTGGCCAAAGCGGTGGACGGGGTCAGCTTTGACGTGGGTCGACGGGAGACGGTCTGCATTGTCGGCGAATCCGGATGCGGGAAGACCGTGACGGCGCTGAGCATCCTGGGCCTGATACCGATTCCGCCCGGCATTATGGCCGGCGGCAGTATCGGTTTTGACGGCATCGATATCTCCTCTCTGGGAGAAGACGACCTGCGGACCATTCGGGGCAATCGTATCGGCATGGTCTTCCAGGAACCGCTAACATCATTGAACCCCGTGTTCACCATCGGCGATCAGATTGGAGAAGCCATCCTGGCCCACGAGAAGGTGCCCCAGGATGAGGTCCATACCAGGTCCGTACAGCTCCTGAAAGATGTCGGTATCCCTTCTGCGGAAAGCCGTCTGCAGGACTACCCCCATCAGCTCAGCGGTGGGCAGCGGCAGCGGGTAATGATCGCCATGGCCCTGGCGTGCCATCCGGACATGGTGATCGCCGATGAACCGACCACCGCCCTGGATGTGACCGTTCAGGCACAGATTCTCAATCTGTTCAAGGAACTGCAGAAAAAACGGGATATGGCGGTCCTGTATATTACCCACGATCTCGGTGTGGTGGCCAATGTGGCCGAACGGGTCTACATCATGTATGCCGGCATCGGCGTGGAGTCCGGGCGAACGGCCGGGATCTTTCAAACCCCCCGGCATCCCTATACACAGGGGCTGTTGGCATCGCTGCCGACACGCTCCAAACGGGGGCAGCGGCTGAGCAGCATACCGGGCAGCGTTCCGAATCCCGCCCGGAAACCGCCGGGGTGCCCGTTTCACCCCAGATGTCGTTATTCGGTTGAAACGTGTCGGACGCGTTTTCCGGAGTTGTGCGACTATGGTGACGGACACCTTTCGCGCTGTCCGGTCCTCTACGAGCGCCGGGAGACCGGCGGATCATAAGCGAACCACCGTAACGGGTCACAATGGAAATGGAAGAACACCAGAATCCGATTATGCGTGTCACCGGTCTGAAGAAATACTTCCCTGTCCGCCGTGGTTTCTTTCAGAGGACCATGGGATGGGTAAAGGCCGTGGACAATGTCGATATGACCATCGACACGGGGAAGACCCTTGGCCTGGTGGGTGAAAGCGGTTGCGGCAAATCGACCGTGGCCCGTCTTCTCTTGCGGCTGATCGATCCGGACGAGGGTGAGATCCGGTTCAACGGACAAGACATCAGTCGACTTTCCGAAAAGGAAATGAAGCCCCTCCGGAAGGAAATTCAGATCGTCTTCCAGGATCCTTACGGCTCGTTAAACCCGCGGATGACGGTGGGGCAGACAATTGAGGAAGGATTGCGCACCCTGGGTATGAACCGGGACGGCAAGACCCGCGCCAGAATCGCGGAATTGCTCGAGATGGTCGGCCTCTCCCCGGAATTTGCCGACCGATACCCCCATGAATTCAGCGGCGGACAACGGCAACGGGTCGGGATCGCCCGCTCCCTGAGCGTGGAGCCGTCCCTGATTATCTGCGATGAGCCGGTATCCGCACTGGATGTTTCCATCCAGGCACAGATCATCAATCTACTGAAAGATCTGCAAGACCATCTCGGTTTAAGTTATCTGTTCATCTCCCACGATCTCAATGTTGTGGGATACCTCTGCGACCGGGTGGCGGTGATGTACAAAGGACAGATCGTGGAAGAAGCGCCTTCCACGGTTCTCTTCGACAATCCAAGGCACCCCTATACCCACACCCTGCTGTCGGCCATCCCCGATCCACGCCCCGAAGCGGCCGGGCTTCTGAACATCCCGGAAAACTGGGAAGACATGGCCCTGGAGCCACCGGAAGGCTGCGGATTCTCCGTCATCTGTCCGGACCGGACCGAGGCGTGCCGAAAACCGGACACCCGGTGGGTCCGCGTGGGTGATGGTCACTACGTGCGGTGCTGGAAAGCCAATTAACCCGAACATGGCATGAAATCATTTCAGCAAATGTTATAAAAGAAACAATATCGGTGCCTTAACGTGAAAACTGACGCATCGGGCTACGATGCCATGTGTCACGTTGAAAAACGGATGAACGGCCTGAAAAGATTTCACCCTGCGGGCCAAACAGAGACCTCCCTGGCCTGCGTTATTCGAGATTCGCGGTAGTCGGACTACAGCTTCATCTCGAAGTGCCTTGCCCATGAAGGTCTCCATTTGGTGCAATGT
>CAFBRK010000133.1 GCA_903231505.1 Olavius algarvensis associated proteobacterium Delta 3 | reverse complement strand
TTGGTGTTTCGTGTTTGGTGTTTGGTGTTTGGGGTTTTGTGTCTGGTTTGCCGGCCGGTCCGCTTGTCCTGAGCGCAGTCGAAGGGTTGACCGGTTTGCCGGTTTAGGCGGTTTGCCGGTTTGGCCGGTTGGCCCGTTAGCCCGTCTGCCCGTTGGCCCGCTTGTCCTGAGCGCAGTCGAAGGGTTTCCCGGTTTGGCCGGTTTTGCCGGTTTGCCCGCGTGCCGGGCGTAGCCCGGTGTGTCCTCATGCCTTAGCTGTCCTCTGACATCCGACATCCGACATCTGACATCAGTCCTCTGTCCTCTGCCTTCTGTCTTCTGTCCTGCGTTTTCCGACCTCCGACCTCTGACCTCCACCCCGCCAACGGCGGGCAAGCCCTGCGCCCTGGACCGTAAACCTTGCGCCTTGCGCCGTGCTCCTTTACGTAATCATTCAGTTTGACGTTTTCAACGCTCAGCTTTTTTTATCGTTTCGCGCAGCTCTCTGCTTTTTGGCGAATTTGGCTGCCGCCAGGCCGGCGACGCACCCTTCACCGACAGCTTTAGCCATCTGCCACGGGGGGCCGCAAATATCACCGGCCGCGTAAACTCCGGGGACATTGGTCTGTTGCGTTTTGTCAGTAACGATATACTTGAATTGCTCCGGGTCCAGGGCGACCCCGAGGGATCCGGCCAATTCAACGGCCCCCTTGGCGCCGGTTTCGATAAATACTCCGTTGACTTTCAGCTCCTTGCCGTCATCGAGTTCAAGGCCCTCGACCATGTTCTGGCCCGTGATCCGTGTCACAGATCGCCCGCTGTGAAGGATCACGTCCGATTCCTGCACCTGGAAGGCCAGGCGATCCGAGACATCCAGTTTTTTGGCGACCAGATGAACCTCCCTGGCATAAAACAGCAGGGTCAAAGCACCGGCGACGGCAGCGGACTCATTGCCCACCACGGCTACGGTTTCTCCCTTGAAAAAGTTGGCGTCACAATCGACGCAGTAGCTTACCCCTTTTCCGAGAAAGTCTTTTTCACCGGGAACCCCGATACGGTTCCTGGATATTCCCATGGCCAGAATCAGCGTGTGGGTAGTGATCCGGCGCTCGCTTTCGGTAGCGACAACAAAGCCCGGATCCACCGGCAGGATCTCCACGACGTCCTCATGAAGAATTTCCGCACCGGCATCTTTGGCCTGCTGAACACCGTCCTGAAGCAGCCGTTCCCCCGATATCTTTCCCAGACAACAATAGTTTTCCACATGAGCCCGATACAGGCTGGACTTGGTTTCCCGCCCCATGACCACAACCGACGCCTTTGCCCTGGCCGCATGGATGGCCGCCTGGAGTCCGCCCGGTCCGGTTCCGAGAATCACTACATCTGCGGATATGTCGGTCATCGGATATCTCCTCTAATCGCTGGTTGGACCGACCGGCACACCGGGAGCGGGTCACCGATCAGCAGTCGTCAGACGGAACCGTGCGGGGCAGGGTTCGCGTCAGTCTTTGTCCATTTCGGATGGTTCATCTTCCGGATCATCGGTATCCCGTACGGCCAATACCATTTGCCACCCCAGCCCAATGAACACGGCGGCACTGATCAAGATGATCAAATTGGATGAAAAAAAGGTAAGGATGAAATAAAATGGATCGTTTAAGTGGTACGCAGAAACGAGAAGTTGAATGCCGAATAGAAAGAAACCGATTCCGGCCAGAAAAAGGGCGATGGTGCGGATCCACCACGTCTTTTCCGGCGTGAAAACGGAGTTCACATCAACTGCCGTTGACCTTTTCTCTGAGTTTCCCGGAGCACTTGAACGTGACCACTTTGCGTGGATTAAGCATCAGATCCTCGCCGGTGGCAGGATTGCGCCCACGTCGTTCTTTTTTGTTTTTTACACAGAACTTCCCAAAACCGCTGATCAAGACGTCATCTCCGGTTTCCAGAGTCCGTTTGATGATTTCGAGAATCGTCTCAATGATTTCGGCCGAGCGGCTCTTTGAGAAATGCAGTTCCTCCTGAACACTGGCTACGATCTGCGCTTTCGTCAGTGCCATCTTCCAACACCCCTCTTCTGTTTGCTTACGTCAATTCTCCATTCATGGTTTTTTCTCATTAAATCATCTATTTGTCAAGAAATAGGTGAAGTTACTCGAGAAAATTAGCAATTACTCGCCTGCAGGGGTATGCACCATCCGGATTCAGGGACGCAAAGCGTGGGCTGAAAGGCATTTGTCGTGCACCGGGATGCGGCAACGACGGCGCCTTGACAGGCCACCACCCCGCCGGGAGCCTTTCCCGGTGACGGAGGACGTCCGCTGATCGTGCGCCGGGCGATGTGGGTCGGGGCGGGAAAAAGGGTCTTGGCGCCACTATCGGAAATCGCGAGCTCCGAAGCACCATGTCCCTCTCCGGACCTCAGGATGAGGACGGCACCCGGTCCGGATTGACACCAATACGAAAAACACAGCCGCCAGGTGCGCACCGATAATCATCGGACCGGATCGGTTTTCAAGGGGGTGGCTGTCCGGAAAGCCCCGTATGCGCCCCACGGATCCCAAACCAATAACGGGAAAAATGGAATTGAAGCCTTGACGATTTCCATTTTGACAATTGACTCGTTGGGGGATATGCCTACATTTAAGATCGTTAGATTTCTGCGGCGTGTTGGTGCAAAGCGGAAATCCCGCTCGGCCGGGCGGCAGGGACAGAATTTTGCGAACGATGAACAAAAATAAGAAAGATGACCCTCTAAACCGTTTATGGAAGCCCACGTCCAGATCAAATTGTTTGCGAACCTGAAGAAGTTTCTGCCGGAAACAGCAGACCGATATCCGATTGCGCCGGGAATTTCGGTGAAGGATCTGCTGATCCAGATGCAGGTACCCCTGGAAGAGTCGAAGCTTATTTTCGTCAACGGCGTAAAAAGCGCTCCGGAGGCGTTGCTCAGGGGCGGCGAGCGTATCGGGGTGTTTCCTCCTGTCGGCGGCGGCTGACACCGACTATTGCATATTCGGGATGTGGTATTCGGACGAGTCGAAGCGGCTTACGAGGTCACTGCCCGGTGCCGAATACCCAATACCGAATGTCTAATCACGGGATCCTCTTGGACTGAGCCAGAAGAAGCGACAAACGACGATTCTGTAAACAACTCCCCCCTTGATTGTAATGACCCTACCATCACTTCTTATCGACGAGATCGCAAACAGGGCCGTTGACCGGAAACTTCCGGACGGTTCCCCCTATCGCAGCCTGTCTCTGATGGATAGCCTGCAATTGGCCCGCCGGTACGATCTGATGGGGTGGGAGGTCGAAATTGGGGCCCTTGAAAACGGGGTGGTACCGGAACGGTACGCCCGGAATTTACACATGATGTCTCCGGAAGACCAGGTGCAGCTGCTGCAATCCCGTGTCAGCGTCATCGGTCTCGGGGGGCTGGGAGGAGCTGTGACCGAGATTCTGGCGCGTATCGGTATCGGCCGTTTATCTCTGTTCGACGCGGACCACTTCGAAGACAGCAATCTCAATCGGCAGTTTCTCAGTAATCTGGACGAGGTCGGCAGTCCCAAAGCAGAAGCAGCAGCAGCACGGGTGGGTCGCATCAATCCGTCGGTGGAGGTCCACGCCGCCAAGGTTCTTGTGGGCAGAGAGAATGCCGAAGCGTTATTGAGAAATAGCGACGGCATCGTCGACTGCCTCGACAACATCCAAACCCGATTTGTCATTGAAGACGCCGCCCGCAGGCTCGGTTGCCCCCTGGTGTCCGCGGCGGTTGCCGGAGCCTCCGGGCACCTGACAACGGTGTTTCCTTCAGACCCGGGGCTTGTGTCTGTATTCGGGCCTCGGGATGCCGCGGCGGAAAAAGGGTCCGAAGCCTCGCTGGGGTGTCTGCCCCAGGCGGTCACCTTCCTGGCGACTCTGGAATGCTCCGAAATCATAAAGATCCTCCTCGGGCGCGGCGCCCTGCTACGCGGTAAATTGCTTACCGCCGATCTCATGGACAACACCTTCGAGATTCTCAGACTTCAATGAAATTCGATTGATTTCAGACCCTTTTTCAGATACTTGACAAGGAAACGGCCGGGGCTTCAGGCCGAACATGTGGTTGTCCGGGTGAGAAGCGTCACGATCGGTTTACAACAGGAGTCCGATGGGTTCAGGGAGCGGAATGATACTGATCATCGCATCGGCTGCTGCAGTCGGCATTCTGCTGTTTGTTTTGTTGATGTATCGGTATGTGCGCCGTGGTTCGCCCCGTGCGGCGGTGCTATCGAGCCTCCTTTTCGGAGCGGCGCTGTCGGGGGTGGCCGGGTTTACGGTCATTCAGTATGACCAAATAGGTGCGGGCCTGGGGCAGCAGCTGATTTTCGAATCCTACGGCATGCTGCTCGACTTACTGGTCATCGGCGTCTTTCTGGTGGCGCTGTTCGAGTGGCGGATGCGGCGACGGGACATCGAGCGCTACCATGACGAGATCGACGATCTGAGGGGGTGGCGCTCCCCCCTGGCTTCTCATCGGATCCGGGGCAGCATATTGCGGCTGAATCGTCGGCAGGTAAGCCGAATCGATTTGACCCGTTGCTACCTGCGAAATATGAATTTGAGTTCAATGGATCTCTCGGGCGCCAGGATCGTCGGCACAGACTTTCAGAACGCTTACCTGTCTCGGACCATGTTCCGGGAGGCGGACCTCCAGGGTGCCGATCTTCGGCACGCATTTTTATGGCGGGCGGATCTTCGAAAGGCCACACTCTGGTCGGCAAACATGAAAGACGCGACACTTGAAGGGGCGGATCTTTCCCGAGCACTGTTAAAAGACGCCGACTTGACGCAAACCCGTGGACTGACCCTGGACCAGCTCGCCAAAGTCCGGACACTGCATCACGCAAAGCTGGACCCGGAATTGGCAGCCGCCGTTGCCGCCCATCACCCAGAGCTGCTGGAGGAGCCGGAAGGGTCATGAACTTCGCAGGATCGATGGCTTGCCGGATCGCCTTCCAGCTTGCCGGAAGGTCGCTCACGTCTTGCTGAAAGAAACCATGTTTTTCAAAAAGGCAAAGAAAACGAAATCCCCGCCCACCCGACGTCTGGAGGACAATCTCACGTCCCAGGAGACGTTTGTTTCAGAAGAGACCCGAATCACCGGAAGTATTCAGGGGGATGGGGGCATCGTCATTTCCGGGCATGTGGACGGCGATGTCTTGGCGAAGGGAATTATTTTTCTCGAACCGGAAGGCGTAATTGACGGACAGGCCGTTGCCGGGGGGGTTATCGTCGCCGGCGAGATGAACGGTAACATCGCCTCGGGGGGGCGTGTGGAAGTTCGCGCATCCGGCCGTGTGACCGGCGATATCGAATGTGCCCGGATCGCCATCGAGGAAGGCGGCACGGTGAAAGGGAAAATTCGGATGCCCCGATCAAGCGGCCAGCCGTACTTTTTCAACGAAAAGAGAGATAACCGGGAGAGTCCTGAATAAAATCGTGCAACGATTTTATTTAGATTCTGTCCAGCAACACCCCGAGCCGCTCTGCTTCCTTCCGCGCGAACGCACTTTTCACATCCACCACGATAGCCGGGCTGCCGGAAACAAGCCGAGCGATACCCCCTAACCCCAGATCCCGATAGGTGCCGTGCATCACGGCGACAATGACGACGTCTACGCCGGAGAGGTCGTCCATCTCAACGAGATCGACATCATAATATTTTCGAGCTTCGTCTGGATCCGCAAAAGGATCGTTTACCAGGACTTCCAGCCCATATTCTTCCAGCTCCCGGATGATGTCGACAACCCTCGTGTTTCGCAGGTCCGGAACGTTTTCCTTGAAAGTGACGCCGAGCACCGCCGCACGGGCGGCGCGGACCTGTTTTCCCGCCTTGATCAACAGTTTTATGGCCCGCTCGGCGATGTACTTTCCCATCCCGTCATTGATCCGCCTGCCGGCGAGAATCATTTCCGGATGATACCCGAGAGCCTCTGCCTTGAACGTTAAATAATAGGGATCCACACCGATACAGTGACCGCCCACCAATCCCGGACGAAACGGCAGGAAATTCCACTTGGTTCCGGCGGCGTTCAGCACCTCCTGGGTGTCGATACCCAGTTTATCGAAAATCATGGCAAGTTCGTTCATGAGCGCAATGTTCAGGTCGCGCTGGGTATTTTCAATCACCTTTGCCGCCTCGGCGACTTTGATGGAGGTAACCGGGTAGATACCGGCCGGGACAACGGCACCGTAGACACGTGTCAGAAGGTCGGTGGTCCCGTCATCGGAGCCGGACACAACCTTGACGATCTTGTCCAGCGTGTGCTCGGTGTCTCCGGGGTTGATCCGTTCCGGAGAATACCCGACGGTGAAATCCCTCCCCAAAGTCAGCCCGGAGGTCTCCTCGAGGATGGGGACGCAGACGTCTTCGGTGACACCCGGGTATACTGTCGATTCATAGACGACACAGGCACCTTTTTGCAGGTATGTTCCGGCAGCCTCCGATGCGCTGCATACCGGCCGGAGATCAGGGATACGGTGACCGTCGATTGGGGTGGGTACCGCAACGATAATGAGTCTGCACCGGGCAAGAACATCCGGCTCGCTGGAAAATTCCATATCGGCATTGGCCAATTCCTCATCGGAGACTTCCAATGTCCGGTCCTTTCCGGATGTCAGCTCATGGATCCGTTCCAGGCTGCGGTCGTATCCGACAACAGAAAAAAATCGCGACAGATGAACCGCCAGGGGAAGGCCGACATAGCCCAGCCCGATGACGGCGATCTTGTCTTTTCCCGAGCGCAATGCTTCATAACTCAACATATAATTTGCTCCTCCTATGATGTTATCCCTGAGAATATAGCATGAAAGGTCCAAGTTAACGTGAACATTTCACCAGTCTGAACAGATTTCATAAAAAGTTTAGGTTATTGATTTCCGATAAAAAAAGGCCGAAAGGACGTTTCCTCTCTTGTTAACGCTGTCGCGATGGTAGATAATAAACGCTCTTTGTCTTTCGGGAGATGCCCCTCCAAGTTGAGGTAATTGGTATAATGATCACTGGTCAACGTCGTTGAAATCTTCAGATGTGTCAGCAGAAGGGCTGTTTCCTTAAGCACGTCATGGGGTCCAAGCATCCGAAATCGTCTGTTCCGCACGTCTTCCAGCAACGGCGTCCCGACTTTAGGTACAAACGTACGCAACCGGGTAAAATCCGGGGCGATGGCATTTAATACTCGTGCCGTTTCGCGCGCGTGGGATTCGGAATGCTTTTGTCCCCCGATACCCAGGATGACGTAAAGACTCAACTCAATGCCGGCCGCCTTTACCCAATGCCCCGCATCGATCTGCTGGTTACTGTCGGTACCCTTGGCGATCCGGCGTAAAATCCGGTCATCGCCTGACTCCAAACCGACATGAATTCTCGTCAGACCGGTTTCGACAAGCCGTTTGAGTCCCTCCAGCCTTTTACGGTGGATGAACGGTGAAGAGCCGTAAACGGTAATCCGCTCTAAATTTGGAAAAATGCGGTGAGCGGTCCGGCAAACGGTACATAAGGCTTCTGTCGGCATGGCAATAGTGTTGCCCGCCGGAAGGAAAAGGGTCCGGACATCCGGTCCGTGTATTTCCCTTGCCTGCCTGAGGTCAGCCTCGATGTCGGTCAGGTCTCTGACTCGGAACCGGGGACCGCCCCTATACACCATACAAAACGTGCAGCGATTATGGGGGCACCCGATAGTGGCCTGTATCAGCAGGGAGTCCGCCTCACTCGGTGGACGGTATATGGGCCCTTCATATCGCATATCACAGGCGCAATTGGCAAAAGGATTATGGTTTGGTAGATTTTCCCGATACAGCCATCTCGGTGTGTGGGTGCCGGTTGGAATTCACCGCTCTGGCTGCACCCAAGAATCCCATGATATCTTAGGTTTAGAGACAAATTGGTATCACAAAACCTGAGAATAATAAAATGTGAACGTTATGCCCATGATACACACCCACTGGTATGTCATCACCGGTGCGCCCTGTTCAGGGAAGACCTCGGTCATCCTTGAATTGGAACAGCGCGGCTTTTCCGTGGTCCATGAGGCCGCCCGGGCCCACATCGATGAGCAGAGGGTCCTCGGCCTTACCCCCGACAAGATAAAGTCCGATATCTCGTCTTTTGAGCACCAGATTCTGTCCCGCAAGGTGGATGCGGAAATCGGTTTGTCTCCAGACGAGACGGTGTTCCTCGACCGAGGCATACCGGACAGTGTGGCTTATTTTACCATTGAGGGATTGGACGATACCGCGCCCATGAGAGAAAGTCGGCGGTATCGTTACCGGGCGGTGTTTCTCTTTGAGCGACTCACATTCGAAACGGATGCGGTGCGTAGCGAAGATGACCACAAAGCCGCCCGATTGGAGGCCCTTCTAAAAGAAGCGTATAGACATTTAGGTTATACGCTGATCCAAATTCCGGTGGTACCCATCGAAAAACGGGTCGAATTGGTGCTCTCATATCTAGACGGCTAAACAAAGCCTCTGAGACAGAATCGCGATGGTAGGATGCAGGAGACGGTTAGATGGAGAGTTGGAGAGATGGAGTAATGGTGAGCTGGAGGCATGCCATAGTTTTACAATACTCCAGTACTCCAGTACTCCAGGTATCCCTAATTTAGCCAAACGCAGGAGCGGGTCAGAGCCCCGCCGACTTCAGCAGCGCCGTTATTTCTTTCTTCGTTAGATATCGCCATTGGCCCTCCGCCAGTCTTCCCAACAGTAAATTGCCGACGCGCAGGCGTCTGAGATGTGCGACATGATGTCCCACGGCCTTCACCATCCGACGAATCTGGCGATTCCGGCCTTCTTTCAGAGTTATTCGAAACCGTCGGGGGCCCATGCGACGAACTTCGGCTGGCCGGGTTTTTCGCCCCTTGAGGTGGATCCCTTCGGCCATGCGCCTCAAGGCCTTGTCCGAGATCGGTTTGTTTACGACAACGTCGTACTCTTTTTCATGATCAAAGGATGGATGGGAGAGACGGTGATGAAGTCGACCGTCGTTGGTCAAAAGTAACAGTCCGGTAGAATTTTTATCCAGTCGACCGACAGGATACAGGCGCTCCGAAATATCCACAAGATCCAGAACAATTTGATCCCCGGGTTGCCGGCAACTGGTGACGTATCCGGCAGGCTTGTTTAGAATCACGTAGCGCAGTTCCACATCCGCCCGCACTATATTTTCATCGACCATGACCACGTCGATTTCCGGATCTATCTTGGTGCCCAGGACCTTAACCACCTCACCGTTAACGCGGACCCTCCCCTCTTGAATAAGTGCTTCCCCCTTTCTCCGGGAACAAACGCCTGCTAAGGAGAGAAATTTTTGAAGGCGGACGGTATCTGGTGTTTGGTGTTTGGTGTTTGGTTCATGGATCTCCGTGGGCCCGTGGGCCCAAAATAAATGCCTGAAATGTAAAATGCCTAAAATTGTGGAATCGCTCGGCTCTGTCATATAGGTTTCAGAATCACGTATCCAGCCCGTAAAGGGGCGGCGAGCATAGAGTATCCAGTATCCAGAATCCAGTATCCAGCATCCAGGGTAATCGGTTGGCCGGTTTGTCCCGCCCAGGCGGGATTGGCCAGCAGTACATGTCATTTGCCGCCTGCTTGTGGTGAGCATGTCGAATCCGGCGGCGGCGTCATTCGGTCATCATTTCCACTGTGGGAAACGTCATTTGTCCGTATCATTGTTTTTATCTTTCAGCTTTCAGCCCGCCAAAGGCGGGCAAGCTTTGAGCTTTTAGCTCATCCAGCATCCAGTAACAAGCATCCAGCATCCAGTTACAAGCATCCAGCATCCAGAATCGAGGATCCGGTATCAAGGCCCGGATCACGTCCGATAATCGGCGTTGATTTTCACATACTCCACGGACAGATCACTGGTGATCACAGAGGCGGTAGAGTTTCCCTGATTCAGGTCGATGACAACGGAAAATTCCGGCTTTCGAAGAACTTCTGTGGCTGCCAACTCGACATCCTTGCCGCATCCGACCCCGCTTTTTACCATCTGAACATCGCCGAAATAGACATCGATCCGATCAGGATCAACCGGGACTCCGGCGCGGCCGACCGCCCCCAAAATTCGCCCCCAGTTGGCGTCCTCTCCAAAAAAGGCGGTTTTGACGAGGCTGGAATGCGCCACAGTATCTGCAACGGCCCGAGCGACCTGCGGGGAGTCGGCCCCTTCAACGACGACATCCACTAATTTGGTGACCCCTTCACCGTCTTTGACAACCTCGCGGGCAAGCTGGACCATCAACTCCGCCAGGACTCTCTGGAATCGCTCGGCGTGATCTGCAGTGTCGACGGAAATACCGGAAAGCCCGTTTGCCATGAGGAGCACCGTGTCGTTCGTGCTGGTGTCCCCATCTATGGTGATCCGGTTAAAGGACTGTTCGGTCGCTGACGACAGCAATTCCTGCAACCGACCTGCCGAGGCCTGAATGTCGCTGCAGATAAAGCAGAGCATGGTGGCCATGTCCGGTCGGATCATACCAGCCCCTTTCACGATACCGATCAGGGCGACCGGTCGACCGCCGATCAATTCTTCCTTGTAGACCGTCTTGGGCACGGTATCTGTGGTCATAATGGCCTTGGCAAACGCCCGGACTTGGGTTGTGCCAAGTGCATCGACCACCTTGGGGATGGCCGAGGTGATGGTTTCCATCGGCATCGGTTCTCCGATGACACCCGTGGAAGCCACCAAGGTCTTGTCCTCCGGAATACCAAGGGCCTCGGCTGTCAGTTTTGCCATGGATTCAGCATCCTTAAATCCCTGCTCTCCGGTGCAGCAATTGGCGTTACCACTATTGGCGATCACCGCGAGGCACTCACCGGCTTGGATCCTCTCCTGGTCCAATAGCACCGGGGCCGCCTTCACCCGGTTTCGTGTGAACACCGCGGCAACAGAAGCCGGTGTTTCCGATACAATCAGTCCGAGATCCTCTTTTCCGTTCTTTTTAATCCCCGCGGCAATACCTGAAAAACGGAAACCCGGGCATCCTGGCTCTGTCATCGGCATCTTCCTTATCGTGTCATTGTAGGCTTTGGATAATATCCAGAATTTATAGTAGCTTTGTTCTTCTAATTACGCAACGATCGGGGTGGGCCACGGCATTGCTAAATCTGTTGACGGGATATTCCGGGTGCTGGTAAACACCCTGAACTGCATATCCGCTGTTGAGCGTTCAACGAATCATTGTGAGCGACAGGGTCGCGTTTCATAACATCGTCACACAATTTTATTATGGATATTCTAAACTATCATATGGCATCAAACCCGATTCCGTGCCCTGAGTGCCAACATTCAATGGCTCTCAGACGCACCTGACGGCGGGTGTTTCTTCACTGCAGGTCCTGCAGCAGCGATTACCCTCTGGAACAGTTTGCCGAGGCCATCGATGATGGAATGGAAGAAACCCTGGCCAGCATTCCGTGTAACCGATTGTGATGATACTTGAAGGCCTTTTCCCTGTCTTTGCGCTGCTGCTTCTCGGCCATTTGCTCAGACGATTCGGGCTGACCAGCGAGAGTTTTCTGAAAGCATCCGATCGCCTGGTCTATTTTATATTCTTTCCGGCCCTTCTCTTCTGGAAAATCGGCGGCGCCAGCCCTCCGACAACCGAAACATGGAACCTTTGCGGTGCCGCGTTTATCGCCGTGTTCGTTATTTACGGGGCCAGTACCCTGTTTATCGTGCTATTTAAGGTGCCGCGATTCAAGGCCGGCTCCTTTTCCCAAAGCTGCTACCGATTCAATACCTATATCGGTATGGCGGTGATCGTCACGGCCGTCGGTGAAGCGGGTATCAAGCATTTCGGCATCCTCATCGGGCTGATCATCCCGGTGGTCAATGTAATGGCGGTGTCTACGCTCATCTGGTTCTCCGATCATAGCTACTCGATGATTCGCCGCATGAAGTTCACAGCCATCGCGGTGATTTCCAATCCGCTTATCATCGCCTGCGTCGCGGGGATGTTGTATTCCCAATTTGCCTCGGGGTTTCCCGGATTTATCGATAATACCCTCGGGCTCTTTTCCTATGTCACCCTCCCTCTTGCACTGCTGTCCATCGGCGGGGAACTGACGTTTAAACGTCTCAGGGGTAATTTTAATCTTTCTTTAGCTGCATCCGTGTTCAAGCTCTTGATCTATCCCGCGATGGGTTACTTGTTTCTCTCCTGGTTTCACGTGACAGGGGTCCCTTTCAAGACAGGAATGATTTTCTTCGCCCTTCCCACGTCACCTGCCATCTATGTCCTGTCTTCCCAATTGTCGAGCGACACGGCTTTGGCATCGGCCGCCATTGTCCTTTCAACCATTCTATCGTTCATCTCGCTCTCGTTTGTCCTGACGATATAATTGCGTTAAGTTGAAAGGCCAAAGCTCAAAGTTGAAGGCTGAAGGCGCAAGGCGCAGGGCGCAAGGCTGAAGGTTCAGGGCTTGCCCGCCGTTGGCGGGTTGGAGGTCGGAGGTCGGAGGTCTGAAAACGCAGGACAGAAGGCAGAGGTCAAAGGCAGAGGACAGAAGGCAGAGGACAGAGGACTGATGTCAGATGTCGGATGTCCGGTGTCAGAGGACAGGTGTCGGGTTTCAGGGATAAAAGGATCTCACAGAGCTCGCAGAGTTCTCAGAGAAAAAAATAGTACTAAGCTAAAGAACAAAGCTCACAGCTTGGTAAGACCGGCGAACGGGCTAACCGGCCAAACCGGCAAACGGGCAGACGGGCAGGCGGGCCAACGGGCACACGGGATAACGGGTTCATCGCTCCCAAACATGAAACACAAAAACACCGGACACGCAAAGTGACACAATGGACCGAACCTTCAAACTGACCATCGAATATGACGGTACGGATTTCTGTGGGTGGCAGCGCCAGAAAGAAGACCGCACCGTTCAAGAAACCATTGAAACGGCCATCGAGACCATCATGGGTGAACCGGTGTCTGTGGCCGGCAGCGGCCGGACCGATTCGGGTGTCCACGCGCTGGGGCAAACAGCCAGTTTCTCCTGTGATACCCGTCTCGACACGGAAACACTGCAAAAGGGACTCAACAGCCTGCTCCCGGACGATGTGGTGATCATCGGCTGTCGGCAGGTGGGTGCCGCGTTCCATGCAAGATACAGCGCCCGGAGTAAACTGTACCGATATCGCATCCTCAACCGCCGGGTTCCCGAGGCAATCGGGCGACACTATGCATGGCACATCAAACGCCCGTTATCTGTGGACAAGATGTCGGCAGCCGCCGCGTTTCTGGGAGGCACCCGGGATTTCAAGGCGTTCGAAGGGTCCGGCAGTCCCCGGGTCCACACCACCCGCACGATTCTCCGTGCCGAGTGGAAAAGCGAGGGGGACGGCTATCTGATATTCGAAGTCGAAGCGGACGGTTTTCTCCGCTTCATGGTGCGCAATATTGTGGGCACCCTGGTTGAGGTGGGATCCGGCAAGCGGGCCCCGGAGGATATACAGAAGATTCTTCACTCCAGGGACAGGTCCCGGGGGGGGGCCACCGCTCCGGCCCACGGTCTGGCCCTGGTGGAGGTGCGATATGATTGACCGTACATCCGGATTTGAAAAGGAGGCACTCAAATGAAATATCGTCATCTTGGAACTTCCGGCCTACTGATGTCACGGGTTACACTGGGAACGATGACTTTCGGTGCCCCGGATTGGGGATGCGATGAAAAAGCACCCCGGGCCCTTATTAGAATATGATGAAATAAAGAATATCGCTTATATTAAAATGACCGGCAAGGTAGACTCAAAAGATATTCTGGACGCGCTTGATCGTGCAGTTTCTTCGGAAAAATACAAAAGCGGTATGGGCAGGCTTTGGGATTTTACGGAAATAGATCTAACGTCGCTGGCATCTGAGGTTATTGCTGAGATGGCACAATACTCTCTACAATTTCCACCGGGTGTCAGAGATGTCAAAGTAGCCTTTGCTGTAACAAAACCTCTGGAATATGGCTTGACCCGCATGTTTCAAGCTTACTCAGATGTGTACGCTGCATCACACGTCATGGTTTTTGACACTGTACATAAAGCGGAAGCGTGGATGAGGGAAGATAAAGACACATGAATGCATCTGGAGCAACTGTCAGAATTCCGTTCCGATTTGTGGATTGTTGACGCGATTGAAAGTTGCCAGGTCATCGGTATTGGAATCGGTATCGACTTCGAAGTTGGCCATTCTGTCTCGATTCCGATACCGATACCGAACATGTCCATATCCGGACTCCCCCGAAACGGTATCCGTTTACAAAAACGAACTATGTTCAAAGGGAACATAGTTATGGCAACGGCTATAACGCATCGCTGAACCGGCCCGAGAATAGTGTCCCGATTTACGCACAGCGACTGATAAGGAAGCCGAAAAGACGTCCTCCTTCAGGATTACCCCAGATGTTCGAGCAGAATCCGCAGCATGCGTCGCAGGGGTTCGGCAGCCCCCCACAGGAGTTGATCCCCTACTGAAAATGCGGTCACGTACTCCGGACCGATGTTCAGTTTCCGGATCCGACCCACCGGAACCGCCAGGGTGCCGGTCACGTTGGCCGGTGTCAGCTCCCGCAGGGTGACTTCTTTTTCATTGGGGACGACCGTTACCCAGTCGTTGTGCGAGGCAAGGATCGCCTCGATCTCGTCCACCGGAAGATCTTGTGTTATTTTGATCGTAAACGCCTGGCTGTGGCATCGCATGGCGCCGATACGGACGCACTGGCCGTCTATGGGAACCGGATTTGTCTGACGTCCGAGAATTTTATTGGTCTCCGCATACCCCTTCCACTCCTCCCGGGTCTGACCGCTGGCCATGGGGCGATCGATCCATGGGATCAAGCTGGCGGCCAGGGGTGCACCGAAATGCTCTGCGGGGAAGCTATCCGAGCGGATGCTTCGGGCGACCTGCCGATCCAGAGCGTGTATCGCGGTTGCCGGATCGGCTAAAAGCCAGGCCACCTCTGTCCCGATGGTCTGCATCTGGGCCACCAGTTCGCGCATGTTTTTGGCACCGGCGCCGGAAGCAGACTGGTAGGTCATGGATGTCATCCACTCGATGAGATTCTTTTCGAACAGTCCGCCCAGGGCCATTAGCATCAGGGAAACCGTACAGTTGCCGCCGATATAATCTTTGACACCGTTTACCAGAGCGGTATCGATGACAGAGCGATTCACCGGGTCGAGAATGATGACGCTGTTGTTTTCCATCCGCAGAGTAGATGCGGCATCGATCCAGAATCCCTGCCAACCGTTTTTTCGCAATTGGGGATGACATTCCTGGGTGTATCCGCCGCCCTGGCAGGATACGATGATGTCCAGTTCGGCCAGACGCTTCAGGTCCAATGCATCTTCCACCGGCGGAACCTCACGGCCGATGTCCGGTCCTTCCCGTCCAACTTGAGAGGTCGAAAAAAAGAACGGATCACATCCGTTAAAATCATTTTCCGCCAGCATCCGATCCATCAGAACCGAGCCGACCATCCCCCGCCACCCAATAAATCCGACGTTCATGGTGTTCACCTGCCCGTTTTGGTCACGTTCTGTATCAGAATATCGTGCCTCTTTGGTTCGGGTGCAACATTTTCCGGATTAGCCGCTGCGCAGCACCTCGGGCACCTCCCTCTCTTCGGTGCCCTGCGGCCCGGCCGGCCCTTTCAACTCTCGAATCTTGTCGTTGTAAAAGGCGATCACTTCCCGACGATTCAGCATGCCGATCAGGATGCCATGATCCTCCTCGCGAACCACCGGCAGGCTGTCGATATTCTTCTGGGTAAATTTCTGGAACACCGAATTCAGGTCGTCCTCAGGTGTGGTCACAATGATGTCCGAGGTGCAGATGTCCTTCATAACGACCAGGTGCTCGATCTCCGGAGAAAACAGCACCCCCCGGATATCGGTGCTGGAAAATATTCCGGACAGCCGACCGTCGCTGTTCATCACCGGGAAGTAGTGCTGCTTTGTCTGGGCAAAGTATGTCTTGAACTCCCGAAAGGGCATGCTCTCGGGAATCAACTTGACCCGCTGGACCCGCTGCATGAGATCCTTCACGCGGATCGCCTGCAACACGTCCACAAAAAAGTCCCCGGCATGGGCCGGTGATTCGATCCGGCCCTTGACCTGCCGCTCGTAAATCGTCCACCGCTGGGCTGCCAGATAGGACACCGAACATACCAGAAGGCTCGGTAGCAGCAGATGATAGGAATTGGTCATCTCACTGACGAAAATGATGGTGGATATGGGTGTATTGGACACCGCCGTAAAAAAACCGGCCATACCCACCACCACAAATGCACCCGGCTCGGTGACCACACCGGGCATCAACTGGTGAAAGAGAAGCCCGACCACGCCCCCCATGGCGCCGCCGATCACCACCGAGGGCCCGAATACACCGCCGCTGCCGCCGGATCCAATGGAAAACGAGGTTGTCAGGACTTTTCCGATGGCCAGGGTCAGCAGGAACGGAATGGTCCGCTGATCGTAGATCGCTTGCTGCACGTAGCCGTATCCGAACGCAAGGGTCTGGGGCAGAAAGAAGCCGACGATCCCCGTGCACAGACCGCCCAGAACCGGTTTGAAAAAGTTCGGGATGTTCAACGATTTAAAGAACCGCGTGACCCCGTAGAACGATTTGACATAAAAAATCCCTGTGAGGACCAGCACCACGGCAAGCACCAGATAGGGCCCCAACTCTAGGGGATTTCGGAAGACAAAGTCCGGAGAGTCGAACAGCGACCCCCAGCCAAAGACCAGACAGAACAGGCAATAGGCCACCACAGAGGATATGCCGGCGGGAATAATCACTTCGGATTCAAATTCCGGATCCTTGTACAGCACCTCGGCCGCAAAGAGCGCGCCGGCCAGGGGGGCCCGGAAGATGCTGCCCACGCCGGCGGCAATGCCCGCGGCCATCATGATCCGGCGCTCCCGGTCGGAGAGCTTCAGTTTGGTCGCCAGAAAGGATCCGAAACCGGCGCCGATCTGTGCGATCGGGCCCTCCCTGCCGCCGGATCCACCTGTGGTCAGCGTGATGGCCGATGCGATGGTTTTAACGATGGGAACCCGGCCCCGGATAAAGCCGCCTCTACGGTGATACGCATCAATGGCGGCATCGGTCCCATGCCCTTCGGCCTCGGGTGCAAAGGTGTACACCAGCCAGCCACTCATGATGCCCCCAAACGCAGGTAAAAATAAAAGAACCCATCGGTTGAAGGGTCTGTCGGATGGCGGCAGCAGATGATGCTCCCCGGCGGGGGCCGGCGGCCGGTATCCCGCCAGCAAGTCCATAAAATAGTGCATGCCGAGCTGGCAGAGATAGTGAAAAACGATGGAGCCCATGCCGGCAATCAGGCCGATCACCACAAAACGAAGCGTCCAGCGCCAGGCCTGGGCAAGGTCGAACGACCGACGGCCGCCGAAAAGGCGGGAAAAAATATGTTTCAGTCCAGTGGTCTCGGACATATGTTCATGCCATCCCGCTGGAATCCGCCTTCCAGCGCTGGGAGTCCAGTGTCGCCATCGATTATCGAATGATCGATATCGTTCCGTGTACCCGATCCCTCAAGGGGGTCCTGGAATGCTCGGGTCATGGTAAGAAGAGCACGTAAACCACGAAGGAAGAACTGCCGTCTTTTCTCCGTGTCCTTCGTGCTCTTTGTGGTCCGAATCAAACGGCGTGCCCGGAAAAATGGATTACACCGTAATTCAAGCCAATTCCCGGGCTCCCGTGTAGACCAGGTCGAACAATTCCGGAATTTGGCGTTCCTCCAGACAGGAGAAGGCCACCCGGAGATTGTGTTCGCCGAGGGAAATCAGGCCCACTCCGTATTTCTCCAGAAGATGAACGCGTAATTTCTCTGCGCTGACATGGCGCATCCGCAGGCACATAAAATATCCCGAATTGAATGGATACACATCCCACACATCCGCATATTTCGGGTCCGCGAGCACCTGTTTCACACGTTTCGCCCGCGCTTTCAGGACCTGAAATTTTTCTTCCTTCTCCTGGTCGTATGTGGATCCCTGCATCAGCCGGAGAACGATGGATTGACCGATATGGGATGCATTGGAAATGCTTCCCCGAACGCAGCCGCCGGTTTTTCTTTCCAAGGCATCGTAGGCAACGGCCGGAGTACCCTCAAAATACGCCGCATAGGTGATAAACCCCACCCGGAGTCCCCACACGAAATTCTCTTTGGTGGCGCCGTCCATTTTCACGGCCAGCAGCCGTGGATGTCTGCCGCAAAGAAGGGCGAAGGGCGATTCCTTCAATGTCTCTTCCTCATAGAAAAGCCCGAAGTAGGAATCGTCCATGGCGGCGATGACGTTCGTCCCCTGGGAGGCAATGTCGACCAGAATATCCGCCATCCGCTGACCTTCCTCCCGGCTGACGGTGTAACCAGAGGGATTGTGAGGAAAATTCAGGATTACGATGATTTTATCACGCTGTGCCGCTTGGGTCCGGACCATGTCCTCGAAGGCATCCGGATTGTATCTGAGGTCTTCGGTAAAGACCGGGTATGTAACAATTTCAGCCCCTCTGCGGACGGACAGGATCATCCGGTAGTTCCCCCACATCATGTCCGGAAGAATTACGGTATCGCCGGGATCCACCCAAAGATCGGCGAAGACACCGATGGCATGGGTAATACCGCTGGTCACCACCGGCAGACTGATGGCGCATTCCCCGAGGGACGGATTCTTGTCCCGAATGGCTTTCTGCCAGGCGGTTCGGAGGTCCTGAACTCCATACGAGGGAGCATAGGTAATGGAGGCTTCGGGTTTCATATGAGGGATTTCCGCCATCACCGAGGGAAGGTGCATGATCCCGTCCGCGTCGGTGGCAATGCCGATGGTGGCGTTCATGTGATGCGCTTTCTCTTTGGCCTCTGCGCCCTGGGTTATAATACCTTTCGGGTAAAAGAGCTGACGCCCCACCGAGGATAACATCTCGAAAAGATGCGGGTTCGCCTCCTTCAGGATCTCGTTCAGCCCTTGCGCAATCGGATTCATCATCCTCATCCTCCCTGTCCAAAAAAGGGATGTCCGGCCCCTGTCCGGTTATTTCAGATAACTGTCCGCCATGGTTCCGGGCAACTTCTCCGGGAATGGCCCGGTGCCCGGTTCATGTTTGCCGTTACTTACTGTTTGATGGGTGAAAGGTCAAGAGTCTTTAAAAATCAGGAGGATAAAAGATCAACACGGGTGTGACGCAAGGAGCGAGACGGTTCATTTCCTTCGGAAGTGCGGGTGACCATGGCCCGGTTAACGAAATATTGAATAACCTTATGGTTCGACGGGTGACCTGGCACACGAAACTTTTTAGCAGGACCTTGAGAGGTAATGAAAAACCGAAATTTGGGAGGTTTATTAAAGGGCTTGTGGAAATCGGGAGAATGCAAAAAGTGCTGGTTACCGACCTTAAAACAACCCTGGAACCCTTGACCCCTCTTCTCCAAGTTAATGGAGAAGACCCTAAAAAGAAGACCCCGCCACATACGGGCGGGGTCTATGGCTGGTCAATGGGCTCCATTTACCTGCTCCCCCGTTTGGATGCTTTCAGCGGATTGATTTTCTGAGCATTGCTCGCGGTCGCTGCCTTAACGTGGGATGCCAGATTACATGTTCCATTCTTCCATTTTATGGCCGGGTCCGGGCAGGCGGTGCAGTACCATCCGGTATTAAACTCGGAGGTCTTGCCGCAGCCTTCGCATTGTTCGACGACCATATGGCATTTCCCACCATTGTAGCCGCAGCCGTTTGCCGTCATAAAAGGGCATTCCATGCCCTTTCGGATCGTTTCGCAAATCATGGGTATCACCTCCTTTCCGCGTGGATTCAGTTTGCGATGCCGCCATCGCTATCAAAAAAAACCTGGTATCGCGAATCGAATACCAGGTTCGAAATCAGGCAGTATATAAAGAGCACCGGAATCTTTGTCAAGGGGAAACTACCCGTTGAGTGATAAATTACATCGGATTTTCGGATCCCCTTGCACAGCGCCCGAACCCGCTGGGCAAGGGGCGTTTATTGACTTTCCAGGGGAAAACTGCGAAATAGCGGGGAATCATCAAGCCAATCCTATTAAAACAAGGCATAGGTATATGATCAAAGATGATGCCATCGAGGTCCTGAAACTGGAGGCGGAAGGTATTCTCAAACTGGCAAACCGTATCGATGACCGCTTCGTTGAAATGGTGGATATCATTTATAACGCCAAAGGCCGGGTGATTGTTGCAGGCATCGGCAAATCCGGGATCGTCGCGCGGAAAATTGTCGCTACGCTGAACAGCACCGGGACCCGATCCCTCTTTCTGCACCCGGTGGAGGCGGTGCACGGCGACCTGGGAATTGTCAGTGCGGATGACGTATTTTTGGCCTTGTCCAATAGCGGCGAAACCGATGAGTTAAACATCCTGCTGCCGAGTATCCGCCACATCGGCTGTTCCATCATCGGCTTTACCGGAAACACCGAGTCCACCCTGGCCCGGGGCAGCGATATTGTCATCGATATCGGGGTGGACCGGGAAGCCTGTCCCCTCGGCCTCGCTCCGACGACCAGCACAACCGCTCTGCTGGCCATGGGAGACGCACTGGCAGTGGTTCTGATCAAAAAGCGTGATTTCAGGCCGAGTGATTTTAGGAAGTACCATCCCGGCGGAACCCTGGGTCAGCGGCTGACCAGCCGGGTAAAGGATATCATGATGACCGGTAATGCCGTTCCCAAGATCACACAGGCGTCCGACATGGCAACAGCGATCGACGAAATCGAACGCCTCCAGCTGGGCGCGACACTGGTCGTCGATCAGACGGACACGCTTGTCGGAATTATCACCGATGGAGATGTTCGACGGGCCGTTGCCCGTCGGGAGGCGATTCTCAACCAGCCGATCGCCCACGTCATGACTCCGAACCCGCGGACGGTTCGACCTGAGACCCCCACCTACGATGCCTTGAACGTCATGGAAAAATTCCAGATCACGGTGCTGCCCATTACGAACCCCATCGGTCGGGTGCGTGGTATTCTCCATCTCCATGATATTCTTGGAAAAGGTGAGTTTAAATTCAATGGTCGATAGCCCATCACCCTGTCCCAGAGGGTTGCTCTGCCCGGTTCTTACCCCGTTGAGATCCGACAAGACTCTCGACACGGCATCCCTGGGGAACCTTTTGCTGAGAACGCGGGAGGTTGTAAACGGATTTGTTCTGTGTGATCCGGTCTGGGGAGAGGGGGTGCGCCTGCCATCCGCGACACGCCGAGAACTGGTCACGGTGTCCCTGGAGATCATCGACGGCACCGTTCCGGTATTGGTGACGGCAACCGGACAAGGCCCGGAAGACACCCGTCAATTCATGGAGACCGTCGAATCGGTGGTCGATCACATGGCATACCCGGGCAATCTGTTCTGGGTGGATTATCCGTTGGTGTATCATGGGAATCGGGATCTTCCGGCGCTTTTCGAGAATCTGGCCAGCCAAACACCCCACGGCTGGATTTTGGGCAACCATCCGGGTTTTGTAAGCACCTGGAAGGGCCCGACCCGGCACCGGAATATCCGGACCGCCGTGCTGAAAAAAATAGCACAGAATCCTGCCGTCCGGGGCATGATCTTTGTCGGGTCCCTCCGCAGAAGCCTCAATTACCAGGAAGCGGTTCGCGTCAGAAAGGACTACATTTTCTATGACGGCGATGAGGGGCAATTTCTCAAAAACCCGGGGACCGGGGGCTTGATGGCCGGCGGCAGCAACCTGATGCCCGGACCTTGGCTGGAGATTGTACGGTCGTCCCTGAATCGATACGACATCGAACGCCAATTCCAACGGCACCAGCAGAC
The DNA here is from genome assembly GCA_903231505.1 of Olavius algarvensis associated proteobacterium Delta 3. GTDB lineage: Bacteria > Desulfobacterota > Desulfobacteria > Desulfobacterales > CAFBRK01 > CAFBRK01. Next base: position 327,027 of record CAFBRK010000133.1, on the reverse strand, counting down.
CATTTGGGAGCTCGGCATCATGTTAAGTGAGTGTTACACGCTATACAGCGATGCGCCCGCCTATTACATGAAAAAAATCCTTCACCGCCTCGGACTCATCGACGGGGAAACGTGCCTGGAACGTCCAAAACATATCGATCCCTCACGGGAGCAGGCGATCGACCAGTGGTTAAAGAAGTACGACATCGTTTGACGATAGAATCCGTTTGTTTTAACACGTTCAGTCCCCGCTGCTTGTTAAAGCAAAGCGGAAATCCCGATCACCGGGGCTGCGGGGATCGATAGCATCGCCCGCCACAACAACGGCGGATACATCCGCCGGAGGCGGACACGTTTTTCGCCCGATGAGCGACATCGTCGCGTTTCATAAAATCGTAGCACGATTTTATTCTGGAGACCGCTATGGAACTGGATATCATAGATACTCACATCCCCTCACTGGGCGTGCCGAAGATACCCTCGCCGGTGGGAACCCACGACACGGATAACAGCAGCTACCGGTTTGTTTCCGACAACGATAGGATCCTGATCGATGTGGATGCCGCCACCCTGCGCCGCCGACTGGACTCCGGTCAGGAACTGCGGTCGTTTGAGAGGGCCGGACCGAGGGAAAAGATATACTTCGATCCGAGCAAGCTGCGTTGTGCCCTGGTCACCTGCGGTGGCTTGTGCCCCGGATTGAACGACATCATCCGGTCGATCGTTCTGGAGCTCTACTACGGATATGGCGTGCGCAGAATTTACGGGATCCGGTACGGCCTCGAAGGATTCATACCTGAGTGCGGCCATGATGTCATGGATCTCCTTCCGGAGACCGTGGGCAATATTCTCGATATGGGCGGATCGATTCTGGGTTCCTCCAGGGGGCCCCAATCCATCGAAGAAATCGTGGATGCCCTCGAACGGATGAGCATCGGCATTCTCTTTATGATCGGCGGCGACGGCACCTTGATGGCCGCTACCCGCATTGCCGATGAAATCGCCCAGCGCAATTGCAAAATCAGCGTGATCGGGATCCCCAAAACCATCGACAACGACATATACATGGTGTCCCGCAGCTTCGGTTTTGACACGGCGGTGGAAGTGGCCCGCCAGGCAATTATGGGGGCTCACAACGAATCCGAAGCCTACCCGAACGGCATCGGGCTGATCAAGCTCATGGGCCGTCATTCCGGATTTATTGCAGCGACCGCCACCCTTGCCCAGCAGCATGTCAATTTCGTGCTGATTCCGGAAGTGGATTTCGACCTGGAAGGCCCCCAGGGGCTTCTTCAGGCAGTGGAAGCGAGACTGGCGTTGCGCAACCACGCGGTCATTGTCGTCGCTGAAGGAGCCGGTCAGAAGTACTTCGAAGGCTGGCGGGAAGAAACAGACGCTTCCGGAAACATCCGCCTGAAAGACATTGGCCTGTACCTGAAAGGGCATATTCAAAAGTATTTCAAGGAGAAGAACATCTCCATCTCCTTAAAGTACATTGACCCGAGCTATATGATTCGCAGCCTGCCGGCAAATGCAAACGACAGCGTATTTTGCGGGTTCCTGGGACGGGGCGCGGTACATGCCGGCATGGCCGGCAAAGACCGGACGCTGATCGGTCACTGGCACAATCATTTTGTTCATGTTCCGATGTCGGCCTCGGCGGGAAAGCGCAAGCAGGTCAATCCCCGGGGAACCCTGTGGTCCACGGTGATGGAGGCCACCGGGCAGGGAACACTTAGAAACAATGGATAACTGTCGTTAGGGAAAGCTATTGCTGCGAGACGACGCGACGCTGGAAGACGAGGGATCAGACAGCATCGATCCATTCCAGCGCATCAGGCTCACGGGTGAATATCCTGACGGCATAGGGAAGCTTGTGGGCCAGGCTCTCGAACATCCTCGCCATACCATAACTGGCGCTTTGGTCTGCAACGATGGCGGTTTTTCGGTGGGGCGAATCCGACCGGTACCGTTCCCTGATAAAATCGACGATCGCCAACATGGTGTCGTAATGTAAAGCGTCACTCGGCAGACTTCCTTGAAGATCCCACAGATCGTTCAGGGCGCTGCTTTTGGGCAGGCTGAACTCCCTCTCCAGAACATTGAATATCAACTCCGGTGTGATAAGAGCATCGGATTGAAAGCGGATTCTCACATAGGTATCATATCGTTCAATCCGATAAGATCCATGGTGATCCGTGATTGTCATGCTGCCCACCGGCAATGTTCACTTCAGAAACTACAGATCATTACTATCTGGGTAACGGAATTCATTATATGTCCGGTGACATAGCAGGGTACGCCCACTGGGTCAACCGGGTGATTCAAGCGGTGATAAAGCGGGCGATCTCGTCGGCATGTCTCTTTCCGGCGCCCTGGTTCCGGGAAACCGCCTGGAACGCCCGCTGCCCGATCCTGGCCGCCCTGGCCCTGTTGGCAAAAAAACCCCGAACGGTTTCTGCCAGTTCCCCGACGCTGTTTACCTGGGAACCACCCCCGAACCTTTCCAGCAACTGCTTCGCGTCCAGAAAATCTTCCATCGACGGCCCGTAGATGACCGGCTTTCCCCACGCCGCCGGCTCCAACACGTTCTGTCCGCCGAGGGGCACCAGACTCCCGCCGCAAAATACGACGGTGGCGATGCTGTACACCCGGAACAATTCCCCCATGGTGTCCAGAAGCACTACCGGTGCTCTCCGGCGGACCCCCGGGCGGCCCAACTCCGATCTCAGCTGGTATGGGATACCCGCTTGCTGAAGCATCGCTTCGATGGCAGCGAGTTTTGGCAGATGCCGGGGCGCGATGATCAGAACCGCTTCGCTCTCGGTGCGCCGGATGCGCCGAAAGGCCGTAACCACCATGTCATCTTCATTGCGGCGTGTACTGCCTGCCACAAGCACCGGTTCGGTGCCGCTCAGACCAAAGAGTTGTCCCATGTCCTGTCGGGTCCGGTCGCTGGTGGCATCGATCAATCCGTCGTATTTCGCATTGCCGTGGATTCGAATGCGAGATGGATCCGCACCCAGCCGGCGAATCCGGGTCGCATCAGCCGGACTGATCATGCTCAAGACATCGATATTGGTGAAAACAGAGCGCATCAGGGGCCGAATCTTCAAATAACCGGAATACGATCGAACGGACAGGCGCCCGTTCACCAATGCCGTGGGAATACCGTGTCTCCGGGCCTCCATCAGCCAGATGGGCCAGAGTTCTGTTTCCATGAGCACCAGAATGTCCGGCCGGATCACCCGGATCGCGCGGCGGGTGGAAAACACCGTGTCGATCGGAGCGAGAATGCAGGTCGCCCTGGATCCATATCGTTTACGGGCGATTTCATACCCGTGTTCGGTGATCGTCGACAAAATAACGGCGCTGTTTGGAAACGAGACCCTCAGGGCTTCGATGATGGCGGCCGCAGCGGTGACCTCACCCACAGACACGGCATGAATCCAGATTCGCGGCGTTCCCTGGATGCCCTGCAACGTGCGTTCGCTGTACCTACCGAGTCGCTGGGCCATCTGCAGCCGATATTTTCCGGTCAACCGGGAATAGAGAAAAAAGGGGGGGAACAGGGAAAGCAACAGCCCCATTCCGATAAGGTTGTATGCAGCATAGGCAGGGTTCATATCCACGCCGTCAGGGCCCCTGGGAAGGGCTGCTCCCCAAGGTCTGAAAACCAGGGGAAACGGGTGCGGTTTCCAGAGAGAACGTGTCCAACTCCGTGAATCGGTTGCGGTGAATCTGCAGTAGGGTGAGCTGCTTTTCGGCTTCCCCGGTCTCGTCAAAGGAGGTGCGCCCTGTTACACCGGCGTAGTTGTTCAGCCCCAGAAGTTCCCGCTTCAACCCGCTTCGAAAATCATTGTTGCTCCTATCGACGGTATCGAGAGCGATCCCGGCGGTATCGAACGCCACGGCCTCGATAAACCGGGGCCTCTGTCCGTAAACACTTTCGAAATCTGCCACAAATTTCCGAACGTGATCAAAGCGGCTGTCCGCATAAAAGCCCTCGGCGACCAGCGCCCCTTCCATATAGTCACCGGCCATCTCCAGCAGCCGGTCCGAGTGCCAAAGATTGGTGCCCATCAGGTAGACATCGTGGACATCGTAATAGGCCAGCTGAGGAATGATCAGACCGGCCGTGGTCGGTGCGTCCGGAAGAAAGACTGCCTCGAAGTCGACGATGGCCTTGGGCCCCTCATCCTCCGGCGGTTTCAGCCCGTCATCCTCGTTCTCCTCCGGCGGTGGTTCATGCTGCGGCGTCGTCTCCTCCAGAAAAACAGCGTCCAGCCCAATGGCAGGGGGTTCCATTCGGGCAAACTGAGCGGGTAACGGATAATACAAGCCAACCAATTTTTTGACAGGCGCGGCAAAGTCTGTCTGATCGACCGGATAGGATTCGAGCCCCACCACCTGTCCCCCCTGTTCGACCACCTGGTCCCAAAACAAGTTCATGAACGTATCGCCGTAATTCTCATCCGGATAGAGCACCGCGAATCGCGTCAATCCCAGTTTCTGGACGGCATAGGTGACCATCGTTTCGACCTGCATGCGGGGGGTGAGAAAATTCCGGAAAACGAATTTCCCCAACTCGGGGATGCCGTCTTTCTGGGATAACGTGAGAATCGGTATGCCCAAGGCTTCCGCTTCGGTGGCTGCGTCCTCGGCGGTGATGATCGGCCCGATAATGAGGGCTGCCTGTTCCGTGAACATCTCCTGCACCAGTTCAACCGTCGTCCCAGGATCCCCCGCGGTATCCCGCACCATCAGGCGGATGGGCAGGGCGCCCGGCTGCTGATTATGGTTGAACAGGGCCAGTTCGATACCCTGCAGGGCCCGCACTCCGTAGGGTCGATAAGGGCCGCTGAGGGGAAGTAATACGCCGATAAGGTCTTGCCGGAACACATAACCGGTTTTAAGCTCATCGATCAGTGCCAGAGCATCCGGCGCATACTCATGGTCTGGGAAGCGGGCGGCCAGTTCATCGAGTGCATCGATGGCGTCCCCGTATTCTTTTACTTCGATAGCATTGAGGGCCAGCTGATAGAGGAGATAACTGATCGGCAGATCGTCTCTGAGACGATTTAAAAGCGTCAGGATGTCATCTGGTGGCAGCTGTCGCACGGCCTGTTTGAGCTTGGCGACCGTCTTATTCTTGTCTTCTGCCGACGCCTTGTCATGGGCCATGGTATAGAACGCGATCGCATCCTGGGGAGCGTCGATGGCAAGATGGATATCCCCCAGGAGACTGTAGGTCATGTAGATGTGCCGTTCGGAAACCGGTCGTTGGATAATATCGGAGGCGATCTCCATTGCTTTCTGATAGTCACCGACCGCATAAAAGGTCTGCATCAGTGCGATCAATGCATCGGCCGCCGGCGGGCTGTCCGGATAGTCCCTCACCAGTCGCCGATAGGCAGCGATACTCTGATCCGTGCGATCGAGTCGGCTGTAAATGTCCCCCAAACGCATGAGAACCGCAGGGGCATAGCTGCCATCGGGAAAATCGGCCACGTATTGCTCGAAGATCGGCTGAGCGTCTGTTATTGCCCCATCCCGGTAGAGCTGTTCGGCCTGTTCCCACAGTTCCCCTCCGGGTTCGAGAATTCCAGGCGGCGTCACCGTGGGCGTTGGTGCGCAGTTTCCTAACATCAGAAGGAGCAGCACTATTCCGCAGCGTTTTAGCCGTGTGCGGTGCTTGCCAAACATATCCATTGATCATCCATTTGCGTTACAGTGTTCGTCATAATTGCGTTACGTCGGCACAGTGAAATATCGAGTGACGCTGTAGGCATAACAGCGTGTCGGCGGAATTTAGACCTCGACACGGCATCGTTATCGCGTTCGGAATCGATCGGGATGACGCTCTTCGCAGCCGGTACCGATTCCGACCTCGACACCGATTCCGGTGACTCCGATGGATTCCTATCCGTTGAGATGCCGGGCATTTCTGTATACACAATTTTGCCTGTTTTTTCCAATTCCGGAGATGGGACGCACACTTCCGCCCGGGACGGTACACCCGACACGAGCGGGTATGGCCGATCTTTTATTTCTTTTTTTTTGAAGCCAGGGCCTGCTGCAGTTTTTCGGCGAGATCACTCATGGGAGGCGCGCCGGTCTTCTCAGCAAAGCGCTTCCAGGCACCCTCCTCCGCCGCATCCCCGGGCGTCAGGGTGATTCTCCGGTCCCGGGGTCGGATCTCCTCGATGATGACCGGCAGGGAATCGCCTTCCTTGAGTTTTTCAATATCTCCGGGATGGGACGCCCGTTGAAGTCTGGATTTTGGGAGAAGTCCGGTGATGCCCGGTTCCAGAGTGACAAAAAAGCCGAATGGCTCTTTTTTCTCCAGCGTTCCCATGACCTCCTGGCCCGCGCTGAATTTTTCCCCGACGTCAGCCCAGGGATCCCCTTCCGCATCCCGGAGACTGAGCGAGATCCGGCGGCTGCCGGCATCGACCTCCTTGACCAGAACGGATACCGATTCTCCCGGTTGAACGACATCATCGGGTCGGACCACCCGTTTGACATAGCTCATCTCGCTAATGTGCACCAAACCTTCAATGCCCGGGGATATCTCCACGAACGCGCCGAATTTCGCACAACGGGTAACCGTCCCGCTCACCTTGTCTCCCGCGCGGAAATTCTCAACCACCGAATCCCAGGGGTCGCTGTCCACCTGTTTCATGGAAAGAGAAATTTTCTGCTGACCCTTCTCGGTTCGCTCACCGAAGGAGGTCACCACAACGGAGACCCGATCATCGGTGCGGACCACGTCCTCTGGATTCTCCACCCGGGACCAGCTCAGCTCGGAAACGTGCACAAACCCCTCGACACCCGGGATCAGTTCGACAAATGCCCCATAGGGCATCACCTTGGTAACCCGGCCGGTGAACGCATCGCCCTCTTTCAGGCTGCCGAGAAAGGCCGCTTTTTCTTTCTCCATGGCCTCTGCCAGAATTTTACGCCGGGAGACAACGATGTTTTTACCCCGATCCTCTAGTTGGGTGATGAGAAATTCATATGTGTTGCCGACATAGTCCTCCGGTGTTTCGACATAGGTGATGTCGATCTGGCTGATCGGACAAAAGGCCCGTCGCTGAACCATGTCCACATGGAAACCGCCTTTACAGGTGGCATTGACCTTGCCTTCCACAGGGATGGCGCCGGCGTAGGCATCCTGAAGCAGTTCGAGTCCACCGATACCGGAAATGGCTTTCGATAAGCGTATTTCATGATCATTGAAAGCCACCACATACAATTCCAGCTCATCACCTTCGGCGAATGCCAGGTTGCCCTCCTCGTCCAGAAGTTCGCTTTTGTCCACGGCACCGTCCACCTTCGTGCCGGTGTCGAGAAATACCGAATCCTTTCCAATGGCAACGATTTTTCCGGTTATCTTGTCGCCGACCTGTAAATCATCTTTCATCCGCGAGCTGTAGGATTCCAGAAGATCGGCAAAATTTTGGTCATCATCAGGATGTTCGTTTTCAAAGTTCTCGGCCATGGGACTGCTCCTGAAAAGGTTTTAGGTTTTCCGGGCCAGGGCGGTCGACCTGCCGCACCCGGTATCTCCGGGTGACCGGTGAACCGCGTTTCGGGGCCTGTGGTCGCCTCTCCTGTATCAGATCGATTTCCAATTTCCAATGTTGCTTCCACAGATAACATTAGGAGCTTACCATTTCTTATGGTTCCGTTTGTGAACTGGAAACCCAGATATGATTCGCAGGGGATTTAGACTTCATCAAAGCGGGTGACTTCGATACGTTAAAAAGAGACATCGCAGAGTTCAAAAGAATGCTGAAAGCACTCATTAAATCGTTAGAAAACAAAACCTTGAATCCATGCCAGAGGTTTAGCTGCCCCAGGCTGGCAGGTAAACCCTGGTCGTCTCCGGCGCCGCCATAGGTTTATGCGCCTCAGGCGTGCGGGTAAACCTTGACCCCTTGACCCCTTGAACCCTCTTCTCCCACTAATTGGGAGAAGAACCTATAATGACAATGGCTCTGGAGGTTGTCCAGCTTTTCATATTGGGTGTGAGCCGTAAAGTACGCTATAATACCGACCGCGGACACGGTATGCCGCAAATGACACCACCAGTGGGGGCACCCCCGGGGGGGAGAAGAACGATGCAAAAGAAGCGCCAGGACGATGCTGATCGGAAACCCGCTACAACACGGTTCCCTCTTTTGGCTGTCGCCGTGGTCGGCGGCCTTTTTGCGGCACTTGGCGTCAGCTATTGGTTGCTGGGACATGAAGGGGTCCACCCGCTGTGGCTCATCGGGGTTGCCGCGATCATATCGATTGCACTGCCGGTGCTGAGAGCCAATTTCTTTCCCAGTGCCAAAGACTGTACCAGCGAATACACGTTCCACGAGAAATGCCTCAAAGAGCAGATCCGCCGGCAGATTGCCGAAAAACTCGGTGCGGCAGAGATCGGACGGCTCTACTCCCGGGCCGGCACCTTCCGCGATTCCGCAATCGATCGTTGCCGGGAACTCATCCACGCTGATCCGGCACGCAACGATCCGGAGCTTCGCTTCGCCCTGCTGCTGGCATTGGCACGAATCTATGAGCACAGCGGAGAACCCGGAAAGAGTATTCAGCATCTGACGGAAGCCATCGACATCGAGCCGCACCACTTTATCGCCAACTTCCGGCTCGCCATGAATTACGAATGGATGGGCGATAATCCTTCCGCCGTCCTTCATTACCGGCAGGCGTTAGGGGACCCGGACGGTCTTTCCCGGGCCATGGAAAAACTGGCGGTTGCCCAGATGGAACGGATACGAAAAGGCGAAAGTTAGAATCGGCATGACGACGGGAAACATGACGAGGCCACACGTCCAGTGGATATTTACAGCGCTGATATCGGTGCTGACCCTCATGGCCTGCGGGCACCATCTGTTATCGTTGCGGCGCCGCTCAGGTCAGCAGGTCGGCGGCCTCGTGCATCAACCGACCGATCGGCAGACGGCGAGGGCAGGATTTCTCCGCGACACTGAAATCCAGCCCGGTCAGAAGCGCCCCGGTGTTGTCGGGCAAGCGCTCGAACGTGGTGCGGGCCAGATCACGATCCTGGTAAGAGTGCAGATACATGAGGCAGCGCATGACGTCGTTCACCGGCAGCGGTTCGGCCAGCTTTTCGGTGCAGATGCGGCCACAGCCGGCACAATAGTCGCCGCTGGTTTCCTCGGCGTAAACTGCCAGCCGCGCACCATCGGACCGGGAGAATCGGCTCCGGTCCACTGCCGCTGCGGAGTTTGCGGCCATGATGGTGAGATTCGGCATTTGAGAGCAGATGCTGGCGATACGCTTGTCCTCCCAGACGGCCATGAGCTTTGCCTGGTAATCGGTAAATCCTTTCTCCATGAAACGGCCCGCCATGGCCATCTCGGACTCGCTGGTTCGCGTGATCGGGCCGCCGCCCTGGGTCTTCATGGCCGTCAGGCCAATGCCGGCCTGGTGGCACGCCTCGACCGCCGCCCGCATTCGGGGGTCGTGCATCAGGCGGTAATTATAGGTAAACATGATGCCGTCAATCCACGGCATCCCGGCGGCGCCCTCGAGGCACTCTTCCATGTTGGCATGGGTGCTAAAGCCGAACAAACGAATCTTGCCGGCTTTTTTCATGTCCTGCCCCCACGATTTCATCTTGCCGTCCATCTCATCGATGCCGCGGATGCCGTGCACAAACAACAGGTCGACGTAATCGGTATTCAGCCGTTGAAGGCACTTCTCGAGCCGGGGGGTAAAATCGGTACCCCTTCGCCGTGACAGCTTGGTGACCAGAAATACCTGTTTTCGGGTATCCGGGTTGCGGGCAAACCATCGCCCGATACCCTCCTCGCTGCGGCCGCCGCCGTAAGCCTCGGCCGTGTCCCAGTAGGTAAGGCCCCACTCCATGGCTTTTGCGAGCATCAAGCGGTTGTTGATGATATCGAACATGCCGCCCATGGAGAGGGTGGAGACCGTGATGCCCGAGCGGCCGAAAGGTCTACGGGGTATCGCCTGCCGAGGAGGCGGGATTTGAGCCAGCACCCGCCCCGAACGTTCCAACGCGACGCCACCCACCGAGGCCCCCACCCCGATGGCGACCGCCTTTTTCAAAAAGTCGCGGCGGTTGGAACCGGTCTTGCCGTTTTTACGCGATGCCATGCCGGTGTCCTCCTTGCCCGGAAGATTCGCTAATCGGTTACGGCAGCCGGGGAAAGCCGCCTGCCGGTGTTCAGGTCGAAAACCGGCCGGAAGCGGTCCATAATCACTTCCTCGGGAACCTGAAGGCTGGTTTCGCCATTTTCGATCAAAAATCGGAGCTCACCCCGGATGACCAGGTCCTCTTTCACGGCGCGATCCAGCTTCTGACGGGTGTCCCCGTAATAGCCCTCCGCCTTTCGCCCATGATACGCCCGCCGTGCGTCGAACCATTCCTGAGCCGTGTGATACGGCAGCACCACAAACACCCAGTATTCCGTGCGCGCGGAAGCGACAACTTCGAGGTACAGGGAATACTCGGATGGGGTCCCGCCCGGGCCGGCCTGCTCCAGCCGTTTCAATTGCTGATCCTCGATCAGCCAGGCAGGGGTGCCGCCGAGGGTCTTGACGAAATCCCGGACCGGCCCGAATACAAATCCGGGCGTCCTTTCCCGGGCGATGAAATATCCATCCAAAAACCAGACCGGCGGATCATAAACCCGCAACCCGTGCCGTTGCCGAAAGGCCCAAGCGGACCCCGCGACAGCATCGATCGGGGTCATCATCGGGCCGATCAGCAAACACACGATTGCCCGCAACCACCATTGTTTCAAAATCATCGGAAGTATTTCGTTACCCTGAGTTTTTTGGCGTTGCCCGGGTCCGCAACGGAGCCGGGTGGGAAGATACCGTTACCCTCACCCGAGCAGCTGCCGTCATAGAAAACCCTCTTCACAGCAGACGGGGTTCAACTCGCGACCACCATGGCAACCAAGGTCGACAGCCCGACAAACCCGAACAGCACCAGGTCGTTTTTCTTGATCGTCGCATCAATCCACCCCATTCCCTGGTCCCTGAGTTTGCCAACCCGCATGAGCCAGACATAGGTAAACGCCACGCCACCGAGCCAAGAGATGACAATTGCAATTTTGGTCACAAGAATTCCTTTCTCCCCGGATCCTTATAATAAACGGCTTCATCGATTCCATGACTACCTTATACAAAAAAATGTACCACATCCACGAAACAATTTCGCGGTGTCCATTTTTTTGAATCATCTCCCGATTCATTTTGTCACAGGTCCGTTTTTTTTTTGATATTTTCTTCATATTCTGGGAAATAGTGCCCGATGACCGGAAGGTCGAACCGGCTCAGAATCTGGGTGTTGCTCTCCCGCTTCAGCAGAAATTCAAAGGATTTTTCAACGAGTTCCACAACCGGAACACGACCGCCGGTCAGTTTTCGATAATACGAAGGCTCCACAGAAACCGTGTGGACGGTCGTACTTTTTTCCGTTACGGTAACTTTGAAGGTTTGCTCGTCAAGGATTTCTACAGTAATCATGGCGCCCCCTGAAGTGGTACAGGTATCTTCCTGAGTTTCGACGACGCATTCAGGAAAAAAAATGTGTAAAACTGCAAAAGACAGATTATATTGGTACATCAACCGGGCCTCGATCGCGAGACCATTGTCGTTCTTGCGAAACGTGACTCGAGGAAGAATCGTTTCATATAAACTCTTCTCGTGGAGATAATCATGACACCCATGCCCACAGCGTCCCATCTGCCGGAACGCTTTCGCCGCTTTGCCCGGCACATGTCAACGCACCTGCCGGCACATCGGATCATCACCGATCCCCTTCGCACGCTGGCCTTTGGCACAGACGCCAGCTTTTACCGCTTGATCCCAAAGATCGTGATCAAGGCAGACAATGAGTCGGAAGTGTCCGAGATCCTTAGAACCGCCGACGCATGTGATGTCCCGGTGACCTTCCGTGCCGCCGGAACCAGCCTGTCGGGCCAGGCCATTACCGACGCCGTTCTGGTGATCGCCGGTGACAGCTGGAAATCTTACGAGATTCTCGACGGCGGTGACAAGATAAAATTGCAACCCGGCATCATTGGAGGCCAGGCCAACCGCTATCTGCTGCCACTGGGCCGTAAAATCGGGCCGGACCCGGCATCCATCAATGCCGCCATGATCGGCGGCATCGCCGCCAACAACGCCAGCGGCATGTGCTGCGGAACAGCTCAGAACAGCTACAACACCCTTGCCGGCGTGCGGGTTATATTTCAGGATGGAACCATACTGGACACTGCGGATCCGGCCAGCAGAATCGATTTTGAGCGGACCCACCCCGATCTCATCGATCGACTCACCGCCATGGGAACGCGTGTTCGTGACAATACGCGGCTGGCCGAACGGATCCGCCACAAATTTAAAATAAAAAACACCACCGGATACAGCCTCAATGCCCTGGTGGACTTCGAGGATCCCTTCGACATCCTGGCCCATCTGATGATCGGATCGGAAGGCACCCTCGGTTTTCTCTCTGAAGTTGTATATCACACTGTTGAGGAGCATCCCCACAAGGCGAGCGCCCTGATCATTTTCCCCGGTATCAAGGAAGCCTGTATGGCCACCACCGTATTGAGAAGCCAGCCTGTGGCCGCTGTGGAACTGATGGATCGCGCGGCGTTGCGGTCGGTGGAGAACAAACCCGCCGTCCCCGCTTTTCTTAAAATCCTTTCCCCCGAGGCAGCCGCCATTCTGGTGGAAACACGGGCGTCGGACCCTGAAACACTTCACCAGCAGATCGATCAGATCACAGAATCCATCCAGAATATCCCCCGGGAGCGGCCCTTTGAGTTTACCGATCGGGTGGAGGAATACACCGCTCTCTGGAACATCCGGAAAGGGCTGTTTCCGGCAGTGGGCGCCATGCGGGAAACAGGTACCACCGTCATCATCGAAGATGTGGCGTTTCCCATTGACAGACTTGCAGATGCCACGTTGAACCTGCAGGACATCATGGCCGAGTATCACTATGACGAGGCCATCATCTTCGGACATGCCCTGGAGGGCAATCTGCATTTTGTGTTTACCCAGGATTTCAGCACCGCCGAAGAGGTCGAACGCTACCGGAAATTCATGCATGACGTGAGCGTGATGGTGGTGGAAAAATACGACGGGTCCCTCAAAGCCGAGCACGGAACCGGCCGCAACATGGCCCCCTATGTGGAAATGGAGTGGGGGGCGGAAGCATACAAATTGATGCAGGAGATCAAAGAAATCTTTGATCCCCGGAATCTGCTCAATCCCGGGGTGATCCTGAATGCCGATCCCAGCATCCACGTCAAAAACCTGAAACCCCTGCCGGCCACCAACGAAATTGTCGACAAATGCATCGAATGCGGATTCTGTGAAGTGGTGTGCCCCTCCAGAAACCTGACCCTCACCCCCCGGCAGCGGATCAGCATCCAGAGGGAAATATCCCGACTCAAACGCAGCCGAAACGATTCAAAAAGGCTCCAGACGCTCCTGCGGGATTACCTGTACCAGGGCGAATATACCTGCGCGGCCGACGGCCTCTGCGAAATGGCCTGCCCGGTAGACATCAATACCGGCGAGCTGACCAAAGCCCTCCGGCAGCTCAAAGTTGAAAACACCTCCGCCGAATTAGTGGCCCGTCAAATAGGTCGCCACTTTGATCGGGTCACGGCGGCCATGGGCATCGGGCTTCAACTCACCGACGCCGTCCACAAACTGGTCGGCTCAAAGAACATGACGGCCGTTGCCGAAACGGCCCGGCGTGTCAGCGGTAACCGCCTTCCGTTGTGGACCCGCGCCATGCCTACCGCAGCGGCATCTCGCAATCAAACGAACACCAATCCAAACGGAGGACGCCCTGTTGTTTACTTCCCGAGCTGCGTGGCCCGAACCATGGGGCCGGCCCAGGGGGATCCGGATGGGGATCCGCTGATGACCGTCACCGAGCGGGTGTTTCATAAAGCCGGCTATCGCGTCATTTATCCGCCGGACATGGATCGCCTGTGCTGCGGCATGCCGTTTTCCAGCAAGGGCTTTGTCCGGGTGGGAGCGGAGAAAGCCGCTGAACTGGAGTCCGCGCTGCTGGACGCATCCCGTGGGGGAGAAATCCCTGTTGTGTGCGATACCAGTCCCTGCCTGCTGCGGATGCGCCGGCTGTTCACGGACCGGCTGAAGCTTTATGAACCGGTCGAGTTCGCCTACGATTACTTGTTGGACAAATTGAGTGTAACCCGGCTTCCCGAAACCGTGGCCATCCATACCACCTGCAGTTCCCAGAAGATGGGTCTGGACGACAAGTTTCTGGCGGTTGCCCAGAAATGCGCCGACCGGGTGATTGTCCCGGAGCGGGTGGGATGCTGCGGGTTTGCGGGAGATCGCGGGTTTTCTTTCCCGGAGTTGAACGCTGCCGCACTGGCAGACTTGAAGCCGTCCGTCGAGGGCGTTTGCACCGCCGGCTACTCCAACAGCCGTACCTGCGAGATCGGGCTCTCCCTCCACAGCGGGATCTTCTACAAATCCATATTCTATCTGCTGGACCGGTGCACGGAATAGCCCATGATTACTTAAACAAACGGCCACACATCCAATGGTCGGATTCGTGTCTTGACCTGCCCAAAGGGCTCTAAAGGTATTTCGTGCGCCCGCTCGACATGCCATGCAGCCGGCGTGTTATTTTCGATCCGGGTAGGCTCGGTGGGAATCGGTGGATTTCCATCGTAGGCTATTGGTAAGATCCTCGGTCGACAACCTGCTTCACATCAGGCAGAGCACTTCAACGGGATATCGAGAAGATCAAGAGGGCTTTCTGTTAAATGAGCGAGTTCAAGAAAAAAAAGATTAAGGGCAGCATCATGCTGGTGGATGACACGCCAGCAGATTTGCATACGCTGAGCGACTTCCTGACAGGAAGGGGCTTTGTCATCTGCACAGCCTCCAGTGGCCGGGAGGCTCTTCGGAATGCGGCAAACGATCCACCGGATATCATCCTGCTGGACGTCAACATGCCGGAAATCGATGGCTATGAGGTCTGCGAGCGGCTTAAGGCCGACGAAGGACTCAAGCACATTCCAATCCTTTTCACTGGCGTGTTGAACAAGAATAAGGAGAAAGCAAGATGCTTTGACTTGGGGGGCGTTGATTATCTCTTGAAGCCCTTCGAGTTATCTGAAGTTCTTGCCCGTGTGAGATCCCACCTAACCATTTCCAGAATGAACGAGAAACTGGAATCGGCCAATCGAGAACTGGATGAGGCCCGTAGAACCTCTAAACGATTACAAGCCAATTTGAAGGAACAAGTTCAGCAGCGAACCGTCGAGCTGGAGGATGCCAACAAAGCGTTGTGTGAAATAAAAGCCCAGTTCGAAGCGGTTTACAATCATCACTACCAGTTGACAGGGCTCATCGATAAAGAGGGTTGTCTACTCATGGCGAACAGAACGGCGATGGAGTTTGCCGGCGTCGAGGCAAAGGACGTTATCGGAAAACGCTTTTGGGAAACGCCGTGGTGGACACATTCCCAGGAGATGCAGCGCATGTTGCGAAAGGCCATGGCGCGGGCCATGAGAGGGGAGATGGTACATTTTGAGTCCACCCATGTCTCGGCCGCCGGGGAGACAAGAAACATCGATTTTCGCATCGGTCCGGTATTCGACGACAACGGGGAGGTGATCTACCTGGTCCCGGAAGGGTACGACATAACCGACCGCCAACGCGCAGAAGCGGCTCTAAGAAAGAGTGAAGAACAATATAAGACTCTCATTAACAATGCCATCATGGGTGTATACCAGGTTACGAAAAATGGGCATTTTCTACTAGCCAACAAAAGGATGGCAGAAATGTTCGGGTATGATTCCCCTGAAGAGTTTATGTCGTCCGTTGGGCATATTATTGAGCTGTATGCTCATCCCAAAGAGAGAAACAAAATTCTCAAAGAGATCGATGACGATGGATTCGTTGAAGCAAAGCCGGTTGAGTTTAAGAAAAAGGATGGTCAAAGCATTTGGGTAAATTTGTATACCCGAGGGACGACAAGCCTGGATGGGGAAATCGTGTATGAGGGTTTGATGGAGGATGTCACTGACAGAATGAGGATGGAAAGGCAACTTTTGCAGGTCCAGAAACTTGAAGGTATTGGCACCCTTGCCGGCGGGATTGCTCATGATTTCAACAACCTTCTGATGGGCATTCAAGGGCGTGCATCGCTCATGGAAGTAAATCTTGAAAAGTCCCATCCCAATTCGGAACATATTCGCGGAATTGAAGAATATATCAAAAGCGCAAAGAATTTAACCAAACAGCTTTTGGGATTTTCACGTGTCGGCAAATATGAGGTGCGACCTGTGGATATCAATGAGCTGCTTCTCGAAACATCCACCATGTTCGGCCGCACGAAAAAAGAAATACGCATTAACCCCAGGCTAAACGATCCGCCACCGGTCGTTGCAGCGGATCGCAGTCAGATCGAACAGGTCTTGTTGAACCTGTACGTCAACGCCGGGCAGGCCATGCCCGATGGTGGTTATCTGCACCTGGAAACCGAGGTGGTTACGCTAGACGACTCGGAAACAAAGCATTACGGTGTTTTACCGGGTCGTTATGCGAAAGTTTCGGTTACGGACACCGGTATCGGAATCGATGAGTCCAATGTTCAACGTGTTTTCGACCCATTTTTTACAACCAAGGAAAAGGGACGCGGCACTGGATTAGGGCTGGCTTCGGCCTATGGTATCGTTAAAAACCATTCCGGTATTATCACAGTTGACAGCAAAATCGGCCAGGGCACGACTGTCGAAATTTACCTGCCGGTCACTGACGATCCCGTACAAGAACATGTGACCACGACCAAGGGTATCGCGAGCGGGTCGGAAACCGTTCTCCTGGTAGACGATGAGGAGATGATCATCGAGGTTGGGAAGGCGTTGCTTCAGAAATTGGGGTATCGGGTTATGGTTGCTGGAAGTGGAGAGCACGCCGTTGATATAATAAAAAATTTCGGGGTCGAGATAGATCTGGTTATCCTTGACCTAATCATGCCGGGCATTAAAGGGGACCGGGCATTTGATCTTATCCGGGAGATTCAACCGAGGATTCCAGTATTATTATCCAGCGGCTATGCCCTCGACGGGCAGGCAACCCATATTATGAATAAGGGATGTAATGGCTTTATCCAAAAACCGTTCAACCTATCTGAGCTATCTCAAAAGATTCGTAGAATTTTGGATGCGGATAAACAAACTACAGTGGATTGAGCCGGCATCGAGTGACACGCCGTGGCACTTCATGGGCAGCCCCGATCTGCGCCAATTCCAACTAACCCGAACCTTGCATGAAATCTTTTCAGTAAATGTCTTAAAAGAAACAATATCGGTGCCTTAACGTGAATACTGACACATTGGAATGCGATGCAATTTGTCACGTTGAAAAACTGATGAACGGTCTGAAAAGATTTCACCCTTCGGGCCAAACGGAGACCTTCATGGCCTGCGTTATTCGAGATTCGTGGTAGTCGGGCTACAGCTTCATCTCGAAGTGCCTTGCCCATGAAGGTCTCCGTTTGGTGCAATGTCCGGGCTAAGGAACACGATTATTATACCTCTGGCCTGATCGCAATACCCGAACCGCGGAACACAGCTAATTGTCCCCACTTTATAGATGCCCTTGTAAACGTGCAGACCGTGGCAAGTTAAGTAGCCCTGAACCCTTTTAAGCCAGACTGCTTTCACACCCCTACATATTGTGGCAGCCTCATGGGGGCGAAACAGATGGGAAATATTGCAATGCGAACATAGTGATGGTTTTATGAGGGTGCGCACCCAGGGAAGGTCCACGCTCCAGATACTCTCCTATTATCGGTACTTTGCTGATATTTGGTTTTCCTGCAATATTCTGTAAATATTGTCTTAAAAGCTCGATTAATATATATTGGCTATCCATATAATTGACATGAAGCCCTAAGTACACTATTTTCAGTCTAACCAACCAAAATTGTAGAATATTCTTTTCGCCTGCTGCCTTCTAAAAAATTCTTGGAGGGCATAGATATGAAATGCCCACAATGCCAGGTTGAGAATCCAGAAGACTCCATTTTTTGTTTTGATTGTGGCGTTAGAATAGAACTTAAATGCCCCGAGTGCCATAAAGATTTACCTATTGGGGCGAAATTTTGCAATAAATGCGGTCACGATCTGAGAAAGCCGAAAGAAGCCCCGCTTAAAGATATCTCCTTTGATCAAAAATTAAACAAAATTCAAAAGTACCTTCCCAAAGGTCTCGTTGAAAAAATTCTATCTCAAAGAGACCGTATTGAAGGTGAGCGCAAACACGTGACGGTGATGTTTTGCGACATGAAAGGCTTTACCTATCTCTCGGAGTTGTTGGGTATGGAAGACTGCTATGCGATCATGGATAAGGTTTATGAAATTTTGATTCAAAAAGTCCACGACTACGGCGGTGTGGTCAATGAGATGACCGGTGATGGAATTATGGCGCTATTCGGCGCTCCGCTTGCTTTGGAGGATGCACCGCAGCGGGCGATTCGCTCAAGCCTTACCATTCATAGAGAGATGGTAAAATTCAGTGACACTTTCACGCAAAGGAAAAAGTATATTCCACCTATTAAAATGCGAATCGGTATTCATACCGGACCAGTAGTGATGGGCACCGTTGGTAACGACTTGCGCGTTGAGTTCAAAGCGGTTGGCGATACAGTAAATTTGGCTTCAAGAATGGAAGAACATGCAGATCCAGGGACTACTTATATTACAGAGGATACATTCAAACTCACTGAGGGACTCTTCCGGTTTGAGGCTCTTGGAGAAAAGCGGATTAAGGGCAAAAAAGAGCTAATTAAAGTATACCGTGCCATTGCCCCCAGTACGAGCAGGACCAGATTTGATGTTAGTGCGGAGAAGGGTCTGACGCAGTTTGTTGGTAGAGAGCGGGAACTTGAACTTCTACTAGACGGCTTTGGGCGCGTCAAAACAGGTCGTGGACAGGCCTTCTCCATTGTCTCTGAGGCCGGTGTGGGAAAATCTAGGCTTCTTTATGAGTTCAGAAAGGCCGTGGCTAACGAGGATGTTACCTTTATGGAGGGAAGGTGTCTCTCTTACGGTAGTGGCACGGCCTATCATCCAGTTGTTGATATCCTGAGGGCAAACTTCGATATACTGAGATCAGATGGAAACACATCGATCAAAGAGAAGTTCAAAAATGGCTTGAAGAAAATGGGGCTCGATGAAACCGCAATCCTTCCATATCTTCTGGAACTCTTAGGCGTAAAAGACAGCGGCATTGACAAGATCCCGATGAGTTCAGAGGCGAAAAAAGATCGCATTATGGATTCGTTTAAGCGAATCGCCATAAGGGGTTCCGAGATCCGGCCGTTGATTCTGGCTTGTGAAGATCTCCATTGGATTGATAAGAGTTCAGAGGAGCTTTTCAAATATATATTAGAGAGCATACCGGCTGCACGAATTCTATTGATTTTCACATACCGGCTTGATTTTGTACAGACTTGGGGTGGCAAGTCGTTCCATAGTCAGGTGACTTTAAATCGGCTCTCCAACCGGGAGAGCCTTGCGATGATGACCCACATTTTGGGTACAGAGCACATAGACAGTGACCTTGAGGATTTGATTTTAGATAAAGCAGAAGGGATTCCTTTTTTCATCGAGGAGTTTATTGGGTCCCTCAAAGAGCTAGAAATAATAGTTAAAAGTAACAGTGTATATTGTCTTGCTAAGGATATCAATGAGTTAAGGCTACCTTCTACCATCCACGATGTGATTATGGCCAGGGTTGACTCGTTACCTGAAAAAGCTAAAGAAGTGCTTCAATCTGGGGCGACCATTGAAAGAGAGTTCAGTTATGGGTTGATAAAAAAGGTTACTAACCTCTCAGAAAAAACGTTAATGTCCAATCTGTCGATTTTAAAAGACTCAGAGCTTCTTTATGAGAGGGGTATATATCCCCAATCCATTTATATCTTTAAACATGCATTGACCCGTGAAGTTGTCTACGACTCGATTTTGATCAAAAAAAAGAAGAAGCTTCATGAAAAAATCGGTTCTGCGATTGAAGAGTTGTACAAAGAAAACATTCATGAACATTATGGTGTCTTATCTGAGCATTTTATTTCTAGTCAGAATTATGAGAAAGGGGCAAAATATTGTCGTTTGGCGGGAAAAAAAGCTGAGAAATCGGCTTCTTTTACGAATGCTATTGAATATACCAGAAAAAGAATAATCTGCCTCGAGAGTATGCCCCCAAAAGAGGATGTGCCGATAAGAATAATTGACGCTAGGTCATCTCTTGGTCTTTATTTGTTTCAAATGTATTATTTTATTGAAGCAAAAGAGGCCATTGAACCTATAATAGATTTAGCCATAAAGAGCAATTACAAGAATAAATTTCCTCAAATATATACCATAATGGGAACCTATAAATATTGGGTTGAAGAAGATTTTCCGACTGCAATTAAATATTTAGAAGATGCCTTTAAAATTTCTCAAGAATTAAACAATGTTGTATCATTGTTTTTTTCAAGCGGTTGGTTGGGGATTGCTTTATCAAATAATTGCGAGTTTGAAAAAGGATTATACTATTTAAACAAAACGATAGAAATAAACGTAGCGGCAGATAATGTTTCGGGTATTTCAACTATGAAAAGTTGTACCAGCATTTATTATTACCACCTATCCGGAAAGATAGATCAAGGTTTTCAAACAAGTTATGAGGCTATCCAACTTGCTGAAAAGAGTGGTGATATATTTTCGAAGGCAATAGCCTATACCTCTCACGGCATTTCATTTTATGGTAAAGGTTTTTTAGAAAAAGCAAGAGAATTTATTTTGAAGGGAGCTGACTTTTGCGAGAAAATAAATCTCCTTCAATGGAATGGTTTCGCTCAGTTTTATTTAGGGGAGATTTATTTTGATATTGGAGAGTATCAAAAATCAGAGGAGCATTACAGCAAATCAATTAAGCTGTTTGAACAAAATAAATCATCTCCATCCACTGCCAATTTAGCGAAACTTGGTCTGGTAAGAACCAAAGTAATGAACGATGAAAAAGATGTTTATCTAAACGCAATTTATAACAATGAATATGATTGTAATTACAAAATACATGATGGCTGGAAGGCAAGATATCTAAGCGAGATTCTATTAAATATGGATGACCAACATATAATTGATTCGGAGGAATGGATCAAAAAAGCAATTGCAGAAGATAAAAAAAATGGCATGATATTCCACTTAGGTAAAGATTATGCGTTATATTCGTTTCTGTTAAATCGGAAGGACGAACTATCTAGATCTAAAGAATATCTGTGTAAAGCAATAGAAATTTTTAAAGAGTGCAGAGCTGATGGATGGGTAGATAAAAAGGAGAAAGAATTGACTCAACTTTAAAAAATATCCTTCGTAAAGGGTATTACAGCGGTGCAGATGGCATCCCTTTATCCACACATTTGGGCGTATTCAGCCGACCACAATATCTTGATGAGGGAACTTAGATGGTATTGGAGCACAACGGCTTTCTTTGCGCACCATCGAAATTCAAGAAAGAGACATGAACAACTGGATGTAACCAAGTTGGCCTTGGAATACGTCGGTTGAGTCTATCGGTTCTGTGAAAACCTGAAGGGGCATCGACCTGCTCGGGATCAGTTGCTCCGCGCGTCGCAATCTATCCCCTTGAACATAGCCGAAGGCAACGGAAAGGCCACAGAGGCTGACCGGCGAAAGTTCTTTGAAATCGCTCGTGGTTCGGTGCCGGAATGCACAGCTGCGTAGGATGTATTGGAAGTATGCGGCGCTCTCGATGCGGAGAGGAATAATGGAGCCAAATATTTGCTCGACCGGATCGTTTCCATGCTGACGAAGCTTGGACAGCGTGGATATTCTGTCTCACCAATTATCAGCAGGGACAATCGAGTGGTGCTCCGGGGCGATAACATTCTGGCGGTTGCTCGGAAATGCGCCGATAAGGTCGTCATTCCCGAACGTGTGGACTGCTGCGGGTTCGCAGGGGATCGCGGTTTTTCTTTCCCTGAGCTGAACGCCGCTGCACGGGCGGATTTGAAACCGGCTGTCGAGGGGATCACGAGAGGCGCCCTTAAGCGGTGCGTCATGCCACGCTGTGGCTTGAAGGAGTCTGCTATGGATCTGCTGATTATATGGTTCGGACCAACCATCGCTTTGTGGGTCATTGCGATATATTTAGCAGCCAAGACATGGTACCATCAAAAACTGGGTCGGATTAACGACAAGCATTTAGAAAGTAATGCGCTGAATCGTGTTCCCGTGATGATGGCCTTGGTATGCTATGTCGGCATCAGTTTGATGGGGCCAGCCTTCGGACCGGTATCGATGCTGGTCATCTCCTTGACCATTCTGATGTGCATCCTGTGTCATTCGCGCTGCCTGGCTATTATCGGATCTTTTCCAGGCCTGACGACCTCGATGGGAAAACTCTTCATGTTGGTTTTGCTCCCGATCTATCTGTTTGCAGCGTTGATCACCCCCATCACGATTGGAATGCAGGCTTCTGCCGGGTCGTCGCTCCATATAGATCAATCGAATATCTTCTTTGGCATTCTTGTCATGATCAGTACACTTGTATTCTTTGAGCTTTATGTGGCCGTTGATCGTATGGACTAAACAATTATAGCAGAAAATATCAAGTTAGGTTTAGTCAATTCAACCTTATCCGCCCAAAGACTGGAGTACCATAGGTTCCATATTTCAATCGACACAATAAATTCCTTAAAATACATTCTATCATGAGGAGAGAACAATGAAAGAAAGCTTGTCTCGAGCGTATCGTCTGGCGAATGAATTGACACCGCTTTTTGAATTGGGAAGTAAAATTGAGACGATGCTTTCGGTTTCGATGTACTACCTGAACCAATATATGGGATCCGAAAGGTCTTCCATTTTTTTATTCCAACATTGGAACCAACAACTCACCATCTTTTCATCCCTCGATTTAAAAAAGTATGAAATCAGCATTCCGACCTCGTCCGGAATCGCCGGATGGGTGTTTGTAAAACGCAAACCCGCGATCGTAAACGATTGCTATCAGGACAGCCGTTTCTGCAAAGAAGTAGATGAAATGACAGGTTTCCAGACGCGCAATATTGTCTGTGCGCCTTCAATTGACTACAAGGACAATTGTTTGGGGACGATTCAATCCTTGAACAAGAATACCGGAGACTTCACAGACGACGACCTTGAACTTTTGAACCTGGCCGCCAAAATGGTTACGACTGCCATTAACAACAGCAGAAGATACGACGAACTTCTCGTTACGAACGACGCACGTAAAAACTTTATACAAAAGATTTCCAATAATTTTGAAAATATACTTGATCAACAGCGAACGGACGATGAGTCCTTATAAAGCTCCTTCGACAAACGTCATTTCTATTTAAGGCATCGAATTTTTTTATAATTCTTGATTTGCTGTGTTATTGTTTTTAGTTTAGGCGGATCCTAAAATCGCCCTGTAGTTCGTCGACTGATTTATCGATAAACCACACCCCGCCACCCAACCTGTGCCACAAATTTATCGTGCTTGGTTTGGGAAGTCCCAAATGACTGAAGAGGAATCCATTCCGGAATATGAAAGAGCGATCCGGTCACGCATCGCCCTACAAGAAGCGTCTTGATCTGTTTGGAAAGAGAAGGATACCGGCAAGATCGGTGCGATGTTCCTGCCTGGGTATCTTTTATAATCGTTCGTTTCTTTTCGCCAAATTCCCGTACCTGTGGCACAGGTACCACAATAATGTACCTAGATGCCAACAGTTGTGTACCCCTCCTTCTTTTTATTTAACTTTCTATACCCGTATCACATCGTAATCATTGAAAAAAAATAATTTTTAAGATGGCACAATAATTGCTATTTAATCACGCTGCTGAGTAAAATTCCCGATATGAACCCCGGAATCCTTCATGCTGCGACCAGGGTGCGAACATATCAGACCTAAGAGATTTAAACGCCGAAGCTGAAATACTGAATTGAGGAAAATTGATATGAATAGAAAATTATCAATCATTGTTCTTGCGATGGTATTCGGCACAGTACCGTTGTCGGCAGGAGCGACGCCATTTTCATTCACTGCTCCCGACACCCCTGTTCCGATATCCGATCAGCAGTGGTCATATTCGGTCATTTTTGCCAACATGTCCGGCTCGATCGAAGACCTGAATGTGTTTGTTGACCTGGATCACAGCTGGATGACGGACCTTGCCATTTTTATTGAACATGACGGCCGGACGGTACAACTATTCAACGAGCATGGGTATGTGGGGGATGACCTCACTGATGTTCTTTTTGATGACGAAGCCGCTTCATACATAGATGCAGTGAATCCCCCATTTGGGCCCGGCTCGTTTAAGCCCACCTCCTTACCCGACCCGGGTTACAGCACAATGTTAAGCGCATTCGATGGAATGGATGTATTTGGAACCTGGACGTTAAGCATATTTGATGATTCTGTGTATGATCAAGGCACCTTGAATACGTTTCAAATAGCAGGCCGTACAACTCCCGTTCCCGAACCCTCGGCCATATTTCTTGTGGGTGCGGGTTTAGCCGGTGTTGCCGGGGTGCGCAGAATATTCAGAGTGACCAAGAGAAAATCTAAAGTGCCTTGATCAGTTCCGGAACCGTGTCACTGGGACTGATCTTGTACCAGGCAGCGGCGATCTTGCCGCCCTCGTCGATGAGAAAAGAAGAACGCACAATCCCCATGAATGTCTTGCCGTACATTTTCTTCTCTTCCCACACACTATAAGATTCGGCGATCTGATGCTCGGTATCGCATAGCAGCGGAAATCCCAGGCTGTGCCGATCATCGAATTTTTTCTGATCTTTTTCCGAATCCGGGCTGATCCCGATAACGGCCACGCCGCGCTTTTCCAATTCTGGCAGTGCGTCCCGCACCGCCTTGGCCTGAACGGTTCACCCGGAGGTGCTCGCTTTTGGATAAAAAAAGACGAACAGCCGGCGCCCCTCGAAATCGGCCAGTCGATGGGTGTTGCCGTCCTGATCCCCAACCTCGAATGCCGGCGCCTTGTCACCCGGTGTCAATTTTGCCATAGGAGTCCTCCTTCCCGATTCAATGAACCTCCATTTAGCAAACTGCCGGGACCCGAGGCGGAATTCTTTTAATCTTATCCCCTCTCCTTACCTCTCCCACCTAAAGAGAGGAATTGCGGGGGATCCATGCAGTGAGCTACAGGGGAGGTATATGTTTGATACTCATGCAACCTATAACAGGGGTCAAGCGGAATCAAGGTTGCCGCCACAGGAATCGAGAATCGATTTTCCGCCTTCCAGGGTGAGACGCCGGAATCCCCAGAACCGGCTGAATCCGAGCTTTAGAACGCCGGAAACCGTATGTTCCGGCCGAACCCGATCCGATACCCAGAGGGTCACTCCCTCAAGGGAAACCGGCTGAAATCCCTTCACTACTTTCGGCGCGCCCATGCGAACTGCAGGGCTGCGACCCACGGTTCATCAGCCGGCTCCGAAGGGCCTGCTATATAGCCAGATGGTGGCCGCACCTTTTTTATGCCGGACAAACTCCAGGGCTTCCGGTTCGAGAATCAAATCGAGTCCGGATAAGGATTTCCCGGCAAGAGTTGTGTCATGGGTCATATGCTGCAGATATCCTCCAGGGTTTCCACATATTCGGTGTGCGCTCCCGATCGGATGCTTCGGTAATCCGGGAGGCGGCCTTTGATGCCGCAGTCGGAGAACAGAATTTGCCAGAGTTGGTTTCTGCGGGCACGGAAGCTGCCGGCGCAGGATAGCAGATAGTAGTTCCACATACGGTAAAATCGCCGATCGTAGCGCGTGGAGAGACAGTGCCAGCGTCTGGCGAAGTTCTCTTGCCAGGCCATCAGGGTCGGATCGTAGTAGGAACCGAAACTGTGCCAGTCTTCAAGGACGAAAAGGCCCTCGGCGGCAGCCGTGATCTGCCGGGCCGACGGCAGCACGGCATTCGGGAAAATGTACTTTTGAAACCAGGGGTCGAGCGCTTCGACCGACCGGTTGCACCCGATGGTGTGAAGCAAAAAAAGCCCTCCGGGTTTCAGGCAGCGGGAAACCATTTTCATAAAGGTCCGGTAGCGGCTTGTCCCGACGTGTTCGAACCTGCCGATGGAGACGATGCGATCGAAGGTTGCCCGCAACTCCCGGTAGTCCTTCAGTTCGATGCGGACCGGCAGGTCTCCGATCCGCTTGCGGGCCCAATCGGCTTGTTCCCGCGAGACGGTAATACCGGTGACCTCTGCGCCGTAATGCTCGGCAGCATAGATGGCAAGACCACCCCACCCGCAGCCGATATCGAGCACGCGCATTCCCGGCTCCAGCATTAGTTTCCGGCAGGTCAACTCCAGTTTGTCTTCCTGGGCTCGGTCAAGATCCTGGGCATGCTGCCAGTAGGCGCACGAGTAATTCATGCGACGATCGAGCATCGCCGCAAACAGGTCGTTGCCCAGATCGTAATGCCGTTTTCCGACTTCAAAGGCCCGAAACCGGCTCTGGGAGCCGGTCAGCAAACCCTTTACCCTTGCCCAGAGCAGTTGCTGAGATTTTGCGACCCGACAGTCGAGCCTGGCTCTTAGCAACCGTTCGAACAACTGGTCCAGAGCCTCGCAATCCCACCACCCGTCCATGTAGCTTTCACCCAGGGCCAGGGTACCACCGGCCAGGACCCTGGGGAAAAACTCCGGATGGTTCACCCGGATGTCGAACGGTCTCGACCCGCCTAAGGCGACGCCGACACAATCCAGAAGTTGCTCCAGCAGCCGATGTTCACAAGGAGACGTCATGGGATCCCCTCCGTGGTCGAAAAACAAAAAACCCCGTTCCTCGCTAACGAGAACAGGGCTTTGGATTTTGATTCATGGCTCCTCCCCGGCTGAAGGTGAAGTCCATTTATATCCTGAATCTATGTTTCCAACTTGGCCATGTCAAGTAAAATGCCATCCTTTCTGGTAGGCGGGGACTCCTTGACAGGGGTGCTTGCGACCCGGCCGGTCGGGACAGAGCATCCGGACCGCCGGACTGCCGGGATACCCGTCAGTCTTCTCGATAATCCCCTTTAATACCCAGTTGAATCCTGTTTTTGCCATACCCCACCAGATCGAACGCCTGCCCACCGAGCCGGATTCCCTTTTTCGCATCCCTGACTGGAATTCTATGATGATAGGGAACCTCCGGATCCAGTTCCAGAATATAGACGGCGATATGTATCCGGTCGCTTTCCAGACCGTGGTAAACCAGTTTCTTCTTCCACACCGTTACCGGTCGCCCGCGCAGCAGGGTCAGTGTGTTGTTTTTAATGGGGGAAAGGGTTTTTTTCGGGGACGCATCTTTATATGTCCCATCAGGTGGCCGCATGCTCTGTCCCGCCGGCCAATTGTACGCACGATAGAACACTCCGAAAACGATTCCCGCCATGACCACGAGCACGAATATTCTCAAGTATCTGTTTTGGGACCATTCTTCCATGATCAGCCCTGCTGAATCATTCGGATCACGTCAACCAGCCGGCCGACCAGGTGCTCGTGGTATGCCTTCCCCCCGGCTTCCGACGCCTTGCTCGGTTCACCGGAGGTGCCCCCGGCGATCTCGGCCATCGCCTTCATATCTTCGGGGCTGCTCGGGACATAGCAGAGGGTATCGCCGGCATATCCCGGATCCACGTGGTAACGCGGGTGGTGCCGGTGGGGGTTGTCTTTGGCACGATCCATTTTGACCAGGTCCGGATAGTAGTGCCACATGTGCGATCCTTCAATCTCTTCGGCATGGCCCACCTCCCCCCAGCCCATGGTTCCAACAAATTCCTTGGACATGTAGGCCGGATCGAAGATCACCACCTTCACCCCCAGCTTCCGTTTGGCGCGCTCGCCAACCATCTGCAGCCAGGTGACGTTGACGATCCGATGGCCGTTAATAAAGACAATCTTGTCGAACCCGTGGTGATTCAGGGACGCCACCATGTCAAAACCCACCTCCACCAGAATCTCCGGTCGAATGGTGATGGTGCCGGGGAGCACCATGTGATGCGGACTCCACCCGAACCAGAGGGGCGGTGCCGCCAGGACATGGGCCTCTGCCGCCGCCGATTCCGCCAGCGCAATGGCCACCAGGGTGTCCGTTCCCACAGGCAGGTGCGGGCCGTGCTGCTCGGTGCTTCCCACGGGAAGAAGGATCGTGCCCTGACTCTCGGAAATTTTTTCCCGGACTTCTTCCCAGGTCAGGTTCTGAAGCCAGACGTGTTGTGTCATGGGTGCTCCTTTGGATTCCACAGAACAGCAAGGAATACTGTTTCTACTTGCACCCGTGCAAACCTCCGATGCGCAGAAAAACAGGACTACCGACCAGCGAGTGCTTCAGCGATCTCCAGAATCCGCTTTTCATGATCCGTGTAGATGTGATGCGCCTTTTCCAGGGTGATGCTCTCAAATGTAACGCTGTTACCGGGAACGGCCTGGGCTATTTTGGATAGATCCTTGGATATGACGGTAGCAATTTTTGAATATCCGCCGACTGTCTGTTCAACGAGCAGGATGATCGGCTGCCCGTCGGCAGGTACCTGGATGCCGCCCGGCATGGTGGACTCTGAAATAATGCTTTGGGGAACATTCTCCCGGTGTTGAATCGGCGGACCTTGCAGTCGATATCCCATACGATCGGCCTTGGAGGAAACCAGAAATTCTGACCGGAACAGGGTTTCCAGTCCTTCATCAAAATGATCGTCCTGGGGACCGGCGACGGCGCGCAGCGTGAGGTGATCAGGATACCGGGGAATCCATTTCTCCGGAAGATAACGCGGGGCATTTAGCAGCGATCCGCTACCGCGCGTGATGATATCGCCTTTTTTCAATGGCCGACCGCCATACCCACCGATCTTACCGCCAAAGTAGGTGGACTTGCTTCCCATTACATCCGGAACATCGATGCCCCCGGATACGGCCAGATAACCGCGGCAACCACTTTTAACCTGTTGAAATGTCAACACATCTCCTGGCACCAGATGGATCGTTTTCCAGTTTTCGATGGGTTGGTAATTCAAGGTGGCTCCCATCTCACCACCGGTTAAAGCGATATCCGCCTCTCTCAGGACGGCCAGCTGGGGGCCGACGATGGTGCTCTCGAGAACCGCACTGTCTTCAGCATTCCCAACCAAAAGATTGGCCACCCGGAAGGAAAATGCGTCCAGCACGCCTGATACAGGAATTCCCATGTGCTGATAACCAATGCGTCCGTTATCCTGGACGGTTGTGAACGGCCCGGGCGTTAACACAAGAAAGGTGTCCACTAGGAGTCCTCCATGTCTGAAAGCCGCTGGTAATCACTCGGAGATGTGGGTTTGAATCGGATGCGGTCCCCTGCCTGGTACAGTATCGGGGATGAACGCTCGGGGGAAAACAGCGAAATGGGTGTTCGGCCGATTAACTGCCAGCCGCCCGGGCTGGCAATGGGATACACCCCTGTCTGGCCGTTGGCGATACCCACAGATCCTCTTGGAACCAGTGTTCGGGGTGTCTTCAGCCTTGGGGTGTGAAGTACCTCGGGAAGCCCTCCGAGGAAGGGGAAGCCCGGCGTAAAACCGACCATGTATATCAGATATTCGGGTTCTGAATGAAGATCGATAACCTCCTGCAGCGTCAGGTTATGGCTCTGGGCGACATGTTCGATGTCCGGACCATAGTCTCCGCCGTAACACACCGGGATCTCGACAACCTTGGGAGGCGGAATTTTTATTTCCGAAAGACCGCTTTCCAAATCGGTCAAGGTCTCTTTTAACATTGCAGGATTCGTTATCAGAGGATCATAATAAATCAATATCGACCGGTAGGTGGGAATGATTTCTCTCACACCATCTGGCATATTGTTTTGCACAACAATGGCCATGGACCTGACTTTTTGGTTGACGGCAGGATCTATGGCGTCACCATATTCGACAAGAAGGCCGCAGTCGCCTGCGATTCGAAAGTATGCCTTTTCGAATAGGCTGCTTGCCATTGTCTTCTTCTCCTTTTTTCAGAATTTGCAGTGTTCGGGCTAAACGGCATCTCCGATGGATTTGAGCAAGATGCCTTCTGTCTCCAGTGCCCTGCGGATACTTTTGACCAGTTCCACGGCAGAGGGTGTATCCCCGTGAACGCAAAGGGTTTGCACCGACAGCGGGATGTTCGTTCCGTCCACGGCTTTAACAACACCCTCTTTTGCCATCATAAGGGCCCTTTCCGCCACCTGATCCGGGTCTTTTATCACCGCACCCGGCAGCCGCCTGGAAACCAGGTTCCCTTCCGCCGTATAGGCGCGATCCGGAAACGCCTCATAGACCACCTTGAGACCGATTTCCTTGCCAATGCGCGTCATCATCTCGCCTTTGGCGCCTGCCAGGGCAACATACCGAAGATCCGGATCTACACTTAAAATGGCCTCGGCGACCGCCCGGGCCACATCCTCATTCACCACGGCGGTAAGGTAGAGGGCGCCGTGGGGTTTTACGTGGCGAAGCCGGGTGCCATGCACCCGACAAAACGCCTGAAGCGCCCCGATCTGGTATATGACATAGTTGCGGATCTCATCTGCTGTACAGTCCATGTTCCGGCGTCCAAAACCGTTTAAATCCGGATATCCCGGATGGGCACCCACACCCACGTTGTGTTCCACGGCTATTTTGACGGTTTTATTCATCACCAGTGGATCCCCTGCATGCCAGCCGCAGGCCACATTGGCGGAGGTAATATGCCTGATAACCGATTCATCCATACCCAAGCTGTAGGCACCAAAGCTTTCACCCATGTCGCAATTGAGGTCTATTTGTTTCACCTGTTCCTCCTCCGGAAGTCGTTGTAAATTGGAAATTGGTTTTAGTTCGTAACGATTAAATCCATCACTATACCTATTTGGTGACCATCAATTCCGGAAGGTAAAGCGCAATCTCGGGGAATATCGTCAGAATTGCCGTTGTCAGAAGCATTAGGAAGAAGAAGGGCAGTGCGTATACGGCGATTCTCATAATCGGTTCATTCGTCAATCCCTGTATGACGAACAGGTTAAATCCCACCGGCGGCGTGATCTGACTGACTTCCACCATCAAAATAAGGTAAATGCCAAACCAGATAGGATCGAATCCGGCTGCCACCACCATGGGAAGTGCAATGGGAAGGGTCATCACCACGATGGAAAAACCGTCAAGCAGGCAACCCAACAGTATGTAGAAGGCTCCCAGAAGTATCATGAGCAGGTAGGGGGAAAGGCCCAATCCCGTGATTGCCGTGGTAATGGCCGCCGGGATGCCCAAATATCCCATGACCCGAGACAGAAAACCGGCCCCTACCACGATCAGCATGATCATGGCATTTGTCTTGACCGCACCCACCAGGCAGTCAAACATAATTTTAAAATTCATCCGGCGGTTAACGGAAGCAAACACGGTGGCCCCGAAAACACCGATGGCAGCCGCCTCAGTGGGAGTAGCGACACCTCCGTAAATACTACCCAAAACCATGAGGATCAGGAGTAACGTCGGAGCCAGGTCTTTGAGGCCCAGCATCCGTTCCTTCCAGCTGTAGGTTTCTTGGGATTGGGGTGCGATTTCAGGATTTCGGATACCCCTATAAATGATATAGGTTGAGTATACCCCCGCAAGGAGCAGGCCGGGAAGGACACCGGCCATGAACATCTTGCCGATGGATACCTCGGCCAAAATGGCGTAGACAATCATGATCAGGGAAGGCGGAATCAGAAAGCCCAGGGTGCCTGCCCCGGCAAGGGAGCCCATGGCCAGGCTCTTATCATAACCCAGCTTGTCAAACTCGGCCAGGGTGATCCGGCCGACGGTGGCAGTGGTGGCGGCACTGGAACCGGATACGGCAGCAAAAAGCGTGCATGAAACAATGTTCATCAGCAGCAATCCCCCCGGAAGGCGGTAAAGCCATGGTACCAGAGCCTTGAAAAGCTTCTCGGATATTCCTGATCGGTACAGGATTTCACCCATGAGGATAAACAACGGCAGGGCTACATATTCCCATTTCTCGATGGTGGCCCACACCGAGGATGCCATGTTGGGGCCGGGTGGCAGGGGACTGAACAACACCATGCCGAGAAAACCAACGATGAAAAGGGAGAATCCGACCCAGATACCGCATGCCAGGGCTAAAAACAGGATCCCGAACACCACGATGGACATGATCAGACTTGCATCCATTATATTACTTCCTCCCCGCTCCCGATGGCGTCATAGGTTTTAAAAGTGGTTGCGACCAGTTGAAGGAGAAAGAATGCCGCGCCGATAAGCATCACCGTCTGTGGAATCCACAGGGGCGTATTGGTCAGGGTCCCTGAAGTTGAACCGTATCGGATGGTTGCCTGCACCATTTTGAATAGATACCACCATAGATACCCCATAAAAGCGGTGGTGATGCCCGTGGCAATAAACGTTATGACCCTCGAAAGTTTTTGCGGGAGAAACCCCAGTATGAGGGTGATGCGGATGTGCCCTTTTTCCTTGAGGCAATATCCGGCGCCGAGGAAAATGATGGCGGCCAGCCCGTATGCGCTGTACTCATCGGCGATAAGGGTTGTCTTTTCAAACAGGTTCCACAAGGTGATTTCAGCCAGGATCAAAAGGGTCATCAATCCCAGCGCTACAGCGGAAATCCATGACGCCCAGTCACTCAAACGTTCTATGCCTCGTACAAGTGTTTTCATTATAATATCACCAAAAATGATAGCGATAAGCGGGGATAAGCCGATCTATCACCAATCCGCTCACCACCATTACCGGGATCTAGGGTTATGTTCAGTTTGTGATCCGTAGCATCGATTGCAGTTGTAAATTTTCAATCATGTTGAAGCTTCAAGTGACCAAAGTTATGGCATTCGCCATAGCTTTGGTCACTTGTTTTCTGTTTGTTGTTTCGGCAGGTCTAACGGCCAACGATCCTGCTGTATTCCTTGAGAATATTCTGGGCATCGGATCCGGCCTTTTTGGCCCATTCTGACCTGAGTTTATCGCCAAGGGCGTTCAACTCAGAGCGGAACTTTTTGTCTACCGGAGTCAGCTCCATACCGTTTTCCTCGAGTTTGGCCCGGCTTGTACGGTCCATGTCCCCGGCCAGGTTCCACATTTCGTCTTCCATCTGTGCGGCGATTTCAAGCACGGTGGCCCGGATATTTTTGGGCAGC
This sequence comes from Olavius algarvensis associated proteobacterium Delta 3, assembly GCA_903231505.1. Classification (GTDB taxonomy): domain Bacteria; phylum Desulfobacterota; class Desulfobacteria; order Desulfobacterales; family CAFBRK01; genus CAFBRK01. The sequence continues at coordinate 293,802 of CAFBRK010000133.1, read as the reverse complement.
TTGTTCCAGACGTCCAGGTTCACATTGATCATGTTCACCGGTCCCACAATATTGATCGGGGTGAAATACTTGAGCACCTCCCAGGCCTTGGCATCCACTCCGGATACCGAAGATGTGTACATTGAATCCAGAAGCCCTGCCTTCATGGCCGGATAGACTTCACTGAAAGGCATCTTCCGGGCCGCGATTCCGGTGGCATCGCCAAAAGCCAGACCGGTGCCGTCATAAACCCTCATTTTCAATCCTTTGAGATCGGCTTCTGACGTAATGGGGCGCTGGGTGTAGATTCCGGAAAAGGGCCATACAGAGGTATACAGGGTGATCTGGTTGAAACGCTTGAGCACTTTACTGTAGGTTTCTTTCGAGAGCTGATACAACAGGCGCTGCTCAAATGCATTGGTGGATATGAACGGCTATGCCGTGAGAGCCAGGACCGGCGCATCCCCCTCCACCATGCCGGTGGGTATTTCGGCCGCGGCGAGCTGGCCTTCAGCCAGAGCGCGCAGCAGTTCGGGCCCCTTGAACCCGAGGGAAGCGCCGGGATGCAGCACGATGACCAGTTCCCCGTTGGTGGCGGCCTTTACCCGGTCGGCAAATTCCTGGGCACCCTTGGAATGAAAATTTCCGGCCGGATAGTTGAGATGCAGATCCCATTTTGTTTTGGCCATTGCATCGGAAAATAGTCCCATAACCAATACAGCGCTGATCAACACAAACAATACTTTCTTCATCTTTCCCTCCTATTGCGTTTGCCTGAATTCAAGAAGTTTTTTGAGAAACGATCTGCCTCATCAAGAGCTCATATAATAAATGATCCGCCGTTGAAATGCCGTGATGTGTTCAAGAACCGTTTTTTTCAGCAGTTCTTCATTTTTATCTCTCAAACAGGTGATAATCTTGTCATGTTCACGGATTACGGACTCGTAATGGTCGCTGAGTGATATTACGGGATCGACTTCGTTGACATATGACAGATAGGATAACCGTTTGGCTTCACTTCGGATTTGATTTATCCCGCGAATAAGATATTCGTTGTGTGAACACTGGGCAAAGTATTGATGAAACTTATGATTGGCCTCCACCAGCCTGAGGGGATTGTCGTCCTGGATCGCCGACTTCACGGCAGCACTCGCTTTTTCCATCTTGCTCAATAAGGGGGTGACATTCTGTCGAACGGCAAGGCTTACTACACCGGTTTCCAGGATTTTCATCATTTCAAATGCGGCTTTGATATTTTGAAGCGTAATGGGCCGAACGATATATCCCCTGCCCGGCTGTGACTCGACCATGTTATTCCCAACAAGACGCAAAAGGGCTTCCCGGATCGGCGTGCGCCCCATTCCCAACTGTTCAATGAGCTGCTTCTCTTCAAGACGCTGGCCCGGTTCAAAATCGAGGCTCACGATTTTTTGATAGATCTTTTCATAGGCGGCCACGCCAAGGGGCAGTCTGGTTTCTGAATGTCTTGTTTCAGCGTTCATCGGTTCAATATGTCCCGCAATGGATTTAAACAAAATATACTTGACATATTTAAAAATTATATGTCAAGTATATTTTAAATATTTATTTAGGCCGGTTTGAACAAAATGGATTCGCCGGGTAAAATTCGAAGTTTAACGTCAGCACCCGTCCCATGCTCCACATGTGGAATTGATTATCCGGGAATCGGTTTTAGCTTAGTAAATTAGCACACGATTGGTTGTAGTTTTCACAAAAAGAACGCAGACAATCTCGCCACGGAATAAGCAATTTAAGTTATTTGAGAACAAACACTTGACCCCTGGACCCCTCGAATCCATGCCAGAGGCAGGTAAACCCTGATCGCCTCCGGCGCCGCCACAGGTTTATGCGCCTCAGTCGTACGGGTAAACCTTGGCCCCACTTCTCCCACCCATTGGGAGAAGAACTCAAGTTAATAGGATACCGTCAGATACAGAGCTTTTAAAGGAGTCGGTCAATGGATGTGATCTCGTTACTTCAAAAAGTTCCCCTGTTTGCCCGTTTATCAACAGAAGATGTCGAAGAAATCGCCAAGAAGACCAAGCTTCACCGCTTTAAACGGGGACACGTCATCATTGAGGAACACAGCAAGGATGACCGGCTGTTTATTGTGGTTGAAGGAAAAGTGCAGGTGATAAAAGGTCTGGGCCGAAAAAACGAAAAACTGCTCCACGTGTTCGGACAATTTGACTACTTTGGCGAATTGGCATTGATCGACGAACTGGAGCGATCGGCAAGCGTAGTGGCCATGGCGACGACAGAGGCCCTGACCATCGACAGGTGGAATCTCCTGGAAACGATCCGGAAAAACCCGGATTTGGCGATCGATATGCTGAAAGAGATGAGCTGGCGGCTCAGAGCCACAACCAATGTCCTTCTCAGCACAATTGGGAATCTGGAAGCGATCTGCATTCATTGCCACCGGATTTACGACAAACAGAACGAATGGGTTCCCCTGGGGCAGTATGTGGAGGACTATTCCGAAAGTCACATCAAGCACTCCCTGTGCCCGGGCTGTTCCAAGAAACGGTTGCCGCAATTTTACAGAGATTGAAGATCCAGGTGTGGAGGATGTGTATGAGATTGGAAGGGAAAACAGTCGGTATTCTGGTCGGACCCGGTTACGAGGACCTCGAATTCTGGGTGCCGCTGATGCGTGTTCAGGAGGAACGTGCGAACGTCCGGGTGATAGGTTCCCGGGCCGGTGAGCGCTATACCAGCAAAAGCGGCGGGCTGACCGTGGAAAGCGAGGTTGCGGCCGGGCAGGTAAGCGCCGGCCAGCTCGACGGCCTGCTGGTCCCCGGCGGCTGGGCCCCGGACAAGCTTCGAAGAGACCGGCATGTGCTGCAATTGGTGCAAGACATGCATGCGCAGAAAAAAATTCTGGGGTTCATCTGCCACGCCGGCTGGGTGGCTGCCAGCGCCGGTATTTGCCGTGGCAAACGGGTTACCGGCAGCACCGGCATCCGGGACGACATGGAAAACGCCGGTGCCGTATGGGTTGACGAATCCGCCTTCCGGGAAGACAACCTGGTGTGGGGGCGCGTGGTGGCAGATATTCCAAATTTTTGCAGGGAAGTGGTCCGAGCGCTTTCCAAGCCTGAAATTGCATGAATCTCTGGCCCTTGCCAAAATTCTATTCTGAATTCACACCACCGCATCTGAAGGTGTTCGGCGTCGGGGTCGGAATCGGAATTGAGTCAGGACGGCCATCTTCGAAGTCGATACCGATCCCGACCCCGGTACCGATGATTCTGCCGAGTGCATAGAGTCAACCAATCCTCTAATCGTACCGGAATTCTGACAAAAACTCTATCGTCAGCCGGGAAGAACACGTTTGAAGCCGACACAGGAAGAGCAACAGGTGCTCATGATCCTGGCCAAAGAATGGGACTACAACGGACCACCGGGAATCATGGATGTCAGTGACATTGTCGCCGCTCTGGGCCAGGCCCCCAGCGAGACGCTGCAAGCAATCAAATCGTTGTTCGAAACCGGTCTGGTCGATAGGAACAGTCTTCAAACCGGCGCATTTCTCACCCCGGAAGGCTACGGCGCGGCAGAGAAGATCCGGAAGAACCTAATATAATAACATATCGACATCCTTCGTTTCCGCCAACTCAATTCTACTGCGTTTTCAATTTGTTGACCGAAATTCCATACTTCCGCAGTCGATATTGCAGGGTTTGACGAGGAACGCCCAAAAGAGCTGCGGCTCCGCTGGGTCCGCCCACGACACCCCCTGTTTCCTTGAGGGTGCGGATGATGTGCCGACGTTCCAGTTCTTTCAATGTCATATGCTTCCGGCGCGTGGAAGTGCATACGCCACTGAGCTGAGTATCTATTTCATTACCCGTTATTGTTTCTCCAGGCCGCAGAATGATTAATCGTTTTACAACATTTTTAAGTTCCCGCACATTGCCTGGCCACGGGTATTGTAACATGATTTTCCGGCAGGATTTTGAAAATAAGGGTGGCGGCAGGTTCCTCTCCGCCGATTGTTTGGCCGCCAATTTCTCTATCAAGACCGGTATATCCTCCGGGTGCTCCCTCAGTGGGGGCACCTTAATGGTTACCGTGTTCAGGCGATAATAAAGATCTGAGCGAAAGGAATTGTTTTGCATCGCTTGTTCAAGGTCTTTGTTGGTAGCCGATAGCAGGCGGAAATCTATCGTTTTCGGAGAACTCTCACCCACCCTTTCAATCGTCCTGTCCTGAAGGACTTGAAGCAGTTTTGACTGGAGGCCAATATCCAATTCCCCGATTTCGTCCAGAAAAATAGTGCCGTTGTCCGCCATCTCGAATCGGCCCACCCGGTTCCTTTGTGCTCCTGTAAAGGAGCCTTTGGCATGTCCGAAGAGTTCGCTCTCAAAAAGAGCGCTGTTCAAGGCTGGGCAGTTCACTTTGACGAAAAGCGCGTCTTTGCGGTTTGACATCTGATGAATAAACTGGGCGATCATATCTTTGCCGGTTCCGGTTTCGCCAATGATAGAGACGGATACGTCCGAGTTGGCCACAATCTTGGCTTGACGGACCACGTCAGCCAAAACTTGGCTTTCATAAATGAACTCGTCAAAACCTTCGCTAAGTCTATTCTGAGAAGTTAAAAACTCTTTTTGCCTCCGTAACTGTGCATTGATATGTTTTAGCCGTGTGTGGGACATCATGTGGTCGACTGCGATGGCGATGCGTGTGGAGACCTCCGATAAAAACTCGATCATCTCTTCTAAGTGCTCGGGTGCTTTGGCATAGCTTAAATGGAGGGTTCCCTTGACCTTATCTCGAACGATCAGCGGAAAGGCCATTGTGGCATTCAAGCCTGCGTCTTTCATCGCATTTACCGATGGCCAATACGTATGGGTGGAAAGATCAGAAAGGATAAACGGTTCGCGAGAACGTATGACCGCACTGGCGATGGCACCTTTGGCTAAAGGCCTGGCGTCTTCGCTGATCTCTGTGGGAGAAATGCCCTCTGCTGCGGCAAAATAACTGAGGGAATTGGTCTCTTCATCAAAAAGGTTTATGCTTAATCGATCGAAACGAAAAGTGTCTTCCAACGATTGAGCCAGGGCAGAAAACACCTCACGCCGTGTAGACGCAGAGACGATGTCGTTGTTGATCCGGAGGAGTAACTTATATCGGGTTGCCGTGTCCCAGTGCATGCCACCTGCCCCACTCTTACTATCCGATTCATTTTCTTCGTTCACATATCCTTAACAAAGATCTCCAATGAGTACAGGATATTATAGTGACTATGGGAGCCACATTGTTTTGTCAAGCCCAATATTGGGCGCCGTGCGGGGAAGCGCATGCAATAGAGGCGGCATGGGCGACTGCGTCAATCATCCGTCTGGAATCAAAGCGTACTATCTTATTATTGTTGTCTAACTAACTGAAATCTATATTACTATACAAACCATGCGGATGATTGCCCAATATTGGGCGAAAAGCTCACTATTGGGCAGCAGCCAATGCGCAGCTTGGGGTTGATGGCTCTCATAACACATTACAATCACACACTAAATTAAAAATTATACGTATTGGCTCATTTTTTGCTCTTGTTAAAAAATACCTTAGTGAGCAAGTGACGCCTCCCTGCACAGATGTAAGTTTTGTCTTGAACCCCCTAACGATTTTTCTTTTTGAACCCCCATGACGATTTCAATGCTATCATGGAACCCATTTACTTCAATTTAGGAGGTCGGGCATGATCCAATTTTTAGTTCATGAAAAGGCCGATAATGTTGGCGTTGCCACCGTCGATATCAAAGCCGGCGAAGCGGCACAGGGGCTGTACATGGACAGCCAGGAGAGTTTGGAGATGAAACCGCTGCAAAATATCCCGCTGGGACATAAAATCGCTCTCACAGATATTGCCGCAGATACTTCGGTCATTAAATACGGGGCGGATATCGGACGGGTTGTGGCCGATATCAAGGCCGGCGAACACGTACACACGCAAAATTTAAAAACCAGGAGGTGGTAATCATGAGCAACCCCAAAGTGATGGCCTATCGTCGTGAAAACGGACGCGTCGGCATCCGCAACCACGTCATAATCCTGCCGCTGGATGATTTGAGCAACTCCGCCAGTGAAAAAGTCGCGTTTAATATCAAAGGATGCAAAGCGCTGCCCCATGCTTACGGCCGCCTTCAGTTTGGCGAGGATCTGCAGCTGTTTTTCCGTACCCTCATCGGCACCGGAGCCAATCCCAACGTGGCTGCTGTTGTGGTCATCGGGATTGAGCCCGAATGGACCAATATCATTGTGGACGGCATTGCCGAGACCGGAAAGCCTGTCACCGGTTTTTCCATAGAACGTCATGGTGAAATCAAAACTGTGGAGATGGCCAGTTGGAAAGCCAAAGAATACATGCATTGGGCCAGCGAGCTCAAACGCGAAGAGTGCGACCTGAGCGAGATCTGGGTGTCCACCAAATGCGGCGAGTCGGACACCACTTCCGGTCTGGCATCCAACCCCACGGTGGGCAATGCCTTTGACAAACTGGTGGCCATGGGCGCCACCTGCAGCTTCGGTGAAACCAGTGAAATCACCGGCGGTGAAATGCTCGTCAAGGAAAGGGCGGCTACACCCGAGGCCGCCGAGCAGTTCATGGCGCTGTTTGACCGTTATGCGGAGATGATCGACCGCAACAAAACCGATGATTTGAGTGGAAGCCAGCCCACGAAAGGCAACATCGCCGGCGGGCTGACCACCATCGAAGAAAAAGCGATGGGCAATATTCAGAAAATCGGCAGATCGTGTCGCTATGTCGGTGCCCTGGACAAGGCGGTGACGCCCTCCGGGCCGGGATTGTGGTACATGGACTCTTCCAGCGCCGCCGCCGAAGCGGTTACGCTGTGGGCAGCCGCCGGCTTTGTGGCCCATTTCTTTCCCACCGGCCAGGGCAACATTATCGGCAACCCCATCGAGCCGGTCATCAAACTGACGGCCAATCCGCGCACCGCCGGCGATATGTCCGAGCACATCGACTACGATTGCTCCGCCATTTTACGGGGTGAAATGACCCTGGATGAATCCGGCGACAAACTGATGGATATGCTGATCCGCACCTGCAACGGCCGGTTGACGGCACAGGAAGTTCTCGGGCATGAAGAGTACGTCCTGACCAAGCTTTACGAGAGCGCTTAAATCAGTGAACCGCAACGGCACCTTAAAAAGTAAAGACCCCTTCCGGTCCGGGTCACCGGCAGTGGCGCCGGGTCCGGAATGGATCCTGAGAATAACAGGATATGAAGATCTCTGTAGGGCAGGAGAAGAACGGTAACGCCGTATCAAGAAAGTCTGTGAGGGATCGCTAAATCGATACGCTTAACGCGGAGGTAAAATGCCATGGTGGCACCACAAGACAACAAGACAAACAGCGAGAAGGGAAGAGGCGCGCTGATGGCCTGTTTGGGTTCTTTTGCCATATACTTTATCAACGTGCTTGTTGGTAAAGCGAATATCTCATACGGCCTGAATCTACCACACTTGGGAAATGTTCCCGAGTTTCTCCTGCTATCCCTGGCTTCCATCTTATTGATCGCAGCGGCTTTAAAGGACGAAGCGGCTGAAAAATAATCTTCAATTCAGACGAGAGGAGATGAAAAAATGGCACATGACGAACAGAAAGAATCCGGTCCGAAAATGGTAGAACGGCGGCGCTTTATGGAATTGACGGCCAAAGTTGGATTTACGGCTGCCACGGTAGCGCTGTTCAGTGGCGTATTGGGTTCCAAAGAGGCCAGCGCTCAGGTCGCCAAGGAAGAAAAGAGGCGCCGAAAGAGAGCCAAATACACGATGAATATCGCCACCGCCTATATCCTCGGGGCATCGCGCAGCTATCCCATTATGCAACTGGATATGAAAGAAAACATTCAAAACTGCACCAATGGAGAGGTGTATGTCAAGCTGGCGCCGGGCGGCCAACTGGGTGCCGGTTCGGCACTGGCCCAAAAAGTTCAAAGCGGTACGATACAGGCCGCCCAGCATTCCATCTCCAACTTCGCCCCGTTTGCCCCCGTGGTGGACTTGATCAATATCCCCTACTGGTGCGGTGAAAATCAGAAATTTGTCAATCTGGTCAACTCCGACACCTGGCGCCGAGAAGTTCATGCCAAGGTGGCCCAAAAAGGGTTCAAGGTGCTGTGGTATGTCGTCATCGACCCGCGCGTGGTCGCCACCCGCAAGGGGGTCGCCGGCCCGATCAAGACGCCGGACCAGATGAAGGGGATCAAGTTTCGCGTACCCGGATCCAAGATCCTGGCGCAGTTCTATCAGTTGCTGGGCGCCAACCCGACCCCCGTGGCCTGGGGCGAGACTTCTTCCGCCATCAAGCAGGGTGTGGCCGATGCCCTGGATCCATCCGTTGAAGCCCTCTACGTGTTCGGTTTCAAGGATGTGCTGGACTGGGTGACCTTCAACGGCGCCGTGCCCGACAGCCAGGTGTATTCGTGCAATCTCAAGTGGTTTAAAAGCTTGCCGCAGAAACATCAGGACGGCATCGATTTCGCCAGTGAAATCACCATGCAGCAGAATTTAGCCAAAGTTCCGGCGGCACGCGCGTTTGCCATGGCGGAACTGGCTGCAGCCGGCGTGCAATTTTATGTGCCCACCGCCAGTGAAAAGAAACAGTGGGTGGAAAAGGCCGGCGCCCAGTTGCCCGCATGGGACAGCTTTAAAAAGGAACTGGCCGGATCTTTAAGTAAATTCGATGCGTTTCTCGATGCGGCAAATACAATGGGCCGATGGTACGTGCATGACGTCGAGGCATAGCTGTTGACTCCCGGCGGCGCCGATACCGATCAGGGCGCCGCCGGTTTCACCACCGGAAATTGCAGGAAAAAAGGATGTGACGCATGACATTTCGCAATATCCTCCACAAAATCGATGACAACGGCGAGCGGTATTTACTGCTGCCCCTGTACGCCATGATCGTAATCACCATCTTCATGGAAGTGTTCCGACGGTTTGTACTGAGTTACTCCTCGATCTGGGCGGAGGAGGTCGCGCGCTACGCCTTTATCTATGTTTCATGGATTGGCGCATCCGCGGCAATCAAGGAGCGTGCCCACATCCGTATCGACTTGATCCTGCCGCTCGTCGGCAACCGAGGCAGGGCCATGATCATGATCTTTGGCGATCTGGTGACCATTGTGCTGGCTGTTCTCGCCTTCTGGTGGTCCCTTGAGAGTGTTCTGGTCTCCATCAAATTCGGGTCGGTGACCATGGCCTGCGCATCAGTCTGGCCTGGTTTTTGGCGGCCGTGCCGCTCGGGTTCGCCATGATGCTGGTCCGGCTGGTGCAGTCCATCATCCGGGATGTGTCCGACCTCAGGGCCGGACGGCCGATATACGAGGGTAAAAAACTTTTCGATTAGGAGTCGACAAATGCTTCAACAGTATTTAATGCAACAAGAAGAAGTCGTTCTCGGTTGGGGATTCTATCTTCCCTTGCTGTTGATGGTCGTCTTGATTTTGCTGGCCGTCCGAATTTGGGTCGTCATTGGAATCGGTTCGTTTGCCATGCTGTTACTCACGGATGTCCTTCCCCCGACACTGTTGGGCGAGGCGCTCTTCGACGGTATCGATTCATTTGCCTTGATTGCGGTACCGTTGTTCATCCTTACCGGCGACATTCTCGTACGCACCGGTCTGTCCGGTAAGCTGCTGGACGTGGCCGAAGCCACCCTGGGCGCCGTTCGATCCGGATTGGGAACGTCCACCGTACTGGGCTGCGGTTTTTTTGCCTGTATCAGTGGCTCCGATGCCGCCGATGCCGCGGCGATCGGCAGAATCACCATCGACCGGTTGGAGGCGAAAGGCTATCCCAAGGCCTATGCCTGCGCCCTGGTGGCATCAGGCGCGTGCACCGGGATTTTAATCCCGCCATCGATTTCGTACATCATCATCGGACTGGTGCTGGGCATCAGTGCCTCCACCCTGTTTCTGGCCGCCGCCATTCCCGGCGTGCTGATTTTGATGTCGATCATGGTGGCCAATGCCGTGGTCAATCGTGTGAGAGGTTACGAAAACAGCACCGCGGGATTCAACTTCAAGTACTGGCTGAAAACCGTATACTCGGGGCGCTTTGCCCTGATGATCCCCGTCATCATTTTGGGCGGCATCTACTCGGGCATCTTCACCCCCACGGAAAGCGCGGCCGTGGCGGCCCTCAGTGCGATCATTATCGGATTTTTCCAGCGGACGCTGAAACTCGGAGATATCCCCAAGATTCTGGAGACCTCCGCAAAGGTGAGCGGTGTGATCGTGCCGATTATCGCCATGAGCCTGCCCCTGGCCCAAACCCTGGCCAGCCTGCAGGTGCCGCAGGCGTTCGTGAGCTCCATGACGTCCCTGACGAGCAATCCGTATCTGATTATTCTTATCATGGTCGCCATCTTGATGATTGCCGGCTGCGTGATGGAAACAACGCCGAATATCGTCATCCTGGCGCCCCTGTTGCTCCCGCTGGCCCAGGAAATCGGTATGAACGAAATTCATTTTTGTATTTTCATGGTCACCGCTCTTGGCATTGGATTCATCACACCACCGCTCGGCCTCAACCTGTTCGTGGTTTCAGGCGTTACCCAGACACCGATTATCTCCATTTCCAGATACGTTTTTCCGTTCGTTTTTACCATGCTCATCATCGCGCTGCTGATCGGCTATGTCCCGGCGATTTCACTCTGGTTGATCAATTGATGTGGTTGAAGCAAAAACCGATTCGACCGTGAACAGGCACCTTGCCACCACAACCGTTTAACGGATTTGGGATTATGCAAAAAGACACTAAAAATAAAGGGCTGACATCATCCGAGCGCCGACGTTTCTTAAAATTGAGCGCCGGGTGTGGCATCACTGCCGCCATGGTTGCGCTGTCCAAAAACGCCCTGGGATCGGACGAAATCGCTTCCCAGGTGGCCCGCAAGGAGACAGAACGCAAAGCGGCAGCTGAACATCACATGATTTTGGGCACGGCCTACGCCCCGGGTGTGTCACGAAGCTACCCGATCATGCAGCTTGATTTTAAGGAGAATATTCAAAATGCGAGCCTCGGCAAAATTTATGTGCAGCTGGCGCACTCAGGGAAGGTGGGGGCCAGCGGAGCACTGGCGCGAAAGGTGCAGAAAGCGACGGTCCAGGCCGGGCAGTGTTCCATTTCCAACTTTGCACCATTTGTGCCCGAAGTCGACCTGATCAATATTCCCTACTGGTGCAGTGAGAATCAAACGTTTGTCAACCTGGTGACGTCCGACACCTGGAAAAACGAAATCCATCCCAAGATCGAGGCCAGGGGATTTAAACCGCTGTGGTATCCGTGCATCGATCCGCGTACCCTGGCCATGGGCAAAGGGGTGAAAGAAAAAATTACGACGCCCGATCAGATGCGCGGCATCAAATTCCGGATTCCCAATTCGAAAATGCTTCAGCGCACCTACCATCTGTTGCATGCCAACCCCATCCTTGTGGAGTGGGTAAATGCGGCGGTGGCGATTCGGACGGGGCATGTGGATGCCCTGGACCCGGCCCTGGGGGCGCTTTATGTGTTCGGATTCAAGCATCTGCTGTCTCAAATTACCTTTGCCGACATCGTTCAGGATGCCCAGATTTACTTCTGCAATCTGGAATGGTTCAACCGGCTGCCGCAACCGTTGCGGGCATCGATCGATTTTGCCAGCGAAATGACCATGCGCCAGAATCACGCCAAGGTGCCGGCGGCGCGCGCCCATGCCGAGATGCAAATGACCGCGGCCGGCATCAAGCTGCACCGGCTGAGTCCGGATGAAAAGGCGCAGTGGCGGCAGAAAATCGGCGCACAGCTCGCCGTCTGGGACGATGTAAAAAAGCAGCTGGCCGGGTCATTGGCTCAATTCGACAAGTTCAAGGAAGCAGCGGATACCACGGTTAACTACTACGTCCCTGAAAGATGAGACCGCCCACCGGGAGTTCGGCGCCGACCTCGGGCGACCGCTGCGAATCAACTCGGGTCCATTCATGACGACGGCAGGCATCCATCCACATGATGGAAATACCTTCTCTCAGCACGTACCTTCCTTTGGGAGGACGTTATACCCATCATCAAATATTTAGAACAGGAGCAAAACAATGAGTATCGAGTACCTGAAAAAGGCAGCTAAAACCGCACAAACCGATGAAACCCAGACCCGTGAGATCGTCGTTGGCATGTTGAACGATATCAAGGAAAACGGTGAAGCGGCCGTAAAAAAGTATGCCGAGAAACTGGACAACTGGACCGGGGATTTCATCATCACCCCGGACGATATCGAAAAGGCGGCGGCCAGCCTGGACCAGCGCACCAAAGACGATATCCAGTTTGCCTATGAGCAGGTCTATAATTTTGCCGAGAAACAACGCGAAAGCATGCTGGAATTTGAAACGGAATTGCATCCCGGCGTTGTGGCCGGCCAGAAATTGATCCCGGTAAATGTCGCCGGGTGTTATGTGCCGGGAGGGCGTTTTGCCCATGCGGCATCCGCCCTCATGAGCATTGCCACGGCCAAGGCTTCCGGTGTGCCTTATGTGGTCGCCTGTTCCCCGTCCCACCATGGCGGCGGCATCCATCCGTCCATTCTCTATGCCATGTCGGTGTGCAAACCGGATGTGATCCTGACGTTGGGAGGGGTGCAGGCCATTGCCGCGATGGCCTATGGACTGTTTACGGGGAAGCCCGCAGACATCCTGGTGGGGCCCGGCAATAAATATGTCGCAGAGGCCAAGCGGATTCTTTACGGAGAAGTCGGCATCGATGTGTTTGCAGGTCCATCGGAAATCCTGGTCATTGCGGACGAGACCGCAGATCCGGATATCGTCGCCGCCGATCTGGTGGGACAGGCCGAGCATGGTTATGACTCCCCGGCCGTGTTGATTTCCATATCACAGAAACTGGCCGACGAGGTAATGAAGAAGGTTCCTGAGGTGATTGCTGCATTGCCGGAACCGGAGGTGGCCGAGGCATCCTGGCGCGATTACGGGGAAGTCATCCTGGTTTCCGACAGAGAAGAAGCCGTCCAGGTGAGTGACGAATATGCATCGGAGCATTTGGAGATTCAAGCCGCCGATCTGGACTGGTGGCTGGATACACTGACCAATTACGGGTCGCTCTTTTTAGGCGAAGAATCGACGGTGGCATACGGCGACAAGACATCCGGCCCCAATCATATCCTGCCCACCAAGAAAGCGGGGCGTTATTCCGGCGGATTGAGCGCCGGCAAGTTCATCAAAACAGTCACTTACCAGCGATTGACGCGGGAAGCGAATCGACAGATCGGGTGCGTTTCGGCGCGCATTTCCCGTCTGGAAGGAATGGAGGCCCATGCGCGGACATCCGATGTGCGTCTGGCCAAGTATTTTCCGGATGAGACATTCGATTTGGGAGAAACAGGATGAGCGTCATAGACGATCTTTTTGCACTGAACGGCCGGGTCGCCCTGGTGACAGGGGGCAGTTCGGGTATCGGTCGCGCCATGGCCTCGACCCTGGCCTCTGCCGGCGCTGCCGTCGTTCATGCCGCACTTGAATCGGAAGAAAACGCGCTGCAGGAAGCCGTCGCAGAAGTGGAGCGTACCGGCGGGAAAGCCGCCTATGTGACCTGTGATGTGAGCAACATGGATGCCCTGGCCGGCACGGTGAAGCAGGCGTCGTCCTTCTTTGGGTCGCCGGACATCCTTGTCAACGCTGCCGGGGTGAATATACGTGAATCCTGGGATAAGGTCAGTGAAGCCACCTGGAATAAGACCATCGCCATCAATTTGACGGCGCCCTTTTTCCTGGCTCGTCTGCTGATACCGGCCATGCAGGAAAACGGATGGGGAAAGATCATCAACATCGCTTCGCTGCAATCCATGCGCGCCTTCCCCAACAGCGCACCTTACGGTGCATCAAAGGGAGGGGTGATGCAGTTGACCCGTGCCATGGCAGAGGCCTGGTCCGGAAATATGAGCGGCATCACCTGCAATGCCATCGGCCCAGGCTTTTTCAAAACCGGACTGACCGGCCCGCTGTATAAGGACGAGAACGTGATCAACGCCCTGGCCCGCCAGACCATCATCGGCCGCAACGGAGAAATGGACGATCTGCGCGGGTTGACGATTTTTCTGGCTTCCAGGGCATCGGATTACATTACCGGTCAGACCATATTCCTGGACGGCGGCTGGTCGGCAAAATAATTGCGAATCTTGGAATTCTGTCGTTTTATACCGATTCTCAGAATTCCGTTCCGACTCGTTTAGCGACAAAGATTTACCGCAGAGCCGCAGAGGGCGCTGAGATCATAGTCTTTTTTACTTTTCGCTGACCCTTCGACCGAGCTCAGGACAGGGAGGGCGAAAAGTAAAAACATCGAAAGAAGATTGGAACATCATGAAAGCATTGGTCTACACCGCGACAAATGAAACGGTCTACCGGGATGAGCCCGATCCAGTACCGGGAGAAGGCGACGTGCTGGTAAAAGTGGCCGCCTCGGGCATTTGCGGATCGGACATGCACGCCTATCACGGCAAGGATGAGCGCCGTGTGCCGCCTCTTATCCTGGGTCATGAAGTGGCCGGCACGGTGATGTCAGGACCCCGCGAAGGTAAACCGGTGGTTATCAATCCGTTAATGACCTGTGGCCGCTGTGTTTTTTGCGATCAGGGATATTCGCACTTATGCGCCGAGCGTGAACTGATCGGCATGCGCCTGGCCGGCGCCATGGCCGACTATGTCACCATCACCCCACGCAACGTGATCGAAATTCCGGCAGATATGGACTTTGTCGAGGCCTCTTTGACCGAGCCGGCCGCCACGGCCCTGCATGCATTGAATTTGGCCCGGATGAGATCATCCCGTCCCCTTGCCGAACTCAACACACTGGTCATTGGCGGCGGTGCTGTCGGGTTGCTGGCGGCCCTGTTGCTCAACATGTACGGTTGCCATGATCTAATAGTGGCTGAAACCCACGGCGAGCGCCGCCGCTCCGTGGCCAAGCATGTGGGCTGCCGGGTTCACGATCCGCTAAACGATCCGGCGTTGGCTGCTGACAGTTTCGATTTGGTCATCGATGCCGTGGGCGGCGGGGTTACCCGAAAAACGGCCATGGCCGTCGTCAAGCCCGGAGGGATTTTCGTACATATCGGCCTGATGGACTCGGCCGGCGAACTGGATATCCGCAAACTCACCCTTTTTGAAATTACCCTGTTGGGCGTCTATTGCTATACCCCGGCAGATATGCGGGCCGCCGCACACGCCATTGCAACAGGGGTCCTCGGCGATCTGAGCTGGGTGGAAACCCGGCCGCTGTCGGAGGGGGCGCAAGCCTTTCGGGATCTGGATGAGGGACGTACGGCAGCGGCTAAAATTGTCCTCATTCCCTGACAGAATAGCGATTGCCGGAATTCCGTTCCGATCCAAACCTTGTGCACGTATTGCTGGATTTGCCGGCGGGCGCGGTGGCCCGCCCTAGCATAACAAGAAATCCTACGAAACGTAGGGCCGGTCACTGTACCGGCCTGATGCCTTACGGAAACGGAACATACTTTTGGCAATTGGTATAAACTTGGGAATCGACCGCGTCGAGGCGTCGACATCCCGTGGAGAATGATCACGCCTTGAAGACCTGGGCAAAGAACCCGGCAAATTCCTCGAAATCCGTCGGTGTTCAATTGTCTTCCGTGCGCGGCTGGACACTGGCTAAGAGTCGGTCATTAATAGCAGCATCCAGCTCCGCCAGTTGATGTGCCATGTCTTCCGACAAACCGGCCTGCGACAGGCCGTTGATGTAATCTTCCCGGGAAAAGTGCACATAGGATAGGTCCGGCTTGCCGATTTTGGCTCCGATGATCCGGGTAACCTCGTCCATGGAGATGTCCCGGGGGCCAAGCAGCTCCCGGACGGTCTTTCCGGAAAAATCCCTCTCGAGCATCCGCTCTGAGGCCACCTGGGCGATATCTTGGGTGGCAACCATGGCAAAGGGCACGTCACCTCGGATGTGTCCACCGTTGATTCCCATGTTTTTGATCATATCGATGTTCATCAGCGTGTTTTCCATAAAAAACGTGGGGCGCAGATGCAGGATGTGGACGGCGTCGAGCTGATTCAGACGCTGCTCCTGGTCGTATAATCCTTTAATGGGTCCGGTTTTGTCGGGCAGGTGCGCACCGAGACTGCTCAGGCTGACAACATGGGTTACACCCGATTTTTCAATGGCCGCTGCAATGCCCCCACCGATATCGTTTTGATATTTCCGAAAGTCCGGCGCGGCGTAGTCCGGTGGAATCATGGCGAAGACCACCGCAGAGCCGGTGAATGCATCCGCCAGAAAATCAGAATTGCCTGCATCGCCCACAGCGGCTACGGCGCCCCTGTCCACAAACGTTTGCAATCTGTCTGTCGAGCGCCCGATTACTCTTACAGGTTTTTCTTTCGTCAACAATCGATCTGCCAGTTTGCTGCCGATGTTGCCGGTAGCTCCCATTATGGTAAACATTTGGCTGCCTCCATATATGTTGGTTTAATGTGATTCTGGGTTTAAAGGAGTTTAATGCAGAAAACTTATACACTCTAGTAACGTATGCAAGGCCGGCACCACAGAATACAAGTTGATTATTGTAGCGCAAATAATTATTTTAAGGGTCTACAAGCCAAAATAAGGAATGCGCCAATCTTACCCCCTACCCCTGGCTCCCTCTAGTTCGGCTCCGCTCACCACGGGCCGCCAGGGGAGGGAGACCATATCGTCCTCCCCCTTGATGGGGGAGGCGCGGTGGGGGGTGGCAGAATGGCCGATAACGTCATCTTTAGATTTGTTTATAGGTCCGTTTATAAAATTGAAAGTCATACAGAAGACAATGTCACCGGGAAAACGGGTGGAGTTAAAAATGGGGGGCAACATGACCATCGAAGAAGCAATCAAGACGGCCATTGAGTTTGAAATCAAGATTCGTGATATTTACTCTGAAGCGGCGGATGCCGTAGATGACGAGGTCGGCAAACGAATTTTCAAGACGCTAAGTGATGACGAGCAGCATCATGTCGACTACCTCAATTCCAAGCTGGAGCAGTTACAAGAGACCGGTACGATCACGGTTGAACGACTTGATTCTGCAATTCCTTCCCAGAAAATTATCAAGCAGCAAGCGGACCAGGTCAAATCTCTGGCGGTAAAAGATTTCCATGGCATCAAGCAGCAGATGTTAAGCAAGGCACTGAAAGCAGAAATCGAAACCAGTGAGTTTTACCAGAGAATGGCGAATGAGCTGTCTGCCGAAGGCCAAGCCATGTTCAAGCGGTTTCTGGAAATTGAAAACAATCACATCGATGCGGTTCAGTTCGAGCTGGATTACCTGGGTAAAACCGGGTACTGGTTTGATTTCAAAGAATTTGACATGGAATAGGTAGACATTTTAAAGGTCTTTTTGATGGGCGGTCCGCTGCCCTTCTATCTTCCCACGCGTGCATGGGAACCTATCTTGAAAACACCCCGTCAATAAATTAGAGGATGTTCTTCAAATTTACAGATTTGTTAGAGAATCAGGAAAAAATCATTTATAGGTTTAAGAGCGATGTTCTAACTTCCGCGTATTGCTTACCGAGCTGTCTGTTCACTGCGTTACTCTGCAAGAACCTGAACCCTCCACTTTACCACAAGCACCTTCACCACCGTTAACGTGGCAGTTCACAGTGGCTGAGGCCGGTTTGGGTTTAGCGTCTGCGTCTCCGCAGAAACCATTTGTGACGCTGTCGCCTTTCGTGATGACTTCACAGGTGCCACCCTTTGTTCCGGTAGAAATGGTAAATGTCTTACCACCTTTACAGTTTACGTCTATCGTTGCGTAAACAGGTACCGTTCCATCGCATATAACCACGGGTCCATCATCGGCATGGTGGTTCCCATTGTAGGTATTATTTTCCATGTTTTTTCTCCTTTCCCACCTTTTTCCCAAAATTCAAGAAGGACCACACCTTCATTTCGTTGAAACGGGCTGTTCGCCAATCATGATGGTTTCCTAGTGTCATTCAATTCTCTATGAGTAATTGGGTTGAGAGCTAACTTGAAACATAATCTTATTTTAAATATAGTCAAATAAAGGCAGGGTCTGTCCGCTTTTGTTTAATGGGGGGCCGAATGCCGAGAATGGATGTGTAGAATTGGTTACAGATGCGTTAATTATTGGTCAGCGGTAGCCTGACGACCACCCGGGTGCCCATTCCCGGTGTACTGGAGACATCGATGCGGCGCCGCGGGCATCGCTGGTTACCTGAGGCATTCGTCTGAATTCTTGGGCGCTCCCGCATAATTTGTTAAAATTACAGTCTATTATTTACGAAATATCGATACCCGGTGTGGACCCGACGTTCATGCCTTGATCCTTTGTCTGTTTTCCTTCGGAGATGAAATGATGCACTTCCTGTGGGGTCTTCTTTACCTGTTGATGACCATGGTCCTGGTGTCGCTATACATTCTCGCTGCGTTGGTCCTGGCGCGCCCGCTGCTCAGTGCGCTGATCTTCCTGTTCTGGGCGATCAAATCCAGAAAAAGCGACGTCGCGTTCAGCAAGACAAGGGAATTCCGCCGGAAATACAGAAACCGCTTTTTCAACCGGAAGTTTGCCCTCCAAGCCGGTTCCTTTATCCCCGCCTTTCATGTGGCGGTTTACATCAGTCAACGAAACAGGTGGATGGGTGACGACAACGCCCATTTCGATGCCAAGGAATTTAGGGGACGAGGAATTTAGGGGACGTCTATTGTTTTATAAGTTACTCGTGTATATTAGCGTCCATACGTCATACCTGCACAACCTTCCCTCGTGACGAAAGGACGGCCTCTCCGAGGGGTGTCGTATTTTCAACGGGTTTTGCAGATTTCATCAAGGATGTTGAAATCATGGGAACGGTTGAAGCGCTCGAGTTTATCCACCAGTGCTTGGTTGTCTTCCAATAAAAACGATCCTCCCTCAACAGCCAGACCCTCGTCGGAAAGGCCGATGAAGATGGAAACCGATTTTGCTCTTGCGTGGTGGGCGGCCTCAGCCACGTCTTCCAGAAAAGGCGGAGTGTACCTTCCCTTCCGAAAAGCGGTTTCTAACGCCGTTCCCGTAGCCACATAAGTAGGGTTAAGATGCATGTTAATATGGATATCGTGCTTGTCGGCGATCCGGTTCAGGTAATCGATGGCATTTTGAATGTCGGCCACAGCTTCGACATCGCTCATGCCAGGTACCGGTTTTTGCATGAAGTAGCACTTCAAATGATAGCCGTAAGGCGCCATTTTGAGTACGAGTCCTTCGAAGGCTTCCAGACTCAGGCCTTTGTCAAACACCTCATTGCGGATGCGATTGTCGAAGGCTTCAAATCCAATGGCGATTTCAAGCCGTGTCGGCGTGTCGCCTTCGGCCAGGGCTCTGGAGATGAACTCCAGCTCCGCCAGATCAACGTATTCCGGACGCGATTCCATGGACAGAACCGACAGGTTGGGAAAATTGAGATTCAGCTGGGCAATGAGATACATCAGTGCTGTGGAGGAAAAGGTATCTTCATCGAGCACCGACCCGTTATTGCTTATAATCACTTTGCGAATCAAAGATGCCCGTGAACGGACCTCGGGATCGACAAAGATGTGATCGATCTGAGTCATGAGTGACTTGTAGGGGACATGATCCTGAGATACTTTTGACGGCAGGTTGCACCCCAGACAACGCGACCAACGACAGGCTTGCGTATAAAAAACGATGAACAAAATCAACCCTTCATCAGGTTCCTGAAACCATTGCTGGGCCGGCAGGGTGGGGTCATGTTTCTCGTCAAAGGTGTATGTTTTCCCAGCTTTTTGGGATCCGAAAAGAATTTGTCTGGTAATTGCATCCGGTTTCATTCGTCAATATTCCTTAGGTAATATTTTTGTAATTTTGCTATATTCAGGATATGTGGACAATTTGTGGGATCCGCTTTTTTCTATTTATGCCCATAAATTAAGAGCCCGCCTCTTTTTTTAGAATATTTACCTTGTCGATTCTTTCCCACGTAAAATCCGGGTCATCTCTGCCAAAATGGCCGTAAACGGCTGTCTTTTTATAGACCGGCCGTCTAAGATCAAGCTCCCTAATGATATCTGCGGGTTTAAGTGGGAAATGTTTATTAACCAATGCTGCAATTTTCTCTTCCGGTATCGTATTTGTATGAAAACACTGCACCAGCACGCTGACAGGTTGCGCAACGCCTATGGCATAGGCAAGCTGCACCTCACACTTTTCAGCAAGACCTGCCGCGACAATATTTTTTGCAATATAGCGCGCCGCGTAAGCACCGCTCCGATCAACTTTTGTAGGGTCTTTACCGGAAAAACATCCACCACCATGTCTACCCATGCCACCATATGTATCAACAATGATTTTCCTTCCGGTAAGTCCAGAGTCAGCGAAAGGCCCGCCTCTGACGAATGAACCTGCAGGATTGACATGGTAAAGGGTACCATCGTCCAGCCAGTCTTTACAAACAGGCTTAATCACGTGATTAATGATGTCTTGCTTAATCTTTCCATGTTTAACCGCCTCATCGTGCTGTGTTGAAACAAGAACCGTATGCACCCGAACCGGCTTGCCCCCCTCATATTCTACAGTGACCTGGCTTTTGCCATCAGGTCTGAGGTAGTCGAGTTGGTTTGATTTTCGTGTCTCTGCTAATTTTATGGCGAGCTTATGTGCCAAAAATATGGGAAGTGGCATATATTCAGACGTCTCGTTGGTGGCATAACCGAACATCATGCCCTGGTCGCCGGCACCTTGCTCGCTGCTTTCTTTGCCTTCAACAGATCTTTGGTCAACGCCCGCCGCTATTTCAGGAGATTGCTCCTCGATATGCGTAAGAACTGCGCAGGTCTCGTGCTCGATGCCATACGCCGCTTTTGTGTAGCCTATGTCTTTAAGTGTCCTGCGTACAATGTCATTGATGTTAACGTAGGTGTTTGTCGTTATCTCTCCACCAACAATGACTACGCCTGTCTTTGTAAAGCATTCACATGCAACGCGTGCTTGAGGGTCATCTTTGTAAATCGCGTCCAAAACGGCGTCAGAGATCTGGTCACAGATCTTATCCGGGTGACCTTCGGTTACGCTTTCTGAAGTGAATAAATGCCTTTTAGGTTTCATTTTGCATCCTCCTTTCCGTTTGAATGCGCACCATTTCATCCGTCGTAACCATAGGCCACGATGGCGAAGTCTGCCTTCTCCCCTTTATCGGGCCAATGGGAACACAGTAAGACGGGTGTGACGCCATTGGTCCAGCACGGAATTATCTTCAGGGTAAATTACAGCGCACCAATCACAGGCAATGTGACAACCACCCGGGTGCCGCTGCCCGGGGTGCTGGTGACATGGATACGACCGTTGTGGGCATCGACGATGGCTTTAGATAGGCTCAACCCCAGGCCGTAGCCGCCGGTCTTCCGGGATCGTGAGAAGTCGGCCCGATAGAATGGCTCGAACAAATGGGGCAAGGCCGATTCGGGGATGCCTTCACCGTGATCTTCGACCACTATTTCGACATCATTCTCCACCACAGCCATGGATATCGATACGGGGTAACCGTCTCCGGGTGTATGTTTCAACGCGTTTTCCAGTAAATTCCGCAGTACCATGCGGATCTTGTCCCGATCTGCTTGAATCTTGACCGCCTCCGACCCTTCCCAGACAATTCCGGGAGGACGATCCTTAAACTCCTCCAGGACCGATTGAATCGATTCGGTCACTTCAACCGTTTCCAGGTTTAACGCTGCGCCGGAACTTCTGAGCCGAGCCTCCTCCAGAATGGCCGTCACCATCGATTCCATTTCCGCCACGTCGGCACGCAGGGCTTCCCGGATTTCCGTATCGGGCAGAAATTCGAGCTGAACTTTAATCCGTGTCAGCGGAGAGCGAAGCTCGTGGCTCATGTCCAGCAGCAGATGTTCCTTGCTCGCCAGGAGATCGGACAGCCGTTTTGCCATGGTGTTGAATGCCTCGGCCAGATCCCGGAATTCGTCGCTGCCGGACTCGGCAATCCGATGATCCAGACGCCCGGCGCTAAGGGCCGCCACGCCTGCTTCCAGCTCGCGAACCGGCTTGAGCACCCTTCGGATCAATAGATAGGCGACACCGAGCACGGCAAACAGAACGGCGGCCATAAATGACAGGATCAAACCGGCGTTTTCATGATCTCGGGCCGCCGGCGAGGCAACGAACATCAAGTCTCCCCCGCCATGGGATATACGGATTAGATGATGGCCTCGATGACGCCCGATCCATACGCCCTTTCCCTTGTTTCGCATCCAGGCCCGGTCCAAATTCACGGACCCGGGGAGCGCTCCGGCCTGCCACCCGCCATCCGGGTGGTCAAAGTGGATAGACAACCCGGTGCGGCGGGCAATTTCCGCGGCCCGATCCTGATCCGGAGGATCGCCCAGATCCCGTATCAGGTATTCCGTGTACAAAAGCAGATTCCGGTCCAACTGGGACAGGCTGTGGAAGCGGATAATGAAAAAACTCACCACGATGGTCAGTGTAATGGCGATGCCGGCTGCCAGAATGATCACCAGCAGTTTGGTGAAGACGGAGTGAAACAGGCGTTTAAACCGATTCCGGTGCATCGTCCGACTCCTCGGCAATAAACACGTAGCCGGCGCCCCATACGGTCTTGATGAATTCCGGCATTTTGGGATCGTCTCCCAGTTTCTGGCGCAGGCGGCTGATGGTGACATCCACCGCTCGATTGAAGGGATCGCTGTCGATGCCGCGAAGGGTCTGGAGGATTTCGTCCCGATCCATGACCTTTCCGGCATGGCGCACCAACAGGTCGAGGGCCGCAAATTCGTTGGTGGTCGGTTGACGGGAGAGTTGTCCAGCCAGGCCTGCTGACGGTGGAAGTCGATACTCAGCCGCCCGAAGCGTCTGCGGCGGTCCGAACCGATATGTTGGGTCCGCCGCAGCACCGCCTGAATGCGTGCCACCAGCTCCCGGGGCTCGAATGGTTTGGGAAGATAATCGTCGGCACCGAGTTCCAAACCGATCACCTTGTCCATCAGTTCTCCCCTGGCGGTGAGCATGATGATGGGGACCGAACTGGACTGCCGCATCCGTTTGCAGACATCGAAACCGGTCATCCCCGGGAGCATCACGTCCAGGATGATCAGATCCGGATTCGTCGTCCGGATTTTTTTTAATCCGTCCTCGGGACCCACGGCGGTAAAGACGCGAAAGTCGAAATCGCCAAGAAACCGTTTTAACAGTTTGTTGAGTTTTTCATCGTCATCGATGACCAGCAGGGTCCAGGACATGTGTGCGGCCTCACGCTTTGCTCAACAGAGATTTATCGGCCTTCGGCCGGTTCGGTGTTAGAGTAAATGTCGTATTTTCGTTCCGATTCAAAGGAGGATAACCTTACGGCTGCTATGGGCGGGTGCGGTGCCCCGCCCTACGAAAGCCGTAAGGTAGGGCCGGTCACTGTACCGGCCTGATTCTCTTCTGAATCGGAACATATTTTTGACAGTCGCTATAGATGGGGTTTTGAAACCCCTTCTAGCAAATTTCTCAACGAAACAAAAGGAATGACCGCCGGCACGTCGGTGCCGGCGGTCGCTGATCCGGTGTTCCGTCTTGGCTCGGGCTAGTGGTGGAAATACCTCCCTTTGCCGGTTGCGTGCTCCTCGATGTGAACCGCAATCTTCTCGCGCTGTTCCGGGGTGAGGGTGGCGTGAAAGGCCAACAGACGGTCTGTGGCAAATGCAGCCAGCTCCTCCATTTTTTCCATCCTGTCGGTGATCATGCGATCCACGGTCTCACGGCTGATGGTCTCCTCTCGAACGAGGTCCGCCAGTTCCCGGTGCCGGGATTCCCGGTCGGCCCGCATGTCTTTTACTTTTGCCGTGATTTCGACGGCGATCGATTTCAGCTCGGCTTTCTGGGTGTCGTCCAGATCCAGCCGGGCGGCGATCCGGTTGGTGGCCGCTTCCAGGTCGAATTCATCAAAGCCTCGGTGATAACCGTGTCTGCAGGCGGCAAAGCCTGTCGCCAGAAACAGGGATGTCAGGGTGACGATAACAACATTTCGTTTTTTCATGACTGCCTCCTTGCTTGAGTGGTATTACGATTTCGGGTTTCAGTGCCGCTTTCGTTTGATCCCACTGTAAGGCAGTCCGGGGAGGAATGCTTTTCCTGGAGGTATCAATGTGTAACATATTGTAACGATAAAACCGTTTCACGGTTTTATGAAACGCGACTTTGTCGCTCTAAGGGCAAAAGCTAAAATTTTCAATGCGGGCTGTGGGAAATCATCACGAACAAACCGGCGAGGGCACCGCAATTACCGATGGAGGCCCTCAATGGGAGGCATGAATTGGGATTACGAGATCGCGTTAAAGCCTTATCCGATAAAGTTCTCTGGCGTTTTTCGTCACGGCCTCCAGGACCGCTTCTTCATGTATCTCCTTGATTTCGGAAATGGCGCGAACGGCGGTCATCAGATATGCCGGCTCGTTCCTCTCGCCCGGCTCGGCCCCGAGCACCGGGCTGTCGGTTTCCACCAGGAGCTTCTCCAGGGGCAGGTGGCGTACGAGTTTTTGCTTTTGGCGGGAACGGACAATGGAGGGGGGCACCGAAAAACAGAACCCGGCCTCAAGGGCCGGGCGGGCGGCTGAGATCTTGCCGTCGAATGCATGCATCTGAACGCGCTCCGCGCGATACTCGAGCAGCATCTGAACCGCGTGCCGCCCGGCGGAACGGGAGTGCACGTTGAGGGGAAGGTCCAGTTCCCGGGCCAGGCGGATGAATCGGATAAAGATCTCCCGCTGGAGCGCCCTCTCCTTTTCTTCCTTGACGACCCAAAAATCGAGCCCCACCTCGCCGATGGCCCAGAGCCGACCCCGGTGACGCCGAATAAAGTCCACCATGGCGCCGGCCGCAGCCGGATCCAAGATGGTCGGGTAGAGACCGGCCGCCGGGTGCAGGACCGGATAGCGTTCGGCCAGTTCGAGGTTTTCCTCGGCGTCCGCGGCATCTTCTCCCACGGCGATAATCACTCGGATTCCGGCCGCTATGGCCCGTGCCAGCACATCATCCCGGTCATCTTTGAATGCGGGATCGCAGATGTGGGCGTGGGTATCGATCAGATACGGCAAATCGGCCATCGGCTGGCTTGGCTCCCTATCCCGGACATTGCACCAAAAGGCAAAGATCTTGTTTCTATCTATACGTTCGCTGAAGAGATTTCATGCATTGTTTGGGATAGATCATCCACCGTCATGGTCTTCCATGATCGATTCGACTTCCCGGATGACGCTATCGGTGTTGTCTTCGGTAACGCCGGAGAACCAGATTCGCTGGGGATACAGCATAACATTGGGGCCGTCCATACAAAGCCCCATGCACCCGCAATGGGAGACCCGAACCTTTCCTGTCCAGCCCCGTTTTTTGAATTCTCCTTTCAAGAGTTGCTTCACCGCAGGGCTGTTGCCGTCTGCACAGGATTTCCGTGCCCCTTTGCGGTCATTGACACAAACAAACACATGGCAGACATAAGGTGACGAATTTTTTTCCATGGCTGTTTCCACTCCGTTTCGTTTTCAGCAAAACGCCCGGATCATGGGCGTTTTCTGGTAGGGTTAGGGCGGCTATCGAAGTCAGCCGGATGAAGCCTGTACAGGCACGAATCCATACGTCTTGTAAAGCTTCTGAGCGGGTGCCGACGTGATGAAATCGAGAAATTTCTCGGCATTGTCGGGATTCGGAGCGTTCTTCAGCCGTCCGATGTAATAGGTGATATGATGGCGCTGATCCAGCGTCTCCCCGGGATCCACAACGTCACACGGCCACCCGCGGCTTCGGGCGTGGACCACTTCCGTTGCCCAGACCGGCCCCACGTCAACCGTCCGTTTTCGGATCCGTATGGGCGTCTCCCGGTGGTGAACAATGGTGAATATCGTGGTCCCCTCAACACGCTTCTCCTCCATGATTCGGTGGACCAGGCTGTCGCCGCCGGCATCCCGGTACATCGACATGATGTGGAACGCAATATCCTCATTTTCAGGATCGGGTTGGGATATGCGGACATGGTCCAGCCCCAGGTCGGCAACCTGGTGAATATTGCCGGGGTTGCCTTCCGGAACCATGAGTGTGATCCGGTTGTGGAGATAGGGATAATAGGCGTCCGGATCGATGTGGCCGGATCCCACCAGAGCATGCATGGCGGCCTCGCTGACCGAGCTGTAGACGTCGGCTTGCATCGTAAGCACCCGGTCCCCGAAACATGCCCCACCGGCGAGTATCTGCTTCAATTCCAGGCCTGGAGGAAGGGTTTCATAATATATGTTGCGGACGTCCGGGTAGGCCTGGCGAAACAAGCCGACGATCTCGGCCATCGCCATAAACTGGTTTCCGGCCATAAACAATACAAGGTCGGCCTGGTCAGCGATGTCCAGGTGATGCAGGTCATCGGATCGATCCGAAGGGATGCGAGGATAATCCGTCGGTGTCATGGGCTACCCCCCACGTGAACGGTAATCACGATGGAAAAGATTTATGCAGAGGAAGGTTTTCCGTTGTTGAGGATAATTTCCGCCTCATCGAGGGTCAGCGCATTCGTGGCCGGACACGACGAATTCATATGGAGCATTTCGAGCTGGAGGCGGCCGAGCACGCTGCCCTGATTTCGAACGTAAACAGCCTTTTTAAGGCCGCCGGAGACAAGCGCTCCTTGTATCTTGAACAGGAGGTCCTGATCGGAGGGCAGGAGCAGCGCGCCTTCCGTGAAATGGAAGATGCAGGTGAACCCGGCAGTCACTTTCTTGCATGAGACTTCAACGCTCTCCAGCGCCGCCTCGATCTCCACACGGTTGGCCTCGCCAATGGTGATGTACAGCCGATTTTTTTCCGGATCCGGTTTAACAAGATGCATGAAACGCTGCCCTGATGCGAGAATTTCAGCCAAGTTAGACCAACGCACCGGCGGTGTCAATGGGAAATGGTCTCCGTGGCCCGTGGGCCCTGGTTTGACTCCTTCCTAAATTTGTGAAATTTTAAAGGAAACGACCAATGCGTCCGGGCCGGAAGATTCAGAAAAATACCATCCCGGATGACGGGGTGTTTTGACAACCGCGCCTATGGGGAAGGACCTGCATGACTCGAAGGAACCAGCGACATGCCGAGATCTGGGCCATTGGCGGGGGAAAAGGCGGCATCGGCAAAAGTTTCCTGATCAGTAATGTCGCCAATTACCTTGCCCTCCACGACAAAAAAGTCGTGCTGATCGATGCAGATCTGGGGGGCGCCAATCTGCACACCTTTTTCGGCGTGAACAAGCCCCGGACAACACTGACCGAATTTTTTGACGAAAAAATCCCCATAGAAGCGCTCATCATCGACAGCGGTATTCAAAATCTCGAACTTCTGGTCGGCGCCGTCGGCTCGCTGGCCATGGACAGCATCAAATACACCCAGAAGCAGAAACTTCTTCGTCATATCCGTAAACTTCGCGCCGATTACATTTTAATCGACCTCGGGGCAGGAACCCACTTCAACGCCATCGACACGTTCCTTCTGGCAAACAAAATGATTGTCTGTGTCGTCCCGGAAATTATCGCTATCGAAAATCTTTACTACTACCTGAAGAATGTGTTTTATCGAAAGTTGATCACCGAATTGGCCAGTCACGGGCTTCGCGGTCTTGTACCGGACATCTGGAAACACCGCCGAACCCATCGGATCCAGAATTTACGGCAGCTTATCCAGCACCTTGGACGGCTTCAGGACCCTGTGCCGGATGTTGTCGCCAGCGCATTGAAGAATTTTGCAGTGTACATCGTGCTCAATAAAGTCCGCCGGCGCCCGGAGATAGCTGTCGGCTCCTCGGTTAAAAGCATTTGCGCCAAATACTTCGGGTTTCATGCCTGTTATGCCGGGTACATCGAACACGATGATTTTGTTCCGATCTGCATCAATAAGCGCCAGCCTTACATGCAAGCCTATCCGGCCTCCCGCTGCACTCAGGAGATCGGCGAAGTCGCCGAAAATCTGATACACGGGCGCCCGTTTGTACGTGCCTTGCATGAGGTCTCGTGAGGTGGCCGCAGCCGAGGGAAGAACACCGCACCGCGAGGAATTTCAGGAAGGGGGACGTAACGTAAAATGAATCGTGACCGCTATCTTCGTGATTTCGAGATCCTGGAATTTACTCCGGATGCCAAACTGAAAGATGTCAGAAAGGCCTATCTGTTTCTGCAGGACCTTTACTCGTCCGAGTCGATTGCATCACTGCCGGTTACCGATGAACTATCCTACCGGGACAAGCAGAGTATACTGGATGATATTGAGGCCGCGTATCAGCACCTGCTGGACTTCTTTGCAGCGGGGGGGACTAAAGGAACGGGACAACTCCCTCCGGACCGGACGGACCTCCGCGAACTTGTCGAAAGCATTTCAGCCTACGACGGCCCATCACTCCGGAAAGTTCGGGAATGCCTCGGCATATCCATCGAGGACATTGCACAGGAAACCCGTGTTCCACGTCACCACCTGAGGCACATCGAAGCGGAAAACTTCGACGAGCTGCCGCCGCCGGTGTATACGAGAGGATTCGTGGTGAACTTCGCCGAGGTCCTTCTTTTAGACCCACAGGTTGTGGCAAAAGATTTTATGAGCCGATATAACGACTGGCGGAAGGCGGGAACGGATAAGCCCCGCCTCCGGACGAAGAGATCGTTCCGAAGTTGATGCGTGAAACAGAATCCTCGGTATCGGTATCGGGTTCGGAATCGGTATCGGCTTCGAAGATGGCCATCCTATCTCGATTCCGAACCCGATACCGATAGCGACCCCGAACAGGTCCAAGCCCGAATGCTTCAGAGGCGTTGTTAAGAGAGGTTCGTATAGAAGTCCCTAATCTTCTCCACGACATACGCCTGCTGATCACGGGTCAGTTCGGGATAAATCGGCAAGGCCAGGGAACATTCCGCTGCCTGTTCGGCCACAGGAAAATCTCCTTTTCGATAACCGAGATCGGCAAAACACTCCTGGAGATGGAGCGGCACCGGATAGTAGACTTCGGTGGCGATTCCGGCATCCGCAAGGAATTTTCTCAGATCGTCGCGATCCGACACCACGCGGATCACAAATTGGTTGTATATGTGCCGGTTCTCCCGTTCCACCGGCAAGGTGATACGGTCCTCGAGACCGGCATCCCCAAACAGTTGCCGATAGGTTTCGGCATTGCGCTGTCGTTCCGAGGTCCAGCCGTCGAGATAATTGAGCTTCACCGACACGATAGCCGCCTGGAAGGCATCGAGCCGAAAATTGCCGCCCACCAGACGGTGATAGTACTTTGGTGCGCTGCCGTGGACGCGCAATATCTTCAGCCGTTTGCAAAGGGAATCCGAGTTGGTTGTCACGACGCCACCATCGCCGAAGGCTCCCAGATTTTTCGACGGGAAAAAAGAAAAACACCCGGTATCTCCCATGGTCCCGGCACGGGAGCCCTTGTACTCGGCCCCGATGGCCTGGGCGGCGTCCTCGATGACAACCCAGTTTTCCTCCCGGGCGATTCCCAGCAGGGGATCCATGTCAGCGCACTGTCCATAGAGGTGCACGGGAATCAGTGCCTTTATGGATGATCGCTCCCCGGAGCTCATTTTCGAGAGGGTCTGCTTCACACTTTCCGGATCGAGGTTGTACGTGTCCGGATCGATGTCTGCAAACACCGGCCGGGCTCCGACACGCGAAATAGCGCCGGCGGTGGCAAAAAAGGAATAGGGGGATGTCAGGACCCGGTCCTCCTGGCCCACCCGGGCCGCCATCAGGGAAATCAACAGCGCGTCGGTTCCGGAAGAAACCCCGACGGCATGGCTGCACCGGCAATAGCGGGCAATGTCTTCTTCGAGAGACACCACCCGGGGGCCGAGAATGAAGTACTGGGATTCGTAAATTTCTTCCGTCACCGCAAGAATCTCATCCTTTAGTTGCTGATACTGAGGTTTTAGATCGAGTAACGGGACTTTCATTCTGTTTTACTTCCTTTCCCCCGGAACGCGAGGCAAAATATTACATCGCTTATCAGCAAGATTCTCCAAGAAGATTAAAAATCACATTGGACCTGGATCAGCTCGAGGATATCGCCGAGACCGTTGACCACGTCAACGGTCTCGTTTTCCGGTACGATGGCATTTTCCCCGGACTTCAGGATCCGTTTACTGTCCTCAGTGCAGAATTCCGCTTCACCCCTGAGTATAATCAGATGCACGATAGCGCCCTGCCGGGATGCGCAGCTGAATCGGGCCCCGGGAAACAACACAAGCCGGTCCGCCCGGTAGCCGGCGTTGTGTTCCAGCAAGATCCGAGTGCCCCAGGGAAAATGGACGGTTCGATGGCGCTGGGTTTCTTCTCTGCCCTCCTGGTTGAGACGGGTCACGATCGCTTTGACATCTCTGCTGCGGGAAATATCGGAAACAAATACCGAATCCGGTGTCTCCACGACCACCATATTCTGAATATGGCTGGTGGCGATAAGCCGTTCGTAGCCCATGATGAAGCAGCCCCGGGTGTGCTGGGTGATCACATCCCCGGATATGACATTGCCGCTGTCGTCTTTTGGCAAAAAGTCGTAGAGCGATTTCCATGAACCGATGTCACTCCAGCCAAAATCGGACGGCAGAACCGCCCCTTTCCGGGTCTTCTCCATGACCGCATAGTCGATGGAGATGTTCGGCAGGGCCCCATAAATCTCCTCGGGAAGCCCATGGTCGCTGATGGTATGAGATTCCATGGCGTCGAACAGTTCGGGACAGAGATGCCGATATTCGTCTTCCATCACCTTCCCACGGAAAGCGAACATGCCGCTGTTCCAGAAATAGTTGCCGGCCTTCAGGTAACCCCGGGCGGTCTTCAGATCGGGCTTTTCAACAAACCGACGGATGCGCAGACCGCCGCCGGAAATGGGGTCCGCTCCCTCGATATAACCGTAGCCGGTTTCCGGATAGTGGGGCGTGATGCCGAAGGTGACGATGTAATCGTCTCGGGCCAGACGGATCGCATCCCTCAGGGTGTTCTGGAAGAGATCGATATCCCGGATGACGTGATCGGCCGGAAAAACAAAAATCAGGGCCCCCGGATCCGTTTGTCGGATATGCCTGACTGCCAGGAGAATGGCAGGCGCCGTATTTCGGCCGCAGGGTTCACTGAGGATTTTTCCGTCCGGCGGCACATCGATGTCGTCCATGTGCCGTGAGATCTCGTGAAAATGTTCCTTGCCGCAAACCACGCGGATCCGCTCCCTGGAGATGAGCGGAGAAAGGCGTCGAATGGTGTTCTGAACCAGGGACTCTTTTCCAAAAAAACTGACCAGCTGCTTGGGAAAGAGTTCCCTGGAGACCGGCCAGAGCCGGGTGCCGGATCCCCCGGCGAGCAGCACGGCATAAACGTTCGGTTCGGCCATCCTACCTACCTCGGATTTTTGGATTCTTGTCCGCCATCTGGCGGGGCATCGCTCAGACGATCGAAGCCCGGAGCTTTCAGCGACGGCGGGTTGGATTTTGGATTTTCGAGCGATGGTTCATGCCCGAACAAATCGTCTCCACGGCCGGGTATCCCACCAATCCGTTGACGTCGCGGCTCAGGGTCGGACCCGGCTGAATACGGAGTTCTTCGGGCAGTTCGATCATTGTTTGCGCCGTTTCAGGGAGTATCAGATTGATAAACGCCCGACTCGATCCGGGGTGGCGGCGTAAAATACTATTGAGGTCCGACAAGGTTTCCCGGGTTGTCCGGCTCATGTCCAGGTTGAAATGAACGCGGGCCGTCCAGAGTTCTTCGGCCCGCTCCATGGAAATAACGGAATCGGCAATGAGTTTGACCGATTTCTCATCCTTCTGAACCCGTCCGTGGATCAATATGAACGCATCGTCCTGGAGCAGTTCCGACGATACCGCGTAGACCGATGAAAACACGATGACCTCAAGAGATCCGTTCAGGTCCTCGACGGTCACAAATGCCATCAAATCGCCCTTTTTCGTCTGGATGGTTTTCGAGTTGGTAACGATACCGCCCATCCGCACGGTTTCGCCGTCATCCGCATCCAGAACCGACAAGGTATCCGTACTGGTGAATTTTTCAAGGGTGGCTGTGAAACGCGTCAGCGGGTGGCCCGTGATCCAGAACCCGAGGGCCTCTTTTTCAAACGCGAGCAACTGCTTCTCCCGCCACTCGCCGATGTCCGGCAATGGGGGGTGTCCCACGACCTGCTCCTGTCCACCGCCGCCGCTGAATAGGCCCATCTGGGGATCGGACCGCTCCCGTTGGAGCAGCTGCCCGTATTCGATGACATCCTCCAACGCCGCCGCCATCTGGGACCGGCGATGCCCGGTGACATCTAATGCGCCGCATTTCACCAGGCTCTCAACGACCCGCTTGTTGACCTTCCGCAGGTCCACCCGCTCACAGAAATCATATAGGGACGTGAACGGGCCTTCGGTCCGGGCCTCGACAATGGCGTCGATAGCGCCCTCTCCCACGTTCTTGACCGCCACCAGGCCGAAACGGATTTTGTCCCCGGATACGGTAAACGTTTTACCGCTCTCGTTAATGTCGGGCGGCAGCACATCGATTTCGTGGCTGCGGCACTCGGCGATAAACTTAACCACCCCGTCGATGGAATGCATTTCGCTGGTCAGTAAAGACGCCATGAATTCGACCGGGAAATGGGTTTTCAGGTAGGCTGTCTGGTAGGCAATCAATGCATACGCCGCACTGTGGGATTTGTTAAAGCCGTAACCGCCGAATTTTTCCATGAGCGTAAATAGCTGTTCCGCCTTTTCCTGGTCGATGCCGTTTTCGACCGCGCCGGTGACAAATCGTTCCCGGTGCCGGGCCATGATTTCCGGGATCTTTTTACCCATGGCCTTGCGCAGGTCGTCGGCCTCGGCCATGCGGTAATTGGCGAGGTTTCCGGCAATATTCATAACCTGTTCCTGGTAAACGATGACCCCGTAGGTCTCCTCCAGGACCGAGGCCAACTCGGGGACGAGATACTCCACGGATTTTCGCCCGTGCTTTCGTTCGACATAATTGTCGATCATGCCGCTTTCCATCGGCCCGGGTCGATACAGCGCGACAAGGGCGATGATGTCTTCAAAACAGGCCGGCCGGAGACGGACCAGTAAGTCTTTCATCCCTGAACTCTCCAGCTGGAACACACCGGTGGTGTCTCCGGCAGAAAGAAGCCGATAGGTCATCTCATCCTGAAAATCGAGATTGGACAGATCCGGCGGGTCTCCTCCCCCTTCGGCGATCAGTTCCAGGGTGTTGGCGATAACGGTCAGGTTTCGGAGGCCGAGAAAGTCGAACTTCACCAGTCCGATTTTTTCCACGGCCTTCATATCGAACTGGGTGACCACTTCCCCCTTTTTACCCTTGTAGAGCGGGAGATATTGGGCCAGGGGTCGGTCGCCGATCACCACCCCGGCGGCATGGGTCGAGGCGTGTCGGGGAAGCCCTTCCAGGACCCGGCACACGCGAATCAGATCGGCCACTTCGGACTTCTCTTCGGCCAGTTCCGCCAGGCGCGGCTCCTGCCGCAACGCGTCGTCGAGACGGATGTTGAGGACGTCCGGGACCATTTTTGCGATGGTGTCGACTTCGGACAATGGGATATCCAGGGCCCGGCCGACGTCACGGATCACAGCCCGTGTCTTGAGTTTTCCGAAAGTGATAATCTGTGCGACATAGTCGTTTCCGCCGTATTTTTCGGCGACGTATTTGAAGACTTTTTCCCGACCGTTGATACAGAAGTCCACATCGATGTCCGGCATGCTCTTGCGGGCCGGGTTGAGAAATCGCTCGAATATAAGCCCGTGGGCAATGGGATCCAGGTCCGTGATGCCCAGGGAGTAGGCTACGATGCTGCCCGCCGCGGACCCGCGACCAGGCCCCACCGGGATGTTGTTCTCCTTGCTGAACCGGATGAAATCGGCCACGATCAGAAAATATCCGGAGAACCCCATGTCCCGAATGACAGACAACTCATAATCCAGCCGCTCCCGATATATCCGCTCATCGGCGTCCGGCTGCCGTTCCCGGACCTTTTTCATGATCCGCACGAAACCGCTGCGGGCCGTCTCCTCGAACAGCTCATCCACCGTCTGCCCCGGGGTGACATCGAATTTTGGAAAATGATAGGTTTTAAAGTCAAGCTCCAGATGACACCGCTCAGCGATGGAAACCGTGTTTTCCAGGGCGCCGGGATAATCCTTGAAGGCGGCAAACATTTCCTCCCGGGGCTTGAAGTAGAGCTGATCGGTTCGGAACTTGAAGCGTTCGCTATTCTGCACTGTTTTTCCGGTCTGGATACACAAGAGAACATCGTGGGCGTGGACGTCCTCTTTGTCGAGGTAGTGGCAGTCGTTGCTCGCCACCAGCGGTATGGACAGGCGCCGGCTCATATCCAGAAGGGAGCGGTTGACCAGCTCCTGGACATCAATGCCATTGTTCTGGACCTCCAGGAAGAAGCCGTTTTCACCGAAGATCTTCTGATAGCGCCGGGCCACCGCGTCAGCGGCATCCATCTTTCCGGCTTTGATCAATCGTGGGATTTCTCCATGGAGACACGCAGACATGGCGATCAGGCCGCTGCTGTACTCCTCCAGTAGCTCCCGGTCAATGCGCGGCCGGTAGTAAAATCCCTCCAGCTGGGCCACCGAAGCCAGTCGACACAGATTCCGGTAGCCTGTTTCGTTTTCCGCGAGAAGGATGAGATGGCATAGGCCCTTGCTGTCCAGGGGTGTCTTGTCTGTAAGGCGCCTCGGGGCGATGTAGCATTCACAACCGATAATCGGTTTGATGCCGGCTTTGATCGCCTTTTCGTAGAATTCCACCACGCCGAACATGGTGCCGTGGTCGGTGATGGCGACTGTGGGCATTTGGTACTGCTTGACCCGGTCCAGCAGGGAATCGATCCGGATGGCCCCGTCCAGAAGGCTGTATTGGGTGTGTACGTGAAGGTGGACAAACGGTGGATGGTTTTCGGTCATAGGGTATACTTTTTCTCAAACCGGGTACCTGGAAATATGAGGACTCCGGTCATTCGGCTAAAGGATTTTCAGGTAGTGATCGGGGCGAATCCGGTGATTCCACCAAATACTGAAAAAATTTCAGAGAACGACCGGATCAGTCGAGACGATAGTTCGGCGCCTCCTTGGTAATGATAACATCATGGACATGACTCTCTTTCATGCCGGCGTCGCTGATCCTCGCAAACCGTGCTTTTTCACGAAGTTCTTCGATGGTTCGGCATCCCACGTATCCCATACCGGCCTTGAGACCACCGATCAGCTGGAAAATATTCCCGGAAAGGGTGCCGCGGTAGGGAACCCGCCCGACAATCCCTTCCGGAACCATTTTGTCGTCGGTTTCTTCATGGAGTCCGTACCGGTCCTTGCTTCCCTTCTTCATCGCTTCCAGCGAGCCCATTCCCCGGTAGACTTTATAGCTGCGTCCCTGGTAGAAGATCGTCTCTCCGGGGCTCTCCTCGGTACCCGCAAACAAACCGCCGATCATGACCACATGGGCACCGGCGCCGATGGCTTTGGTAACGTCGCCGGAGAATTTGATGCCCCCGTCGGCGATGATCGGTATACCGGTTTTATTCGAGATGGACCGGCAATTCATGATCGCCGTAACCTGGGGCACGCCGATACCGGC
Source organism: Olavius algarvensis associated proteobacterium Delta 3 (assembly GCA_903231505.1). Lineage (GTDB taxonomy): Bacteria > Desulfobacterota > Desulfobacteria > Desulfobacterales > CAFBRK01 > CAFBRK01. The sequence continues at coordinate 258,095 of CAFBRK010000133.1, read as the reverse complement.
AACAATCCGGGTGGTGCATATGGACCCCGGTCCAACGCCGATCTTGACGGCATCGACGCCGGCCTCAATCAGGTCCTCGGCACCTTTGCCGGTGCCCACGTTGCCGGCGATCAACTCCACATCCCGGAACATGCTTTTGAGCTCTTTCACCGAGCGGATCACGTTTTCGGAGTGACCGTGGGACGTATCGATCAGAATCACGTCGGCACCGGCCTTGAGCAGCGCATCGGCACGTTCGGACATATCCGGGCCTACCCCGACGGCCGCCCCGACGCGCAGTCGACCCATCCGGTCTTTGCAGGCATTGGGATACTTCTTGATTTTTTCAATGTCTTTGATGGTAATCAGGCCGAACAGTCTGCCCTGCTTGTCGACCACCAGCAGTTTTTCGATGCGGTGCTTGTGAAGCAGTTGTTTGGAATCATCCAGGTTAATCCCTTCAGGGACCGTCACCAGATTATCCTTGGTCATCACTTCGGAGACCTTCCGCTCCAGTTCAATTTCGAATCGCAGGTCCCGATTCGTAACGATACCGACCAACTGATCGCCTTTAACCACCGGAACCCCCGATATGCGGTACTGCTCCATCAGGTTCAGGACATCCCGTACCGGAGCGTCCGGCTCGATGGTGACCGGATCCACGATCATCCCGCTTTCCGACTTTTTAACCTTATTCACCTCCTGCACCTGGCTCTCGATGCTCATGTTGCGGTGTATGAATCCCATGCCGCCTTCCCGTGACAGACTGATGGCGGTTCGGGCTTCGGTGACGGTATCCATCGCGGCGCTGATGATCGGTATCTTCAGCCGGATGTTAGGGGTCAGTTGGGTGCTGGTATCCACGTCCTTGGGCAGAACATCCGAATAACTCGGTATCAGGAGCACATCATCGAAGGAAAATGTCTCCTCCGGGGGAATTTTCATCATGGTTCCTCCAGTTGGTAAAGGTCTTCAGAATTGCTGCGGGCATCCACCCGGGTATAGAACGGATCAGAATTAACGTAATGCTCGGATTCAACCTGACATCGCACATTGCCGATAGGATTTCAGGTGATGTCTGGGTTAGAGGCCTTGGTTACCAAATACCCCTGGCTTACGCAATCCTTTATTTTGTGTTCACACATCCTCCGGACCACAAGGCCGGTTCCGGCATGCGCCTTGACAAGTACCGGCACCGGGGGTAATTAACTCGCTCTGAACAACACAACCCGCGGTGTCCATAAAATCTTTACAGGGTAACGATGCTGATAGCCATCAATCCACATAATCCCCAACAACGACTGATCGACCAGGCCGTGGAAACGCTGCTGCGGGGAGGTGTGATCGCTTATCCGACGGATACCTATTATGGTATCGGTTGTGATATCATGAACAAAAAGGCCATTCAGCGTGTTTACCAATTAAAGCAGCGGCACAAGAGCAAACCATTCAGCTTCATCTGCTCCGATCTGAAAAACATCAGTGTTTATGCCAAGGTATCCAACTATGCGTACAAGACGATGCGGCGGCTGTTGCCGGGTCCCTATACGTTTATTCTGGAGGGCTCCAAGCTGGTCCCGAAAATCATGCTCACCAAGCGTAAGACAGCGGGTATCCGCGTGCCGGACAACCGGATCTGTATCGATCTGGTCCATCGACTGGGGCACCCCATTTTGACCACCACGGCACAGCTGCCGGGGGATGAAATCTTCCACGATGCATCCTTGATCCACGACCATTTCGATTCCAGACTCGAGCTGGTTATCGACGGCGGGCCGGTTCCGGGCGAGCCATCCAGTGTCATATCCCTGATTCGAGACGAGCCGGAAATATTCAGGAGGGGTCAGGGGGATGTGAGTATATTCGAGTAAAATCGTGAAACGATTTTACGAAGTGCGACGAAGTCGCACATAAACGATAGCAGTTTCCATAAATAGGTTCCGATTGAAGGTAGGGGTCCGGGGGCGGGATTTCCACTTCGCTCCAACACCTGGCGGGGGAAATCGTCACGTTGACAGGGGGTTACGGCGTGTGGACGTAGCCCCCGACGATCCGGGGGTGCAGAAGCTGCTGCAACCATGAGGCGATCGGCGTTTCGGCAAGAAATTCCATCAACGAAAATTTTTCCGGCCGTGAATAGACCGTTGAAATTTCTCCTTCAATACCACCCTCCCGCCCGGCCCATTCGATGGCATCCTCCAGGTTCCCCAGCCGATCAATGAGTCCGAGCTGTTTGGCTTGTTCTCCGCTGTAAATGCGTCCGTCGGCCAGTTTGGCCACCTGTTCGGAGTCCATGCGGCGTCCGTCGGCCACCGCCTGAACGAACTGCCGATGGGTTTGATCGACAAATTCCTGCAGCAGCTGACGCTCTTCGTCTGTCATCTTTCGGGTGGGCGAGCCGATATCCTTAAAATCGCCGCTTTTGATGACCACCGGTAACAAACCGATTTTTTTGATAATTTCCTGAAAATTGGTATATCCGATAATCACCCCGATACTTCCGGTAATGGTGCCGGGACTGGCCATAATTCCGTTGCTGGCGGCGGCCACATAGTACCCTCCGGAGGCCGCGATGGATCCCATGGAGGTAATCACCGGCTTTTCCGGAATTGTCTTTTGTATTTCCCTGTAGATTTCCTGGGAAGGCCCGACGATACCGCCGGGGGAATCGACACGCAATACAATCGCCTTGATGGACGCGTCTTCCCGAAACCGCTTGATGTCCGCTATAACGTCCCTGGAGTCCGCGATCACGCCTTCGATTTCAACAATACCGACCTTTTCACCGAATTCCAGGTCAGCCATGCCTCTGCCGATCAACATGAGCAGAGACATCATTACCGAGGCCGTGGCGACAATGAGAGTCATCATCAGCAGAAAGAACAGATATGGGTGGCGGCGGGAGAACATGATGTCCAGATGGGTGACGCCGATGGATGTCCCCGTGAGAAACCTTCACCGGTGTTTGGGCCAATCCGATTGTATGGGATCGACAGGATGAATGAAACGGAGGGGCGAGAGGCACCATCCCCCTCGCCCTTACCAACAGTATCTATAGAAGAACCCTATATTTTTTAACGTTTCTAAATTCTCGGAGAGAATTTAGTCTTCGTTGAATTTCTCCTGCAGGTTCTCCCGGAGAATTTCACCGAAGGTGGAGGTGGCCGGCCCTATCTTGTTGATGTAATCGCTCAGCAAGGACTGTTCGTCCTCCATTTCAAGCCGTTTGATGGAGAGTCCGATCCGCCGCTCGTCACTGTTGATGTTCATCACTTTCGCCGTGATGAGATCGTCGATATTGAACATGCCGACCGGGGTTTTGATCTTTTCCTTACTGATCTCGGACACGTGAATCAGGCCCTCGATCCCCTCTTCGAGCTCCACAAAGACGCCGAAATCGGTCACATTGGTAATGGTGCCGGTAATTTTCTTCCCAACCTCGTAGCGCTCGGCGACCGTTCCCCAGGGATCCGCCTGAAGCTGTTTGACCCCAAGGGAAAAGCGCTCGCTCTCCTTGTCGATATCCAGCACGATGGCTTGAACCATATCGCCCTTTTTGTAGAGTTCCGAGGGGTGCTTGATCCGCTTTGTCCAGGAGATGTCGGATATGTGTACCAGTCCGTCGATACCTTCATCGATTCCGATGAAAAGGCCGAAATCGGTAATATTCTTTATTTTTCCCTCGATGGTCGTGCCCACCGGATATTTTTCACTGATCACATCCCACGGGTTGGCAGCCACCTGTTTCATACCCAGGGAAATGCGTCGATTATCGGGCTTGATGTCGAGCACCACCGCTTCTACAGTCTCTCCGACGGATACCAGCTTGGAAGGATGCCGGACTTTTCGGGTCCAGGACATCTCCGAGACATGGATCAGGCCCTCTATTCCCTCCTCCAGTTCCACAAACGCGCCGTAATCCGTCAGGCTCACCACCCGTCCGGAAATCCGCGAGCCGACCGGGTATTTTTCCGCGGCCGTCGACCACGGGTCCGGAGTCAGCTGTTTCATTCCCAGGGACACCCGTTCCCGTTCCAGGTCCAGATTGAGGATTTTAACCGTGATTTCATCACTGATGGAGAAAAGCTCGGAGGGGTGTTTGACGCGACCCCATGAAATATCGGTGATATGCAGCAACCCGTCAACCCCGCCGAGATCCACGAACACGCCATACTCGGTGATGTTTTTCACGACGCCATCCACGACTTTGCCTTCGGCGATGGTTGCCAGGGTCTCGGCACGTTTCTGTTCACGTTCGGCTTCCAGAATGACACGTCTGGACAGAACGATGTTGGCCCGTTTCCGGTTGTATTTCAATATCTTGAAATCGAACGTCTTTCCAACCATGTCATCCAGATTCCGGATCGGGCGCAGATCCGCCTGGGACCCCGGTAGAAACGCCTGGACGCCGATATCGACGGAAAAACCACCTTTGACACGATTGGTGATGGTCCCCTGGACTGCCTCGTCCTTGTCGTAGGCGACTTTAATCTCTTCCCAGACTTTGATGGTGGCGGCTTTTTCTTTGGAAAGAACGACGACTTCGTCTTCGTCATCCCACCATTCCACCATCACCTCTACCACGTCATCGACGGCAGCGACGATTTCGCCGTTTTCGTCCTTGAATTCATGGATGGGAATTTGCCCTTCGGATTTGTAGCCGATATCGACGAGTACGTAGTCCCTGTCAACGGAAATAATTTTCCCCTTGACGACTTCTCCCTCTTCGAACCGCTTGAAGCTTTCTTCGTACATTCCCATGAGATCTTCCTCATCGGGATCGATCTCATCCATGTCCTCCGAGGGTTCCGCATCGGCGTGGTCCTCAGCTGCCTCCACCGCCGTTACCTCCGCAACGTCTTCCACGGCAGGTACTTCTTCAGCGTCTTCCACAGCAGGCTCTTCCTCAGCGGTCACCTCCGCAGTGGCTTCCATAGCAATCACTTGCTCAGCCGATTCCATAGCCGGTACGTTCTCGGTCTCCGGCTCCCCGGTGTTCTGTTGTTCGTTAGTGTTCTGTTTTGGCTCTTCTTCCATTAATTGCGTTCCCCCTTGGCCGATTTATATGCCCCATGGGCTCTCATGGTGGCACAAACAAAATTAAATAACAGCTTATTTATAAAATTACAATGCATAAATAAAATCGCTCCGCGATTTTATGAATTGGCCGCTCCACCTGTCCGATGGGCATCACCGTGGAGAATGGCAATCCTTCAATCTCACTGGAGCGGATCTCGATATTATAGTTACATGGGGATCTTAATTTCTATCGAGGCCGGCGTCTTTTGGAGATCACAGCGCTCAGTTCTCCATTTTGTCGCGAACCACGGTCATCATCTTTTCTACGACCCCTTCGATGCTCAGCTCGGTGGAATCGATACGGACAGCATCGGCAGCCGGCTTTAGCGGGGCCGCCTCGCGGGTGCTGTCATTCCGGTCGCGGCGTATCATGTCCTGTTCGACCGCTTCGACGGTCATACCGGGCGCCGGGGGAAGCTCCTGAAATCGGCGCCGCGCGCGCTCGTGGATGTCGGCGATCAGAAAAAACTTCACGTCGGCATCGGGAAACACAACCGTCCCCATATCCCTTCCTTCGAACACGGCGGCTTTTTCCCTTCCCAGCTGCCGCTGGAGACCCAGCAGAAATTCTCGCACCACCGGCCGCGCGGATATCGCCGATGCCAGCATGGTAATCTTCGGTTCCCGGATTCGAACGGTTACATCGACATCTCCGGCCAGCACATGGGGGCCGTCGTATCTCATTTCATAACGGATGGTCAATCCGTCCAGCAGCTGTTTCAGTGCCGTATCATCATCGGAGCGGATGCCCAGATCCTCCGCCCGGACCGCCACCGCCCGGTACAGCGCCCCGGTATCCACATAAATATATCCCAACCGGTCAGCCAATCTCCGACTAACACTGGTTTTCCCGGCACCGGCCGGTCCGTCGATCACGATCAATAAACGTTTCGCCACCGGGAATCACTCCGTTCGTATGGTATCCAGCGCCTTCAGAAAGCGCTGGTTTTCTTCCGGCAGTCCGGCATTGATGCGGATAAACTCCGGATACCCGTAGGATGTCATGGATCGTACAATGACTCCGAGGCGTAGCATTTTTTCGAAAACAACATCCGCACTCTGCCCCACGTCGATCAGGAAGAAATTTGCTTGGCTGGGGATATAGCGCACCCCCCGATCACCGAGCGCGGCGTATAGTTCGTCCATGCCGTCGTGCACCAGTTTTACGGTTTTTTGGAGAAATTCCTGGTCCGATAGGGCCCCCAGGGCACCTGCCTGGGCCAGGCTGCTGGCGTTAAACGGCGGCCGGATACGATGGAGAAGTTCGGCCAGTTCAGGTGCCATGACACCGTATCCGATGCGCAATCCGGCCAGGCCATACGCCTTGGAAAACGTTCGCAGCACCGCCAGATTGCGATGTTCCGGTAAAAACGCCATTCCCCGGGCATAGGCCGCATCCCGGACGAACTCCGCGTACGCCTCGTCGACGACCACCGCAACACTCGGCGGCAGCGCTTCCAGAAAGCTTCGGAAGCTGTGTGCCTCGACAATGGTCCCGGTGGGATTGTTCGGGTTGCAGATAAACACCATGCGGGTTTCCGGTGTCACACGTCCCAGAATGGCATCCAGGTCGATGGCCATATCGCGCAGGGGTAGGAACACGGGGGTTGCTCCGGTTGCCCGGACCGCTATCTCATACATGAGAAAGGTCGGTTGCGGAATAATGGCTTCATCGCCGGGCTGGAGCAGAGCCATGGAAAGCAGCCCGATGAGCTCGTCGGATCCGTTCCCAAAAATAAGGGACGCGACCGGAATATCCAGATGCAAAGACAGCCGCCGGGTGAGTTCGTGGGCGGCGCCATCCGGATACCGGTTCAACCTCGACACGGCAACCTCTATTGCCGCCATCGCTTTGGGGGACGGTCCCAGCGGGTTTTCGTTGGAAGCAAGCTTGACGGAATCGGCGATGCCGTATTCCCTTTCGACCTCCTCCAAAGGTTTTCCCGTTACGTAAGGATCGATGTTCTGGATATGATGGGGTACGAGTAGGCGAAACATAAATAGAAGCGATTTCGTGAGAGGTAAACTAAGCCGTGAGTCCCGCCTTTTGGCCTTCATCCACCGCGGCCAGGTTCAACGGGATGATTTTTTCCTTATTAGCGAATTCCTCTTTAATGCAGTCCCGGATAAGATCCATGTCGAGAATCCGGCTCCGGGCGACAAATGCCGACAAGGCGACGATATTCGCGGATCGCGTGCTGCCGAGATCCTTTGCGATGTCGGTGACCGGCACCCGGATCTCGTCGACATCGTCCCTGCTCGAACTGATCTTGATCAAAGAGCTGTTGATCAGAATGACGCCACCCTGCTTCACATGGGGAGCGAATTTCTCCAGGGACGGCCGGTTCATGGCCACCAGGTGCAGTGGATTTCGAATAATCGGCGAGCCGATCGGACGGTCGCTGACCACCACAGTACAGTAGGCGGTGCCGCCCCGCATTTCCGGCCCGTAGGATGGTATCCAGGCGACCTCGTACCCATCCTTCATGGCGGCGTGGGCCAGGATCTTTGCGCTTAACAAAATGCCCTGCCCGCCGAACCCGGCAAACATGACTTCACTTTGCATGCTCCCCCCCCCCCAGAATTGACAGTTGTACTGGAATTCGAATTTCGGATTTAAGTATGAATCGTAAGCCAAATAATTTTATGCTTCTGTATGTTCTTCTAACGCGTTGTGCGACAGTCAGTCAGTGGTTTCCGGTGTTTTGAGCTCTCCCAGCTCATAGTATGGCAACATGGTGTCCTGGGTCCATTGGATCGCTTCCATCGGTGTCATCCCCCAATTGGTCGGGCAGGTGCTGACCACCTCCACAAAACTATAGCAACGGCCCTCCTTCTGATAGGTGAACGCCTGTTTGATGGCACGCTTGGCGCGCTTGATGTATTTGGGTGAGATGACCGTCTGCCGAACGATATAACCGGGGGTCTGGAGCGCAGCCAAAAGCTCGGCGACTTTAATCGGCATGCCCACCTCGTCGACACGTCGTCCAAAGGGCGAGGTCGTCGTCCGCTGATTGGGCATGGTCGTCGGTGCCATCTGGCCGCCGGTCATTCCGTAGACCGCATTGTTTACGAATATGGTCGTGAACTTTTCCCCTCGGTTGGCGGCGTGGACAATCTCGCCCATTCCGATGCTCGCCAGGTCCCCGTCGCCCTGGTAGGTGAAGACCATAAGGTCCGGTCTCACCCGCTTGATACCGGTGGCCATGGCCGGAGCCCGGCCATGTGCGGCCTCCTGGAAATCAAACGTAAAATAATTATACGCCAATACCGCACAACCGACCGGTGCCACGCCCACGGTACGGCCACGGATTCCGAGTTCGTCGATCACCTCTGCGATGAGCCGATGAATAATACCGTGGGTGCACCCCGGGCAGTAATGGGTGACAGCGTCCGACAGGGCTTCCGGCCTTTGAAACGTTTTTCCCATAATCCACTCCTTGGTAAAATTGCTACACAATTTTACGAAAATCAAAACCTGAGCAAGGCGGCCGGAAGGTCGCTCAAGCCAGTCGACGCGTCTGTCACCTCCGGCATCGGACTACAAAAGTGTTCTGACAAACTCCATGATCTCCTCAGGAGTCGGCACGTCACCTCCGCACTTTCCGTACCAGCTCACCGGCTTTACGCCCTGGAGCGCGCGTTGCACGTCTTCCACCATCTGTCCCATGCTCATCTCGATACTGGCCACATGGACACAGCTCTGTTTTTGGGCGGCATCGTGGACCTGCTGCACCGGAAACGGAAACAGGGTCTGGGGGCGGATCATGCCGACGTCGATCCCCTCTTCGGCCAGATTGTCGATGGCGGTTCGGCACACCCGGCTCATGGTGCCGTAGCTGACGATCAGGACCCGATAATCCAAATCCATGTGGTACGTTTCATAGCGGACCTCTTCCCGGTTCATCCGGTCATATTTCGCCTTGAGGGCAAGATTGTTGCGATTTAATTGGTCCGGATCCAAAAAAAGAGATTTGACCAGATTCCGCTTGTCGCTGCGGCGGGTGTCCATTCCGTTGGTGGCCCAATCATCTTTATTGGAGGGCTCGCTGCGAAGATCATCGGGGAATTCGACCGGTTCCATCATCTGGCCGATGAGACCGTCGCCGAGAATCATCACCGGGTTCCGATATTTTTCAGCCAGCGGAAATGCCGTCATGACCATCTCGACCGCTTCCTGGACACTGGCGGGCGCCATCACGAGCATGCGATAGTCCCCGTGGCCACCACCTTTGGTTGCCTGGAAGTAATCGGCCTGGGACGGCAGAATACCTCCCAAACCCGGTCCTCCGCGCATGATATTGACGAACACGGCAGGGCACTGGGCCGCGGCAATGTAGCTGATCCCTTCGCACATGAGACTGATGCCGGGGCTGGACGAGGTCGTAAAAATGCGGGCACCGGCGGCAGCGGCCCCGAATATCATGTACGAAACCGCCACTTCGCTTTCCCCCTGCAGAAATACGCCCCCTGCCTCGGGAAGCCTTCTCGACAGGTACTCGGCAACCTCCGATTGGGGAGTGATCGGATAAGCAAAGTAATTCAGACAGCCTGCACGGATGGCCGCCTCACCGATGGCTTCGTTTCCTTTCATCAACACCTTGCCCATGGATTCCTCCGGCTAACCTTCTATTTCGTGAACCGGTCTGCTGTCAGTCCGATTCCGCTTGTTCTTCGACTTCACAAATGGTGATGGCCACGTCCGGACACATCGTGCAGCAGATCGCGCAATGGATACAGTCTTCGGGCCGGGCCTGAAACGCCGGAAAATAACCTTTCGGACTGACGGATTCGGACAGCTCCAGCACCTTTTTGGGGCAAACAGCAACACACAGGCCACACCCCTTGCAATGGTCTATATCAATGTGATGTTCATGCGCCATACAGTCGGTCTCCTCTTTGCACACCCCCGGCGCCGGCGGTGTGCCGGGGTAGCACGCGTCATGGGATGAACGTGTTCATACAGCCCATGTGTATCGCCGGGCCATCCTGTGGGGTGCCCCGGATTTGAAAATGATGGCGGATTACCCTGCTGCCAGGTTCGCGCTCCGGCCCCAGGGCGGCACGAGCTGTCGGCGGATCGGCAGTACCGGGCACGCCAGCCGGTCCGGATCCAGATCCGTCATCAGGCCCACATCCGCAGTGACAAACGCCACTGGCAAACCGCTCTCACGGGAAAAGCGTTGAACAAATCGATGCCCTTCGTAAATAACGTTCACATCGGTCTCATCGATCAGATTGGCATTGCCGACAATACCGGTCATGTCCAGCTTGGCCGCCGCCTCGATCTCCCGCCGGATTTTCATGCAGCCGGCCACAGTTTCCGTAAACGGGCGATAGGGGTTGACCACCTGCAGCATCTGGGGCGGCTTGTCACCGAACGCATCGGCCACGGCGGCGAGCACATTTGCCCCGACATGATCCCCGCCCACATCCAGAATGTTCAGCGGGCCGGGCTGTTTGATCATGCCCGCCACGTCCGGGCTCAGGATCGGCAGGTCCGCATGCAGATATTTCTCCGGCGGAAGAACCACATCGATCCCCAGCCGGTGAAGCTGATGCCGGGCTTCCCTGGTTCTGAAATACGGATTGACGAGATCCAGGTCGGCGATGCGTACCCCCGCCACTCCCTCGGCGTGACTCGCAACCGCCAGGTTAATGGCAACTTCGGTCTTCCCGCTGCCGTAGTTGCCTACGATGATCACGATGCCTTTGAGATCGGGAGTCATATGGAGGTGACCTGGCATGATTACCCCGGCTTCGGCCGTTGCGTATCGAACCGATCGGTTTGCAGCAGCCTGTCAGCCAACGGAACGGTTATCCTCGGCCAAGGCCCTGCCGGTTCTAACAAGACGTGTCTTGTAGTGTCTATTTCAGGCTTTGTCAAGGACAACGGCCGGGTGCTGGGAGCGGCAGCAGACGGCCCGAGAGGTCAGTTGAAAATGCAGGGGTTTCATGCGATAACCGGCGCCATGGAACAGGTGAAAACAGGCCTCGAGCAGTTTGTGGATTCCCCGCCGAAATGGCTTTCAAGGCAGCGGCTTGGCCTTCTGTGCAACCCGGCCTCGGTGGACCGTCGGCTGACCCATGCCCGTTGGTTGATTGACCGCAGCGCGCCCGGATCGCTTGTGGCACTGTATGCGCCTCAGCATGGTTTTTTTTCGGAAAAGCAGGACAACATGATCGAGTCCGACAACACCGTTGATCCGGTCCTTGGCATACCGGTTTACAGCCTATACGGGGAGACGCGCATCCCCACCGAAGCGATGATGGCGGACATCGACGCTCTCCTGATCGATCTCCAGGACGTCGGCACCCGTGTCTACACCTTCATGTACAGCATGTCCCACTGCCTGGAGGCGGCCAGGCGCTACCACAAAAAGGTGATCGTGCTCGATCGCCCGAATCCCATCTCCGGCAATCGCATTGAAGGCAACTGCCTGTCCGACGACAACACGTCGTTCGTGGGTCGCTATCCGATCCCCATGCGCCACGGCCTGACGATGGGAGAGCTGGCCAGATTGTTCAACGACATCTACGGCATCGGATGCGATGTGACCGTCATTCCGATGCGTGGCTGGAAGCGATGGATGTATTACCGGGATACCGGGCTTCCCTGGGTCGCACCATCACCGAATCTTCCGACACCCGCGTCGGCACTGGTGTATCCGGGTCAGGTCCTTTGGGAAGGCACCAACCTGTCGGAGGGCCGCGGTACCACCCTCCCCTTTGAACTGTTCGGCGCTCCGTTCATAGATCCGGCGCAGATTATCGACAGCTTGGGAAGCACCCGGCTGCCCGGCGTCGTGTTGCGGGCGGCCGCCTTTGAACCGACATGGAACAAGTGGCAGGGGCGGTTATGCCGTGGATTTCAGCTCCATGTCGTCGACCGGGATGCCTATGCGCCCTACCGAACGACATTGGTACTGCTTCAGGCCGTCTGTTCCCTGTTCAAAAATGACTTCCAATGGAAAGCGCCACCCTACGAGTACGAATTTGAAAAACCGCCCATCGATCTAATCATCGGGGACCGGCACATACGGAAAGAGATCGAACGTCAAGTGCCGGTGGACAGGCTGGCGGCGTCGTGGATGGACGATGTCGCGCACTATCAACAGACCATCGAATCCGTTCTGATGTACTGAGGAGGCCCCGAGTGGCAAACACCGAAGACGACGGCGTCCAATGGATCCGCATGCGATTTAAGAAGAACAAGGTCTGGCTGGCCGCAGACCAGAACGGGTCTCCGGTGATGGACAAGGGAAAGGTGCGGATCAAGTACCGCGTGGACCAGGAATACGAATACTGGGTCCGGCCGGAAAGCGTGCACCCGCTGGATTCCCCGGCCGGGACCGAAGAAGATGCCGACGCCGTCGCAATTGAACCACCCGCTGATCCTGCTGCCGAGTCGGCAAAAGCGGGCAGCATCGAAATTTATACCGACGGCGCCTCTTCCGGCAACCCGGGCCCCAGCGGCATCGGCGCGGTGCTCCGATACGGTGCCCATGAACGGGAAATATCACGCTATATCGGTGAGGCGACAAACAATATCGCCGAACTGGAGGCGATTCGGGTGGCGTTGGGTGCAGTCAAAAACAGAGATCTTCCGGTTCGCCTGTATACAGACAGTAAATATGCCCACGGCGTATTGACCCAGGGCTGGAAGGCGAAGAAGAACCGACGACTGATCGAATCGATTCGAGACCTGATGGCCCGATTCCGGGACATCCGGCTGATGAAGATCCCCGGCCACGCCGGGTTGGAAGGAAACGAACGGGCCGATCGTCTGGCCGTCCGTGCCATTAAAAGCGGGGGCTGACGTGTGACGACCGGTTCAATATAAAAGCCCCGCACAATCATGCGGGGCTTTTGGTCCGACGACTGGTGTTCCCGTTCAATACGTTCTGCATCTCCCGAAGCGGTTCACGCCGGGGTTAAAGAACCCCGAGCGCTCGGTCCGACGGGATGCCGCAATTAGCCTTTTTCCGACTTCAGATCGTTGATCTCTTTTTTCAGATCATCAATTTCCTGCTTATACTGGTCCATATCTGCACCGGCAACAGCGGTATCGAAGGCAGTATCATCCTTCTTCCAGGTATCTTTCAGTTCATCGAATCCGAGATAAAGGGCCAAACCGCCCCCCAGGAGCAACATAACGGGGATGGCGCCAGCCAACAGCTGTAAGAAAGGTTTCCACCAAACAGACATACCAATGAGACCCAACACGGCAGCGACTGCCCCTCCGATTAACGTTTTCATAAAGAAACACCCTCCTTTGATTCAAAATGGTTGCGATGGAAAAACTTGATTTTTGGTAAAAAACAACTCCCGTAGAGACAAGCGGATGCTTTCCCCGCAAGATCCCGCCTATCCTCCCGGAAAGATTAATTTTCAAAATTATTAGGTAGATACGACTCTAATCCCGACCGCAAAACGATAAAATTGTGCTTAACACACCCGGTATGGGAAACGCAAGTGGAATTTTCCAGCGCCCATTGCGAAGAAGACGCCTGAATCCGGAGGTCCCGAACCCGCCCGTGAATGTTCTAGTCAATGGCTGCGGTTACACGGATGTTTCCATGGGACCGGAAGGTCCGGCGTTCGCATTGCTTTCACGGCAAGGGGTGACCATGGCGCCCCGGGCTCCAGGGCGGCACCCGTTTCACATGCATCGGATGGCTGAATTCAACTATTGCAAACCCATGCCGATTCTGTTAGGCTAGAATTGTCAGCCGGCACTACAGAAACAAGGCCCGACCGTGGCCTGAGTCGCTTCGGACAAACCCCCATCTTACCGTTTCCCGGCACTCGTTGAACCGGACGCGTCAAGGACCCGTTATGGCGTCAACAGAAACCACATCGCGCTCGCTGTTTCGTCGATTCTTCGAGTGGGCGCTTCACGGAACGTACCGGCACTTCTTCTGCTGGGTACCGCCAAAACTCGGATTCCTGACATCCTGGTGGATGCGCCTGTTCTTTCGGGGAATCCAGGTCAGCAATACCCAGACCCGCCGGTTGAAAGCGCTGCAAGACCAGGGCACCATTATTTACACGACGAAGTACAAGAGCCGATTTGATTTTTTCTTCTACCACAGCCGATATCAACAACTGGGATTGCCGTTTCCCGAAATCGGTCTGGACTATCGGATAGTTCTCATGCAGCCGTTCCGGCGGCTCCTTCAAGTAACCCTGGCAAACGTGATTTATTTTTTTAAACATTTTTCCCTGCCCGATCCTTATGAAAGCGGGTATATCCGGGACCAGCTGCTGGCCGGCAAATCGGGATTCGTCTCGTTGATCGAAAAAAGAGGCTTCGATCGCCGATTTTTGAAAGCGAAAACAGACCCTTTGCAGTATCTGATCCAGTTGCAGAAGGAGCAAAACAGGCCGATTTTTATCGTTCCCCAGAAGATATTCTTTAGCCGCAAGCCGAACCGGACCATTCCCTCCATGGTCGACATGTTGTTCGGCAGCGAAGAACGTCCCGGACGATTGCGACGGGTGGTCACCCTGTTTCGAAATCCGGGCAAGGTGTTCTCCGAACTCGCCGAACCCCTCAGCCTGCAGAACGTATTGGCGTCACCGGATTGCCGGGACCTGGACACCCAGACCCAGGCCCAACACCTCCGGCGTCAACTCGTTCAACGCTCGAATCGACTCCGCCAGAGTACACTCGGTCCGGTCATCAAGACCCAGGAAGAACTGAAGCAGAACATCCTGACCAGCCCGCGGCTTGAGAAATTTATGCAGCATCACGCCAAAAGTAGAAATGTCTCCCTGTATTCGATCCACCGGAAAGCCAGCAAGGCCCTGGATGAAATCATGGCCAAATACAACATGGTCGTTATCCGGGCGGCGGACTTCTGCATCCACTGGATTATCAAGCACATGTTTGACGGTGTCTCCTACCAGCCCGAAGAAATAGAAGAACTCAAATCGAAAGCGCAAAAGGCCCCTCTGGTTTTGATCCCATGCCATAAAAGCCACATCGATTATCTGATCATTTCCTATGTCCTTTTCCACAATCACGTGGCGGTGCCGTTTGTCGCCGCCGGGGCGAACCTCTCTTTTTTCCCGATGGGCCCCATCTTCCGGGGTGGCGGGGCTTTTTTTATCCGGCGCACGTTCCGGGGTGCCGTTCTCTATGCCAAGGTCTTTTCAGAGTATATCTACTGGCTGCTCAATGAAGGGTATAATATCGAGTTTTTCATAGAAGGCGGCCGCAGTCGAACCGGAAAGCTGATCCTGCCAAAGCTCGGACTCCTTTCGATTCTTCTGAACGCCTACAAGGAAGGTGCCAGCGAAGATCTTTTTTTCGTTCCGATTTTCATCGGGTACGATCGCGTGTTGGAAGAAAGTGCCTATCTTCACGAGCTTGAAGGGGGTAAAAAAGAGCCGGAAAGTTTTCGACAGATGCTCAAGATCCCCCGGCTGACCAAAAAACGTCACGGCAGGATCTATCTGAATGTCGATTCGCCGATCTCGTTGAATGAATTGCTGTCGAAGTGGGGCGGCGCTATCGAAGACATGCCATCCAAGGAACTGAACGCGTTCTGTCGAAATCTCGGCCACCGGGTCATTCATGCCATCAACGCGGTGTCGGTGGTCACTCCCTTCGCCCTGGTCGCCAGCGCCATTCTCAATCGGCCGAAGGACCGCTTCTCCGAAACCTCCCTGAGGCACCATATCGACACGTACATGGCCTATCTTTTTTCCCAGCAAGCACGACTCAGCGACACGTTGTTGATGGACCACCATCGGACCGTGGAACAGGTCCTGGAGGCCTATGTCCAGCGCAAATTCATCGAGCATGGCACCGCCGAAAAAAAGAAGAAAAAGAAAAAGGGGCTCCGGCACGGCTGGTACGCGATCAACGAATCCAAACGGCCCCATCTGGAGTACTATAAAAACAACAGCATATCGTTCTTCGTTCCGGCGGCCTACACCGCCATGACGATCCTGGAAATCGATGCGTTTCAATTCGGGGCATCGGATATCTACGATGGCTACCGGAATCTCCAGGATCTTTTCAAAAATGAATTTGCCTACGATGTGGACAAAACGGCCGAGCAGTATGTCCGCAAGACCATCAAATCGTTCATCGACGATGCCATCCTCATACCCCATCCAACACTGCCGGACCGCTACAACATCACGTCTTCGGGATACCGGAAACTGAAGTTCTTCGCCTTTTTCCTCAAACCCTATCTGGAGTCCTACTGGGCGGCGCTATATGCCTTTTCACGGTATCCCCAGAAAAAGTTCAGCGGCAAAGACAGATTGAAAAAGATCCAGTCCATCGGCACGCGAATGTACAAACGACGGGAAATCGAGCTGAAAGAATCCAACTCCAAAATCAACTATGCCAATGCGGTGGATTTCTTCGTGAGCCGGGGCATCCGCGGATCGGAAAGCCGGGAGAAGATCACGCCCTACAGTGAAGCGATCCAGCGATATCTGACCTTGTTATAACGACACCATGAAAGCGCTGATCCTTGCAGCAGGGTACGGAACCCGCCTCAGGCCCTATACCGACCGGACACCGAAGGCGCTTTTCCCGATCGCGGGCCGACCGGTCATCGACCGGCTGATCCGCCAGCTGGCTGCAGCCGGTTGCAGCGCCGTCATGGTCAACACCCATCATCTCGGTGACCGCGTGGCCGCGTTTCTCTGTGAGCAATCCTACCCGATTCCGATCCAGGTGCGCCATGAACCCGAAATTCTCGGCACCGGCGGGGCGATTCAAAATGTGGCGGATTTCTGGGACGATCGCCCCTTTATGGTCGTCAACAGCGACATTGTCACAGATGTGGACTTCCGCCGACTGTATGCCGTTCATGGGGCGCACCCCCACCCGGTGACACTGGTTCTCCACGATGATGCCTCACAGAACAGCGTCCAGGTGACTTCCGGAGACGACATCACCGGTTTCGGCCCCCCGTCGGATGGAAAGAAGGCGGCACCCGGTTTGCGACAGCTGACGTTCACCGGCATCCAGGTTCTGGACCCCGGCATCCTGCCGCTGTTTCCACGTGGAAAATTCTCTTCCAGCATCGATGTTTTCCGGCAGCTCATCCATAATGGAGAAAAAATTCGGGCATGGATTCCGGAGAATATCTACTGGAAGGACATCGGCACCCCGGACAGATACCGGCAGGCCGTGGTCGACCGGATGGCTCCGGAAGCATTTACCGGCTTCCGGCCGGATACCGGAAATGTTCCCATCCGCTGGCAGACCCTGGCCGGGGACGGTTCGGACAGAAAATGGTTTCGTCTCAGCCAACAGAACAGGAGTCTCATCCTGGCCGATCACGGAATTCGACAGGCAGACGGTGTCTCTGAAGCAGATGCGTTTATCGACATCGGCCGGCACCTGAAGCAATGCTTGGTGCCGGTGCCGGATATCCTCGGTTACGATCGCTTTGCCGGGCTTGTGATCCTGGAGGACCTTGGCGATCGGCACCTGCAGCAGATGGTACAGGGGGCATCCGAAACCGACGTTGTCGCCCTGTATGAGCGCATCATCGCCGCCCAGATCCACATGTGTCTCGCCGCTGCAGATGGCTTCGACCCGCAGTGGGCGTTTCAGACGCCGGTGTACGACGCACACCTGGTCCTGGAAAAGGAGTGCCGCTACTTTGTGGACGCTTTTATCAACGCATACCTGCGATTGGATGTGGACGTCGAAACGATGCGGGACGAATTCGAACAGATTGCGGATGGCGCTGCCGGAGCGGAAATCGTCGGATTCATGCACCGGGATTTTCAGTCCCGAAATATCATGGTACGCGATGGAAACATCTTTTTCATCGATTTTCAAGGCGGCCGCCGCGGGCCGCTGGCTTACGATCTGGCGTCCCTGCTGATCGATCCCTACGTGGCACTGCCGGCGGCTATCCGGGATCATCTCACCGACGTGGCCTGCCGGATGGTTTCCGAAACGCGTGCCGGGACCCCCGAACAATTTCGTCGTGACCTGCAGTACTGCGCCCTGGCCCGGAACCTGCAGATATTGGGGGCGTTCGGATTTCTGACCCTGAAAAAAGAGAAACCGTTCTTTCGCGATTTTATCCCGCCGGCGGTCAAGACCCTGGATGAATTTCTCTCCGGGCCGTTAGGGAAAAAATTTCCCAAGCTGCGCAAGTTACACGGGCAGATAGAGGGGGCACTGCCAACTGGTGTTGATCGCATTCAATCCTCATCAGAAATAAATGATTAACGATTACCGCAGAGGCGCCAGGCTTCGCGGAAAGAGTTCTTTATTGAACTGCAGACAAAGGAGGTGAATCATGATTCACGTCATGGTGAACGGGCTCCCCGGAAACATGGCCGAGCAGGTGGCGCGGCGGGTCATTACGGACGATCAGTTGACCCTCGTCCCCTGGTCGTTGACGGGGCCGGAGATCGAGGCCGCAACCCATCCCATCGGCAATACGACGGTCACACTCATCCGCCCGGAGGTAAAAGAAGACCGCATTTCCGGCGTTCTGAATGATTTCAACGCAATCATCTGCGTGGATTTCACCCATCCTGCGGCGGTAAACGAAAATACGGATTTCTACTGCAACCAGGGCATCCCCTTTGTCATGGGCACCACCGGTGGGGATCGGCAGAAACTGGAAGAACGCATCCGGGCCTCGCAGATCGCGGCCGTGGTGGCCCCCAACATGGGCAAACAGATTGTCGGGTTTCAGGCCATGATGGCCTATGCCGCGGAGAGGTTTCCGGGCCTGTTCGACGGGTACGAGCTGTCGGTCCGGGAGAGCCATCAAAACGGAAAGGCGGACACCAGCGGCACCGCCAAGGCCATGGTCGGCTACTTCAACCGTCTGGGCGTTCCGTTTACAGAAGACGCCATCACCAAGGAACGGGATCCCGCCATCCAGAAGGCGCAATGGGGTATCCCGGAAGACTACCTGTCCGGGCATGGCTGGCACACGTATCGACTCGTGTCTTCGGATGGGACGGTATGCTTCGAGTTTACCCACAACGTCAACGGCAGGGAGGTCTACGCCAGGGGAACCCTCGATGCGGTCCGGTTCCTCAGCCAAAAGACGGCCGATGGGGCAACGGGGCGGGTCTATTCGATGATTGATGTTCTTAAAGGCGGGTAGTTCGGATGTCGGATGTCTGGGCTCAGGTGTCGGATGTTTGAGGTCTGGAACCAGGTGTCGGATGTCTGAGGTCTGGAACCAGGTGTCAGGTGTCAGGTTTCAGGTTTCAGTTGTCTCTTGTTTGTTCTTTGTGATTTGGCTTGCTCTGCTCGTTCTGCCTTTCCTGAGCACAGCCAAAGGAAGCCTGCCTGCAGTGCGCCTGTCAAATCCTTCGAAGGGGTGTTTGGTATTCGTAATTTGTTGTTTAGGATTCAGCGTCAGGTGTCAGGATGCTACACCGATCGCTTTCTCGGTGGTCGGTTCAGCCTGAAACCTGACACCCGAAACCTGACAACTGGGATCTGACACCTGAAACCTGACACCCGACACCAAACACTAATCACCACTTAACAGCTCTTCCGCCTTCTTCAGTGCCTGGTCGAGATTTTCCGGTTTCGAACCGCCGGCCTGGGCCATATCCGGCCGGCCACCCCCACCGCCTCCGACAACCGGGGCGATGGACTTGACGATGTTGCCGGCATGGAA
This sequence comes from Olavius algarvensis associated proteobacterium Delta 3, assembly GCA_903231505.1. Lineage (GTDB taxonomy): Bacteria > Desulfobacterota > Desulfobacteria > Desulfobacterales > CAFBRK01 > CAFBRK01. The sequence goes on along the minus strand of CAFBRK010000133.1, from coordinate 238,398 downwards.
CCGGTCGGTCAAATCTTTGGTGACCACGGCAATCAGCAGCACTTTCGAGTCAACGGCACTGCCCAGCACAATCACGCCGGACTTTAGTTTGTCCCGGTATCGATCCGCCAGGTCGCGCAGTGCTCCCGGAGTATCCACGGCCACCCGTTTGACCAGCAGGCTGACACCGTTGACCTTCTGGATCGTATCGGCCGTGTCGTCCGCCTGAAGCCCGACGATTTTGGCCTTGAGCCGTTCGATTTCCTTTTCCTGGCTTTTTTGTCCGGCAATGACCCCTTCCAGCTTCTGCAGCAGGGAGTCCGGGGTGTCCTTGAGCATCCGGGCGGCATCCCGGACAATATGATGTGTGTGTTGCATCTGTTCCACCGCGGCATTGCCGGTGATGGCCTCCAACCGACGAACGCCCGAAGCCACGCTCGATTCCGATATGATCTTGAACAGCCCGATGTTGCCCGTGCGATCCGTGTGGGTGCCGCCGCAAAGCTCTTTGCTGAAGTCGGCCAGGGAAATCACCCGCACCCGATCGCCGTATTTCTCTTCGAACAAGGCGGTAGCTCCGGATTGAAAGGCATCCTCGGCATCCATTTCATCGATGGTTACAGGCGCATTCTCCCGGATACGCTCATTGACGAGCCATTCGATGCGATCCAGTTCTTCCGGAGTCACCTGGGAGAAGTGGGTAAAATCGAAACGCAGGCGATCCGGGGCGACCAGGGAACCGGCCTGTTTGACGTGGTCGCCAAGGACCTTCCTCAACATGGCATGCAGAATGTGGGTGGCGGTGTGATTCAATTGCGTGGCCCGCCGTTTGTCTTCGTCCACCGACAGGGTGATGGCATCACCGGTCCGGAGTGCTCCCTCGACCACCCGTCCTTTGTGGATGATCAAACCGGTGGGGTCTTTGACGGTGTCGGTGACGTCAACCTTCCCCTGGGGGCCTGCGATGGTGCCGACATCCCCCACCTGCCCGCCGGATTCTCCATAAAACGGCGTCACTTCGGCAACCACGTCGACAGCGGCGCCGGTGTCTGCCTCGGTCACTTCGGTGCCGTCTGAGACCAGCAACACCACTTTGGATTCAGCCTCGATGCCGTCGTATCCGCGGAACTCGGCCTTGAACCCATCGGCGGTCAGGGTTCGAAAAGCATCGCTGATTTCATCGAACGATGACACCTGCCGGGATTGCTCCCGCTGACGGTCCATGGCGACATTGAAGCCGTCCATATCCACCCCCAGCGCCTGATCCCGAACCACATCCTGGACGATGTCCACCGGAAATCCATAGGTATCGTAGAGCTTGAAGACCACGTCGCCCGGAACCACGGTTTCCCCCCTGACCTTCATCTCGTCCAGGGTTTCGTTGAGCAGTTTCAATCCGTAGTCGATGGTCTCCGAAAACCGCAGCTCTTCGTTCTGAATCACATTGGTGATAAAGGCCTCGGCCTCGGCAAGCTCCGGATACTCGGGTTTCATCACGTCGAACACCACTGTGGCGGTTTCGTGAAGAAAGGGTTTGGTCAAACCGATATTCCGCCCGTATCGGATGGCCCGCCGCATGATCCGGCGGAGCACGTAGCCCCTTCCTTCGTTGGACGGCAGGATACCGTCTCCGATCAGAAAGGCCGCGGCCCTGGAATGGTCGGCGATGACCTTCATGGCCACCTCGGCCTCATGGGAGGCATTCCGGCCGATGCCGGAAAGCGCCTCGGCCCGCTCGATAATCGGCACGATCAGATCGATGTCATAGTTGGTCGGTACGTCCTGCAAAATGGAAACCATCCGTTCCAGCCCAAGCCCCGTGTCGATGCTCGGTTTCGGCAGGGGGGTCATTTCACCGGAGGCGTCCCGGTTGAACTGCATGAACACCAGGTTCCAGATCTCCAGAAACCGGTCGCATTCACAGCCGAGGGCGCAATCGGGTTTCCCGCACCCGTATGCCTCCCCCCGATCCAGATGGATCTCGCTGCAGGGGCCGCACGGCCCGGTGTCGCCCATGGCCCAGAAGTTGTCCTCTTCACCGAACCGAACGATCCGATCCTCAGGCACACCGATCTGACGATGCCAGATCTCTGCGGCCTCGTCATCGTCCAAAAAGATCGACACCCAGAGCTTGTCTGCGGGAAGACCATACCCGTTAGTCAACAGGTCCCAGCCAAAATCGACCGCCTTTTCCTTGAAGTAATCTCCGAAAGAGAAATTGCCCAGCATCTCGAAAAATGTATGATGCCGCGCGGTGTACCCCACGTTCTCCAGGTCGTTATGCTTTCCACCGGCCCGCACGCATTTCTGCGATGTGGTGGCCCTGGAATAACCGCGCTTTTCTTCTCCGAGAAAGAGCCTCTTGAACTGCACCATGCCCGCGTTGACAAACAGCAGCGTCGGGTCATCGTGGGGCACCAGCGAGGAGCTCCGGACGATCTGATGATGATGTTTTTCGAAATACTCCAGGAACTTTCTCCGTACATCATTGCCGGTCATGTTGTTCTCCAAAATTCAGCGATTATGTGTTTTCCGGTTCCTGCGGTGCCTCTTCGGTTGGCTCCTCCAGACCGAGGGCCTGGCGCGCCTTCGCGTACAGCGCATCGGATATGTCCGTGTTCTCCTTCAGGAACCGTTTGACGTTTTCCCGGCCCTGGCCGATCCGCTCGCCGTTGTAGGAATACCAGGAGCCGCTTTTGTCGATTATCCCTGCATCGACGCCGATGTCAAGCAGATCCCCGGTTTTCGATATGCCTTCCCCATACATAATATCGAACTCGGCATCCTTGAAGGGAGGGGCCATCTTGTTTTTCACGACCCGGACCCGGGTCCGGTTTCCGATGACCTCCTGGCCGTCTTTGATGGCACCGGTGCGGCGGATGTCCAGCCTTACCGAGGAATAGAATTTAAGGGCATTGCCGCCGGTGGTGGTCTCCGGGTTTCCAAACACGATGCCGATCTTCATCCGGATCTGGTTGATGAAAATGACCGCCGTCATGGTTTTCCCGATGGTGCCGGTCAACTTACGCAGGGCCTGGGACATGAGGCGGGCCTGAAGTCCCATGTGGGAGTCTCCCATTTCCCCCTCGATTTCAGCCCTCGGCACCAGCGCCGCGACCGAATCGATGACCATGATATCAATGGCGCCGCTTCGCACGAGCATATCGGCAATTTCCAGTGCCTGCTCCCCGGTGTCCGGCTGGGCCACCAGAAGTTCGTCGCAGTTGACACCCAGCCTCCGGGCGTAAGCTGTGTCCAGGGCATGCTCTGCATCGATAAAGGCCGCGATACCGCCCTGGTGCTGCGCCTCGGCAACAGCATGCAGTGCCAGTGTGGTTTTACCCGAGGATTCCGGGCCGAAGATTTCGATGACCCGCCCCCTCGGCAGACCACCGATACCGAGTGCCCGGTCCAACGCGATCGATCCCGAGGATATTGTCGTCACGTCCACAATTGGCCGACTTCCCAGTTTCATGATCGACCCCTTGCCGAATTGACGTTCGATCTGCGTCATGGCCGATTCTACGGCGCGCTGTTTGTCGTTTCCCCCCCCCATTGTCTCCTCCTTGAATGCGCTGTGCTGGAAATATGGTTGACTGTTCGGAATTTCATATCCCATCATCCCGGGAAAAGAAGTCACGGAATGATCAGGAAAGATGGATTTTATGTAGTATGGTATACACCGCCCCCTGGGGTTTCAACTGACTCTGATACAGGATAACCGACTCCACGGTAAACCGGGGCGATTCGAAGTCCTCCAATTCGGCAAAGGCCCCCATCAATCGCTTCCCGTCAATCGGTCCCTTGCTGCGGCCGATGGTCAGATGGGCCTTGAACCGCCGGGAATCCGCGGGAAACCCGATTCGAGCCAGTTCTTCTTCCACCTGTCGCTGGCACTCGAAAAGCCCGTCCGTATCGCCGCTCACACCCACCCAGAGCACACGCGGCTTCCGGATGTTCGGAAACACGCCGAATCCTTTTGCGAAAAGTGTCAACGATCCCATGCCCCCCACGGCCTTGACAAGGGCGGTATGGATGCGATCCACATCCATTGAACTCACGTCACCCAGAAATTTTAGCGTCAGGTGAATACTCCCGGGGCGCACCCAGCGGATTTTGAAGCGATGCGATCCGAGCGCGTCCTGAGCCCTGCGGATCTTCTCGCGAACCGTGTTGGGTAGCGGCAGCGCCACAAAGGCACGAATATCCGTGTCGGGTTTATCCGCCATGGGGTACCGACGGCAGCGTGAACTGGGGTTCCCCCAGCAGAAAGCCGCCGTTTGCAATACTCTTTTTCAACTGGTTGGCAATTTCACGCGCTTTGACCACACTCGACAGGGGCACCGTCGGCACCGTCTCTCCGTCGACGGTGATGGTCCCGCTTTTCAGCTCGGCATAACTGACCTGGCCGAGACTTCGAGAGACATTGTTCGGGTAATCGTTGCCGTAGTCCACGACCTGGGTGACGATCTCTTCATCGGAGATACCGGTGGTCTCGGCGATTTCCTCGTTCAGCAGCGGGATCGGTATCCCCAGCCCAACAGCCAGAGAGCATCCATAGCCCTGAAGGCTGAAGCCGCGCAGCCACTGAGGGCTCATCTGCTTCAGATCCCCCATGACCCAGAGTGTGCCGGCCGGCCGTATGGGTGTTCCATTGGATGTCCGGTCCACGTTCGGGTTGTGCTGTGTACCGTGCCAGGTGACATAGCCCTGCGCGCCCCCCAAAAAGATGCGGGTTCCCAGTCCGATGGTTCGATAATAGGGATCGTTGAACAGGGGGCTCAACTGGCCGGCGGAACAGTAGTTCGCATTGCTGGCTTTCGGCTTGAGGGCCCCCATGTAGGTGTAGATGGTCTTTTTGGTTAAATTCACAGCGCAGTTATAGTTTTGATAACCGTTTCTCGGGTTGCAAAGGGTTGCCATGGGTAAATCCGCCAGGGTCAACTCTTTCTCGAACCCCCGGTTCGGGTAGCACGACGTCCCGTAACCGATAGCTCTCAGGTGCACGGTGTTGCCGGAAACCAGATCCTCGAGAACATGACCCCCGCCGTAGTTAAATTCCCCCGGCCACACCTTGTTGAGCGGGTCATCCTCGCTGGGCTCGGTCACCCCCAGGTAGCAGTCCACCGCCGCCAGCCCGGCATAAGCGGGCACGTTGTTGAACCACACCTTGGACGCCTTTATGGTCGGGGTGGTGTGCCCGAAGTTGATAAACGCGCCGCTGGAGCACATCGGCGCAAACGTACCCGTGGTGACGACATCGACCTGCCGCGCCGCCTCGACGGGGCCTTCCTCCTTGACGATATCGATGATCTCCTCGGCGGTGACCACCACGACATCTCCGGATCGGATCTTGTCATTGATCTCCTGATACGTTTTCTGGACTTTGGTGTTCTTGTTCATTACGCCCACTCCCTTGACATGGCTTCGAAACCGTTGTGCCCGGCGGGTTACTGGATCATCGTTCCCGCTGCGCCCTGATTTTATTTCTGACGTTGTTCTCAATCCATTTCGCATCCCACCATTCCAGCGGATTGACGAATGTATGGTGGACCAGCATGGCATAATGGAGGTGGTCCCCTCCGGCCAGACCGGTGCTTCCGGTATATCCGATGATATCCCCCCTGTCGACGGTTTGATTCGGTTCCGCCTCGATACGGCTTAAGTGGGCATACATGGATTGCAAACCCAGCCCGTGGTCGATCACCACGCTGTTACCATAGATGCTCAACGCATCGGCAAACACCACTTTGCCGTGATTGGCCGCCGGCACCGGTGAGTGCTTAACGGAGGCCAGGTCCACACCCAGGTGAAATTGACGGTCGACCTCGGTCCCGTTGTGCGTATAAATCCGCCGGTCTCCAAAGCCCGCCTGCCGGGCGGAACCGGGCAGCCGGACAAAGGACCCCGACCACAACATCCCCGGACGCGTATCGGGGATCACCGCTGAAAGCCTCTCGTAGGCGGACGCCCGGAGGGTCCTGTTGACGTACAGGAACTGGTCCACCGGTGCCTTATCGGCTACCGGCGACAGTTCAGCATCGAATTGCGGAAGCTTGCGCTTCAGAAAGCCATCGGTAATCCGAATCGTGTCCCTGGGGAATCGTTTGGGCCGGATATAGTGACGAAACGCGGCCCTGCTCGTGTTGCCGGCCCGATCCGAGGCGCCCAGGTAGATGCCGGTGTCCCTGCCCTGGTCAACCCGCAACGCAAACATGGCCAGGTAGACGGACGGATCCTCAAAATACCCGCCGGCGCCGGGGTAAAAATCAGTTCCAACGTGCACGCCGCTCCGCGAGCAGGGTTCGGACAACCGATAAATGACAAGGCCGGCACCCCCCTGGGAGACATTGTGGGCGTTGCTGATCGCCCGGATGTCCGGGGGCACGGTGTCGATCAGGACGGTTTCTTCGGCAACGCGTTGATTGCCGTTGCTGCTGTTGCGCCAGGAATAATCCCATACCGTGGAACGGATAAGGACGTTTCCATCGGTAATCCCCATTTCCCGGGGTTCCAGGGTCACGGCGAGTTCCGTCTCCCGAATCACGCCTTTTTTGAAGAATCCCGTCGAAGGGAACCCCCGATCCAGAAGCAGGTGGGTCTTTTCACCCTGGATAATTTCAATGCGAAGATGCCGCAGCCCGGTTTTCCGGTCGGATATTGAGACGGAAAAGGGCTGAGACGGTCCGAAGACGGGTTTCGGCAGGGTCATATGGATGGCTGGTGTCTCGCCTTCGAGACGTTTCAGCAATCCCCATCCGACGGGTGCGGCAAGGATGAGACAAAGTGTGGCAAGCAGCCCCCACTTGAACCTTTTCTGTTTATCTTTCAATGGGTTGCGGATTGTGCCTCCAAATGGATTGACCAGAAACAATAACAGTTCGAAATATGTTAGGCAATGGTTTTTTAGCAACTTGACTTTTCCAGGGGTGCACGATAAATGAAGCTCGTAACATATCGTAAATCTGGGCATTTTTTAACTTCGTACGGTTTGGGAACCACCGAACAACGTCGTGCAGCGCGTTTATGAAACGCGAGGATGCCGCCCACGTGGCGAACAATTGGTCCGCCTTTTTTGTGGCTGGCTAAAATGTCTGTTTCTGAAGCCGTGTTGAGCGGGATTTCCGCTTCTCTCCAACCATCTGCAGGGGTGTATACGGCATTGTTGCCTCGGCACCAGGCCTGAAGCGCCGCAGATTCACGTTAATACGGAACGTTATCTCATTTTGAGCGTGTCTGGTGCCGCCCCACGGTACGGGATTTCTGCTTCGCCTCAACAGGTAATAGGGAAGAATCAAGATTATGACCTTTTCCGTGGACATCGGATCACTTACCATCGGGCAGGGCCGCGCCCTCGCGTTTATTGCAGGGCCCTGCGTGATCGAATCGGTCGAAAACACCTTTCGGATCGCAGAAGCATTGAAAGGGCTCTCCGATACCCTGAATTTCCCGCTCATTTTCAAAGCCTCCTACGACAAAGCCAACCGCACATCGATACAATCGTTTCGGGGGCCCGGCGCTCGTGAAGGCCTTGACATCCTGGGGCAGGTCCGCAGGGAACTGGGCATACCGGTTCTATCCGATGTCCATCGCATTTCCGAGATAGATACCGCAGCGCAGGTTCTGGATGTCATTCAGGTCCCGGCCTTTCTATGCCGGCAAACCGATTTCATTGTGGAAGTCGCCCGGACCGGAAAACCGATTAACATCAAGAAAGGTCAGTTTCTGGCCCCTTGGGACATGTCCAATGTGATCGGCAAAATCACCGCCATGGGAAATCACCATATTCTCATAACCGAAAGAGGGTCCATGTTCGGGTACAACAATCTGGTTGTCGATTTTCGTGGCATACCGATCATGCAGCAAACCGGCTATCCCGTTGTCTTCGATGCTACACACAGTGTGCAAACGCCGGGCGGGTCTGGAACCAGCTCGGGCGGGCAGCGGGAGTTTGCCCCCGTGCTGGCGCGGGCAGCCGTCGCATCCGGGGCCGATGCCGTGTTCATGGAGGTTCACTTCGATCCGGACAACGCCCTTTGCGACGGTCCGAACTCTCTTCATCTGCATTCCCTGGGATCTTTGCTGGAGGAACTGATGGCCATCCGCGCTGCGATATCCCCGCAACACCCCGAGGGCCCCAAGGCCGAAACGATTCTCCCATGAAACTACCGAACCGCTTAAGACGCATCCGCCTCCTGTTGCTGGACGTGGACGGGGTCCTTACCGACGGCAGCATTATTTACGACGACCGGGGGATGGAGACCAAAGCCTTTAATGCCAGAGACGGTCTCGGCATGCGCCTGCTCATGGACGCAGGTATCGATATCGGCCTGATCACCGGCCGTTCATCCGAGGCACTCAAGCATCGTTGCCGCAATTTGGGAATTTCCCGTCTCATGGACGGCGTGGAAGATAAGGCCAGGGCACTGGCACGTGTCATGTCAGACACCGGTCTGACCAAGGACCAGATCGCCTTTGTCGGAGACGATTTACCGGATTTGGCCATCATGGCACGGGTCGGTCTGCGCATTGCCGTCTCGGATGCCCATCCTGCAGTCCGGGCCATGGCCCATATGGTCACCCAAACGCCCGGCGGCAGGGGAGCCGTCCGGGAGGTGTGCGAAGCCATTTTAGAAAGTAAAGGCCTCTGGAGCGACATCGTTACCAGGATGGCGGAGTGATGCAAGGCAGCCGGAAGCATACCAGGCGATTTCTGAAACTGTTTCTGATTATGGCCGTTCTCATCGGTATCGGGGCCGTCATCGTTATGTTTTTAGAGTACCGCCGGCTGTCGGGGCATCCCGAATACATTCTCTCGGATGTCGCCCCAAATGCGGAACTCACCATCCGCAATCTCAATCATACCGCCACCAAAGAGGGCGTTACGGAATGGCGCCTGCATGCCGAAGAGGCACAATATCGGGGGAACGAAAAGACCGCCCAACTGCGGAACCTCTCGGTAACGTTTTATATGCCGGAGGGCGAAGAAATCAATTTGTCGGCCGAGCGGGGGCAGCTGGATACCGAAACCAACAATCTTGCCCTCGAGGGTAATATCCGTATCCGGCGGGGTCCGCTCATGATGACGACCGAACGCATGCACTACAGTCATCAACAGCGCGTTATACGTTCCGAAAGCCCGGTGAAATTATCCGCTAAGAAAATTACGCTAACGGCCGATCTCATGATATATGATATCCTGGAACGCAGAATTATGTTTGAAGGAAACGTCCATGGGACACTTCAGGGAATTTTTTCCATATAATGTGATAAGCGTTCTCCGGCCGGCTGCGGCGGCACTGATCCTATTCTGGGGAGCCACGGGGGTTTCCCAGGATCAAGTTCCGGATCAGGATGCCAAGGCGGCCCTGGAGATGATTCAAATCCGCTCGGATAGTCTGGTCGCCGACGACCAGTCAAAGGTGGCGGAATTTATCGGTAACGTAACAGCGTCCCAGGGCGACACCGTCATCGAGTCGGAACGGTTGAAGGTCTATTACGGATCCGGAGGGCAGCCTTCGGAGGATCCGGAAAATCTGGCGGCCCAGGTGGAAAAAATTGTGGCTTCCGGAAACGTCCGCATCCGATTTGAAAACAGACTTGCAGTCGCACAGGAGGCGGTATACAATGTACGGTCTCAAGTGTTTATTCTCAGCGGAGAGGGCACCCGGGTGTCCAGCGGCAGCAGCTACATTGTCGGAGAGAAGATCACGCTGCGCCGAAAGGACGGCCAGGTGGTCGTCATCGGGGGCGAATCCCGGCAGGTGGAAGCTGTTTTCTACCCTGAAGATGCGGAAAAGAAGCCGAACCCACCGCAATCGAACTCCGGCGGAACAGGATCGTCGAGTGAAACCGAATGAGACGGGAGCCGGCCACTGACGCAAGATCTGACCTGCTTTTCGAACCACCATGACGACACTGCAGCTCGAAAATCTGGTCAAAACCTACTATCGCCGAACGGTTGTCAATTCGGTGAGCTTGAGCGTTGAAAGCGGCTCTGTGGTGGGGCTTCTGGGCCCCAATGGCGCCGGAAAGACCACCACGTTTTATATGACCGTCGGGATGATCCGTCCGGATGCCGGCCGCGTTCTTCTCGGCGGAGAAGAAATCTCTGACACTCCCATGTTCGTAAGGGCGCGGAAGGGGATCGGTTACCTCCCACAGGAGGCCTCCATTTTCCGCAAGCTGACCGTCCGGCAGAACGTCATGGCCGTGCTCGAGACAATGTCGCTGACACGTTCGGATCGGGAGCGGCGTGCGGACCTGCTCCTTGAAGAGCTGGGGATTAAAAGGCTTTCGGATCAAAAAGCCAACGTGCTGTCCGGAGGAGAACGGCGGCGGCTGGAAATTTCAAGAGCCCTGGCCACCAATCCGGCGTTCATGTTACTGGACGAACCATTTGCGGGAATTGACCCGCTGGCGGTCGTGGATATTCGGAAAATCATCGAACATCTGAAAAAGAGGGACATCGGAATCTTGATTTCCGACCACAACGTCCGTGAAACCCTTGAAGTCTGCAACCGGGCATATATACTAAACAATGGTCAGGTGATTGAATTCGGCTCTCCCGAAAAGATCGCCGCCAGTGAAACCGCCCGGCGATTTTATCTAGGGGAAGAATTCAGGCTATAGGATGGCAATAGAACTCAGACAACAATTGCGGCTGACCCAGCAGCTAATCATGACCCCGCAGCTGCAGATGGCCATCAAGCTCCTGCAGCTGTCACGGCTGGAACTGGTGGACATGATCCGCCAGGAACTCGAGGAGAACCCCACTCTGGAAGAGGTCCAGGAGACAGCGCCAGAAGATCAGGCCCGTCAGCAGACCGAATCGGTGCCCGCCGAGCCGGCCGCCGCCGATGAAGTCCAGATCAAGGAAAATTTGACCGAGGATATCGATTGGAGCAACTACATCGATGAATACAACTCTCCCGGTCGAATCTCCTACGAGACAGAAAGCAGGGACACCCCCCGTTTCGAGACGTTTGTATCCGCCAAAAAATCGCTCAGCGATCACTTGCTCTGGCAGCTGCTGATGACGCTCCCCTCCAATGAAGAAGAGCGGGTCGGGAGCCTGATCATCGGCAATCTGAACCGCGACGGCTATCTGGACATGGATTATGACGATCTGGTCGAAACAAGCGGCGCATCGCCTGAAATGGTGGAAGCGGTCCTGGCCATCCTACAAACCTTTGATCCAATCGGCGTCTGTTCCAGAAACATCAGCGAGTGTCTGCTGATTCAGGCCCACCACCTGGGTCTGGACGACACAGTGGTCACCGAGATCATCACCAACCATCTCAACCATCTCGAGAATAAAAATTACAAAGCCATCTGCAAGGCACTGAAAGTCGACATGGACACCGTTGTGACGGCTGTCAACATCATCAAGGGCCTTGAACCCCGACCGGGGCGGGAATTCTCCGAAGACGAGCCGGTTTACATCAATCCCGATATCTACGTTTACAAGATGGATGATGACTTCGTGATCATGCTCAACGATGACGGGATGCCGAAACTGCGTGTCAATTCGTTCTATAAAGAGGCGATCACCGGAAGCGAAAAGGTCTCGACAAAGGCCAAGGATTACATCCAGGACAAAATGAGATCTGCCGCTTGGCTGATTCGCAGCATTCATCAACGCCAAAAAACGATTTACAAAGTCATGGAAAGTATCGTCAGCTTTCAAAGGGAGTTCTTCGATCAGGGCATTGCCTTTCTGAAACCGATGGTACTCCGGGATGTGGCCCAGGATATCGGCATGCATGAATCGACCATCAGCCGGGTCACAACCAATAAATACGCCTACACGCCGCAAGGCATCTTCGAACTGAAATACTTCTTCAACAGTTCCATCAATCGCGTTCACGGCGGCTCCGTCGCGTCTGCCAGCGTTATGGCGAGAATCAAGCAGATCATCGAAAACGAGAATCCTCGGAAACCATACAGCGACAGCAAGATTGCCCAACTTCTGAAAGATTCGAACATCGATATCGCTCGGCGCACCGTCGCCAAGTACCGTGAAATGCTGAAGGTACTGCCCTCCAACAAACGGAAACAGATTTAACGGGAGATGCTCTATGCAAACATCGGTTACCTTCAAAAAATTGGCTCCGTCCGATCATTTGAAAGCCTATGTCAGCGAAAAATTGGACCGGTTTGATAAATACCTGCACAACCCGGCAGAGGCGAACGTCGTTTTGTCGGTAGAAAAATTCCGGCATATCGCCGAGATCACGATCATCGGGGATCGCCTCAATATCATCGGAAAGGAAGAGACTGAAGACATGTATTCGGCCATCGACATGGTCCTGGACAAACTGGACAAACAGATTAAAAAATCCAAGGAAAAGATCCGGGAACGGCGGGGCGGTTTCAAGGCCAAGGAACTCGGGACCATGACCGAAGCATCCGCATTGGAGCCGGAGGACAGCTCCGGTGAGCTGATGGTCGAGAGTATTGAGTACAAGCCGATGGATGTGGAAGAGGCGCTGATGCAGCTAAAACTGGTCAATGACAATTTTCTGGTATTCACCAACGCCAGGTCTGATCAGGTCAACGTGCTGTATCGGCGCAAGTCCGGAAATTTCTGCCTGATCCAGCCGATCATTTGAGCCGACCGGGGTCCGCGCAAATACCAAATTCCAAAAATAAAATTCCATACCCAAAATACAAAACACCGGATACCAATCACAAAACACGAAACACTGTACACCAAACACCAAACACGAAACACTGTACACCAAACACCAAACACGACTTTCTAAACACCAACCCTATGAAAATACTTGATGTATTACAGCCGGAAGCCATTTTGCCCAACCTGACGGCACGGGATAAAAAAAGGGTTCTTGAAGAACTGGTAACACCCGTCGCCCCCCATGCCAATGTGACTCCGGAAGAGCTGGTTCGGGTTCTGATGGACAGGGAGCAACTGGGCAGCACCGGAATCGGGGGCGGTATCGGCATCCCCCACGGCAAATTGAAGGGCCTCGATGATTTGCTCCTCGGCTTCGGGCTCAGTCGAAAGGGTGTGGATTTCGATTCCATAGATGGGCGGCCCACGCACATCTTCTTTCTCTTGGTGACACCGGAAAACTCCACGGGGCTGCACCTGAAGATGCTGGCCCGGATATCCCGAATTCTCAAAAACGAGCCCTTTAAAGAAATGCTGATGCGGGCGACAAATCGCGACGAAATATATGACATTCTGAAAAGCGAGGACGAAGATTTCTAGCGCAATGGAAATTTCATTCGGGACATGACATCGGCTATCCGGTCCTCTCCCTTTCATGTAATCCTAATCCAATTCACCTTTTGATGATTTGAAAACTAAAAGACGACAATATCAGACGCTAGGATCAGAGCCGTGACGCTCCCTACCCTGCTCATCATTACCGGGCGTTCCGGATCCGGCAAGAGTACGGCCATCGCCGCACTGGAAGATGCCGGATTTTACTGTGTGGATAATATGCCGGTCGCCATGCTTCCCAAATTTCTCGAGCTGCCCTTGGAGGGAGCCTCGGACGCCACCGGGTTTGCCTTTGTCATGGACTTGCGGGAAAAGGGATTTCTCAGCAGCTACAAGACGATCCTGGGCACACTTGGTGACAAGGGATACCCCATCGAAATTGTGTTTCTCGAAGCCGACCGGGATACCTTGCTCCGACGCTACAGTCAATCCCGCCGCCAGCATCCCCTGGCCCGGAAAGGCCGGACCTTGTCCCAGGCAATTGAAGCGGAAAAAGAGAAACTCGAGGATCTGCGCGGGGAGGCCGAGTATGTGATCGACACCTCCCAGGCAAGTGTTCATGATCTTAAAAGCATGATACAGGACATTGCCGAAAAGAGTGTCGAGCTGGCCCCCATGCGTGTGAACATCATGTCCTTCGGGTTCAAATTCGGTTCACCCAGGGAGGCGGATCTGATCATGGACGTCCGGTTTCTTCCCAACCCTTATTTCGAGCCCCGTCTCAAGCACCTCGACGGAGAAAACGAAACGGTTCAATCTTTTGTCTTGAACAACAGGCAAACACGCTTATTTTTAGACAAATTTTTGAACCTGCTTGACTATCTGATACCGTTATATAAAAAGGAAGGTAAAGCGTTTCTGACCATTGCCGTTGGTTGCACCGGTGGCCGGCATCGATCCGTTGTCGTCGCCCGGCAACTATTTGAGCACCTTAAACAAGTGGAACATCGTGTTGAACTGAACCATAGGGATATTCACCAACGGTAGCCCGGATATGATCGACGTATCCGAAGCATTCTCCTGCCGCGACGCCGGCTTGAAAACCAAAACCGCCGTTTTCAGCACGCGCCTTGCATGAATCGTTGACAAATTAAATCCTTCCCCGTTCGACGCATGTTATCCGTAGAGCCCCGGCCACGGAGTCAGCTTTCTCCGATTCCGGGTAGAATCGAAGGATTGAGATGCAAGATTCAGTGATTGGAATTGTTCTCGTGACGCACAGCAGTTTGGGTGAGGCCTTGATCGAGGCATCGGAATTCGTGTTGGGTTCCCGGCCGGAATCCGTCACAGCGATATCCATAGATCTTAACGAGAAGGCCGAACGCCTCAGGGCAAAAATCGTGGAAGGGATCAAGTCCGTCGATCAGCGCCGGGGCGTGCTGATTATGACCGACATGTTCGGGGGGACGCCCTCCAACCTGAGCTATTCGTTTCTTGAGGAAGGGCGCATCGAGGTCATTTCAGGGGTCAACCTTCCCATCCTGATCAAGGCTGTGAACAGCCGCGGTAAAAGCCATCTGTCGGATCTGTCATCAACTCTGGAAGCGTACGGGAAAAAAAGCATTTCCCTGGCCAGCGGAATTCTCCGCGGAAACAAACGCGAATAGAAGGAGGCAAAATGGGTATAAAGATAGGGATAAACGGTTTTGGACGGATCGGTCGCATGGTGTTCCGGGCCGCCCTGAACCATCCGGATGTCACCGTAGTGGGCATTAACGATTTGATGGACACCGAGACCATGGGGCACCTGCTCACCTATGATTCGGTTCACGGGACCCTTGACCGAACCATAACCACGGAAGCAAATGCCATCGTCGTGGACGGGTCCCCGGTGGCCATTACATCCATCAAGGATCCGGCACAGATCCCCTGGGGGGACTACGGGGCAGCGATCGTGGCCGAGTGCACCGGGCTTTTCCGGGATGCCGAAAGTGCCGCCAAACACCTGTCCGGGGGGGCCCGGAAAGTGGTTATTTCAGCGCCTGCCAAAGACCCGGACATCACGATCGTCATGGGGGTCAACGACACCCAGTATAACCCAAAGGAACATCACATTATTTCCAATGCATCCTGTACCACCAACTGCCTGGCGCCGGTGGCCAAGGTGCTGCTGGAGAATTTCGGCATCCAGCACGGGCTGATGACAACGATCCACTCCTACACGGGGGATCAGCGACTGCTGGATTTCCCGCACAAGGACCTTCGTCGCGCCCGGGCAGCCGCTATGTCCATGATCCCGACCACCACGGGCGCCGCAAGGGCCGTCTCCCTGGTGCTGCCGGAGCTGTCCGGAAAGCTGAACGGTCTGGCCATCCGGGTGCCCACACCCAATGTGTCCATCGTCGACCTGGTCGCCACCCTGGAAAAATCCGGAGTCACCGAATCCGATGTGAACGCGGCGATGAAATCCGCATCCGAAACGTCCCTGTCCGGGATCCTCGGCTTCAGTGAACTGCCGCTGGTTTCCTCCGATTACAACGGGTCCACCCTGTCGTCCATCGTGGACGGCATGACCACCTATGCCATCGGCGACATGGTCAAGGTGATGTCCTGGTACGACAACGAAGTAGGCTATTCCAGCCGAATGGTGGATCTGGCCGCCATGATCGGGAAACAGCTATAAGACAGATAATGGGTATTCGGTATTGGGTATTTGCAAATAGGAACCGGGTATTGGGTACTCGTTATTGGGTATTACATAAAGGAAAACGCATATGGGAAACCGAACGCCGTTGATCGCCGGTAACTGGAAGATGTACAAAACATGCCCGGAGGCCGTGAATGCCGCGGAGCGGCTTGCCGGCCTGATTCCGGGAGGTCTGAACGTGGATGTCATGATCGCGCCGGCCTACACCGCGCTGTTTCCCGTGGCAGACGTGCTTCGAGGATCCATTGTCGCCCTGGGTGCTCAGAACCTGTACTGGGAAACCGAGGGCGCCTATACCGGCGAGGTATCGGCCGCCATGATTCAGTCCGCCGGCTGTTCCCACGTCATTATCGGACATTCCGAACGGCGGCAGTTTTTTGGCGAAACCGATGAAAACGTGAACCGAAAGATCCGTGCAGCCGTCGACGCCAGGCTGGTGCCGGTCCTGTGCATCGGGGAAACCGAAGCCGAGCGCGATGCCGGGGAAACCTTTGCGGTACTTGACAAACAGGTTCAAATGGGGTTAGAAAGTTTCTCTTTAACGGATCTGGAGCGGCTTGTGGTTGCCTATGAGCCGGTGTGGGCCATCGGCACCGGCAAGACGGCCACCAGCGTCCAGGCCCAGGAAGCGCATCGATATGTGCGGGGCCTGGTCGAAAAGACATTCGGCGACGAGTTCGCCGCCGGTTTACGCATCCTTTACGGGGGCAGCGTCAAGCCGAGCAATGTGCGTGAACTCATGGACCAGCCGGATGTCGACGGCGCCCTGGTCGGCGGAGCAAGCCTGGACCCGGATACGTTCATCCAGATTGTAACCTATCAGAATAAAATCGTGTAACGATTTTATGAAACGCGACGATGTCGCTTAACGGGCGAAAGACACCCTAAACTAGGGTTTTTCTAATCTGATACCGTCACGCGCTACTCCGCTGCGTGGCATTTCCGCCTCGCTCTCAAAAGCAGAGGCGAATAATCAAGTTAAAAAGGAATAAATAGATTCCATGTCGATTCCGATTATCGTTATTCACGTTGTCGTCAGCATCGCATTGATTCTGATCGTGCTGCTGCAGACCGGAAAAGGGGCGGATATGGGCGCCTCCTTCGGGGGCGGTTCCAGCCAGACGCTATTTGGCAGTACCGGCGGTGCCGGATTTATGGGAAAACTGACCACAGGGGCAGCCATCATCTTCATGGTGACCTCCCTGGTGCTGGCGTATATGTCCGGCCGCACGCCGGTCGACTCTATCATGACCGACAGTCCGCCTCCGTTGGAACAAACAACGGAACAATCCGCACCGGCAGTGCCGGCGGCCCCCCCGCAGACAGCTGAAACTCCGGCGCCCGCCCAACCGGCCTCCGGGGAATAACATGTGACGTGCCGAAGTGGTGGAATTTGGTAGACACGCTATCTTGAGGGGGTAGTGGCCTACGGCCGTGCCGGTTCAAGTCCGGCCTTCGGCACCATAGAAATGACAAGGGTTTATCGATATAGTCTTCGGTAAACCCTTTATTTTTAATTATTCTACACGATATACACGTACAAGCATACATCAATTAACTTTTTGCTCTGATACGCTTTTCATTTTTTCTGATTCGATTCCCGATTTAGTCAACGGTTTGTCAACACTTTGCAAAAACGCATCGAGTTGGTCAATCGCCTGCCGAGTGTCGTCGTTATCAATCGTGTTATATCGGTCAAACATTTCCCGAGTTGAGTGCCCTGTGATCTCCATAATAACCGAGTCAGTTACCCCTGCCTTTCTCATGTTGGTATTAAAGGTGTGTCGGAGATCATGGAAAACGAAACCTCCCCGCTCAAATCGACCGTAAACTACCTTGGCCTTTGCACATGCCTTCCGTAGACCTGTCCGAATGTCGGTGATTGGTGTTCCTCGGTATTGAAAAACATGATCGTCACTGTCGCTATTCTGTATGCGGTTCGGCAAACTGACCAAGATGTCGAACAGAGTTTCATTGATTGGAACGTTTCGCGCTTCGCTGTCTTTGGTGTCGGCCGCTTCGAGTCGAATCATTCTGTTTTTCAAATCAACTTGGTCCCATTTAAGCGTCAGGATCTCGTTCTTTCTCATCCCAGTATAGTATGCGGTAGCCAACACTGGCTTTAAATGGTCGGCTAAATGGCCCATGATTCTGTTGTATTCATCGAGTGACAAAATCCTATCGCGTACATCGGAGCCCTTTTTGAGCATCTTTTTTACCTGTTTGAAGGTTCTCAGCGTGTCTGCCCCAGCCATTCTATTTTCAAAGGCTTTAAATACCATTGTCTTGGTTTTGCCGATTTCGTGGTCGATAGTTGCATCGGCCTTCCCTGCTCTCCTCCTTCTGATCTGATAATTTTCCAAATCAGCAAGCTCAATGCTGCTGACGATCAGGTCACCAAATACGGTATTAAACTTATTGATGGACAGTTTTACCAACCAGTAGGACTTCAGTGCCTTGACTTTCTCTAAGCTCAAATACCATTCGGTCAACTCGTTAAATGTAATTTTTGAATCTGGCAAAAGCTCAAATATTCGCCCCTCGCGTTTTTGGCCACGCCGTTTCCCATCAGCGTCTTTGGCCTCTTCAATCGAATAGCCCACAGGTTCGCGCCTCTGTTTCCCTCCTGGCAATCGATAATTAATCCAATACCGCACTCGCCGTGACCGCTTTGCCTTGATCAAATTCTCACCGCATTTACAGAGCCGATTTTTGTTGCTCTGCTTATTTCGGCATGTTGGACATTCGGCTAAGATAGACATGGTTCGTCCTCCTAAACTTATAATCTCCGAATTATTTTCTTGACTGTTCTTTTTTTTTAACTATTATACGAGTAGATGTCAAACATTTAACACTTTATTGTTGTACAAACGGCATTATTATGAGTAATAACTTAATTAAATATACCAAGTATTTAGGTAACGATCTGGTTTTCAGCACTTTTGATGCATTAAAAATCCTGATGATTAAGAGAGGCCGCTTGGTACAATGGATGCGGGACGGCTATCTGCCAGTAGGAACTCAAGTGAGTTGGGGATCAGGGGTAAAAACCGTATTCAAAGCTGTTGATTTGTATGCGATCTGTTTATTCAAGAACCTGGTGGAAATGGGTCTGAGCAGAGATTTAGCATCAAAATATATAGAGGGTATTAATTGGAAAGACGTAATTTATGGCAATGAAGGGTATCTATTTATTCCCAAGCACACTTTTTATTCATTCCAAGAATTTAATGATGAGCTTGATGAACTTGATGAATTTGACCAGGAGGAATCCGAGATTCCTTCTGATTCGGAAAATGCTGTAAAAGTTGTCCATGAAGCTCCAGCGTTATTATCGGAGGATCAATTGGCAATAAGATTATCCAATTTATCTTTTTGCAGTTCCGCCATTGTCATTGACTTGAAGGGTCTTGCCAGAGAGGTTGATCAGAGGCTGTAATTTTTTTTCGCCTTATTGTGTTGTACGTACAACATTTTCATGACTATTGCTTAACATTCTGAGGAGGGAAAAGCCATGAAAACAGAAATAATCACCCAAAGGTTGCTTTCTGTAAAAGAGACCGCTGCATATTTGGGGATTTCCCCCCGCAGCATCTATAACCGGCTGGGCCGAAAATCCAAAAATAGATTTCCAATCAAACCGAAACGAGTCGGCAGATTGCTGAAATTCGATCGACAGGATTTGGATCGCTATATCGATTCCATATAGGATTAAAAGCAATGACAGATAATTTGAAGATTTCAGACGACTATCCACCTTCAAAATGCCCTTCTTTTGAAGAATGCTCGGCGCCCCTCTGCCCTTTAGATCCTGGTATCGAAAAACGTGTTTGGTGGGTATTCGAACCTATTTGCAGGAGTCATATATACGGGAAGAATCGATGGATTAAAAAGCAACGGTCAATATTCAAGCGTAAAACCAAAAGCTATTTAGGCAAGCCGATAACCTACAAAGCACTTTTCAAAGCCAGCAGGCCACAGAATTACACACCTGAAACCCGAAAACGGATGTCGGAGAGATTAAGGCAGTGGCGTGGTAAACAGGCCCATTCTGAGTCGGATATTTTGGGGGGCTAATAGTAATGTCTGCAAACTTTATTTTCTTCTTTGATCATAAAAAGATCAACATCAAAACATCCGTGGACGCTATCCATTTAATCGCATTCCGCCATTGCCCATCCAAATTCATGGACATCTTAAATCGACGCTATAATGTGATCCGTAATGTCCGTATCAAGAAGGATTATAAACGCGAACGTAAATATGCAACCGAATCTGGCAACATTCGTCTGATATATAAGCTTCGTTCAGCAAATTACGGCAATCCTTCTTCTTTCCAGCTTTATCTGCATCAGCCAAGCACTATTTCAATGAACAATCTGAGCAATCTCTTTGCCGCTAACGGTATTAACCCCATCGTCAGTCATCTTGAATTGGCATGGGATTTTTTTTTGGACGGCCAGGGTCTAAGTTTCCTGAAGGAATATTTGGAGAATCATGTATTCCTCAAGTACCAACGCAGTCACAGTTTCAAATACAAGGATACATTTTATACGAACGATATTCGGAAATCATCAAAGGGTGTTCGGATTTATTGGCGGCCGAAAAAGTCTTTCATCGGCAATTACATCAGGGTCGAACTCGAACTGCACCGCCGAATACTGAGAAACCTGAAGATCAATTTCCCCATTAAACCTCAGCAATTGGATTTAGATTACAGAAATTATTTTGAGTTCCGCTACCTCAATGGACGCGCGCTTATAAATTACCTTGTCCGCAGAAATTTAAAAATTGCCAATGATCGGTTTAATTTAAACCAATTTTTAAAAGCCCTTCTATCCGCACAAATTAGGAACCTCAATTAGAAGTCTAACCTCTATGCCGATTTTGGCGGCCGTTCGAATATTGAAATCAAAAGGATACGGCCTTCCGAATTACAGCCGATTTCTGAAACCCATCGGTTGGCTCAATTTGATGGTAGCGGAGGCAGTATGTACACAATTGTTTGGGCTTACCCCTGAGGGATCAAGAATCGTTACCAGCCATTATAAGTCACGCGCACCATGAGGTATGCAAACATGGCTGCATCTATCAAACGTGATTTATGCTTTCTGACTCAACACGAAAGCATCTATCTCGCAAAAGCATTTCAAATTATCTGTGTTTTTAAGAGCGAATATTGAAAATCAATACGAGACATATTCTTGAGAAATGGCTTTCTTTAAACAGCACACAATTAGCGGATTGGTATGCTAAACTATAGAGAGGGCGTGACCATGAAAGAAATCATCAATAGTGGACGAGATCAAACTGGGGCGAGCCTTGCACAACAATGCAATCGCTGTAGCTCAAAGTTTGGCTGGTCTATTGGTGATTGTGGATCTACTCAGTGTTATTTCTATCCACAAACCAATAGTAGCCATCAGGAGCATCTGGAAAATCCGTATGAGTCTCTGAATAAATTAGGCTGTGATCTCGTGGAATAGCAAAATGTTTAAGGCAAAAAATACGGTATATTTTGGCTTTTGGAGTTAAAGGACTATATTATCCTCCCTTGTCACCTGCCCATGGGCTGGATGAGTTCTTGATGACGGCGGCATATTACATTCAATTATTGAATAATGAAAAAAATCCCATGCAATCCGAAAATACTTCAAAATATGGCAATCAAAAAATGAACATACCACAGCCAACGCATCGATGCGGCGCGAAAACAAGGCGTGGGACACCGTGTAAATCCTATCCTGTTAGGGGCAAAAAGCGGTGTAGGATGCATGGCGGTAAAAATCCAGGCAGGCCACGCAATCCAAAGGTTCAGGCCAGAAAGTATCGCCAAATGGTGCGCATGCATATAAAAAAAATATGCATAGGCTGCCCATTTGTGGATAAGAATTGCTTAAAGATTTATTGCGGTAAAGATTTGCCAGAGGATTTTGCGTGTAGGTTGAGTAAATATTGCCGTGCATGCGCTTGAGCTATAACCTTTTTTTGATAGCTTGTTCCGTCAACTATAATAACTAATGGCCATTGCCCATCGATTCAAATCTCTCAAAATCAAAAATAAAATTACTATTCTCATTTATCTTAAATGTTTTCATTAGGCTATCGATCATTTTTTTGGTACCGATAAGGGCTTCAGAGAAAAACATCCCTGAAGGTAAAATTTTGGCAATATCGTTATAGGATACTCCGTGGAACTCACAAATCTTTTTTCCTACCCAATGGATGCGGCCTGGTTCTTTTTCATTGCTGAAGGCCTTATCGTATTCTTCGATCCTTTTAATGATTATATTCATTAGCTCAAGATTTTCGTTAATATTTCCCCTCTCTGACAAAATATCACAACACCATTGCCGGTAATAATCGATCAACTTATAACAAGACTTGGCCCCCTTGAAATGAGTCAAAAGAGATCGGCATGTGATATAAATATATAAGATATTTTCCTCTATCCAAAACCTCTCACCTTCAAGATTAGTATCCCCACCAAACAGTTTTCCCAACTCAGTATCATTGGCATCCAATCTGAGTGTGAACTTGGCCAACACTTTTCCTAATTCATGAGACGGAATCTTCTGTTTTCTTTTGAAAGGAAACATCTTATATTGCCTCCAGTCTTACCTCCTTTTAAGATTGCAGCGTTGTCATAAGCGGTGATAGAAGTTATTGAGTCCCTTCATCTCCTTCGCGTCGACAGAATAATCAAAGAGCGATTTGTCTGGACTAACTTCTGATTGGCACTTTCAAAAATATAATCCTTTATCATGGGCAGCATATCAATTAAGAATAATGTGTAACACACCCGTGAATTTCGCATGCTAAGAAAACATCCTGGCCCTGAGGATTTTATTGGCAGATTGCAGCGATATTGTGCTGCCTATTCAGAGGGCCACTTTTCTGACTGATAATTGATTATATGTTAAAATACTTTGTGGATCTAACGTAGATGGTCCCAATTTGCCCAATTGAGTTTAGCCCTCGAAGATCCAGCTGATATAATGCTGTTTTTAGCGCGCCCACTTCTCAATGCACACTCAATCATTCGCTACTCAATGGAATCGATTTTCGACAGTCTCAGAACGCTCATTTTCGAATTTAACACTATCTCAGAGATCGATTTCGCAAGAATAAATTCAGTTTTTTTGTATCTCACACTTCAAAATACCAACATCCGTTGTTCTAAGTTATAGGTGATGGAAAGGCCCTTATAAGACTTGAGGCGCGGAAAAAGTCAGAATATCCGCGCAGTTTTTATTGATTTGCTAGGTGCGCACATATAGCCGTTTTCCGCGCTAACGCCTATTTTCAGAGGCAGCAAAAGAAACTGTGACTTCGTAAAGGTTTCTTAAACACCGAACGCCGCAAAAGCTATAACCGCATCACCTTTGCTGTCCTTCTGCAACCGGTTGTTCGGCGGGTTTCGATTTCATAAAACTCTCTTATTTTTAATTTAATTTTAGTAATTTATAATTTTTGACTATATGCTTCTTTAATATAAGGGATGCACATATCAATATCTGCATGGGGAGTTTCAGGGCCAAACTTAATGAATGATGCCTTTGTAGTTCCCCACGATTTTACTTCATGGCCGGCTATATTGACTTCATTTGATGATAGTTGAAAGGCAACCCAAAAATCACCATTTTTTCTAAATTCTCCAATACTCGCAAAATGTCTACCTTCATTTAAAAATTTCATCCATTTTTTTCTGCCACCTTCTTCAATATTTGCTGATATTTGATTTATTTTGTTACGAAGATAATTCACACGCTCAAGAGTGTCACTATTATTTATTATTGATAGATGGGATTCGTGTAGTCTCCAGTCGATATTCTCATCTTCAAAGACGACATTTTGATCGTAATTTAAGGACACACCGCGTTGATCTAATTTTTCCTTAAGATTTTCTCTTTCAGTGTTGGCAAAATATTCAAGGAAGGCATCGTCCTTTTTATTTACAAGAAATTCTTGTAATTCTTGTTCGGTAAATTCTCTCCATTCTATTCCGTGATGGTCTAGTGCAGTTTTAAAGTTAGGCGGAACCCTGTTACCTATGAGTATTATTCTTGCTGTTGGATCTTCGACGCTTAATACACTACCTTCATATTCCATCACTTGGCCGATGTGTTTCCGATGAATCGTTCCTCTTTTTAACTCCACGATCAATTTTTGGCCGAACTTATCTTCAAATAAAATATCCATTATTTTCCCGCGTACTCTCACTTGCCTTCCTTTAAGAATAAGATCGTTCTCTATAAGTTCAGGGTATTTGCAGATAATATCTTCGAAATTTTTTTCTAACAACATAGATACCTCGCAATAAAAATGAGTTATTTTAATTCCATAGTAGCCGAACTAGTGAGTAGCGGGAATTAATTCGCGTATATTGAATATCACGAAATTAATTTTCGGATATTGGACACCTTCTCGGTTTATTTTTTAATATTGTAAAAGTGCGTTGATAAAAAGTCAAAATCCGACCTTTCAACGGTTTATAAAACTTGCCAGGTTCGATGGTTATGCGATCTTTCTGAAATTTTGCACAATAGATACGATATTCCGCGCTTTAACGCAAATAAACACACTGCGTTATATAACTATCCTGCGGAAACCGAATCGGGGCTGGACTGAATCCGGCCCCCGATTTAGAGGATTGCCTTATATTAACCGTGCTACGGTTTCGAATCGCATGGGTGCGGACAAATAGCCGTTTGTTGCACTTCATAAAAAGGCAGTACCATCGCTGCCCCTGCCTTGTTCTTTGAAAGTTGACTTGACTATTCCAATACGTAATTGAGGGGTAAAGTTACTGGAATGGTGAAGGTGATGTCTGCTTCAGCGATACCAGTCACTATAGCCATACGATCTCGAGTTTCACCTTGTGAAAGATAGTCACATTCTCCTGATGATTTATGTTCAGAATAGAATGTGACCTGGTTCCTCAAGAGCTGGGATTCAATGAAATAGTACTTGGATGGATATCCTTCCCGTTCTTGTTGGATGATAGTATCCATAGCGACATGATGATGGGCTACATACGGTACGCCTGAGCAGTCGTCACTTTCATAGTACCAATTACTATGGGAATTCAGTACCAATCCCCCTGTACTTGGAACGATAAAAATCTTTTTTCCTATGGTTGGTATAAAGATTTCTACCACACCACCTTCAGTACTTGAAGTGGAGCCGAGCATAACACCCAAATACTGGGGTGGTTCACTGGAATCATAGACATTGACACTTGCAGTTGGCCCTGGAGGTTCTGGCTCACCTGGAGGCAGTTCTTCGAGTGTTGTAATCCGTTCCTCATGGTCTGCGACGGTTTGCTCCAATGCCTTGATTCTTTTCTTTGTGTTTTTCTTAAACTTCCAAGGGTTTGACCCACTGGAATACCCGAGGCTTGAAACTAAAAATGACATCAGAAAAACTGAGGCTAACACAAGGATTGATGATTTTTTGAAACTCATGATGCACCCCTCCTTCTAAATATAATAGCCAAGTAACCATCCATGGTAACTCGGCTATCTCTCACTACGCAGATCTGTGGCTTTTCATCTTGCGCCTGATACCAGCAACCCCGGCAAGACCGATTCCAACCAAGAGAATTGTCGCGGGTTCTGGGATGGGGTCAACAGGGGTAGCACGGAATACCTGATAATAACCGTCCACCAATTGAGTATATGAGATCACCCCAGCATCATTAATGGAGGCATCATTTTGATATCCCTCGCCAAGATCGAGCTTACCAGCAAAATTTGAAAATATGCTCCGTTCATCACCGTCTTGACCAGACCAAATTATCTGTCCATCATTATTTGCTGATGGATTACGGTAGATAGGGCCAGCAGCAATAAGCCCCTGCTCATTTGACATTATCCGGTATGGGCTTGGACTTGATTCACCCCACAAAATTTCGCCAAGGTCATTAATATTAGGATCATAATGACTTGTGGTTTCTCCAAAAGTAATCTGTCCTCTAATGTTGGAAAAGATTTGCTCCTGTCCTGATCCATTCCACTCCCACCAAACCAACTCTCCCAATGAGTTGATAGATGGGTCAACATGGTGAACAAAAGCTTTGGTATATTGTGTACCATTTAAAAAGACTTGCTTTCTATCATTAACTATTTGATCCCATACAAGATCTCCGTTATTACTGAGAAACGGATGCTGTATTGTCATTCCTTCTACCAATGTCCCGCGTTGGTCGGAGACAATTGCTCTATCTGTTCCACCGGCGTTACGAAACTCTAACCAAACAATCTCGTTATTATTATTTATGCTTGTCTCCCAGTGGTTATAGGAATCAAATGTAATTTGTTCTATCGTATATGAAGATGCCCATAAAATTGGTGCTGTGGTAGGAAATGCTGTGATGATAAACAGGGCTATAGTACATGCTACCTTTCTCACTCTAATACCTCCTCAAAATCATCATTCTGGATTATGGAAAGGAGATCTTTGAATCCTAAATAAACTTGCGACGAATACCAGCAAGCCCAACGCCAACCAATAGGATTGTGGCAGGCTCGGGGATGGGTGCTATCGAGACATCTCCTACTAACTGCATATCAAAAAAAGTAGCCCCTCCATGATCTTCAGCGAGCACTCTTATGGTGTTGACTCCGGATACCAAGAGAGAGGGATCCAAATTAAATATATATTCCCAGTAGCTTGTATAGCCTTCCGCATATGTTTTAACCACTTGGTACCCATTTATGAATATTAAAAAGCCATTATCTGACGCGACATTCATGCTGAGACTGTCCACGGCCAGATTGTCGAGTTGTATCTCCTTCGTCAAAGCCAAATCTATGATAGGGTCCCACAGGGTTGAATAGGGTAAAGGAGCAGGGTTTCCGAATGCGGCATTCCCGATTTGCCATTCCGCAGTGTCCCAGTTGAAATTGCTGTAGCTAGCAGATGCCCAATTTTCTCCTTCTAATCCCCACAAGTCAGTATCCTCGGATGTAAAAAACGCATAATTCCATTCGGCACCTTGATCGATAAACGTCATGGGAGTTGCGCCTATCGTGGATGGGTTTGAGCAGATTATGGTGACTATAATAATATACAGTATTCTATGCATCCCACTCCTCCTTTCTTAAACTGCCAAAAAAAAGCCAAGTCACCAACCAAGGCAACCCGGCTATCTCTCACTATGCAGATATGTTGCTTTTCAGTTTGCGTCGGATACCGGCGATCCCGGCAAGCCCAACTCCAACCAAGAGAATTGTGGAAGGTTCGGGGATGGGATTCGAACTGATGTTCCGAAGGTATACAGTTGGATCGGTTTTTTGGCCTGCATCGGCAAGGAAAAACCTGATTTGGGTTTCAAGACCTCTTGCCCACTCTGGGACGTACATTGAAAAAGTTTCCCAATCACTTGAAGAGCCGTCAAAGTTTGGTAGTAAACCTCCGAAGGAAAGCCATTCGTTGTCATAGAAAAATAGAATGTCGAGGTTGGGATCGGTGGGTTCATTACCCATTTCCCACCAATAGTCAAAGTTGAAGGTGTCGCTGAGGGTTAGGTGGTCGGCTATGAAATATTTATCAGTGGATACGATTCCATCAAGGGCGGCTAGCATACCTCCACCTGTTAAATAATAATCAAGTCCGCCTAAGTATTCGTTACTCGTGGTAAGCGGGTTGTAATACACACTGAAGTCCTGTTCACCGAGGATATTGGCGACGGTGTCGTCCAATATCGAAAGACCCGAAAACGCCTCTTTGACAAACCAAGGGGCATCTCCTCTTCCGGTCATGGCGCCATTATTGCCAATGATTAGCTCTTCAAAATATTGAACAGAGTTTTCGCTGTTGAAAGTATTGTTGTTTCTGAAACTTCCATCATAACTAACGGTTGTGTTTGTAGATTCCCAGGTTCCGTTGTTTATAACATCTCCGTTTACTGCTCGAGTGCCATCACCGCTTAGATTTGCGGTCCCATAGTTGGTTATGTCAGCATTTAAATCACCACCTGAGTAGTTGAATTCATCATCATTGATCAAGTTCAGTGATGTAAGGGTTCCACCACTTAAATTGTATTCACCATTAGACCTACCGATGGTCAATGTATCATGAACGATATGAGTCCCTCCTGTTTGGGTAAAAATTGTATGATCATCACCATTAAGCGTTACATTATTCGCTTCAAGGGTCCCATCTACCAGATTGAAATCTCCTACATTCCCCAAGTAAAGTCTATCATTAACAATAAAGCTTCCTCCTGTTTGAGTAAACTCGTGGTGGCCTGAGTCTCTGCCAAATGTTACAGAATCCGCTTCTAAGGTTCCACCACTTAAATTGTACCCAACATCGCCATCATAGCCGAGACCAAGTCTCCCTGTCACATGTGTCCCCCCGCTCTGATTGAAATAAAGTGTTCCATACCCGGTGGAACTAGTTTCATTTGTTGTTACTTTCCCTCCACTCAAATTGTATATCCCCACGGAACCATGTTCAGAAGCAAGGCCAAGAACTTGGGCCGTTATCGTTCCTCCACTTTGATTAATAGTACCGAAACCCATATCATCCGCAACAGATATTAATTCGGCCGAGAGATTTCCTCCGATCATATTAAGTATGCCTGTTCCTTCATTACCACTTCCGAGAATGAAGCGTTGGGCCGAGAGATTCCCCTCGATCATATTATATGCACCTTTTCCAATCGAATAACCAAGTTGTAGAGTACCATTGACAAAATGTTCTCCGCTGGTCTGGGTAATCTGACCCGTACCGAATAAATAAGGGTCTTCCCCATACACCCCTATCCCATGTCCAACAAGCTCGTTATTAACTTCCAGTCTATCTTGACCCAGATTGAGAGTCATATTACCTGTCCCAGTTGCAGAGATGGTTAGGGATTCTAAAGTTGCATCGGGGGACAAAGTGTTACGGTAATGGACATTTCTATCAATTGTATCAGTTTGTGTTAAAAATACATCATCACCAGTTTGTGGCTGACCCGAAGGATTCCAATTAGCTTCTTCGTCCCACCATCCGGTTCCACCTGTCCAGACTTTTTCTTCAGCTTGGACAGATGCAGGAAACAACAATGGTTGTAAAAAGCCAAACATCATCAATACGATCAAAACTGATTTCGTTATCCTGCGATTGGCGGCAAAATGCAAAGAGACGATTTTCATCGCTGACATTTCTTTCATTAGTTATTCTCACCACTTCTATATTGAAAAAGCCAAGTCACCATCCAAGGCAACCCGGCTTTCTCTCACTACGCAGATCCGTGGCATATGCCCCTGAGAGATCCGTAGCTTTCCGTCCCTGTCTTACGGCAGGTTTGGCTTTTTCTTGATTTTAAATTGGATTAGTTTTCATATTATATGCAAAAACCATGCAAAAACAATGGTTTGTACGATATCATGCAAATCTCAATAGTTACTGAAAATGGAAGAAACCCAAGAATGCACAAAAGGAAATCAAATTGCCGAATTTAGGAATGATTTTACGTAATCGCGGACAGATTGGGTAACAAGGTTTGCGGATGACCCAGGATAGTAGAAATGATTTAAGATGATGGTGGGGAGAAGGGCTTAGGGCATACAGCTTGCCATTAAACGCACTGATTCTGCCTATCTGGAATTTTCACACTACAGCAGGCTATCCGCACTTTGACGCTAATGCCACACTGCGACAACAAGCCAAGACCCTAAAACACGAACCGGGGCTGGACTAAATCCATACCCCGATTTCGAGGATTATCTCAGATTATCTGCACCTCGTGCGTTTAACCGCATAACTGCGAAATTATCAGCCGCTATCTGCTTATTAGGGCTGCCTTCTCTTTTTTCTTATTTCCCGAGTATTGAATAGCGTCTGTGACAATTTCAGAAGTAACACTTATAACCAATAGCCACCATCCTAACCATGAATAAAATGGAGTTTCAAATGACCATTGTTTCAATTCATCAAGGCGACAAACAGAAGTTGACCTTTTACCGTTAGTAAATTCAACATGAACCGTTCCAGACATTGGCGGGTTATTTCCAAATGCAATCCATTTTAGAATTAAACCTTTTATCTCGGATTGCCGCATATCGGCTGGTAGTTGTTTGGAAAAATAGAAGTTATCTAAAAATATTTTAGCTCCTCGGTTGGAGATAGGAACACTGTATTCTGATGATTTTTGTAGCAATTGATTATAAACTGACTGCCGATTCTCATCCAAAAAACAACCTTTTAAGTTACAAAATGTAATTACAACACCAATTATAGCAGTTAATCGAATTAAGATTTTGATAATTTTTATTGGTTTTAATCCCATTCGTATATGCCGCCCTAACGACTCTGCGCATAAATTGCATGCGCTCACTCACCAGCTGCAAGAAACGGTCAGCTATTCGTGTTCCGTGCATGCACACAAATGAACTATTGCCCCGCGCATGGCAGCTTCATGCGCCTGTTAGATGGCGCTCATTCGTCGCCCAAGTCGGTGCCATCGCCGTCACTCTCTGCGACGGACGGTTCCGCCACCGTCGGCACAAGCGTTTCGATATTAGTCGCAAGTATGTACCCCAGCCGAGTCCACCTAAAGGTCGCTTGGCCCTCCGGCGTCACCCCAACGGTCACGATTAGCTGCTTGTCGAGCAGCCGGGATATTGCGGCGAGGGCGCTGAGGCCGGTCTTGGTAAGCCAAAAAACCTTCTCCGGCCCGTATCTGGAGAACGTCTGCAGCAGATTCCTTTCGCCGCTGGTGAGCTGAGCTACTGTAGTGAGGATCCTTGCGTCCAGAAGATGGTCGCGTTCCGCAAGGCGCCCCATGAGCTCCTGTTGAAGCGTGGTCATCGCTGCCGTGGGATCTGAGAAGTCGATGTGCTTGTGTGGGATGGTGCTCACATCGAACAGAAACTTATGGGTATCGTCCCTGATCAGCAGAACCTCTGCAGAGTGGCGACAAGCCAAGGCAAGTCCGACCTCGTACATGACATTGCCGTTTCGGTACGGGCCGCCACTCTTTGAGTCGTACCCGACCGTAGAAACATCGGCAAGCACAAGCTCCGAATGTGCGATTCCATCCACAATGTCCGTCAATATCGAATCGCCGGTCTTTGACAGATCCACTCGATTGGCTGTCAGCTTCCGCCCGTGATGAACGATCGATTCGATTGCTGGCTTTATTACGTCGTCAAACCGTTGCTGAAGAGCACCAGCGAAGCTCATCGCCACGAATACTTCAGATCTGAACTCAGTGCGCCAGAGCGTGCGAAGGAACGAATTCGGATGCACTATTATGACCTCACTTCCAAGCTCCGTCTAACTGGTGAGTAGCGGGAAATAATTCTCTGATATTGAATTTTCGGAATTAATTCTCGGATATTGACCTCCTTCTTGGGTAATTTATTGATATCGTAAAAGCGGGCGGGAAAAAAGTCAAAAAAGCCAAGCTATCACCGACGCACAAAACTTGCCAAGAAACGCAATTATCCTGTCAATTAACAAATTTGCACAGTAATAATGACAAACCGCACTTTGCCATCAATTTGCCAAACTGCATTTTCATATCCGGTAGCCGTAATCAGCGATTCAGCTTACGGCGGATACCTGCAATACCAGCAAGCCCAGCGCAAACCAAGACCATTGTGGCGGGCTCTGGTACGTGGGCTGCGCCGATATCGCCATCATGCACCGCCCATGCATAGACGCGATGATTTTGAATCTGAACTCCTTGGCTGCCGTCGGAAAAGGGGAAATACCAAGGATAACCGTCAAGAGTTGATCCTGACCAATATGCACCAGGCCGAATGTTAAAAAAAGGGCCCTGTGAACTGGCTGTTATACCTTCCGTCCAATTTAATTACCCATTTCACTTGTAGTGCAGGGGTTCGGCCCTCTACAAATCTTTGATGTTTCTGGCAGTCTCCATTCTGTGTGCCCCTGATAGATCAGATTTTCAGCCCAAGTAACAGCATCAGCCCAGTACATTGATCCATCAGTATCAATCCCGTAAAGTGCATCGTCATATCCAGTGGTATCGGAATAATCTGCATCCTGAAGCCATGTAATGTTTTGTTCGGAGTCATATATCAACCCTTCACCACGATCAATCAGGATAGTATTTGCATATGACGGGACCCGAGTATGAGCAACACTGCGAACAGTAGCTTTTTCATAACGGGCGCCTTCCCTGAAAACAGAAAACCGAGTTTTCTTTAATGCCTTCGAAGTTTGTTGAATCGACGTTTTAAGCCAGCAATCCCTGCAAGTCCAACGCCAACCAAAAGGATTGTGGCGGATTCGGGGACGGGGTTGGAGGGCCTGAGTGAGTATTCATATGACCATGTTGATGACCCATCATTTATACGATTAAATAGTACTCTTCCACTTGTTATAACTTGGTAATAACCAGAAGAAAGATTCCATATTTCAGAGTGCATTCCATTTTCATAAACAATAAAATCAAGGGTGTCTGTTTGAGTCTCAAAAGTAACATCCGAAAATTCTCGAATTGTTATGCTCATAGTTTGACCATTACCATTGTTTAGTGGCCCAGGAGTTCCATATGCTTGTGATGACCAGTCAAGGAAGTATTCATCATCAATGAAAAAACGGAAATTTGTAGAAAATTTCGAATGGGCCGTACCATAATAACCATGTTCTCCGTTTATGACATCTGCTTGAGCAAAACCATTAGCTTTCGAAGTAAAATAATGCCCATCAAATAAATAAGTAGATTCTGCCAATGCAAATAAATTGTATCCTAATAAAGAGCTTGATGAAAAGAGGCTGTGAGTTTCGCTAATAGGGCCCCGAACGCCACGAGGTGCCTCGTTCAAGCTATGTTCAAGCTGCAGACCGGAAGAGTTGTCGTTTATGTAGGTTTCGGTTGCCGTATCGATTGAGCTGCCCCCGGCACCGGTGGGTCTTATCATAGTAATGGTATTAGCGTTGGCCGTAAGAATCGAAGATAGCAATAATAGCAAAGTACAGAATATTGAAAGAATGCCGGTTTTCATCTCTCCCACCTCCAAAAAAAGACCGAGTCACCATCCAAGGCAACCCGGCCATCTCTCGCTACATTGATCTGTGGCTTTTGCCCCTGAGAGAACCGTAGCTTTCCGTCCCATCCTTACGAATGGTTTGGCTTTGTCTTAAAACGCTGAGATTACATGCAAAAACTGTGCATGAAGTCATGAAAAACAATTCCTGTGTGAATCTAAAGTGTTACACTTTTTCTTATGAAATCGGATGGGTAATATTGGTAATGTTTCATTAGTTTTTATGTAATTTCTTGGACACACTATAAAGAGTTAAATCCTATCCTCGCCCCATATCATCTATAAAAACGAACGTTAAATAATCGAATGATTGATTAAAAAACCCCTAGACTTTCCCAATTAATCAGTGTACAAAAAAAGTGTGGAATAACAATTGTATAGACACCAGCACTGGGGAGGAGGGTACAATGAAAACGATTGCATATTTGAGGGTATCAACCGACAAACAAGACCTCAACAACCAAAAGCTCGAAATCCTCGAATATGGGAGGAAAAACGGATTCAATATTGACGATTTCTTTGAAGTTGAAATGTCCTCCCGCAAGACACCCAAACAGCGCCGTATTAACGAACTCACGAAGCGACTCTGCGAAGGTGACACTCTAATCGTCAGCGAATTATCAAGACTTGGCAGATCTGTGGGGCAGGTAGTTTCCTTTGTCGATGGCCTTATCAAATCGAAAATCAGACTGATTTCCATCAAAGAGCGTTTAGATTTGAACGGAAAGCATGACCTTCAATCAAAGACCATGCTTACGATGTTCACGTTATTTTCCGAGATCGAGCGGGATCTTATCAGCGAAAGGACGAAGCAGGGGCTGGCTGCGGCTCGGGCTAAAGGAAAGATACTCGGAAGGCCGAGGGGCAGTATCGGGAAAAGCAAGCTCGATGGTAAGGAACGGGTTATCGCTGAGGATCTCAAATATGGAGTATCGAAAGCCGCGATAGCACGAAAACTCGGTGTAAGCCGTACATCATTGGTCAATTTCATCAAGACACGGGAAATATAATATACGCCTTTATACTGACCCCCTCGAAAAATCTTGGGTACCCCCCCTTTGGTTTTGCATCGGGGACCTGACCATAAAATTATTCCTATAATATCAGAAAAATTGAATTAGGTGATACACGAAAAGAGCCAGCGAGGCATTCTCGCAAAGGTGCGGATAGCCAATTATAGTGTGTGACATCTGGCGAAAATCGGATAATCGCCGAGCCTGGCAAGTTTTCAGTTGTTGTAGGTTGCCTTTGGTATTCATCCCAATAAACGATCTTTTTTGAGTTATATTATGTCAAACCACCTTGGTTTGATCTTCCGGTTATAAAAGTCTTCAGCAATTGCGTGCCAGAATAAATAATCGTGGAATTTCAACATACTAAGCTATACTAACGATTGAAGGAAGGATGATTCGCACAAATTTGTTGGCAAGTCTACACTATATTTTCTCAGTTCTCTATACCAATATGGGAATCTCTGTGCTCTAAGAAAGAAAAAATTGCCAAATTATTCAAAAAACATGCTAATTCGATTGAATATCTGTAAATGATCGAATCCGCTTGCTACTAATTGGGCCAAACATGAAAGGGGAGATCAAGAATCATATCTATACCGCGGGATTGATGCCGAAAATCGGTAAAGAAAAGTCCGTTTGGGTTCAGTGCACTATTCACCACCTTGCAAGGACTAACTGGAAGTATAGGGATTTTTGAGAAATAATAGGACGCAAACATGGAAATCGCTTCTCTGTGGTTTGATGTTGATGCATCTTCTGTTGAACCGCCAACGGTAACCCGCGAGCAAGTGCTGCCTTTGGGTAGTCTTACTTGGGAGAATTTTGAGCGGCTCTGTTTTCGACTCGCTCATCGTGGCGGTAATGTTGAGGACGCTCGGATCTATGGCGAGCGCGGACAAGCCCAGGAAGGGATCGACTTGTATGTCCGACGCGCAACTGGCGACTACGCTACGTGGCAATGTAAAAGGTATCAGGAGATAAAAGCTACCGATATCAAGAGCGCCGTCACGAAGTTCTTGGAGGGTGATTGGGCAACGCGAACTAAGCTGTTTCGGCTGGCCGTTGCATCTAGTTTGAATGCAACTGAATTGGTTGAGGAAATCGAAAGACAACGCACGCGATGCGGTGGTGTGAATATCACTTTTGAGCCTTTGGATCGGAATCGTCTCTCGCTAATGTTGAAGGACCATCCCGATTTAGTCGACGACTTCTTCGGTCGTTCTTGGGTCGAGGCATTTAACGGACCTGAGGCGGCGGCGAACCTGTCTGGACGCAAACTTAGTCTGGAACAAAAACTCAATGCTCGTAATTTCGTCCAGATCCTATATGAGACTCACTTTCGAACGATCGATGGCGGCATCCCGGCAGCAGCACCGATATTTCGTGGTGCAGTACTGCCAATGCAGGTCTTTGACCGCTATGTGGAACCGGCCATTGAACTTGTCGAATCCATTATCGAACAAGGACAATCTCCGATCGTTCGGCCAGAGAATGGTGCCCAGGACGCTGTCCAAGGGGGGCCAGCTACGGGATTTTTCAGGCGCGAAATTACGACGAAGCTTTCATTGTCGGCAGGATTGGCGACCAGCGATCGTTTTCTCTTGTTAGGGGGCGCCGGCTTTGGAAAAAGTGCGGCTTTGCGCGTGGTCCTCCACTCCCTTCTGAACGATGGCGGTCGATTCCCAGCACTCGCCAAATCCTGGGGGCAGCGACTGCCGTTGCTTCTTCCATTCGGTTTTCTGGCCCACCATTTCGCAGAAAATGGGACCCCCACGGTTGAGGGTGCGCTAAAGGCGTGGTTGATGGTACTCGGGGCGAGGAATGAAGTGTTGACTCTATTAGAGGAAATGATAGGGGACGAACGCCTACTCTTGCTCGTGGACGGCCTTGATGAATGGCAGAATCGTGAGGCAGCCGCGACTGCTCTTACGGCTTTGACCACCTATGTCCAGACTCGACGGCTACCTCTGTTTGCAACGAGTCGCCCGCTGGGTTTTGATCGAATCAGCGATTTTGGCCCCGATTGGAAGCGCGCGAATCTTCTTCCACTTACCACCAGTCAGCAACGGGAATTCGCGAGCTATTGGTTCAGGCACTTTCACGAAGCCGAAGCAGCATTGGATACGACCGCGTTGGGGCAAGCGGTCACGCGCGACGCCACAGAGTTCGCCAACAATCTCTCTGAAGATCCAGCGTTGTCCGATTTGGGGGGAATCCCGTTGCTACTTTCCGTCATGATATATCTACGACTGATGGGGCGTGTTCTTCCACGTAGCCGACTTGCCGCGCTTGAGGAACTCATAAAGGCATTGTTGGAAGACCAGCCCCGACGGCGCGCTCAAGCAGCAATGCAGCGTGCCGATCAATCGGTGGTGCGTTCGCGACGTATCCGGCACGGAATTGAGTATCTCGCCTACTGCATTCACCAGGAACCCAACTCCATCATTCTTCCGAATGAGCGCGACGGAACTGTTGAACGACTACTTCCGTACCAATTTTGAACTGCCTGCAAGTGAGGCCGATGATTGGGCCGCTCGCGTCCTCGAACTGGGCCAGCACGAGTTCGGAATTTTGGTGGCACCACAGGAGCATCACATCGGGCTCTTGCACAGGATCTTTCAAGAGTATCTCGCCGCAAAGCACCTCGCACGGCTTTCACTCGACCAGATTAATAGTTACTGCGTGAACACTGGAAGCAAAGCTCCTTGGCATGAAGTCACCTTGACTCTGATGCAACTGCTTGAGCGGCAGGACGAGGTCGACGGGTTGATCGACGAACTCTGCAAACCCTTGGCAGACTGTCTTGAAGAACCGTTTCAACAAATCCTTCTCACTCGAGTCGCGGTGGCCGAGATCAACTGTTCACGCAGAAAGGCCTGCGAGTTGCTATCGCGGGTTTTTTCGTGGATCGAGTTCGGGCGATGGATGCCTCTTCGCCGCAAATTGGTCCAAGAGGTGGCAGTTGGGTTGGAGTCCGAACAGGTGGCTGCTTTGATAGCAGCCCGGGCAGCCCGGTGGTTCCCTGGCCGGGTTGAGTGGCTGTTAGACATTCCCACTGCTGCTGCAAAGCAGCCCACGGCTGAGACTATTTCTGACCTACGCCTCGCACTGCACAATTGCGACAACAGCTATGAATACCGAAGCATTGCCGAGGCATTGGCGTCCTTCGCGATAAAGTCCCCGGACTTGGCCGACGAGTTGCTCGATATCTTACAGGGTCCAGCGGAGCCTGGAATTATGGGAGCGGCGTTACACGCGCTTGTAAAAGGATGGCCAACACACACGGCCCTGCCTTCGCTCCTACAAGTTGCGAGTTCAGCACCGGCGAAAGAGCTTCGGTACGTGGCAATCTTGGCACGTTTCAATCAAGGTGAACGTTCACATGAAGTCCGCGATGCCTTAGTCGAGTTTTGTCGCGAGGGTGAGTGGCCATGGCCTTGGGATAAGGATATCGTGTCGGGATTGGCGACCGGTTGGCCGCGCAATCCTCAGCTCATGAATGGAGCACTAGAGCGCATCCGTGGTATCGGACATCCTAAATCTTGGGCGATCAAACCGGCAATTGAGTATCTGCTCCGTGGATGTCCAGAAGATGATGCAGTGGCGCGAATACTGGTCGACCTACTGGAGAAAGATGAGCGTCATTATCTAGGGTTACACATTCACGAGGTTTACGAAGCTCTCCTATCTGGATTCACCAAACACCCGTTATTAGTACCCGCTGCCGAAGCGTGGCTTGAAAAGAATGCAGAGACGCATCATTCGCCCCTGGATATTGCTGTCATCGCTAAACTGGGGGGAACGCAAAAGTGCCGACGGGCTTTGCTCGACTGGTTGCGGCGAGGCAAATCGAGACCCGCATGGATTATTTCAATGCTTTTGGAGATGTCTGGAGGGGACGATCCTGAAGTTCGTGCTGTCCTTTCCGACTACATATGCGACGAGCAGCGACGTTCATGGGCAGTTCGCTCATTACCGGACATCATTTCTGAGCCGAAAGAGCTTGGTATCGTCCTCCGAAATATTTTGCGCGACGCCCACGTTTTCGATTCGTGTTCAGCTTTAGAGATTCTTGTTGATAATGAAGGGCGCGACGCACCAGACCTTTGGCCGCTGGTTGAAGCGAGGCTTGCCAACGATAAGGGGGATCACTATTGGCGGCTGGGCCACTACACTATTATAAAAATCTGGCCAGAAGATCCGCTGATACGCCAGTTGGTGAAATCGACCATCTACGGCGAGGATATGTCGATTTCGGGGTTATACGAGGTTTACGGAAGCGATCCTGAAATACGTCCGCTTCTCGATAGCACCATGCACGTGCTGCATAAGGACCTGCGGATTGAATTCGCTCACGCCATCGAGCCTTTGGTCCAGAGAGGTGTGCCTGCTGCAGTTGCCATTGCTGAGGAGTTCAGAAACGAACCGAACGGCGAAGCGCGCACGGTTGCGTCGCGCGCCTACGCGAGAGCCCGTGTACGGGAGGGTGGTAAAGTTCATGATCTGATCGAAGCCCTCAGTGCAGACATCACCGGGTCCTTGCTGGGAAGACAGCGACAGCAAGCCGCTACCGCTGCATTATTGGAGCTTGGCAGAGCAGACCTTCTGGCTATAAAGCGAGAGGACGGCCAGGCGCTCAAGTTTAGCACATTCTCGAAAACAAGGCACAATTGGGAGTTCGTAGAGACCGTGGTGGAATATTGGGAAATTTTGGTCGAAGCTTTACCCGACATATGGGAACGATTTGATCATTCGCCCATAATCGCCACCGAACTGGCGAAGGCTGGGAAAGGTGCTCAGGCGCTCAGCCAAACCCAAGTGTTTGAAAACGCGATCCGCACGGGAGGACAACTGCAGGTCAAGCAAGTCCGGGCTTTGATCGCAATGCATGGTCGTAGCGCTCTCTTGCGTGACTTGTTCTTGGGTCGGCTGCAGTTCATGACGCAACAGAAATCAATGATGGGTTTGGAACGAGCTGCTTACGCTGCAATGGCTTCTTACCTCACTGAAAATTTCCGCAGCAATGAGGCTGTCGGCCATGTAATGCTCTCATTATCCAAGTCATCATTGATTCGCGACGTTGCCTTCATTGCACTTTGTCAAGGATGGCCAGATGCCCCCCCGATCGCCGAGGCCACGGGGAAGTTGCCAATGTCCATTGAGGGGGCCGAACCCGTAACCGCTTGGTTATTCGCGTCCAAGGCGGACCCCGCCCTTATGGCAAAGTACCTCATGAGCTATCCAGACAAGCTCATGCGCGGCCATTTCGGAGACCCGCGGGAAGGAATAGCAGCGGTGCGCAATCGACTTCAAACGGATCAGGAGTGTCGAAATCTGGTTTTTGAAAACCTACAAAACGCTACCGAGGTCAATACCCGAATTTCGCTGGCTAAGCTGCTCGCGCCATCGATGCGCAAAGATCCGGCGTTCCATACTTGGATTTCGGATCAACTGCGCGGTGCACGGGAAAACAGTCGCGTCATTTGTCAGCTCGCCTTTGACGTGCTTGGGAATGCGTGTAAGCCCGTCGAGTTCGCATTGCTCGAGGCAGCTTTGACCCGGTATTAGGAAGGACAAAGGGACGCTCTTGAGATACTGAAATGTGACGAGAAGAAGCACCCAATTCACTGGTGCGTGCTCAAAAAGCCGCGCCGCACAGTTCAGCCGACTTCGGCTATCTTTACGCACTCGCAAATGCATGAAAATCGGCGCGGAAACTCGAAAATGTTCCGCTCCGTATCACCCCATAAGCGGATTATAGAAGTAATACTCAGATTGAGTGTTTTTCCTCTGAAGTAGTAAATTAAGGGATATAGCTAATGAATAATGCTTTTGATACAGATAAAAAAATGAAAAACGTTGTTGATATGGCAAAGAAATTAGGCTCCGATCTTGGTTTATATTTTGATCGATTTAGAGGTAAAAAAATCACGCCACTCGATGAATCTTTTTTTTGTGGTGGGCCTATAAAACATGGCTCTATTTCACAGCCTATTATGGAGTCAGATATAATTAATTCATTAATCGAAAATAATAACTTGATTATAATGATTTCTAAACCTGTTGATCGCCGCAAAAAATTCTTAGGTGTACGTATTGGCAAGGCTCCAATGACTTGGGACAGAGCCCCTCTTGCTCTGATATACATCGATACTCAAGACGGAACACAATGCATTTATTTATCAACCACGACAGATTTCTTTGATATGGCACTTTTACTCTCTTATATTTCAACCCGCCTTGAAAGCCCCAAAATAATTGATTTTTTTAATTATGAATGGACTGATATAAGACAGTTAAGTGCAAACAGCAAAATGACTGGTTTAAAGAAAGAGCACGTATTTTATTCAGGTCTCATTCCATTTGAATACGACATTAATTTTGAAGTCGAAAATCAGTACAATCGGATGATTGAAAATCTAAAAACTGCATTTAGAGGGGTGGGTGCTTTTTCGCAAAGCTTTATGAAGGACCAATTTTGTTTTTCTATTAAAGATGAGGATTTTGGAATTTATCTTGAAGACTATGATTTATAATAAAAATGTTCCCCGTAGAGCGAAACAGCTTTGGACGCTACTTTAATCTCATTTGTTGGAAGGTTATTAGGATACACCCTATGGCCAGGTGAAAGGTTGAACATTGATCAGTCAGGCTGATCTTGATGTATAGGAAATTGGTCAAACCAAGTATTTTTAGTCAACATTTAGTCAACAAATTGCATTTTATAACTCTCTTTTTACATCTATTTCGCTGTGTTTCACTCTCTTGCTACATACGGCTTAACGAATTGGATTTATTATAATATCGGAGTTACTTCGATTTCATTTTCATTATTTGTATTACATCAAATATTCTCTTGAGGGGGTAGTGGCCTACGGCCGTGCCGGTTCAAGTCCGGCCTTCGGCACCATCCAAGATATAAAAGGCTGCAATCCTATTGGATTGCAGCCTTTCTGATTCGCGGGCCTTGCCGCTGCCGGTAGCTTGTCTCACATATTCTTCCGTATTCCTTTACTTGTTTGACTGTTGAGAGAATTCCATATGTCGCACTTATTCCCTTGGCGGCCAAAGTCCCCTTTTGTCACTGAGAATCGATCGATTTCAGCTCCTGCCGGATTTGCTCTGCCAGGTAAATCTTCACGAACGTTGGCGTGGCGCCCATGGACCGCAGGCGCTGATAATCTTCACGGCAGCTTCCCGTCAAGTAGAGCCCGCATTTTGGCTGTGTGGGATGGTCTTGTACCACAACAGCCGCCGACGACGGTGGCGCCGGCCGCAAGCCACTCGGAGACATGAGCACTGTATTCTTCCGGGCCCAGATCCGGGCGCAGCGTCAACAGGCCATCTGTGTCTTTTTCTCCTTCCAGGGTCCAGTCTTCCGGAACGGGAGTAAACGTATTGGCGTAGCCGCCGATCCATTGGGCACCGGTTTCAGCCAATTGGGGCATCACCTTGGTAATGCTTTCCGGCGCACAACAATTCGCCAGGAAACCGCTGACGGGTAATTCCTGCAGAGCGGCCACAGCTTTTGTCACGTTCTCTCCGCTGCGCAAATTCCCCGAACGGTTTTCATGCAGCGTCCAGGCCACCCAAACCGGTTTGCCCGTCCGGCAGGCAGCCTTGGCAGCGGCATGTC
Source organism: Olavius algarvensis associated proteobacterium Delta 3 (assembly GCA_903231505.1). Classification (GTDB taxonomy): domain Bacteria; phylum Desulfobacterota; class Desulfobacteria; order Desulfobacterales; family CAFBRK01; genus CAFBRK01. The sequence goes on along the minus strand of CAFBRK010000133.1, from coordinate 196,856 downwards.
CTTCGGTGGCACTGGACATGGTTTCGCACAACAGCAGGTCGACATGTGGAGCCAGCAGTTCAGCCTGCTCCTGGTACAGGGCCTCGATTTCCTGAGGGGGTCCCACCAGATCGGGACGGTAGCTGCCACCCAACGGAGGCAGGGAACCGGCGATGACGACTTCCCGTCCGGATGCCTCGCGCGCTTCAAGGGCCAGATTGCAGGCTAGCTTGTTGAGTTCGGCGAAACGATCTACAAGCCCTTCTTTGGCCAATTCCTTCCGGATAACGCCATAGGTGTTGGTTGTTATGATATCAGCGCCAGCAGCGATATAGTCGAGATGAATCTGACGCACAACCCCGGGGTCGGTCATCAAGGCGCCTGCCGACCAGATCGTCTTCGGTAGCGCTACCCCCCGGAACCGCAATTCACGCCCTAAGCCACCATCGAGCAAAATGCGTTTGTGGTTAAGTTTCATGTTTTATCAGAAGGATGCCCCTTTCCCGGGGGTCTCTCGATTATCAGGCTCGATTATAACACTATATCGATACCCACACAGCCCCGATGGTCTCTATCTCTTTTTCCCGTTCAACTCGTTAAATAACGCCTTGAACTCCATTGTAAGCTTATGCTTGGGCACAAGATTTACCAAAGGCGTGGCTTTTTGATGCGATTCACGGATTATTACAGAATGTGAAAGGTAGGTTTCTAGAATTGGAAGCCCCTCTTCAATCAGCTCATACACCAACTTTCGCGGCAGATTGGCCCGCTGCTGAAAGTGATTTATGACGATACCCTCTATATCCAAGTCTCGATTGTGGTCTATCTGGACTTCACGCACCCGTTCAAGGAGCCGGTAAAGAGCACGTCTTGAAAAATCGTCGCAGTCAAAAGGGATCAAACAACTGTCGGCAGCAATAAGCGCCGAGAGGGTATAGAAATTAAATGCCGGGGGCGTGTCGATGTAAATTGCGTCATATCCGTTTAATTGGTCCAGCACGTCTTTTAGTTTTCGAATCTTGTAGCGCGATTCCAACCGATATATCAACTCGCCGAGGTCTTCATCAGCAGGCAGAAGCGCCAAACGTTCAAAGGGAGTGGCGTGAACATACTCTTCGGCAGTCTTGGGGTAGAAAGTGAAGCTGAGAGTTTCCTTATAATAATCCGCTATCGTTGGCTCAAGCGAATCAGCCATCTTCCCAAGCAGGTACTGAGTAGAGTTCGCCTGAGGATCTAAATCGACCAATAAGGTTTGATGCCCGGCTGCGGCACTCAGAGCAGCAAGATTACATGCGATCGTCGTTTTACCAACACCGCCTTTTTGGTTGAAAATTACCCTTCGCATATGCCCCTTCCTAAATTAAGTATTTGATTTAAATAAGGAAAAATCTACGGTTGGGTGAGGCAAGAAGGTGTATACCCGCGTGCAGTGGAGCCCCATCCCCCGTATCAGCCATCAGACATTAATCCTCTGCCGGAATCTTATGATCGCCAAGGGGTATTATGTCAAGCAGGCAAATTTCGATAATTATGCAAAAATTAAACGCATTTTAGAAATGGAAAGCCTGCATACCCGATTGCGGAGTTTCTAAAAACAGGTTGTTGGGAGCTAACCACCCTCGTTATCACCAACAAATGCGTCCGGTTGTTGGGTAAACCTTTGGGCACATTCAAAAGAACAGAAATAGTAAATTGAATCTTTGTACGTCAGCTGCGCAGCTGCCGATTCTGGTTTGACAAACATACGGCAGACGGGGTCTTCAACATTGGTTTCGAAATTTTGACAGTCTGCAATGATTTCAAAAACAGATACGGGTTCAAAGATGTTTTTAAAATTTACCTGCCCCAGAGCCCTGAAACGTATATCTTTCGTTGCTGCAGCCATTTCAGCTACAGCCTTCGTGCACAGTATCTGGCATCCCCTGGCGTGTGATGCAACTCTTGAGGCGATATTGAGGGCGGATCCAAAATAATGCCCGTCTTGTTCAAGAACCTTTCCGGCATGAATACCCGCATGAATCGTGGGAAAGGAGGGTTCGGCGTCAATTTTGCGGACCAGAGTGATCGCTGTGTTAATGATGTCGGTGACATCAGATCCGGCCATGACGACTTCATCACCGACACGCTCTAACAGCCTGGCACCCCCGGAAAGCGATCCTTTGGCGATGTCGGTGTACCGATTCACGATTTTAGCAGCAGAGACGTTACCGTGTGCTTCAGTCAGAGCTGTATAGCCTGACAGGTCTGCGACCAAAATAACGATGTCTATTTCTTCGAAACTGGCCATGGGAAAACCTGTGAACTTTAATTTATCGCTTTTTCCCACACGTCACTTTCCTGACTTTCGAAGACCGAATCGCGATGAAAAAATGAAGATTCGGAATTATCCGGAGGTTTCCCCTTAGAGGGTGACATTCTTCTTGCCGCCGAAATAGCGCATGAACTGCGCGCGTTCATAGATGGCCGGATCGGTGCTCTTGTCCTGGCTCATTTTGCCTTTAAAATTCGAGAGGCGGCGGAACTTTTTTTTCGCCATCCATTTTTCCAGGTCCCCGAGCATCTCCTTGAGGTATTCCGGCCCGTTTTTGTACAGGCTGGAAACCACCTGCACGGCATCCGCCCCGGCGAGCAATTGCTTGATTACCGCAGTGCCGTCATGAACACCGGTGGAGGCGGCCAGATCGCAGGCAACTTTTTCTGCCATCACGGCGATCCAGCGCAGCGACATGGCCAGATCCGACGGGGTGCTGAATACAAATGAGGGTTTTACTTCCATGGTGTGAATATCGAAGTCAGGACTGAAAAAGCGGTTAAACAGAACCAGGCCTTTGATGTCAGTGTTGGAAAGCCGCTGGATCATCGGTCCCAGGTCGGTAAAATAAGGGCTGATCTTGAGGGCCACGGGTATGGAAACTGCCTGGGTTATCTTGTCGACGATCTCAAAGTACAAGGCCTCTTTCGCTTCCCGGGTATGCTTGAAATCGGTGGGCGGAAAGAACATGTTCAACTCCAACGCATCCGCCCCGGCACTTTCCAGATGCGTGGCAAAGGAGAGCCAATCCGCAGAGTGAAAGAAGCAGTTGATACTGGCCATCACCGGAATGGAAACGGTCTTTTTGCACTCTTCGATCAGCGTTATATATTTTTGTAGATTCTTTTCCCGGATGACGTAATCGTAATACTCGATGGGATTTTTTCGGCCGTCGTAATCAAAATACTGGGGCGCGCCGTGCTGCTCCTTTGCCGTTTTCATGAAATCCGCATACTCGTACATAATCTCCTCTTGGAAGATCGATTTCAAGACCACGGCGCCGGCACCACATGATTCGAGAGTCTTGACCTTTTCGACCGAACCCGTCAGCCCCGAACTGCCTGCAATGATTGGGTTTTTAATCGGTATCCCCATGTATGTGGTAGAAAGATCCATGGATTCCTCCTTTCCCTATTTTCTACATGACGGCGGGTAACTGCCTGCAGACCGTATTGCCGGGATCGGCTGCTGGTGTCCGGCCAACACCCCTTTACCCCGATGGGTCTACCGGCGTCTCATCCCTTTCTATAACCCGGTTGAGATCCTGGATCAAATAGATCAGGTCAAGATGATACTCCCGGGCACATCCGCCAGGGTATGGAATACCTCCGCCGGACAACCCACACACATCAGCTTCAGATCCACGAACGGTTGACGTCCCCATGTTTCTGAAGCTTACAAACCAGTTGACATACCCGGATTCCCGATTCTTGTAGATGGGGTATCTTTATATAACGGCTCAAGGTCCTTTTGCCCGGACATTGCACCAAATGGAGGCTTTTATGGGCAAGGCACTTCGAGGTGAAGCTGTAGTAAATCTACCGCGAACCTCGAATAACGCCGGCCATGAAAGTCTCCGTTTGGCCCGAAGGGTGCAATCTTTTCAGTCAGTTTTAAGTATATTGAACATTGCAAATTGCATTCTTGCTAACATGCTCGTGTTTACGATAACATATCGAATTTGCTTCTTTTTAGCCAAGCGCTGAAAAGATTTCATGCAATTTTCGGGATAGGTAATCGGCATGCAGTTTTGCTCGACTCATCATCATCCAATTTCTATTGGTTCAGCGGATCGTCCAGTGCCTGACGGTAATTTTCATATTCCCGGATCTGGACCAGGTCGTCTTTATGAAACTCACTGACCTTGACCGGCTCGTCAAAACTACTCGGGCAATTGATCAGATCGTTATCGGTCATAATGAGTTGCCGGTCCCCGACGTGCTTTACAAAACAGGAACCACTACCCATTTCTCCGTATGCCTGTTCTTGCCATCCCTCAAGTTCAATGATGTACTTGACATTCATGTATATGCCCTTTCCAGAGATCGTCGCGTGAAGGGCTTCCCCGTACCCAACCATTGCTTATGAAGCTCCCCGCAGCAAGCTGCAGGGTATCAAAGGGGAGGATATCTATTCTTAACCCCCTCACCCTAACCCTCTCCCACCGCGGGGAGAGGGAACCAAAGGACCCCCTGCAGCAAGCTTCAGGAAATTATCAAGTTAAATTTAATATCTAAATTTATGTATTTATTTTGATAGTTTATTGTTCATTGAATATTTAGGCATCTTAAAGTAATGCATTCTATAGATTTTTCCTTGATAAATCGCGCCAATCGTTTGTCCGCTTACACCAATTGTGGAAACGTAACCTGCGATGGACGTTCCCGTCAACCACAATAAGCGTAACATATTAATTTTATTCAATTTACTCAAAGGCGGTAATGATCGGCATTGGCGCCACGATGGGGCCCGGGATTTTTGCCCTGCCTGGCGAACTGGCGCATATGGTCGGTCCGCTTGGCGTTCTCGTCTATCTGGCCATGGGTTTCTTAACCCGGTTTACCGCTCTAAATTACAGATAGCTCAGTGCAGCCATACCGTTAGCCGATGGTGGATATTCCTTTACCCACAGAACATTGAGCCGACCCGTGGCCTTTTTTACCGGTTGGTTCTTCTAGATCGGCAACGCCCTCGCGTGTTCGATGTACGCCCTTATGCTCAAGAAATAACCTGAAGCAAGAAACAGGACGCCGTTTTTTCGGCCAGAGCCGTTTTCCCTCGGTCTTTCAGCCGATGCTGATTAATTCTTCCCCTGCTGCAATTCGCATCATGCAAAGCGCATCCATCCGATCGATTCCCGCATCGCCGGCGTAGACATCGGCCGAATCGGAAATATCTGAAAACCGTCGCGAAATACACGCCAGCGCTCCCGGGAGCGTTTCCGGATTCCGATCAGGACCTCCCGGCCAACCATCAACCGCATCCTTTTCGATTCTATTGGATAAATTTGATTTTGTGCTTAATCCTGTGTTATGTGCTTGCCGCGAATCAACCACCACAGCAAGCCATGTAAACACAATCCACCGTACCGATCAGAAAAGGGGGCATGAAAATGGCTAAACGCGTCGTGATTGACTCTGATGAATGTACCGGGTGTGAGACATGCGTTGAATTATGCGAGGAAGTCTTTGCATTCAATGAAAACGAGGAAAAGGCAGAGGTCATCTTGCCTGAAGGGGGTCCGGAGGACTGTATTGAGGAAGCAATCGAATCCTGTCCTGTTGAGTGCATTTACTGGGATGAGACCTAAAGAATTTGGGGATTCGCCCGTCAGGCTTCGACCCCTTGGTCGCCTCCGGCGCCGCCATGCGGGTAAACCCTGGGCCCTCTTGTCCCACCATTTGGGAGAAGAACCTATAGGATGAATCATGCCATCCCCTTCCCCTTTTTATAAAGGTGCGGGTGGGCGGGCGATATGACACCGAATCCGGATTTTAACGGGGCGCCTTACGTCGTATTTCGGTGCATGCATGCGCGCCCCACGTGTCATTGCTCAGATCCTGAGGATTTTCTTCCCGAACAGCGACAGTACATACTCGGTTGCCGTCCCGGCGGTGGAGCGATTCACATCCCTTTCGGGGACATAATTGACCACCGCCAGAGACCGGATGAGGCCTGACTTGGCAATCATTTCCATGGCAAGGTGGCCTTCCCGGTAGGAAAGTCCGCCCCTGACAGGCCGGTGCACACCGGGAGCCACGGTGGTATCGAGCGCATCCAGATCCAGTGTCACATGCAGTCCATCCGTTCCCATGCTCGAGGTGCGAAGGGCGCGGTAAATCACCTCCCGCATTCCCAGTGCATCGACGTCCTCCAGCGTGTAGGCACTGATGCGTGACCGTCTGATCAGCCGCGATTCCTCATGGGACACTTCCCGCAGACCGATGAACGCCACACGTTCGGATTCCAGCCTGGGTTCGACACCGCCGGGGCCGGGGGGCAACTCCGTGAATGCGGTGATGCCGCTGCCATGAGCGCTGAGGATGATGGTCCCGAAAAACGGTAGCGACAGAGCCAGCCCATGATAGATACCCAGACACGTGTTTGGGTCGTTGGCATACACCACTGGGATCACATCATCATTGATGATTTCGGCGACCGCCTCGGCAACGATTCCGGCGTTGCCCTGGATTTGCCGCCGTTCGGCAATCGACCGCCCCAACTCATTCAAGCCTGCTGTAAGGTCATCGATGTTCAATATCCGATCGGAATCCGGTGCACGTTGCGGCAAAATTTCCGTCAGAACAATGCTGCGGTATTCGGAAACGATTTCTTTGTCTCTTAATGAACGCTTTTCCACATACTCGGATGTCATGGCGGCCAGAAGCGCGCCGTAGTTCATAAAAAATGCCAATTCGCTCCCGAGCCGGACGTTTTCGGCCTCGGTGACGTCCACGATGAGGTGGTCGCTGGAAGCACCGAGTATGGAAATCTCCGGTTCAACCGGTTTCATCCCCTCCACGACAACGTCTTCGCGGCCGATGTTTAATATGGCCCGGTCTCTTTCGCCCCTGTCGAGAAATTCCGGCTTGCCGCCAAAGGCATCCTCACTGGTATCCCCGATGGGCACGGACGGTTTTTCCTTGAGCTCGATAATTTCGGCCTGGAGTAAAAACGCGTCCTGAAACGTGCCGGGCCAGGCGACCCGGTGCACGGTTTCACGGCCGAGGATAATGCCTTCTCCGATGCGGATGTGATTGACGGCACGGGGCATTTTCCCCGATGCAATCAGGTTCAGGGAACTCGAATTGCCGCCCGAGATGTATCGCAGTTTGATACCGAATGCGGTTTCAATCCGGCAGGCGTATTCGACCAGTTGATTCATATTCTTTTCCGACGGCATGACCCCGCCGTAACAACTCAGATTCGTTCCCAGGCCGCCGATGCGGATGCCGGGCAGTTCGACCACTTCCCGCACCATCGGCAACAGGTCGTCGGGCCAGACGCCTTCGCGCAGGTCTCCCAGGTCGACCATGATCATGATATTGTGCACCAGTCCCCGCCTGGAAGCGGCTTCTGAAAGTGCCTGGATGACAGGCAATTCCGAATTCAGGCTCATATTCACGGATGTGACGATATCTTCCGCGGCGGAAAGCGGTGGAATCCTGAGCAGAGTAAACTCGGTGGCGACTCCATTCGCCTTGAGGCGGTGAATGTTTTTTACCCGAGATTCGCCGATACAGGCGACCCCGCCCCGGAGCATTGCTTTGGCGACCTGGGGCATCCCGCAGGTCACCTTGGTAACGCCGCAGACGTCGATGCCGTACTTTCCGCACAAGGCGGTGATCGTGCGGGCGTTATGCTCGATTTTGTCTAGATCGATGGTGATGTAAGGTCCGTATTGAATGGTCAACTCCCCGGATTGGATTCACTACAGTTTAGATCGTGCGTTTATTCACCGGCCCTGTCTGAGCAAAAATGTCGGATAGGTTATGGTATTGTATCAATAAACCCGACACTCTCCAACAGCAGTGCCGAAGCCTCTTGCGGATAGCGCAAGCTTAACACACCGGCGGCCGCCATGATATTATGGTGGTCCAGGTAAACCGCGGCATCCACAGGTGGCAGCAGTTTGGATTTGCGCGGATCCGGTTTGACATGTTGTAGAATCTCCCTGCCCATTCCCAGGCGGGTCAATGCGCCACCGGTGCCGATCACGTGCTTGACCGCGGACAAGTCCCTGCCTTCCACGAGTTCATTTCTACCATAAGCGCCGTAGGCGACACGCACCTGTCCCGCATGCCGCCAGATGGAAATATCCACCGCCCAACGGGCCAGCCGAACCGAGGTGTCACGCTCCCCTGCCGTATCCGGAATCGGGCGGACATGGTCAGCTTGCGGAAGTTCGCTTCCCGCGGCTTCCACGATTCGAGACGCATTGATATACACCCCCAGATCGCCCTCGACGGTCCGTTTGGACCGCGGTTCCGGGGCAATCATCATTTTGGAGAACTCCGGCGAGCCTTCGGTCACCGAATGCACGTCCGTGGTGGCGCCGCCCACGTCCACGGTCATGATATCCCCCATGGTTTCGGCCAGAATCTCGGTGGACCGCATGACCGCACCCGGCGTGGGCATAATATCATCCCGGACCATTTGCCGGATGTTTTCCATTCCCGGCGCCGTGACGATGTGGTGGGCGAACACATCCTGGATGACCTTACGGACAGGATCGATATTGAGCTCATCGATACGTGGATACACATTGTCCACGATGAACACCGGCATACCGGCGGCGTCGAACAAACGCCCGATGTCGCTTCTGACGGTTTTATTGCCGGCATATACAAGGGGAATATCCAGTTTCAGCGACGCCAGTGCACGGGCGTTGGCCATGACGATATCACGGTCTCCGTAATCGACCCCACCGGCCAGGAGAATAATATTGGGTTTGATCCGGCGGACCTCTTCCATAGCGTCCGGGTAAATCTGACCGGCGGTCGTGAACATGACTATGGCGCCGGCCCCAAGGGAGGCTTCACGGGCTGCTCTCAGCGTCATGTCACGGGTCAGCCCGTGTACGGTCATCCGCAAACCACCGGCGGCCGATGACGCAGCCATCAGCACAGCGTCCCGGGTGTTTACGCCCAGGCGCGTTACCAAATCCTTGCGGGCCGCCTCGAGGCCCTGCATCACGTCACCCTCAGCAACGGTGGTCAACCCCAGCCCCTGGCCCAGGAAACTGGGATTGCGTCCGGAACCCAGCCCCGAAAAGGCGCTGACCTTGGTTATGGTACTGCCGATGTCAGCGGCAATGATTTCGGCATGCTTCATTCGAGTCGCGGGTTTTCGTATGATTATTTCGGTTAACAGGGTCTGCGGTGATTATCCGCCGGATATGAGCGGCATTATCACCAGGGTATCACCATTGGCGACAGTTGCATCCGGGCTGGATCTCCGCCCGTTGATCAGGGCGGTATGGTGGCCTTCGGGAATCGCGAGGATCCGGAATATATTTTCAAGAGTACTTCCGGTTTCGAGCCTCAAGGCAAAGTGGGGCCGATCACCGGGCGCATAACGTTTCAGATCACCGTATAATTTGACGACTATTTCCATTCGGCATCTTTTTTCAGGACAGCCCGAACCGATCAAGCACTTCTTGGGTCGGGATGCCGTCTTCCGTCCACCCCCGGATTTGGTAATACTCATCCAGCATCTTATCCAAGTGACATACCAGGCCTTTGGCCGGACCTGTGGGAGCCGGTGTCTTGGTGAGTCGTTCGGGGAGGCTGTCATCCTTGCGCGCAAAGCCGGCTCTGGTCAGAAACAGACGCTCGGCATGAATGATGCGTTCTCCGGCCTGCATCAGCTCTTCGAGCGTATAGTCGGCACCGGTGGCGGCGTTCAGATACTCCAGGATGCCCACCGGCGCCACACCCAGGTCCTTGGCCGCCAGGTGGCGGACGGCAAAGAAAATGCACAGCCCGGCCGAATCGATGATGGCCGAAAGATCCTGAAACGCCTTGGTGACCACGGCTTTCCCCTCCCACTGGTGCGGGTCCATGAACTCGGGCACCCCGAACAGCTCGAAATAGGCGGGATCGCCGCGCATGTGAGATCCGCCGATGGGTGAGGTGGCATAGGCCAGTCCCATGGCCTGAGCGCCACGGGGTTCATAGCCGGGGAATTCCTGCTTTTTGGATACCGGCGCCAGTTCCGGGTGGCCGTAGCGCTCGGCCAGGCGAAAGCTTCCCTCGGCCAACTGATCCCCGAAACCTTGACGGGCGCCGGTCAGGCGGGTCAGCTCCACCAGGGCCTCGGCATCGCCCCACTGGAGCGACCGGCCCACCTCTTCCTCCGGCAGGTACCCGCGCTCCACCAGTTCCATGGCGCAGGCAATGGTGGCCCCCATGGTGATCGTGTCCATCCCCAGCTCATTGCATATGTAGTTGGCCTTGGTGATGGCCGCCAGGTCGTCAATCAGGCAGTTGGCGCCCATGGCATAAATGGTCTCGTATTCGGGGCCTTCTCCCTCCCCGGCAAAGCGGGGATCATCCACCCGGGTCTTGCGGCCGCAGCCGATGGGACAGCTATAGCAGGGCGAGTTTTTCTTCAAAAAGCGCCGGGTCAGTGCCTCGCCGTCAATTTTCTCCCAGCCGTCGAAGGTGCCCTGCTGCCAGTTTTTAGTCGGCAGCACACCGAAGTTCTGGGTCGCCATGACCACGCCGGCCGTTCCGTTGATCATCAGGCCCAGCGGAGTCTCCTGGATCTCTTTCTTGAACGACGCCAGCTTTTGTTTGTTGAAGGCCTTGAAGCGATCCGGATCGGCCAGGGGGATGCGGCCTTTGCCCTTGACCACGACCGCCTTGAGATTTTTGCTGCCCATCACCGCTCCGACACCGGATCGTCCGGCCGCCCGATGCTTGTCATTCATGATGGCGGCAAACAACACCCGGTTTTCGCCCGCCGGTCCAATGCAGGCCACCCTGGCCTTGGCATCGGTTTCCGCCAGCAGCGCATCGGTGGTCTCGTGGGTGGATTTGCCCCACACATGGTCCGCGGGCCGCAACTCCGCCGTTTCAGGATCGAGATAAAGATAAACCGGCGTCTCCGATCTCCCGGTAAAAACAATGGCGTCGTAGCCCGTGCGTTTGAACTCGGTCGGAAACATGCCCCCGGAGTTGGAGCAGGTGATGGCCCCGGTCAACGGCGACTTGGTCATCACCATGTAGCGTGAGCCGGTGGGGGCGCCGGTGCCGGTCAGCGGACCGGTGGCCATGATGAGCTGGTTTTCTGCAGACAAGGCATCGCAGGTCGGATCGACCTCCCGGTTCAGCAGATGAATCCCCAACCCCCGACCGCCGATGTAGTCTTTTGCCACGGAGGGCTCCATTGGACGCGCGCTGCAAACGCCGCTTGTCAGGTCGACACGGAGCATTTTTCCCATCCATCCGTTCATTCTGGTCTCCTTTACGGTAAAGTGGTGTCGAACCCCTCAGGATTCAAATAACCATTCAGGTATTCGTAATCGCGGGTCAACCGGCCGTTGTAGACGATGACCGCTTTTTGGATCTCGGGCGGCAGGCCCGATGTGCCCAGAGAACCATCGTAGTCCGCTGCCAGCAGTCCGGGGACATACGACCTGAGCTGCTTGCTGAAAAACGACGAGGAATCCATGGGCAGTTCGCAGGGCAGGTTGTCCACGGCCAGCAACACGATCCCTTCTCCCAAGTGGCCGTCGCTGATCGTTCCGGTGGCGGGGTCGACCCGGTAGGCCGGCATATCGCTGTCCGTGGATTTGACATTGCACTCGATCGAACCGTGGGTGTCGCAGGAGATGTCTGCGATTCCACTGAGTTTGAGCCGCGTTGCCCTCTCGGTCAGCCGTTTCAAGCCCGCCCAGGTCACGAACCGGGGATAGCGTTTCTCCCAGTAGACCGCGTTGACCAGCAGGGTGAAACTGGGCAGGAACCGGTCGAATCGGCTCTCGTATCGCTCCGGGTGGTCGTAATATTCCTGCAGGTCGAACACGGCCCCGTCCGCCTTGGGCGTCACCAGGTCCTGCTCTTTGAACACGGTCAGATAGACGGTATGCCGGTCGCCCTCACCCCGGCCTACCCGATCGTTGATCGCGTCGGCCGCGATGCGCTCGGTGGGCAGGGAGTCGAGGATCTCCTGGGCGCCGCCGGATACGTTGCCGTACCCTAAAATACCGATGGTAAAGGGGCACAACTGCCGGGGCAACCCGTCATTTTGAATGCGGCCGCCGATGTCACCGAGGTGTTCGCAGGCCGCATTTACCGATTCGTACTGGTGCGCGCGGCGAACTTTAGCGAACGGGGTGTCGATGCCCGCGGCGGCCCAGTGCTCGCCCATGAGCGAGAGGATGTCGATGGCGCCGGCATGCCCCGCGTAGGGGCCGAAATAAATCAGGCGGCGGCCCTCTGTGTCTGTGATCCGTTCGTAGTCGATGAGGGTGGAGCCGCTTTCGATGATCCGCCGCAGCAGCGGCATGTTGCTTTGCTGCCCTTTTACGGTGTGGGAAAAAAAGACATAGGTTTTGTTGTCCAGGATTTTTTCGACCGGAATTTCCTTGACGCCGAGGATGACATCCCCATCGGCCATGCCCGCGCAGCGGCCGGCCCCTGCCGCTGCGTAGTGATCCTCTGCAAACACCCGCTTGTCGGATTTCTCCACGAAGGCGCCGGCACCGGTTTCGGCGATGATTTCCCGCAGATCTGCCGGTACCAGCGGTGTCCTGCGTTCCCATCGGTTTTTATCTTCGGCCCGAATCAGCAGGGTTTTCAATGTTTCAATCTCCCCAACAACTGATTTCATCCGTCTCCAGATTGGAACGGCGTTCTTTGAAGTGAATGCCCAGGCGCTCGCATTCGGCCAGCACGGGCATGTAGATTTCGGCCGATACCGGCCGCAGCACCCCCGTCCGGCTGATGCTGCCTTCGGCGATCAGGCCGGCCGCTATGCCCACCGGATAGCCCACGGTTCGTGACATGGAGCTATCGCCTTCGGGATCGCCGTGGTCGATGAGGGTGGACTGGATGCGTTGACGGGGCATGCCCGGGTAAACGGCTTCGAATTCGTGGTGCATCACCAAAAGGTCCATCTCCCCTTCGTCGTACACCAATCGGTGCTTAAGGGTGTGGGAGAACATCTCGAAGACCGAGGCCGTACCGATGGGACACTTTCGGTCGGAAAGCAATCCCAGCCACTCCAGTTTCTTGAGTGTCAGGGCGTGCTCCGGAATCTTGAGGTATGCGGCCACGCCTGCCCGCACGTCCGTCACGGGGCAGTTCACGATGTTGGCCAGCACTTCGCGGGGGGTGACCTCATCGAAGTCGAACTTCATTTTACGGTTGAGCAGCCCCAGCTGCTTGATGAAGTCCCAGGTTTCGCAGTAGCCGACGTTTCGCAGGGTGCCCCGGTAGATGCCGGTGGCGTCCTCGATGCCGTAAATCTTCAGATAAGGCAGGGCATCCCGGTTGACATAGGCTTCGAAAACCCCGGCGCCGGGGACGCTTTTCAGCCAGTAGTGTTTGAAAAGATCGCCCCCGGGTACTTCATAAACCTTGCCGTGTTCCATGTAGCGCCCGTCGTTGGTGGCCGCCAGCATGGCCCCTTCCGGACTCCAGGAGAACTTGTACCCCAGGGGGTTGTTGTTGCTCTCCAGGGCAGGAAGGCCGCCGCAGTATGAGAAGAAACTGTCGATCCTTCCCCCTCCTGCGTGGACGGCATCGATGATCTGCATGGCCGACATGTGATCGAGGCCCGGGTCCACCCCCACCTCGTTGAGAAAGATCAGGCCCTTGGCCTGTGCGTCACGATCCAGGGCCTGCATTTCCTCTTTGACATAGGAGGCGGTCACCATGTGCTTGCCGTGGGCCAGGCACAGTTCGGAGATGACCGGATGCAGGGTCCAGGGCAGGAGGCTGACGACGATGTCGGCACCCGCGATGGTTCGTTCCAGCATCGGGGCGTCTCCGGCGTCCAACGCGACGGCCCGGCCGGCGGGGTGCCCGGCGACAAGGGCTTCGGCCTTTTCCGGGTCCTGATCGGCAACGGCCACCGCGACGCCCTCTTTTTCCAACAGGTAGCTGACTGCGGGGCGCGCCACCGCTCCGGCTCCCAGGATCAGTACGTGTTTCATAATGCACCTGAGTACACAGTAAATAAACTATCAGAATTTCAGCAGGAAATCCATTTCGTTGATTATCCGGTTTGACCCCTTTCTTTATCCATCAGTTTTCCCACGATAAAGCTCGCCGCATGCCCCCCCTTGGTGCCCCGGCCGAATCCGGCATCCATCCCGCACTCGACGGCCATGGCGTCATTGACCTGCGTGCCGCCGGCGATCAGGATCAGGCCGTCGCGTATGCCGCGCTCGACGGCAAGATCGTGAAGCCGGCGCATGTTGACCCGGTGGATGTCGTTGTGGGAAATGATCGTCGAAATCAATGCGGCTTTGGCACCGGTTTCCTGGACGGCGTCCAGCACTTTGGATACCGGCACGGACGTGCCCAGGTAATGGCAGTGGAACGCGTATTTTTCCAGGCCGCCGTGCTTGATGTCGATGATTTCCCGCATGCCCACCGAATGCTCATCCTCGCCCACGGTGGCGGCCACCACATGAATGCCACGGGGCCTTACAAAGGCTTCGATCTCATCATCCGGCATGACCGTCTCTTCTTCGGGAATCACCAGTTTGGTTTTGTCCACGGCAACATCCAACAGCCCCTTGATCTCGAACAGGGATCCCTCGGCGGGATGGATCAACCGGCGGCTGATCACTTCGGGTTCCGTAAGTCCCATCTTCCGGGCCATTTCCAGGGCAGCGGCTTCGGCGACCCGCGGTTCTTCCGGAACGAAAAGCGTCACGCAGACAATGCCGTCCCCGGCCCACTCCACTTCCGGCCGCACCCGCCCGTCCGCTTTTTCCGCCATGGGTATTTTAAGACGGTTGTGAACGTTGTCCGATTCATCCAACTCATCGATGTAGGCAATCTTGGATGGATCGCACAGGGTGCATCCACCATAGGCATCGCATGCCTTGTCCGAATACGTGTTGGCGCCGAAGTGGCTGCACACCGGCGCTCCGTAATCGGGTTCCCGCTTGACAATGCTGCCGGCGGAGACCCCGCCTTCGGGGTCACGCGCGATGCCGTCATCGTTTCGTTCGGGGAAGTACCCGGAATCCACGAACTGGCCCTGCTCCACGGCTGCGAAATACCCGCCGTTTTCAATGATCTCCTCGAGAAACAGGATGGCGCGTTCTTTCAGTTCCCGGACCTTTTCGGGCAGGTGTCCCTCCTGTTTCAGATCGATCATCTCCATCAGGCCGTCCAATCCCATGAGCGTCTGACGCGCCGTGTTCACCCCCAGGATATTGTTGTAATGCCAGGGAACGTTCCGGCCCTCGTCCGGCGTGATCGTGCTCTGGATGTCGGCGGAGGTCATGCGGGAAATCAGGGTGTCCAGAACGTGGGTGATGGTGGCTTCGGCCATGTCGGCTTCCATGTACCGGGTGTTCTGCTGTGCCCTGAATTTATACCCTGCAAACAGGTCGCGCAGGGCGATGGCGTAGGGCAGGTCGAGCCACAGCTTGGGAGCCGGCGGTGCCGTGGGGGGCACCGTGGAAAGGGCAATATTTTCTCCGGGCATGCCGGCGGCGCGGGAAAACGCGCAGTTCACGGCATGCTGCACCAGAAGCTCGGGCATGACCTTCCAGGCCTCCTTGGCCGTGGCATTGGCATTGTGGGCGCCGTCGATCTGGAGAATCCCGGCATCCGCCATGACGGTCTTGGCCTCGGCGGCGTCCACGAATGACCGGTGCATGTTGATGTTCCGGTACAGCACGTTGTACTGGGGATCCTGGTGGGCGCCGTTGACGCCCTCTTCCGAAAACATCACCGCGATTTCGGGCCCGGCCACGCCGCTGACATAGGAATGAAAATTGATGGGCCGGCCGACTTCCGCTTCGATCAAATCCAGCGCCTTGCGCGACGCGCGGACCTGTTTGCGGGAAATGGGAATGCCGCCGACACCTTCGGGCGTGCCCTCGATGAGGCCGTCGAAATGGGACTGGCCGGCGGTGCGGATCACCATGATATGATCGGCCCCGTGCCATGCGGCCATGCGCATCCGCCGGATGTCGTCCTCGAACCGGCCCGAGGCGATTTCCGTGGTGATGACGAAATCGCACTGGGGATCGATGTCGTCGAAATAATGGGCGGACGGCAGCGGCACGGAATGCTTCAGGTTCTCGGAAGTGTCCTTCAGCTCGAACGGTCCTACCCTCTGATGTTTCAAGGGTTTTCGCCAGGTCCAGCCCTTGCGCTTCGGGCGGTATTGATCCAGGTCCTTGAGAATCTCCGGGACGTCGATTTTTTCATTGGGCTTCAACCGTTTCATACGGACAACTCCTCCCAGTATTTGCCCTCTATCAAGCCAAGGCCCGCCTGCCTCACGGTGATGCCTTTTTTTTGGGCCAGTTTCAGAATCAGATTTCCGGCACCATGGCCCAGCAATCCCTTTTCCAGCATCCGGTTCACCAGCGGTTTGGTTTCCAGGCTCGAAAAGCCCATGCGAAGCAGGATCGACCGCTCGATCGACGGCGAGGTGTGGGTTCGGGCCTCTTCCACCAGCGGTTGGACCATCTGCTCCACCAGGGACCAGAAATGATCATGCAATTGCGCATCCGACATGTCCTTTAAATGCTCCCTCCGGGAGTCGAAATCATCTTTTCGTTCTTTCATGGGACTCGATGGCCTCCCTGACATAGGTTTCGCCGGTTTTTATTTCGGCGGCCAGAAACGCGATATCCGTCTCGGTGACAGTCTCTCCTTCCGGAAGTGAATCCAGAGCCTTTCGCAAATAGGAGCGCCGGAGGCGATCCAGATCCATTTCGACCGGCGTGATCTGCGATGGATGCTCCGGGATGACGATAGCCTTCCCCGGCCGGTTTTCCCTGGGATCTCCCCGGCGGACGTCGATCCCCATCTGCTTGGCCAGGTTCAACTGCCCCAGCGGATGCTTGCCCGCGCCGGTATATTCGGTCTCCTGGACGACGATGATCTGTTCGCGGTCCAATTCCCGTGCGATGGCAAACGCCGCGGCAAGGGACGTGTTTCCGGCCGGGCCTCTTTCCATGCCCTCAATGGCCGCGAGGGCTTCGGTCATGTAGAACACCTCACCCTGGGTCACCGTGACGAACCGGTCCATATACCGGAGAGACCGGGCTGCGTTTCTCGGAACATCCGTCCGGTCCGGCCAGGTGGAGAACGGCACGGAAAAGCCGGTATGGCCCGTGGTAAAGGACTTGCGGTTGAAATCCCGGTCCGAGGCCATGTGAAGGCCGGACAGATCCACGCTGGCAGCCACCATCAGGGTATCGGCCGCCCCGGCCTTGATGAGCCCCCGGGCCGTGCCGGTCACATTGCCGCCACCGGCATGGGTGGCGATCACCAGATCCGGAAACCGCCCCTCCCGCTCATTCACCTGCACGGCCAGTTCATAACCCAGTGTTTCGATGCCCAGGATGGAATAGGGCGTATACAGGGAGGCGTTGAAATATCCGGTTTCCTCTAAAACGATGAGAAAATAGTAAAAGAGTTCAGGTCCCACGGACAGCCGGGCGACTTCGGCGCCGTACGCCTCGCAGGCCCGTGTCTTTTCGGCGATCTCCGGCTGGGCAATTCCCTGGCTGTCAAAGGCTTCCTGCACGATGATGCACCCCAGGCCCGCCTTGGCGGCCTGGGACGCCACAGCCGCGCCGTAGTTGCCGCTGGTTGCCGCCGCGATGCCCGGGTACCCTTTTTTCTTCGCCTCGAAGGCCGATAGCGATGCCCGCCGGTCCTTGAACGAACCCGACGGATTGGCGGCCTCGTCCTTGACGAAAAGCCGCGCGCCCTTGCCCGGGTCGGACACGGTACGGACGAGTTCGGTCAAATTCTTCAGTTCCACCAGCGGTGTATCGCCCACAGCGGAACGGCTCTGGATATCGCGGATGGCATCCAGGTCGTAACCGGTGTCGTTGAGCATGGCCTCGTAATCGAAAGAAAGCGGGCCGGTGGTGTATTTCTCATAATCGATACCAACCGAGGCGCGCATGATGTCCGCTTTTTGATCCATTATTGTTTTATAGGAATCCGTACTCATGACGCGTTCCTCCTTTCCCGGAGAATCGCCCGGATCTCTCCGGCGATTGGAGACAGCTCGGGAATCGGGCGGCCGAACATATGGGTATACTCCGGGTTGATCCCGGTAAGCGTGCCCCTGACCGTGCGCCCCGAGGGCGTGATGATTTCGGCTTCTGCGCCGATTTCCGCGTCATGAAGGAGAAACCCTTTTACCCGCATTTCCAAAGGGACTTGTTTTGTATCATCGGGCAGGTTCGGCGCGCGTTGGTCTTTTTCAAGAATGACGGCACCGATTTCCACCCACGTGTTTTTGACCGCGCGTTCCATAATCGTTCCCTTTCGTAAGATGGACAAGGCCCAATTCGGATGTCATTTTGACGATAAGTTAGGATTATACCGCAATCGAGAGCTGACGTATAGAGACGCAGAACCAATACGGCGGATTCCAAAACGCCATGCCTCCCGGATTCGAATACGACCGATCTACTCTCCGTATTTCCGGGACTCGATCAGTTGCCGCACATCCCCCATGATGGCCGCCGGCGCCGGCAGGTCCGCCATGGTTTTCAGTCCCGGAAGACTGGTGACCACCTGGGGAATCATGTTGACCGCCAGGGCAATCGTGCCGATGCCGCCGGGGATCTCGGGACCGCTGGAAAAACTAATGTCCGGCTCACCCTTGATGTCGATATAGTCACCGGTCTGCACGTCCTCCAGGTGCGGATGGACCTGCTGGGGGTGAATCAGGTGAATGACCGGTTTGCCATCCATGTAACCCTTGGCCGTGTGCGTGCAGCCCGCGGTCAGGCCGGGTTCGATGTTCACAAACTCGGTTTCCCGGTGGACATTGGAAATGATCGGATCACGGGTTTGTTCGATCTTTTCGATCTTCCAGCCGAGTGCCGCGGCGATCATGCTGATGGATTCCGGAAACCCGAAGTGGCCGACCACCGATCCGTCCTCGACGCCTTTTTTAAACGCTTCGGGGGTGATGCCCACGCCCTGGGTTTGCAGGACGGACGGGCCGTAGGGCGACAGGTCGTTGATCCGCCGTGCGGTGATCGATTCCACCCCGTAGCATACGCCCGTCAGGGAAATCACCAGAAGATCCAGGACAAAACCGGGATTGATGCCCGTTCCGACGACCGTGACCTCGTTCTCCATGGCAAGCGTATGAATCTCCTCGGAAAGCCCGGGCGCCTCGTATGACGGATACGCCATTTCCTCGGCAATGGAGATGACATTCGCTCCGCCTTGCACGGCGGTTTTGATCTCATCGGCGGCCTGTTCGACCTTCGAGCAGGTCGCCTGGATAACGACATCCGGTTTTGCCGATGACAGCATGCCGGGAAGATCGGCGGTGAGTGCGACCCCCATTTTCTCGTCGAGTCCGATGGCCTCTCCCACATCGACCCCGGCCCGATCCGCCCGCCGACCGTATACCCCCACAATTGCCACTCCTTGTTTTCGCATCAACAGTCTGACAATTCCGGATCCCATCTGGCCGGTACCGAGAACCGCTACGTTTAGTTTATCTCGCATGTGACTCCCTCCTTAATTCAATCGACCTTGTAACGCATTCGCCGCCGCGAAGGGCGGCGCTGCCATGTCGTCAAAATATACCCTGCCCCAAACAATAACCAAGTACCAAAAACTATTAGAATACAAACGTTAGATTCATTGAAAACGAGTAACCATTTGTCTTATTCTTCAGGGAGTTTGTATTCCATCGTGAATGTGATCGACTCTTTCTTTCAAAGAATGGAGGACCTGGTCAATAACGCTGTAAGCTCCTCTTCTGTCGATATCGCTCATTGTATAAACAGGAAGATTGACACTCCTGATGTTCGCCTTTTCAAGATGGTCTATGCTTCTTATTGCGATTAAAGCGCAGTTTTCGGGACTGACTTTGGGAGCAAATCCCAGTAGATCGGTCAGTTTTTTGTTTCCCATTCCCAAAGATGTCGCCATAGGCATTCCGTATTCGTATTATACAAATCAATGTTCCGTCGAGCAGACCGGGACCTACCCGGGCTATATGCGGATATTTATTTTCTCTGTATTCCGCCGGGTTCCGAGCCGGTGTCACAATATCTCAGATATACCTAATCGTTTCCGATCTAGCTATACAGATAAACAAAAATCCCGATTGCCGTCAGAAAAAATAACGGTTGAAACACACGACCGAACATTTCGAGCCGTTTTGCCAGTATATTCTTTCTCTTGAGGAACGCGATGAGCTCTGCGACAGAGATGATAATTCCCGAGAGGATGAGAGCATAGGTGGCAAAATAAATAAAGTCCAGCGCTACGAGATAGCCTATATTCGGCAGCTGGCTGGAGGCTTTGACGCTTAATATGATGGCTGTCAACAGCGCTGTGACACCGAGGTTCATCCGTGCCACGAATGGCGGCCCTTGGGGGGATATGTAGAGCATGGCATAGCCGAGTAAAATGATAATAAACAGTGGGATCAGATTGTTGAGTATGTAGTTTTTCGCATTCCTTTTTATCTCGGTGACGACATTGAACCGGGAGTAGTTTATATCGGTATCCGCTGTGGCATTGAACATGCGCGGATTGCCGAGGGTAGAATCGGTGGCGCTGATGTCCGAAAAAACCATCACCTTCTGCAGATGCCATTCTCCGACCGGGTCGAGGATGGAATGTTCCCTAGAACTCTCCACCTGTGGTAGGCCCCCATCACGTTGCATCCCGATATCGTCGGCCACGAACAAAAGGCCATTGCTGTCGAGTCGTTTATGACGAAAACGGATATTCAATGTTTGTGAGTCGAACGGATAATCGCGAAAAGTAAATTCTTCCTTAAAATCACCTTTGATTCCATAGGCGCTGTATGAAGTATCATCAATTGCCATTTTCATAATGGGATCGATGAGATGGATGTCCTTGGCTGCATTGAGGAACTCTATTTTGCTGTAATCGAGGGGGCCCCTGTGTCTGAACCAAATGTAGAAATCCGCATGGAAAGCTCCATTTCTGGGGTCAATATTGCTGATTTCATTGATGTCTATTCCCGTGTAAACCACGGTTGTCTTGTACATGAAGTGATCATCGACAGCGAGAATTTTTCCCTCTTCCAACTTTTCGCGTAAATCGACGACCGCTTCGGGGTTTACGATCGGTTTGAGCTGAACAGGTGCTGAGATCAGCTTGCCCTGCAAGTAGACACCGAAAGGAAAAGGTTTCACGACGTTGCCGTGTTCATTAAAATAGATGCGACCGGTAACACCTTTGTGGGCAGTTTCGATGTGGTTGAAAGCCGTCAACTGCCTGCGGATACCTTCACGGCTTTTTGCCAGATCGCCCCCTGGTCTTGCCCGCTTGATGGCCTCGACGACTATCGCAGCCGCATCATAACTCGTAGCAGCTACATCATCGGGATTTCTGCCAAAGTGCGTTTTAAAAGAATGGTTGAATTGCTGTGCCTTAAAGTCGCCGATGTCGCGTATGAAAAATGTGGTTGCGTAAATGCCATCGGTGTAATGACCGTAGCCTCTCCTTCTTAAGGGAACATCTTCAAATTTTCTCGCAAATGATTCCGACCCGGTGGCATCTCCGCCGATGATCGTAAGGTCAATTTCTTCGTCTCGAATCAGACGCACTATTTTGGCGGCTTCGTGATCTTGGAGCGCTACAAACAAGGCTCCGGGACTCGGGTCATCCTGCAAGTCACGCGTGATCTTCTTGAGTAATTTGTCCAGATCACCGGTTTCTGAATCAATCCCCCATACGTTTTGTATTTGAAGCCCAAGATCGCCGGCAGTGCGCTTGAAAGAACGTTGCAGCGCGGAGCCATAAGTGTCTCGTTCATATACAATGTAAGCTCTGTCCTGCCGGAGTATCTCCTTGGTGTAAATGGCTGTCCATTTTCCTTGAAGATTGGTATCGGGAACAACGCGAAAGAACCAATCGTTTCCTTCAGTGACCTCCGAAGCGGTTGCGCTTGCGGTCACTGCCGGAAGGCCAAATTTTTCGTAGATCTTTCCCCCCTCAACAGAAGTCGAACTGTAATAATGACCAATTACGGCCAACGCGTTGCTGTCGCGGGCAATCTCCAAGGCCTTTATTCGAGCCATGTTTTTGTTATTTTGATCATCGTAAGCAAGCACCTCCAGTTTTCTACCGGCAATCCCTCCGCGTTCATTGATCTCTGCCACACATAGATTCACCCCATCCAGCATAGCCTGGCCGCCGGCACGGTCTTTCCCGGACAAGGGGCCGATGACCGCTATCTGGAATGTGTTGCCGTCCCCACATGCACTCATTGAAAGCATCAGAGTTACTGCCATGACAGCGGATAACACCCTGAAAATGCATGATATCTTTGAGCCATATGTCAATATATCACCCATCAAACGAAGTCATTTCCTTACCCTTTGGTCATCGAGGACCGATTTACCTATGCAAACCGACTACTTATTACTTTAGGCTGCGGACCGGCAAAACATAACCGGATCGGTTTTTTATATTTTCGTAGCACGTGGTGCCGGATTCGAAGTATACAATCCATGCCATATCCGGATGATAATCAAATCTCGTTGACGACCAATGGTAGCCCGAGGGAGCATCTGAAAACATATGACCGTCCGGCAAGGCTGGATCTCTGTTTCTGAAATCGATTAATGTGCACAGTTCTTTCATTGTCGGCAGTCGCCAATCACCGGCAGAAGATCCATCGGAAAGAATATGTTCGGGATTTGGTCCGCAGTCTCCCGATTTAAGGCTTTTTGCTGCCAGTAGCGCACTTTGCCAATCCTGAATCCCGAAACAATTCATATTCTTAAGCCAAACTAGCTGGGTCAGATGGTCGGTCACCGTCCCATCTTTGTTATCCGTAAAACGGGAATCAGGGATGGATTTGTCAAACATCAGTTCGGCATACGGCCGTTTGAAATCACATGGAACGACACTTCCTCTCCAGTCATAGCAAGTAGAGTCAAAAGGATTGACTATCGCTTCCAACATATCATCATTTTGAGGCGCTGAAAGCGGAATGTCATCGTTGGCATACAACTGCTGAAGATGGGCGCAATAAAGAATGAAGAAAAATGAAATCAGAGGGAACACACGTTGTTTAATTGCGATGGATCTATTCTTCGCTTGAAACGATCTCCATAAAAAAAGATTCATGGCGATCATCCTTGCCTGTCAGCCATTTCATATCTTGAAGATACCATTATCGTACCGTGCATCTAGTTTGATCCGAACCATTTACTGTAAATTCTGTCGTATATGCCTTTTTTTCTTAGTTTCAAAAGGGCTCGATTCACCGGTTCACGCAGCTTACTTCCTTGCGGGAACAAGAATCCGTAGTATTGAATGTCAAAGAGCGTACCGACAACCGAAACTCGCCCGGCACCCTTGTTACGCGCATAGTATAGAATCGTCGGCGAATCAAAAACCAACGCATCCACCTCATCATTTAAAAGCTTCTCGTAAGCGTGATCAATTGATTTCCCAGGAACGACGATTGCCCCGAGTTTTTCCAACGCAGGAACACTCGTCGTTCCCTTGACCGTTGCAACCAATCGATTGCGAAGATCCCGATGGCCGGTGATATCGGGATGGAGTTTTTGTAAAGTGATTGCCGAAGACAGCTGAGCAATCGCCCATCCAAAAAACCCGATGCCGATAAGCATTACAAGAAAGGCCATCAGTCGCCCGACCCATTTGCGCGGCACAATGTCTCCGTAGCCGACAGTGGTCATGGTCACCAGAACATACCAAAAGGCTTGGAATATCCCCGGTAAATAGTTTCGGCTGATATATTTGTGACCTCTTTCAATCCACCAGAATATGTGCCCGCATATAATGATAAACAATCCAATGTAGGTTATTGATTTCACTACGATTGGAGAGAAAACGGATTTCGCCGATTCGGTCAGGCTGAATGTGGTTTCATTTAGAACCATGATGCGCAGGCCGGAATCAAAATAGTGGTGGGAAAAGTCGATCATCTTTTCCCGTTCTTCGGTCACGGTAATGCATGAAAAAGCCACATCTGCCTTGCGTTCGACCATATGATTAAAAAGACCCTTCAAATCGGTCTCTTTATAAGTAAACGCAACGTCCAGTTCTCGAGCGATTTCCTCCCAAAGCTCGATGTCAAAGCCGGTATACGTATTACCGGAATGCATGACACACGGCGCAGTTATCTCAACGGCCACGGTCAACATCTTCTCTGCGGATGGCACCTCATTCGGCAAACCAAAAACCAGAACAAAAGGTACGATCAAAAGAAATCGATAGATTTTCCATTTTCTTCTACGGTTTTCCATTTTTCATATCGAATGATCATCGAAGCCGTGAACAAATTATCCGACCTGAAGGTCTTAAACCGGATCACCGGTGCTGTCAGAACCGAGCATCAACAGCTGCCCTTGCTTGATTTCTTTTAAAAATTCGTTCAACCAGTTGAAAAAATCCGGATCATTTTTCCGAATCGCCCGGGCAACAGGCTCTTTGGTAAAGGACGTATTCAGAAAGATCAGCCGAAGCAATATGCAGTTCACGGGTTATCTATACTGGCTGTTCGATCGTTTCGGTTATGAGGATTTTTCTCTTTTTCAGCTGGTCCAAGACCACATCGCAAGGCACGTCAGTAGCCGGTGAAAGGACGCCTATTTTGGCGATTTTTCCTTTCACGATCATCTCGGCAACAATACAGGCAGGAAACGCCACGCCCATGCTCATGGCCAGTAAACCCGTTTCCAGATCTCTTTCAATCAAAAGGGAACACGTTAATGTCTGGTGGTTTCCCTTCCGCACTCCCTCAGCCTTGTTTACCATTACACATAAATCTTTTTCGCTTTCATTATACTGCAGTTGCGGCTCAAGCAGTTTGGCAACCATTTCAATAGGTGACACCTTCTCAGACAATCCGTTGATCGGTTCGTCACCTAAAAAGCCTAGTTTCTTCAGCGGATTCCAAAATGAACACCAACCCGGCCAACGGAGTGCATACCTCCCGGTTTCAGAAAGGTGATGACCCATTTTCAACAAATCGATATAATGCACCGCATTGCCGTTTGGAATGGCCTCCAGTGTTCCAAGGCCCGGAAATGCAATATGGTGAATAAACCCATTCTCATGCTGCTCTTCCGCTGGAATGTAAATACATTCCGAGTCCGCGATAAGCGTGGCATCTCTTTTCTGGCTGTTTAGTAAGGCTTTAATATTCCAGCTGATTTTGTATTTAAGCGGATTGTTACACGCCGCCTTTTCAGGAATCCCTCCGCAATAGGAATTGAGCTTAAACACTGTATCGAAATATTTTAGACTATAATTGTACAGTATCAGGTCGATCCCTGGATCGAGACCGCACTCGGGGATGATGGCGATGCCCCTTTCTTTGGCTGCGTGATCCAGATCCAGAATGTCGTATGCGTAGTTGGTGTTGACAAGATGAACCCCAATGTGAATCGCTGTCTCTGTGACAGTCCGAACAAATTGTGGGGGCAAAAAATCAAGAACGACATCAAATGCATTGTCCATTAGGGACGCCAACGCTTTGGGGTCGTCGGCATCCAACCCGACAGACTGTATTTTGGTCGTGTCCAGGAAGTCAAAGGAATGAATCAGATCAGGATGAATATCAGCGCAGGTAATCCGGTCAAATGTTGAATTTCGTGACAAATCATAAAGCGCGGCTCTTCCTTGAATTCCACAGCCGCCTAAAACGAGGGCTTTCATTGCATTTAAACTCCAAAAAGTTTGTCCTGTCTAGAATAAACGTTATTATCGAGGCTCAGGCAATAATTTTAGGCGCCCTACCTAGAGAACAGAAATTTTATCATATTTTGCTTGAATCCTCGAATCCCTGGTCGCCTCCGGCGCCGCCATAGGTTTATGCGTCCGCCAATGGCGGATAAACCTATGGCGTTCGGGTAAACCTTGAACCCTTGAACCCTTTGGAATGATTGGCTCAGCGATAGACCATCTACGGTTTCATACCATTTTTCATCTACGAATCGGGAGATGAACCTTTTCTTTACGCCAACAGCGTCTCCAATTCTTCCGCCGTGTGCTTTGAAAGCCCTAACGTTTCCATCGTGCGCCGGGCTTCACCCACATAATCCCGCTCCATCAACAGCGATACCAGTGTGATCACAGCCGACATAATCGGTGTGGCCACCCCGACCTGTTTTCCAAGTTCCTGGAGGAACACCAGACCGTACCCCACATCCTCATTGAAATACCGGTAGTCGAGGCTGGGCTGGGCTTTGACCCCCGCGAATCCCGGCGAGGTGACAAAACCGGTGTCATACGTGGCTTCTGTCATATAGCCCTGAATGACGCCCAGTTCCGGATCGGGAATGACCTCCACGCCCAATTTTTTGCCGATGGCTACCCGCTCTTTGTCCACCCCTTCGATCAGCCTGCCGACCGCAGCACTGACGCCATCATGATAAAAATCGAAATCGCCCTTGGTGCGTTCGATTCTCGCGACATTCATGAGCGTAATCGTGGGATGGATGACCGGGTTGCCGTTCTGCAAGCTGGTCTGCAGGATATTTTTTGCCGCGCTCATCGCCGGATAGACATCGCGCACCTGCTCCAACACATGCTTGGTGTTTTTCGCTGGAAGCGCCGCCAGAAACAATCCCCCTTTGAGCTTGTTGAAAATCCGGATCTTGCCCGGCTCAAGCAATCGCACGGCATACGGCAGCGTCGACGTCTCTGCCACGACAATGTCTTCATCCCGAAGCACCAGTCCCGCGCCGTTTTTAAACTCGATAGCGCCCCCGCAGGAACTCGGGCACACGATCACGATCTGCCCTTTTTTGAGGTGCGGCTTGCAGGCCTCTGCAAAAGGTCTGGTGCTGTACGCCGGGCCGACGGCATAGATGATGTCCGCCCCATCCAGCGCTTTTTCAATGTCGTGTCCGGCATAGTCCACCGGCTGAAATCCGTCGAGCTCACCCTCGCAGTGGATACCTCCGTTCTTTTGGACAGCCTTGATGGTATCCGGGAATTGTTCAAAATCAAATAGACGGACCTGATGGCCGTGGACCGCACAGTCGAATGCAACCGCACAGCCTCCGTTTCCCGAGCCCAATACAGCGATGTTCATACTGTTATCCTCCCGATTTCTTTGGGTGAGTGATAATAAAATCGTGGGACGATTTTATAGAACGCGACATCGTCGCTCCACGCATCTCTTCGAGACTCGAGTGCCGACAACGCAGCCGGCGATTTACTTCCCCCGGTCTATCGGCCCATTTTCCCGAACCATTTGTCATAAATTAGCTCATAGGTGCCGTTTTCCTTCAATTCGAGAAGGGTGCGATTGACCGCCTCACGGAGTTCGCTCCCTGCGGGGAACATGAAGCCGTAGTATTGAATGTCAAAGAGCGGACCGACGGTCTTGACTTTTCCAGCCCCTTTATGGCGTTCGTAATAGAGGATGGAAGGGGAGTCAAAGACCACCGCATCCACTTTTTCATTTAATAGCAATTCATAAGCGTCATCAATTTTTGCGACTGGTAAAACTATGGCCCCGAGATCATTCAATGTGGGAACACCCGGGGTAAATTCTACAGTTGCAACAACTCTGTTGCGAAGATCCGCGGGCCTTACGATATCGGCGTGAAGCTTCCGCACCGTGATGGCCGACGAAAATTGAGCGATGGCCCATCCGAAGAAGCCGATTCCAATCAACATAATGAAAAGGGCAATCAACCGCCCAAACCACTTGCGGGGAACCACGTCCCCATAGCCAACAGTGGTCATGGTGACCATGACATACCAAACGGCTTCGAATATGCCCGGGAAGTATTTGTTACTTATGATGTGACTCCCTCTTTCCACACACCAGACCGCATTTCCGCAAATGATGATAAACAGGAAAAGGGTGCCAGGACCTTAATGGCAACCGTTAATGATTTTTCCTGAGATTTTACCTCGATTGGACCATGTAGAACCAGAAGTATGGATATGAATAACCACAAAGGTATCCTTGCAGGAGAGGACCTGTTGTATTCGAGTCTCTTTCGGTCCAGTTTCATGAGACGAAGCAAGGTGAAAAGAATTTGCTTTACATTATCGTTTTGCGGGTCTCTCGGAATGGATCAATGTGATAGGATTGAACTTAAAAAGTATTTGCCCCTCTCCGTTTGCGGATTTGTAAAAAAATCGTTGGGCGGCGCCACCTCGACGATCTTTCCCTCATCCATAAATACGACCCGATTGGCGACCTCCCGGGCGAATCCCATCTCGTGGGTTACCACCATCATGGTCATTCCCTCTCTGGCAAGCGTTTTCATGACATCCAGCACTTCTCCGATCATCTCGGGGTCCAGGGCGGAAGTCGGTTCGTCAAAGAGCATAATTTTGGGGCGCATGCACAGACCCCTGGCGATGGCAACACGCTGCTGCTGACCTCCTGAGAGTTGGGCTGGATAGTGATCGATCCGATCTTCCAAACCCACCCGGGTGAGCACCTCGCGGCCGAGTTTCTCGGCCTCTTCATTCTTCATTTTTCTGACTTTGAGGGGTGCGATGGTGGTGTTCTGGAGCGCCGTCATGTGCGGATAGAGGTTGAAGGATTGAAAAACAAACCCGATATCCGCCCGAATCTTGGTCATATTGATCTTTTTGTCATGCACTGCCATGTTATCAACGACGAGCTCGCCTTTCTGGATAGGCTCCAAGCGGTTGATACAGCGAATCAGGGTGCTTTTTCCCGATCCACTCGGACCGCAGACCACCACCACCTCCCCCGGGGCAATCTCCAGATCGATATCATTCAGGACGTGAAGGTCTCCGTACCATTTGTTTACATTCTTAAAAGATATCATTTAGTTGTTCCCCTTAAGGTTGTACTGTTTCCTGCAACTGCCGTTGCATGCCCCGCTTTAGAGCCTGGTGGACACGACCGTCATGCGCCTTTCCATGTAAGCCGACAGATTGATTAACGGATAACAGATGGCAAAGTACAAAATCCCCACAAGGCCGAATACCATGAGGCCTTCCGGGATGCGTTGCACTGTCAGCCACCCGACCCTGGTGATATCGACCACGCCAATGGCCGAGACCACCGATGAATCTTTTATTAAAAGAACATACTGGCCCACCAGCGGCGGCATAATGGTTCGCATGGCCTGGGGCAACACGATAAATCGGAGTTGCTGGTATTGAGAGAGCCCGGAGGCGGTCGC
Organism: Olavius algarvensis associated proteobacterium Delta 3; assembly: GCA_903231505.1. Taxonomy (GTDB): domain Bacteria; phylum Desulfobacterota; class Desulfobacteria; order Desulfobacterales; family CAFBRK01; genus CAFBRK01. The sequence goes on along the minus strand of CAFBRK010000133.1, from coordinate 167,730 downwards.
GGCTTCTCTTTGGCCTTTGGGCACGGCGAGGATACCGCCGGCGACGATCTCACAGATGAAACTGGCTGTTAAATTGCTCAGTGCAATAACCGCTGCCGGGAAGGCTTCCAGCTCGATGCCGGCACTGGGCAGAATAAAAAAGATGATAAAAACCTGCACCAGAAAGGGCGTTCCGCGAATGACGTCCACCCAGGCGCCGATGACGGCTCGGAGAATTTTGTTCCTGCCGGCCCTCAGGATCCCGCAAATGAAGCCGACAATCGTCCCTGCGATCAAGCTCAATCCGGATACCGCGACGGTCATCCAGACGCCCTTGAGAAAAAAGGGAAGACTGTGCATCAGTTCGTCAAAATAGAAACCCCACATGGTTTATTCCTCGCAGTTCAATAAGCTTCCTGGAAGATCAGCCGTTTTTCCGACCAGTTGGAAAAGGCTTTGAGCATGTAGTAGATAATCAGATAAAAGGCGGCTGTCGTCAGAAATCCTTCCGTCGGCATGAATCGTTCCGATGTCAACAACTGGCCGGCCCGCGTCAGCTCCATAATTGAAATCAATGAGAGCAGGGAAGAGTCTTTTACCAGCACGATGGCCTGCCCCAGCATGGGCCGGATCGTCATTCCGAGCGCTTGCGGCAGGATAATATGGCGCATGCGCTGAAAATAGCTCAAACCGGAGGCAATTCCGGCTTCTATCTGCCCGAAGTGAATGGCCTGGATACCCGACCGGATGATCTCCGCATAATAGGCCCCGCTGTTCAAGGTCAGGGCCAAGACACCGGTCACCCATTCCGGTAGCATGATCCCAAGGGTCGGCAGGCCGAAATAGAAGAAATAGAGCTGAGCCAGCAAGGGCGTGGAGCGGATGCTTTCGATATAAACACCGGCTGCGCGGGACAAGAATCGTGATTGACTCAGTCGCATGGCACAGGCGATGATCCCCACCAGAATCGCTCCAAACAGCGACAAGGCAGACAGCCAAAGGGTGGCCAGGAAGCACTTCCCATAGAGCGGCATATATTCCAAGATGACTCTAAAATTGAAGGCTTCAAGCATATCGTATACCCGTAAGTTTCTTGTCAGGGGTTCTATTCAGCGAGGTGTGAGCCGGAGCCCCCGGCTCACACCCGGCAACAGGTGACCCGCCACAGAGAGGTCAAAGGTCGTTTAATGGTCTTCCTTCCAATCCAGTGAATTGACCCAGTAATCCAGGTTTTTACCCAGGCGGCCGTCCAGCGTGGTGTGCAGGAAAAACAGGTTGAGCCAACTCTGAAGATCCGGAGAATCATAGCGCACGGCAAAGGCCAGGGGGGAACGGGACAACTGGCCTTCCAGGATACGGACGCTGTTGGGTGGAAAGCTGGCGACCTGGCCCCTTACCGCAGAGCCGTCGTTCACCCCGGCCTGGACGTGCCCGGCAAGAACGGCGTTGATCAGCAGCGGGCCGCCGCCCTTGTATGTCTTATATTGAGCGTTCGGAAAGACCTTTTTGGCATCGCTTTCACCGGTCGAGCCCAACAGAACGGCCATCTTGGTCCCGGCGGTAATGTCTTCCAGCGTCTTTATCGGGCTGTTCTGCTTCACGAACACCACGCTGCCGGTGTACATATAGGGGTCGGTAAAAGCGATTTTCATGGCCCGTTTCAGGGTCGGGGTCATATCGGCGGCAAGCATGTCGGCCTTCTTGGAGAGCAGGGCCGGGATCAGACCGTCCCAGTCATAGTTGAGGAACTTGACCTTGACCCCCATCTCTTTGGCGATCAGTTCACAAAGCTCTACGGAGCTGCCGGTCCGATTGCCGTTTCTGTCTACGAAACTGAACGGCGCACCCTGGGTCTGACAGGCGATACGGAGCTCGCCCCGTTTTAAAATCTCATCGAGTGTTCCCGCTGAGGCGATCCCCGAAAGACCGAAAAAAACAGCCAGTGCAACAATGCCCGAAAGTAATTTAGCGGCTTTCATTCTCTTCCTCCCTTTTGCCTGTTGTTAATTGTGTTTTGACCATTATTCGTCAATCTTCTTCTTTTACTGAATCCCCCGTTCTTGATTTGGATGAATGCTTAAACTCAAGGTGTCCTACAAAGACGAACGCCAATATGCTGAAATCTATAGCGCGGGGGACTCCCAAAGCGGCTCGCACACCGGACATCACGGGCCGGGCTGTACCAGACGCCGCCTCTCATCACCCGGTAGGAGCCCTTCTCTGGCCCTGTCGGATTGACCACTTCATCGTCCGGATAACCCCCAAACCAGTCCTGGCACCACTCCTGGACATTACCGGGCATGTCATAGAGCCCCCATGCGTTGGGTTTTTTCCCCGCCACCGGATGCACCCGGTTTTGCGAGTTCCCGCAATACCAGCTAATGGCATTCAGGTTGTCGTCAACATCACACTGGAGCGTTGTGATATTGCCGCTGGGAAAAGCGGTGGTGCTGCCCGCCCGGCAAGCATATTCCCATTCGGCCTCGGTAGGAAGCCTGTACGTGTCGGTGCCTTCCTTCTGATTGAGTTTCCGGATGAATCGCTGCGCATCTTCCCATGAGACCTGTTCCACCGGACAGTTATCCCCACAGCGTTTGTGACTGGAAGGATTGCTGTCCATCAATGCCTGCCATTGTGCCTGGGTGACCTCGGTGGTCTGCATATAGAAAGGATTTGTCAAATTGACTGTGTGTAAAATTTCTCCGGTATACCGTCCAGGCTCATCTACAGGGCTTCCCATCAGAAAGTTACCGGGCGTTATCCAAACAAATTCCATTCCTAAGCTGTTTTTGATCCTTTTCTTAGGTTCTTCGGCATAAACGCTCAAAACGAACCCCAGGGTAACCCCGATGAACACGATGAATTGGATTGAGGCAATGAATTTTCTCATCGTTTGATCCTCTACGGAAATTGAATACCGCTCGCTGATTCAAGATGCAGCGTCATCAAACACTAGAATGGTCTGATGGTTCTATCGATTAAATTTCCGCCGCACCTTTGGGCAATCGCAACCAGTTGTTACGGGATCTCATGAGGATGAATGTTTCACTTTTTACGATATTGCCCATCTTCAGAATCGTCTCGGTCGTGAATCGGTATAATTCGTCCTTCCCTTCCACACAGATTACCTCAGCAATGATATCGTAACGCCCGGTAACCACCCCTGCCCAGGCCACATTCGGCAGCTGGGCGATTTTATCCAATAGCTGATTTAGTTTCCCCTCCGACCGGACGCTCATGGCAACCAATGCGGTGATCATTTCTCGATGTCGACGCGGATCGATCAGCCCTGAAATTTTGAATATGCCTTTTTCCTCCAGAACTTTTATCCGTTTTCGAACGGTAGGCGCAGTCACATCGAGTTTTTTTGCCATTTCACCGATTGGCATTCGCCCATCCTCGGTTAGCAGACGAATGATGTCATTATCCAAAGCGTCAAGATCGATTTCTCACATCCTCCTATCGGGAAAATTTCTATACAGATAGATTGGTACCTGTTGTAGTATCTATAAAGAAAATATGTCAATAAAAAATTTTCTATTTAGAATATTTCGTGCCAATGGATAAAGCCATGGACGTCCCCAACGTTACTTGGTATTGACGGAGGTGCACGGAAAGACGGGCAGACGGGAATCAAAACCCCCGACACAGGGCCGCTGCACGACGCCGTTGCCATCGAATGTCCGTCGTACCTCTGCGCTCATACACACCATACCGATTGGAAGGTATCTGCCGGTCACAGCACGGCAACCCTTTTGAGATCTCACCGGGAGACGACGATGACACAGAAAAGCACGTTTTCACGCCGGAATTTTTTCAAGGCAGCCGGCGCCACAGCTGCCGCAACCCTCATGACCGCTTTTGACAGCAGGGCCGACACACCCCTTGAAGCGGGCTCAATGCCCACCCGCCCGTTCGGCAACACCGGGGTCGAGGTACCCATCCTGTCTTTCGGCGGCAGTGTGAGCATGCCGCAGATTATGCTGGGTCAGGCATTCAAATGGGGCGCGACGTATTGGGACACGGCAAATTCCTATATGGGCGGAGACAGCGAAAACCGTATCGGAAAATACCTGGCGCGGTATCCGCAGCACCGCAAACAGCTTTTTCTGGTGACCAAATCCCATGCCTGGACCCTTAGGGGCATGGGGGCCGATCTCGATGAATCCCTGGAGCGGATGCGGACCGACTATGTGGATCTTTTCCTGGTGCACAGTGTCAGCGGCATCGACGAACTCGACAACGCCAAAAAAGCCTGGTCGGAAAAGAAAAAGGCCGAAGGAAAATTCCGGCTCTTCGGATTCAGCACCCACCGGAACATGGAAGCCTGTATGATGGGGGCTGCGAGACTCGGCTGGATCGACGGTATCATGATGTCGTATAATTTTCGTTTGATGCACACCGATGGTATGAAAAGGGCCGTGGATGCGTGTTCACGCGCCGGAATCGGTCTTACGGCTATGAAAACACAAGGGGGCGGGGCATTGAAGACAACCACCGAAACCGAGGGGAGACTGGTTGAACGGTTGTTGCAGAAAGGGTTCACCCAGGGCCAGGCCAAACTGAAAGCGGTCTGGGAAGATCCGAACATCGCGAGCATCTGTTCGGAGATGCCGAACATGAGCATTCTCATGGAGAACGTGTCTGCGTCCCTAAACCGCACCCGGCTTTCCAAAGGCGACAAGCAGCTGCTGCAGTGTTACGCCGACGAAACCCGGGCGGATTACTGCAGCGGGTGCACCCGCATCTGCGAACCGGCCCTGAACAGTGCGGCACCCATCGGAGACATTATGCGTGCCCTGATGTACTGGCGGAGCTATGGCGATTATCGTCGTGCGGCCCGTCATATCCATCGGATCTCCGCCGACTGCCGAATGAAACTCGCTGCCCTGGACTTTGCACCGGCCGAACGCATGTGCCCCCGGCAGATGGCCATCGGCCGTCTCGTGCGGACGGCATTGGCCGAATTTGACGCTTAATGGACAGGACCTGCGGGGAACCTGCACCTGAGCCGGATTGGACCTAACCCGGATATTGCACCAAATGGAGACCTTCATGGGCAAGGCACTTCGAGATGAAGCTGTAGTCCGACTACCGCGAATCTCGAATAACGCCGACCATGGAGGTCTCCGTTTGGCCCGCAGGGTGAAATCTTTTCAGGTCGTTGACCAGTTTATTAATGTGACACATTGCATCGCGACCCTATGCAGTAACAATTACGTTAAAGCGCTGATATTGTTTCTTTTTAGACATTTGCTGAAAAGATTTCATGCAATGTTCGGGCTAAGGCAGACCAAGCAGCATCTGGAGATGATTTTATTAATATGGTGTTTAATTCCCTGGAGCTGAACTACGTGTATTTTTCTATCAATTCCGCGCGCTCATCATCCTGCAGGGATTTCGTAAAGGATTTCCAGCCGGGGCACCATCCGATGTGCCATTTCCATAATCTGCCCAATATTGACCGAGGGTTATTGTCGTAGGTCCCTCGAAATTTACAATTTTCGCAATTGCTCATGTTAACTTCCTCCTGATTCATCTGTTACCGGTGGCATTATAGCGATTGTCAGAATTCCGTTCCGAAACCACACGCCGGACCCGTACCTTCAATCGGAACATATTTATGACAACAGCTATAGACACTAACTGCAACACGATTGATTCGCCACCTGCTCGCACGGCAGATCATAAGGTTCCTTGCTCCCAATGAGTTCATCAACGCTGTTGGCAAGTGCCATATGAGCCCCCTTTTTTACCTTCCCGGCAATATCCGTAGCCCGTTTGATCTCTGCTGCTGTCAAACCGGACGTGATGGCCTTTTCATAAAGGTATTCAAAGCACGGGATACAATTTGCTGCTGTGGCTGCGCCTATGGCAATAAGATTCTCCGTCTTTTCCTCCAGGGAAAGTTCTTCTCTGTTTGCAATCGGTTTCATATACTTTTCCTCCTTTTTACGACTTGTTGGAAATATAGTTACCTTATAGCCCGATTCGATCTGGATCATAACTTGATCCACGGCACGGAATGTTCCGCCTGATGAACAAGCGGAGTGACATGGTTTAATTCGAGCGATATGTTACACGGCCTGTGAAACATGGGTTGTATACTCATGATACCTTCGCTTTTCATACCCTGGAGCACCTTGCAGGAAGTCGATTTGACAGCGTCATGGACCGTGTCCAGCGCGGCTTCACAACCCAGTACGAGCAGCGCATCATATTTGGCTGCACGCTTTAACAGTTTTTTCCGACGCCTGACCGTCCACATGCATACGACAAACTGGTGGGGCAGGTAACTCCTGAACACGTCGGTTTTGACGCCCTTTTCCTCCAGATTAGATTTAATCGTGTCTATGAGTTCTTCATAGGAAGCTGTCTTTAAAAAGGTCCGCAGGAACTCGAAATAAGGGCGATTTTTCCTCACAGCCATACTGGCCGCCGGGCAGAATCTGCAGGGAATCATCAAAACCGATTTGAGGCTCTCCAGTTCAGGAAAGTCGTTTACGTCTTTTAAATAAACCGGCATTCATACCTCCTCTTATTCATGTTACAAAGAACGATCACCTATAATCCTTGTCAACGCTGGTTTAAATTTAAGCTGAACCTTCAACGGTATCGATTAAGGTGCGTTTTCGTTCTTCGTATTCCTCCTTGTCTATCTCGCCGGAAGCATACCGCTTGTCGAAGATCTCCAATGCCGAATTCGAACGTTTGTCCTGCGGGCTGCCAAAATTGCTCGGGCCAAAACCGCACATCATGGAACCCCTCCTCCCTCTCATCATGAAAAAACACAGAATCATCATAAAAATCGGGACAATCCACCAGAACGACGAACAGGCAAACTCTGACCCATACATGTCTAATACCTCCTTGGCTTCCTCATTAAATGTGACATCCTCTTTACGCTCCTTTGTCTCTTCTGCCCCCATAGACGAAATCTTCATCGGAAAGGATACGCATTCAATGATTTTTTTTGGGGGATGACAAAAAAAGATATTGTTAACAATTGGCTATAACGGATGGCGAATCCTTGAGACGGGAAACGACCGACAATTACTTGGGAGGTTTAGATAGAATTCGGACTTGCTTCCGATCGCAGGCAAGGGTGTTCTGATCGTTGTGGTAAAACTCGCAGGCTTCATTAAGGACTGCCTTCAGTTTGGCTCTGGCACGGTGAAGCCTGATCTTTACATTGTCTAACGTGATGTTGAGAATTTCGGCAATTTCTTTGTTTGCAAGACCTTCCAGTTCGCTGAGAACAATAACGGTCTTGTAGTCAGAAGGCAGTTTATCGATATATTCGTGGATGCAATCACTCATTTCCTTTCGAATCAAAAGCTCGTCAGTGGAACGGGGCTGGTGGTCCTCCAAAACACATTCGGTTTCAGAATCCGCACCTTCTTCGATGGCAACGTGTTTCGTTGCGTGTCTGTGCGCCGCAGACCGCGACCGGTCGATGGCGGTGTTCGTCGCGATACGATAGATCCAGGTTGAAAGGCTGGATTTCCCGTAAAATCCATCGAGACCTGTGTTTATCTTGCCGAAAACCTCCTGGGCCAGATCCTCAGCGTCATCCGGTCCGGCCATCCTAGTCAGATATTGTAGTATCCTTGGATAATAGTCATCATATATTTTTTTGAATTCGTATTCAGGAGCCATTTTAGTGTCCCCTCCCCAGAAGACTTGTATCTAAAACTAAATCCGAAGTTTCCTTCCTAATTTAGTGGGTAACAGCGCCTGCGGCTTTATTCGGAACAGCCCCAGATTGGCTCTAACAAGCTGATATCAATATATATTAAAAAATATAAAGAGGTATGATGATGTGTAACAGAATTTTCAGGCGGTTGTCAATTTAGCCACCCGATAATCGGTTGGCGTTTTTCGTATCCTTATATGGTGGTCGCAGCGATAATGATGGTAAATCCGGTAACCCGGTGCAATGACACGGTGTTGGTGATTGCTTGCATGGCACTGTTTATTGGAACATGGAGCCTCTCCGCTGGAACGGTTTTGGCAAAGGCACACGACGCTTTCCCGTAGAGGCCCAAGGGCCTATCGTTTTCCTCCATCCGATACGTGATGTACGGGTGCCGTCGTGAAGGCTGAGGCGAATTTTTCACATCTTGCAGAGAAAACATTAATCCGCCTCGGGAGGATCCACACCCTGGACCTTGAGTCAGGTTTCGGAACGGAATTCTGATAATCGCTATAGAACATCTCTGTCAAGATAACTGCTGATAAATTAATGGACCTTCGTCAGGTTTTCTTTTATGTAATGCATACCACTTGCATTGATCCGTTGGTAATCCGACAGGGCTGGAAAATGACATTTCCACAACAAAACAACTTCTCAATCACCGTTGAGAAGCAAAATCCGGCAAACATCACAAAAGCGAGTTTTCCGCTCCGATACGGCACCTACTCAGAGATCAGAACATCGGATTATGAGTTCCGTTTTAACTTAAGCGGCGAAATTAAATTCATCCGCGGCCTGAATACGAACTGGCCGCATCCGGCTGAACAGCTGAAACGAACCGACGGCAACGACTGGGTGTATTACTCCGTGGGCGATCAAAGCGGTGAGGATGGCCTTATTTCGTGGATGGGCGAATATTATCTGCCTTGTCTTCCCTACCCCAGCAACCCTGTTTGGGAAGTTAATTATGTTGCGAATCCGAACATCATGCACGGTTTCGCAGCCTGGTCCCAGTTGTACGCAGATCTTTATGGGGCGAAGGAAAACAGGCAGCATCCAAGGGCCCGGGACCTGATCATCCGGATCTTAGAGCATGATGACAGGGTGCTGCACGAACGGTCGCAACACTTGCACACCATCATCGGCGAACGGGTGTCGGTGTTGCCGCCGGATACGCGACATGTCGATTATGAAATCATTCCCCTCATGATCGCCGACGGATGCCTCTACCATTGTGATTTCTGCTGCGTCAAAACGCTGCAACGGTTTAGGGTCCGTTCCGATACCGACATCCTGGATCAGATCCGCCGGCTTAAAGATTTTTATGGCCGGAATCTTGAGAACTACAACGCGCTGTTTCTGGGGAACCATGACGCCCTTGCCGCCGGTGCTGATCGGATCCACTGGGCCGTCTGCGAAGCCGACAACGCGTTTCGTCTCTCGGATAGCCGCCCCACCACACCGATGCTGTACTTTTTTGCCAGCGTCGACTCCTTTCTTCGATCAACACATCAGCTTTTCGAGAAACTCAATCAGCTCCCCTTCTATACCTTCATCAACATCGGTTTCGAATCTGCAGACCCAAGTACCCTGGCGTTCATTGGCAAGCCCGTGTCGGCACCGAAGGTCCGGGAGGTGTTCTGTAAAATGAACGAGATCAACGCCGCCTTCACGAACATCGAGATAACGGGCAATTTTTTGATAGGGACAACACTTTCTCCGGACCATTATCAAGCCCTGGAGGAGTTGCTCGGCAGTGCACCAACACCTCCGAAAGGCAAAGGGGCCATATACCTGTCCCCGATCAAGGACAGCCCGAAAAAGCGTGAGTTACTGCCGCAGTTTCTGGAAATTAAGCAGCACAGTCGACTGCCGGTGTATATTTACTTAATCCAAAGGCTATAGGGCAGAAGCCCCTTGTGCTGGAGCCCTTTTTCAGTGCACGCCCGGGCAAACCCATTCTTTCTCTCAGGAGGTGTATAACGCTATGCAGAATACGATTGGGAAATGCTTCTCTCTTGCGTCAGCATTTCTAATGGTAGTCGTGGTCTCATGTGAAGACCGGCCGCCGGCCCGGGAGGAGGTACCGGAGCCGAGGATAGCGGGAGTAGAGACCCGGATTCTTCAGGAGCAGACCTGGAAAGAAACGATCAGTGCATTCGGAGTCTTCGATGCGGCAAAGGAGATCGTGATTACCACCGACTTTTCAGAACGCGTGGAAAAGGTTCACGTTGAGGAAGGGGACCGGATCCAGGCCGGCCAGTTGCTGATTGAGTTGGACCGGAGGAAGCAACAGCTTCGCCTCGCCCGGTACCGGACGTCACTCAAAGAGGCCAAGGCGACGCTGGCCAATGCGCAAACGACCCTGAAAAGAGAAGAAGCCCTGTTTGCCGGACGCAACATATCAAAATCGAGGCTGGAGCAGACACAGCTTGCGTTTAAAACTGCAAGAGCACGCTACGAGGAAGCACTGGCGGCGGTACAATTGGCAGAGCGGGAACTGGCAGATCGCAAGATTACGAGCCCCGCTTCAGGTCAAGTGGTGAAACGGGCTGCCGAGGCCGGAGAGACCGTCAGCCCTGGAGCGACGTTGATGGTGCTTCAGGTTGTCGATGCGGTGCGGGTCATCACCTATGTGACCGAAAAAGATATTAACCACCTCAGGCTGGGCAGCGAGGCCACCGTTATCGCACCGGCTGTGCCGGGTCGGACGTACACCGCCCGCATTGAATCCATAGGATCCAAAGCAGATCCGGATACCGGAACATTCGCGATAAAACTGGCTGTTTCGAACAATGAAGGATTGTTGCGACCCGGCATGACGGCACGGGTTAGCCTGCAGGGACTTACATATCGGAACGCGATCCTGATTCCCGACGATGCTCTGGTCGACCGGAATCGCCGCCGCGTCGCCTTTAAAATCGTGGAAGGCGTTGCGGTGCAGGTGGAGCCGGTCGTCGCGCTGTCCACCATCGACCAGGTCCATGTGCTATCCGGTCTTCAGGCCGGAGATCGACTTATCGTGGGGGGGATCGAAAATATCGCCGATGGTACACCGGTCCGGATGATTGATGCCGACTCGGCATTGGACACCGCTTCCTGATGAGCGTCACCTGGACCGTCACCTGACAGTCACCTCTGGAATCTTTTTTGATCGCCGTATCCCAGAAGAACCCGTCATACAGAGAGCACACCATCATGAAACGTCTCTCCGCCTTTTTCGTTCGCCGACCGCTTCTGGTTCGATTGATCATGCTTTTCATTCTGATTGCAGGGTCATTGGCCCTCCGTTTTCAGACCTACGAAATGTTTCCCACCATCGACCTGGGCATCGTCACGATTACCACCTTTCGTCCGGGTTCGAGCCCCGAAGACGTGGAACTGTCTCTTACTGTTCCGTTGGAGGAAGAGCTTCTGGAAGTAGACGGCCTGGAAAAGATATATTCGAGCAGCATGGAAGGCATGTCGGTCATCACCGTGCGGATGGATCCGGATGCAAAGGATACGCGACAAATCTCAGCCGACATACAAAAAGCCGTAGACCGCGGGTCTGTGAAGCTGCCAACCGATCTGATCCAGGCGCCCCTGATTCAGGAGCTGTCGACGCGCACCATTCCCGTGGTTGAAATTCACGTAACCGGTACTGTACCGGAGTTACTGTTGAGGCAAACAGCCGATCAGCTGGCGGATGGCCTGCGCGAGGTAAGAGGCATCTCCGGTGTGGACAAGGTGGGGCATCGGGATCGAGAGGTCAAAATTTTTGTCAATCCGGACCGGCTGCAGCACCTGGGGATTTCCTACCGGGAAATCATAGATGCCATCCAGCGCAGAAATGTGCGCGATTCGGGCGGGTCCCTCGATTCCTTTGTTGCCGAGAAAAAGGTGCTGACCGTAGGACAGTTTGACACCCCCGCGGAAGTACAGGAAGTCATTGTTCGCAGCAAGTCTCCGGGCAACCACGTGCGCGTCCGGGACGTGGCCGATGTCGTTCTCGATTTTGAAGACTGGCAGGAGCGTTCGCTCATCGACGGAGCCCAGTCTATCCTGCTGCTACCCAAGAAAAAGCCGTCTGCGGATGGGGTGAAAACAGCTGCTGCGATAAGAGAATTTGTTCGCAGTGCTCAAAAAGATGCCCCTCCCGGGGTCCAACTCATCATCGTCAACGATTTGTCTCGATTCACCTTCGACATGCTCGACGTGCTGAGCAGCAACGCCATCATCGGACTTATCCTCCTGTTTACAGCGCTGCTGATTTTTTTCAACCTGCGCCTGGCTTTCTGGGTCAGCGTGGGGCTGCCCATTTCCATCCTGCTGACATTTTTAGTCATGCCGATCTTCAACATGGGGATCAACACATTGACGTTGACGATGCTGATCCTCATGATCGGCATGTTGGTAGACGATGCGATCGTCACCTCGGAGAGTATATATGCACACCGCGAAAAAGGGATGTCTCCGGTTGACGCCAGCGTTGAGGGCCGGGCTGCGGTGGCCGGGCCGGTGATTGTCAGCTCTTTGACCACCATCCTGGCGTTTGCGCCGATGATATTTCTGGGGGGGCTGGAAGGAAAATTCCTGTGGTACATTCCGGCGATGGTCGCCCTGCTGCTGGGTGCATCGTTATTTGAGTGCCAGTTTATGCTCCCCAGCCATCTGGCCCACGGCGGAAAAAAGCCGCTGCGCCCCAAGCAATGGTTTTCGCGCGTTCAAACCTTCTATGACCGCTACATTTCAAAGATGATCCGCTGGCGCTATCTGACCATCGCCGTTTTTGTATTGGGTTTTGGAGGGATCGTTTTGTTCGGGGTATTAACCTTGAAATTTAATCTTTACCCGGAAACCGACATCGACACATTCAACATCAAGGTGGAGCTGCCGGAGGGGGCCTCGTTCGAATATACAGCCGAAAAAGTAAAGGCGCTGGAGAAAGTGGTCCGGGCCGCCGTGCCTGAAAACGAACTTCTCAATATCGCCGTCAAGGTGGGCCAACACAACACGGATTTCTACGGCGCTGCGGAAGGGCGAAATCCGGGATGGGCCCTGTTGACGGTGTATATGCTTCCCCAGGGACAGCGCCAGGTCAACTCCAACGACATTATTTCCAGTTTACGCCGAAAGTTCAAGACAGCGAAGGGTTTTCAAAGCCTTCAGGTGGAACCGCTGAAAGATACGCCTGTTGCCGGGAAGCCGGTGGAATTGGAACTGATCGGCAACGATCCCGGCCGTTATGACCTGGTGGACCTTGTACTGGAGTTCTTGAATAACTACCCCGGCGTGACGGAAGCCTGGACCAGCTACAAGACAGGAAAAGATATTGTTGAACTCAAGCTCGACCACAGCGCCCTGTCCAGCCGAGGTCTGACGACTGCCGATGTGACCCGAGGGGTTCGCATCGCGTTCGATGGTGTGATCGTCGATGAACATCAGACCGTGGATGAAGTGATCCGATACCGGCTGCAGTTTCGCCCCCAGGAGAAGGGCAAGCTCGAGACGCTGAAAAATCTGGTGCTGGTCAATGACAGGGGGAAAGCGATCCCCGTCCGCGGTTTCGCCGAAATGGAAGCCCGGCCGGGCCAGGCAAATATCAAACACTATCTGGGACAACGCACGATCACGGTTTACGCAGACATCGACAGGAAGGTCGTCGATGTTCAAAAAATCAACTCAGATGTGGCGGATTTCATCGATCGAGAGAACCTTTTGCATCGTTTCCCGGGAATGCGTGTCTGGTTCGGGGGAGAGTTGGAACAACAAAAAGAGGCCCTCGGCAATGTCCAATTTGCATTATTGATCTGTGTTATCACGATATTCTTCGTACTGGTGATTTTGTTCAATTCGCTGACCCAGCCCTTTTTGATCATGATCGTCATCCCTTTCGGGATGAGCGGAATCATCATCGGATTCAGTCTGCAGGGCATCGAAATGAGCATGCTGGCACTGATCGGCGTCCTCGGTCTGATCGGTGTGCTGGTCAACGACTCACTGGTCATGGTGGCGTATCTAAACAGACTCAAGCTGGCAAAAAAAACTGAAGAACAGCGACACGCTGCGCCCCTGAGTAACCAGGAAATTGCCGATGGCGCCAGTGATCGACTCCGGCCCATCGTGATCACTTCTATAACGACCTGTGCCGGGCTGTTTCCCACGGCCTACGGCATCGCCGGATCCAACCCGTTTATCACGCCGATGGTTATGGCCATGTTCTGGGGGATCCTCTTTGGTACCCTGATGTCGCTGATTCTGCTGCCCTGCCTGTATGCGGCAGAGCAGGATATGCGAAAATTGTTTCGAAGCGTGATGTTCATTGGCAGAAAAATAGAAGCCTGATCGATTTTGACCCATCGGGAGTGAGCATGCCTCCGTTACGTTTATCCGGCATGCGCTGCTACAACACCCTGCGCCGGCATACGCTTGCATTGGAGAGACCATGTTTAAAGCCCTGGAATCCATCAACGAACGTCCGAAGCCATTCGAATACTATACCATCGAAGAGCTTTGGAATGATGAACACACATCGAAACAGATGTTAAAGTACCACCTGAATCCCGATGTCGATCTCTCATCCCGCAAGCCGGCCTTCATTGGCCGTTCGGTGGCATGGATCGTCTCCCGGTTCAATGTAGGAGCGGGGACCCGGATCGCTGATCTCGGTTGCGGCCCGGGGTTGTATGCATTGCGGTTGGCAGAACAACGGGCTGACGTGACCGGCATCGACATTTCCGAAAACTCGGTCCGATACGCTGAAGAGGCGGCCAAAGAGGCAGGCCAGGACATCCACTACGTGAATCAAAACTACCTGGCCTACAGAACCGATCGCCGCTTCGACCTGATCATCATGATCATGTGCGACTTCTGCGTCCTCAGCCCGGAGCAGAGAACAGTGTTGCTTGCGAACTGTTCAGAGATGCTGAAGCCCGGCGGGTCTGTCCTGCTCGATGTCTATTCCCTAAAGGCGTTCGAGGAGCGGGAAGAGCAGGCTATTTATGAAGTCGACCTGCTGAATGGATTCTGGGCGGCCGACACGTACTATGGTTTCTTGAACACGTTCAAATATGAGAAAGAAAAGGTGGTGCTCGATAAATACACCATCGTCGAGCCGGACCGAACACGGACGGTATACAACTGGCTGCAGTACTTCAGTGTGGAATCCGTACAACGGGAATTATCGGCAAATGGCTTTCAGATAGACGCGTTTTATTCTGATGTTGCCGGCAAACCGTTTGACCCTGAAACGCCAGAATTCGCCGTTATCGCAACGAAATCGTAAATACGACCGGTACCGGTGAAAGTCTGAAACGGCGCCACATGATTGGAAAGGATAGCCAAATGAAAGCATCGATCTGTTCCAAACGACCGGTCCTGGAACCGTGCAGTCTGGAAAGCTCTGATTATCAGATCGATCCCTACATCGGCTGTGAACACTACTGTTATTATTGCTATGTCCTGGGGCAGGCTGAAACGGACTGGACTGAAGAGATTCTGATCCACGAGGATATTACGGGCCGGCTAAGGACAGATCTCTCAGGGATACCACCCCAGCGAATTTATATGGGGTGGCACACCGATCCGTATCAGCCCTGTGAGGCGGAAATTCGCCAGACGCGGCAGGTGCTTGAACTGCTGCTGGAAATGGGGTTTTCGGCCGGCATCCTGACCAAATCCAACCTGGTGCTACGGGACCTGGACCTATTTCAGGCCATGAACGACGCAAATGTCAGCGTCTCTGTGGCATTTATGGATAACGCTGTCCGCAGGAAATTTGAATGGCGGACCATCGACACCGAGGCCAGAATCGAGGCGTTACGCGAATTCAAAAAAGCGGGCGTCAGGACATCCGCTCTCATATGCCCGGTCATTCCCTATGTCACTGACGCCGCATCGTTGATTGAGACGCTGGCTCCCCATACGGATAAGATCTGGATTTACGGACTCAGTATTTTGAATAGATCCGATCAAAACTGGCGGAATGTCGAAGGTATTTTAGAACGCGATTTTCCCGATATGAAAGAACAGATCGAAACGGCGGTCTTTTCAAAAGACCATTCCTATTGGGAAAAGCTCAGGCAAGATTTGGTCTCCTTACAGAAAGACAAACAATTGAATCTAAGTATTCATGTGTAACCGTACCCGGGGATGAGGTACGTGTTTTAGGTGATTATTTCTCATGATCCCCCAAACGGGGGATGCCGTTCGGATCGAAAACCGCAAACTGCTGATGATATGAAAGTGTTCAATCTGTGCCTGATCAACAAAATGGGACTGGCGAACTGGGCCGAATCCAAGGCGAGGGACGTCCGTGACACTTACTTTACCAAACCATGGAAGTTGACGTAATTAGATCCATAAAGAAACGCAAAGACTCCGACGAGTCATCGCGCAGTACCGATTTATATATCAGGGAGGCGAAACATGGACAGCGCCATCGTGAGGCATTTAAAACCGGAATTTGAGCCGGTGGCAGTCGTCTGGAGCAATACGATTCCCGATGATGCGCTTCAGTTTAAAAAAGGTAGATTTGGCTGCATCCTATACCTCTTTGCCGAGGCGGCCCGACGCGGAAAAGTTGCCGGTGGCAATAGAGAGAGTATCGCGTGCAATGGAGGTCGCGCAGCCATGGGCTTGGGAGTCGACTTTGATGCCTCCGAGGAATCACTTGACCGGTATGCGGCAGTATTCAGCAAAGGCCTCAAATCCACCGGCAATCAAAAGGCGTACCGGGCGATGATGGAGGCCGCTCCAAGGAGATGGAGAGCTCTTTTTGGCTATGGCGAACGACGGCACTGCACCGCCGAACTCGCCACAGAATGGATTCGCAGTGGGCTGCCACGCTACGATATCGCCTTCGAGTATGTTCTATTCAAGCCCTTGAGCCGCACCGCCTTCGACGAAAATGTCCGGGCCATCATTTTCCCGGTAAATCCCGTTGAGCTTTCTGGTCTGGTGACCCTCGCGGGATCGGTTATGCCCGGGACAGATCCGGTCCAGGTACCCCAGGGAGCAGACTGTAACCGGATTGCCGCGTTCGCTTATGCCCAGGCGGATCTTGCCGAGCCAAGGGCTGTAATGGGTATGCTGGATGTCGATGGAAGAGAAGTGATGCGCAAGCGATTTCGGGACGACGTCTTGACACTGACGCTACCGATGCCCCTTTACCTTCGCATGGAACAGGAGGCAGACGACTCTGTATTCCAGACGCCGTCATGGCAGGGCCTCGTCGACACACGTTTAGCCAATGGTCGCTATGGGAAACAGAGGGAATGGGAGGAAGTATGACGGATCTGATCGACCCGGTTCATTTTCAAGATTTGTCCACAAGAGACCCGAACGATGTGTGCCGGCGTGCCGGGTGCCGGTACGATCAGGCGGAAGACCGGTACACGGTGTCTGTATGGAACGAAGACGTGAACATCTTTCCCCATTCAATGACAATCGAATCGGCAGGCGGGGAACGCCAAGAACGTCATACCTATTTTCACTTATTCGCAGTCCACTACCTGCTGGGAGCTCAAGCTGTAAATATCGCCGACTCCTGGATTTCGGAAAAGGAGGTGCCGGGCGGCGCCACCTTTTTCAGAGGCCCGCATCGAATTCCCACCGACATGGTTTCGAATCGGTTCAACAACGACATCGATGCATTCTCACAGCGATGCATAACGCTGGGCGGCGAACCGATCGAAATGGCCGATGCGGCCTACGGATTCAGGATCACAGACAGAATCCCGGTGGCCGCCCTGTACTGGCAGGGTGATGATGATTTTCCGGCCGAATGCAAACTTCTGTATGATCGCACCATCACCGCGCATCTTGCCCCGGATGTGATCTATGCCCTGGCCGTCGGTGTCTGCCGCAGGTTGGGGAGTTCTGCTTAAAAGGAACGCACATCGCCCCATCCAAGATCCACATCCCAACGCCTTCCGGCAATGTGTTGGTAGGCAAGAGAAAGGGCGGCATGGGCTTCCGAGTACGTCGGGTCCAACTCAATGGCCGTTTTGAAGCTGGACACCGCCTCGACCAAATCGCTCTTGGTGTCGCGGCGTTGATGCTCCCATCCTTGCAGGTAGGCTTCGTAGGCTTCAAAGTTATCCGTTTCCCTACGGGAGAGATGGTGCAGGTCCGTCTCCGTCAGTTCTATTGATAGCGCGGCTACGATCTTCTGCGTAATCCTGTCCTGCAGTTCGAAAATATCGCCCAGATTTCCGTCATAGCGCTCCGCCCACAGGTGATGGCCGGTGGCGGTATCGATGAGCTGGGCGTTGATGCGGATCCTGTCACCCACTTTGCATACGCTTCCCTCTAAGATGTATCGTACATCGAGATCTTTCCCGATCTGCTGGGCCTTTGCAGTTTTTCCCTTGTAGGTGAAAGTGGAATTTCGGGATATTACATAAATATTGGATATTTTTGATATATCGGTAATAAGATCATCGGTGATCCCGTCGCTGAAGTACTCCTGGTCCGGATCGCCGCTCATATTCGCAAAGGGAAGGATCGCAATGGAGGCTATTTCTGAATCACTCTGAATTGCGGCAGGCTCGATCTTGCGCGTTTGCGAGTACCAGATTCCGACAGACAATATTGCTGCAGCAAAGACGATCGCAAGTGCTATCCCTACCCTCTTCCGGCTTTGCGGAGATGCCGGCTCGGGCACCTTGTCGTCCCTGGACTGGGGATTTAACCGGTTTGTAAATTCCTGCCATGCGGCATTGCCCTGTAGATCTCCGAAAATGACGGAGACGTCCTTCAGGTCCGCGCCGGCCGAATCGATGGCAAATTTGAGACGCCATGTATTGGTCTCGTCATAACTGAACAGATTCGCCCATCGTCGATGCCACCGCAACCAATCTGGACACGGGACTGGTCCTCAACCTGGCCTCACGAAACATCGGCTCGATCTACAAGAACGTCCTGTTGTTACACAACCCGTTTCCACCATTCGATCCAAAGAAACATCTGGGAACATGGGAAATCAAGGTCAAGGACGCCCAAGGAAACGAAGTCATCGCCAAAACCCACAGATTGGATAAGGCGGAAAGACTGCCATACGTAAAAAATATTCAGGCCTCGGGAAATTCTCTTGCCCCGATGATCACCTGGAGCGCTTTGGATCCCACCCGGTACCCTTCGGAGTGTAAGATAAAGTACAAGGTCCGCCTTCTCAAATCGAATCTGGAGCAGTTCTATGCAACCAAAAAAGGCACCTCGGAAACGAAGGATCAAATCCCTGAAGGCATTCTAAAGCCGGAAGACTTGGCCGAAACCTATGTCAGGATCGAAACCCAATGCTGGGACACCGATGATAAGGATCAGCCCGTTCCGGTGGAGCTCAAATCCGAGACGTTCATGCCTTTGGCGAAAGCGCTCGAGCAGTGAATGGGTATCAGGCACATGAACACGAGCTGACCTTCCGGTTTTACAATCTGCGCTGCACCTGCGTTCGCCTCCACTTAATTTGAACTGCTCTATTTCTTTTTATAGCAGTTGCCATAAATGTGTTTCGATTGAAGGTAGGGTCCGGTTCCGGAACGGAATTCTGAAAATCGCTATAGATCATCTGTCGGTGGTCCACTACTGTGTCATCGGATTCTGTGTTCCAACAAGTTCAGCCTCAGGCATCATATCAAGCTATAGATGAAAGTTAATCTTCGGCTGACCGTTTTAAATTTCTTATGACCGCATGTATACTCGACAAGCATTGCAATTGCTGATTGCTCAGTCTAATAGTATAGGAAATCATCCGGCACCTGCACGCGATATAGAGCTCATCTCTTAAGAAGCAAACGACCTTCCACTGCGCTCCCTTTCATCTGCTTTCAGATAACGGCGGATCAAGCACATACGAAATCTCATCGAGGAGGGTGGCACATGAACAGGAGAGCGATATTGTTGCTTCCTATGGTCGTATTTACCCTTTTAATTCCTGCCTCTGCACCTGGCGAATGGTTTGGAGACGTATACTTCGGTCTGCACAGCAGCCAGGCGGACAATATGGAGATCACGTTCAACGGGACCCCGGTTGCAACGGTCGACAACTCTGATTCGGGCCAGATTTTTGGCGGGAGAATCGGTTATTGGTTTAACGGCATGTCGTGGCTGGGGTTGGCAGGGGATGTAAGCTTTTCCGAACTGAATTTTGGCGAGATCGATATCGGTGTGGGCTCCCTGTCCGCATTGGTCATGGCCCGGCTAAAATTAAACACCAGTGAAAAATATCCAAAAGGAAGAATCCAACCCTATATCGGAATAGGCCCCGGTTTTTTTTATGGCGGCATGTCTGAATTCATAGAAGCGGTACCCCCCTCCGGATCCGTTTTGGAGGACACCTATTTTAGCATGGGAATTGATGCCAGGGGTGGCGTATCCGTTTTGCTAAAGGAAAGCTATGGAATTGTTCTCGAATATGGATACAAGAGTTTCAGCCCGTCCTTCACCAGCGAGGCCCGTGGAGGAGGCCAAATTGCGCTGGAACCCACATTCAATACGCATAATGTTGTTATTGGGATGACCTTCCGGTGGTGATATAATCTGAGCCTGCATCACTAGCAGGCAAATTGCCGTGTGTAACCGACGACCGCCCCGTGTTGCGCCGGGTGAATCGAAGGCGGCACTTGAACGACACGCCGGTTGATCACCACAAAAAAAGCGGGCAGAAGTCGGAATCGATATTCTGCTCGCTTTTCAGTTTTGAAAAAACAGAGATGACTAAGACATCAGGCTTTCTTGTACTTTCGCCGGGCACCGACAAGACCGATTAGCCCTGCGCCGACCAGGAAAAGGGTGGCCGGTTCGGGGACCGGCGCCACGCTGACGCGAACCGCCATGTCGTCGTGATTGTCGTCATTTGAGGCGCCCCCGTCATCGAGAAACACCACCAGGCTCGTTCCAAGTTGAGCAGCCGCATTACCGTCAAAACTCGTAAAGAAATTGATATCGGAGTTCCCTTGGAAGTCGTTCGGATTAGAACCGTTTGTAAGCGTATCACGGTCACTGTCAATATCGAAATAAAAGGGCAGCACGCCGGATCCCAACGCATATGATACCGAGCTTCCGGGCGATGGAAACTGTGGAGATGTTTGGTTCGTGAAAATGTCCCCCACACCGGCCAGGTTCAATCCAAAATCATTTGTAAACCCGGCCTCAAAGCCTAAGAAGGTAAAGGTCACCGTCGCATCCTCGGTCAGGGAGATGTTGCTGCCGAAGTATCCACTCCGGCTCGTAACACCGCTACCATAAATATCATCCAAGATATCGTTGGTGGCGCCTCCTGGAATGGAGCCGAAAGTGCCGGGACTATCTACGATGCTGAGCATCGGAACGGCGTGAGCTGAGGGAACGATGAGCAAGAATGCGAGTAAAAGGCTGCCTAAGAAATTTCGTGAAACCATTTCGAATACCCCGCCATAATCAGGTTGTGGTAATATTTTATTACTCATCATTAATCAAATTTTGTGCCAACCCGTATAAAAAAATTTAATATTAAATATCGAAAGGTTAGAATAAACCAGCGGATGCACGGCCAGACCATTTTGTGTAATAGATCACACAATCTGGGCATGCGGTTACCCATATTCTATAATCGATAGTTCAGGTGGTCTGGGCAGTCTACCTGCTTACCGGTGCCTCGCCATCTCCACGGCACCCGGGGTCACGCCCCGGCCGGGCAGGACAGCTCGGACGCCCGACAATATCGGGTGGTCTCTATAATGGTCCGTCTGTTGGCGTCCGCTCGATCCCGGTGAATCTGAACCAGAGACAACATGGGCATGTTTTTTATATTTCTGTAATGAAGCTCCCCGCAACAAGCTAAGGGGTATAAAAGCGGAATAATGTCTATCTTGCCCCCTCTCCTTACCTCTCCCACCAGGGGAGAGGAATTAATTGGGTCCCTGTAGCGAGCTACAGGGAATAAGCAAGTTCAACAAACCTTACATCAGGACGTTGATTCGCGGGGGTTCTTTAGTCTGATACGGAGCCTCTTGTTTGAACTTTCTCACACCATTTCAGTAGCGATCCCTTGATCCGACCAAGTGTTCTAGATAAGATCGGTTCCCGGCAAAACTCGGGAAGTCGGTGTTTCAGCCGGGGAGCGAATTCTTTCAGGTCTATGCCGATCCTATTTATCTGGCTCACCCTTTAATAACTCCCAAATCGATTTTCTTTCATTTGGCGGTTTGTCCTTGTTTTGGATATGATCTTCCGCCAGGTAATCCAGAACATGATAAATGGTGGCCACGAAAAAAATGACGACCATTGCCAGTAAAAATTTTACCAGGCTCCCACGGGTGGGGTTATAGTCCGTAAGATGAAGAAACACCCACCCAAAGACCAACGTCAAGACAACCGTTCCGGGAAGGGTCCATTTAACAGCATTTTTAATCCGTTTATTCATTTGCTCCCGCCGCCTTTCGCTGCCAGAATCCAATCAATAGCGTTTACGATAATGAAGGGGCCCGGTAAAAATTTCATGGGAAACTTGATGCCAGGATCGGCCCCTGAAGTGCCCGGACCAGCGAAACCCATAATTCCGCCGATCTGTCAGACAACACATCGGCGCCATATCCATTCGGAGCTAAAACAGGTGGATTCGGGTCGCAGATGCACTAACTTCAATGTCAGATCAGGACATGATGGGCAAATCCGGATGTGTAAAAAAGTGCGCACACCCCGCAAATCAGAAGACGCCCGACAAGCCCTTATGTTATTTAGCACTTGAGGCGCGACATGTCATCCATCAAGACACATGAATCGGCTGATCAAATGGCCCAACAGACCGATAGCCATTTGCGCGCGGAAACAAACCGGAACGCCCACCTGTGGATGGTCATCTTCTCGGTCATTATCGCCGGATCGTTTCCGGTGGTTGCCGCCATCACGCCCGGTCACGATCCTACGGTGCTGACCTTTTGGCGGTTTTTCACCGCCACCGTCATCTTTGGGCTGATGCTGCCCTTTGTGAAAGGGGTCCGGTTGCCAGGATGGAAAGATTTGGGACGCTACAGTGTCGTGGGCGGAAGCTATGGGCTCTTTTTCATTCTCATGTTCCAGTCACTCAAAGAAACGTCGCCTTTGAATACCAGCACCATCTATACAACGCTGCCGTTGATGACGATGCTGCTGGGCAGGCTGGTGGGTGAACCGATACGGTTCCGGCAGCTGTGGATTCTGGCCTTGTCCATGGCGGCATGCCTCTGGGTCATTTTTCGGGGTGATATCGACCGGATGCTCGAATTAAAAATTTCCCGGGGCGACTGGATCTTTTTTTTAGGAACCGGCTGCCTGGCCGTCTACATGCTGTCGATGAAAAAATTGCAGCGGGATGAATCCAAGGTCTGCTTTACGTTTTACAGTCTCCTGATCGCCACTTTGGCGCTGCTGGTGGCCGCCGTGTGGCGAAACGGCGGCTTGCCGGTACCCGATTCCGGTGTTTGGCTGGGAATCGCCTATCTGGCAGGGCCTTCTACCGCCGTCACGTTCTGGATTCTTCAGCACACCGCCCCCCGGTTGGGCCCCTCCCGTGTGGTCGCCTACACATTTTTAACGCCGTCGGCCGTTGCGGCCATAGAGTGGGGACTGGGGCTTTCACCTCCCCAATGGGTGGTGCTGCCGGGTATCGCGATCACCCTGTTGGCGGTGTGGCTGCTGCAGATGGACGCCGTGTCCGGTCATCGTGTCCGGTAACGTATGTCGGATGGCAGAGGACAGAAGGCAGAGGACAGAAGGCAGATGTCGGAGGTCGGATGTCCGAGGTCGGATGGCAGAGGACAGAGGGCAGAGGACAGAGGACAGAGGGCAGATGTCGGAGGTCGGATGGCAGAGAACAGAGGACACACGGGCCAACCGGCTAACGGGCTAACCCTTCGACTCGTTTTACTCGCTCAGGACAGGCGGGCAAACGGGCAAACGGGCCAACCGGCAAACGGGCCAACCGGCTAACCGGCAAACCGGCCAACCGGCAAACGGGCAAACGGGCAAACCGGCTAACGGCAAACCGGCCAACGGGCCCACGGGCTAACGGGCAAACCGGCAAACGGACAAACGGAACATATTTAGGACAACCACTATATCATCCGGTCCGTTACGGACTGGGGTCGCCGAGAGATGGATCGGAGACGCCCAAAAAAGAGGATGGCGCTGTTCTGTTGCATTTTCATCTCACGCGAAAGGGATGTTGTGAGATCATGAGAAATTCGGGATGCGCGAATGCATTCGGATGTCCCGGTCTGCCCAAACGTTCACGTTGCAGCGGAATTCGATCGGAACATTGAAAAACAGGTTGAAAATTCTGCGAAAGAAAATATCCAATGGGTAAGGGGGAAACGGCGCCGTCCACCGGTCAAACGCATCGGCGGCAGGGGTCACCCGATCGCGCAATCCGGTGCGCATCCGATTCCGTCAAGATAACTTCGGGTCCTTGCGCATGCATTGTTTCCCGCGGAGCTTTAAATCCGCTTTTATCATGATGACGTGCGAGACGTCGACAAGATCCGGGAGTGAGGCCGTATTATGGGTCGTGAAAAGCAAATCCTGATATCCGTATGTCTGTCCATCGCCCTGATCGGTTTCGGCTGTCTGGGGTATATGCTCATCGAAGACTGGGGGTTCATGGATGCGCTTTACATGACCATCATTACCCTTGCCACCGTGGGGTACAGCGAGGTGCACGAGATCAGCGTTTCGGGAAGAGTGTTCACCCTGGTGCTGATTGTTTTAGGTGTGGGGTATTTTCTCTATGTGGTGGGCAATATTATCCAGTTCCTTGTGGAGGGACGGATTCGACTGGTTTTAGGGAGGCGCAAATTGGATACTCAGATAAACAGGCTCAACGGGCATTACATCATCTGTGGATATGGGAGGATCGGCCGGGTGGTCACCCGCTACCTCACTCAAAAATATATCGATGTCGTGATCATCGAGCGTAATTCAAACCGCGTATCCACCATGGACGGTGACGGAATCTTGTATCTGATTGGCGACGCCACGGATGAGGGCATCCTGGAAAAAGCCGGTATCCACAGAGCCAAGGGCGTTGTGACGGCCGTAGCCACAGATGCAGACAACGTGTTTTTGGTCCTCACCGCCAAGCAAATGAATCCGGACATTTTTATGGTGGCCAGGGCCGAACTCAATTCGACTAAAAAGACGCTGCTGGCAGCAGGTGCGGACAAGGTGATTTCTCCATACGATATCGGTGCAAGACGTATGGCCCACGCCGTCTTGCGACCTGCCGTCATCGAGTTTCTCGAGAAGGCCTTCGCCGACGACAGTACGGACATCCATTTGGAGGAGATACGGATCAAACCGGGGGCGAAATGTGTTGGTGGGACACTGCTGGGGTCCGGAACTCCGGAAAAAGCGGATGTGAATATTATTGCCGTCAAGAAAGCCGAAGGACGGATTGTGTTTAACCCCAACGCCGACGACCGGGTGGAGGCCGGCGACACCCTGATTGTGTTGGGCAGCGCCAGAAGCATCACACAGTTCGATCGTATCCTTTCAAAATGAATGATATGTTTTCTTTTCCATCACTTTATGAAAAAATTTCATGAAATGTTCGGGTTAGACGACATGGTGGGGTAAAGGAGTGGTGTTTCATTCCCGGGCCCCACGATACACGGGTTGCGCGGATTGACCCGCTTTTCTTATTTCTCGAATTCACGAGCGGCACTTTGAAAAATGCGGACCGTTTGCACGTGAATATCGACTGTGTCGGCGATGTTCCGCGCATAGCCTCCGGCCATGGTGACGACCACCGGAAGCTGGTGTTTTCTGCAAAAGGCCAGCACCTCCCGATCCCGAAGGGCCAGCCCCTCCTTGGAGAGGGCCACGCGCCCGTACCGATCGTCATGGTATGGATCGGCCCCGGCCAGGTAGATGGCCATCTCCGCCGTGAAGCCTCCGGCGATCGTTTCCAACCCGCTCCGCAACGCCTTTAAATAGGTTTCATCGCCAGTGCCGTCCGCCAGGTTCACGTCCAGATCGCCGGCCTGCTTATGAAACGGGAAATTGTTTTTCCCGTGGATGGAAAACGTAAAGACCGTCGGATCGCTGCGGAAGATAAAGGCCGTGCCGTTCCCCTGGTGCACGTCGGCGTCGATGACAAGGATACGCTCGGCACGTCCTGCGGCCTGTATCGCGCGTGCCGCCACCGCGACGTCGTTGAACAGGCAAAAGCCCTCGCCCCGGTCAGGGAAGGCGTGATGGGTACCTCCGGAAAGGGACACCGCGAAGCCGTCGTTCATGGCCGCAACGCAGCTTTCCACGGTGGCCCCCACCGACCGGCGGGCGCGGTCGACCAGTTCCACAGACCACGGCAGCCCGATCCGCCGCATTTCCTTGGCGGTCATCTCCCCCCGTTCCAGCCGTGTAAGATATTCGATGGCATGCACCCGCAGCAATTCCTCCCGGGTGGCCTCCCGGGGCAGGCGCATCTCGTTGCTGCTAACGATGCCATCGTCCACCAGCCGCCTGGCGAGCATCCGGTATTTACCCGCCGGGAAATGGTGCCCCCGGGGAAGCGGAATGGGAAAGCTATCGGTCCGGTAGATGTGCATGAATATAATCGTGCTACGATTTTATGAAACGCGACGATGTCGCTCCTGAGGAGAACAATTTAACCGCCGTTTTCGTGGCGGGCTCCGAGCCGGGCTCCTGGGGCCAGGCAGGGTCTGCCGGCCAGGCCGATCGCAAGGTAGAGAATCGCGGATGCATACTCTATCCAGCCGGCCGGGTCATTTCGCCCTGGGGGGCTACCCAACCACCCGTTATCGGGGACGGACCATTTCGAGACTGATCAGGATCTCGATATCTTTTCCGATGCAGCAAAAGAAGCCGCGTCCGCTTTCGATATCCCCGCTTTCACGTTCAACCCTTGCGAGCACCATCATCACCCGTGCCCATTCCCAGGATTCAAGCGCCGGCGAAAACAGGCTCTTCCATCCGGGCGTCTTCGGGTGTCCGGTCGAAATGGTGAATGCCGAAGTGCGGATAGGAAATCTCGATGCCCTCCTGGTCGAACCGGAGCTTTGCCTTTTCGATAAGATCCACCCGGGTAGCCCAGTACTTCAGGTTGTCCGCCCAGCAACGGCCGCCAAGCAGGATGCACCCCTTGGTCACATCGAGCACCCAGACCGCCGGGCGCGGGGTTTTTTTCACCCGGGGATCCTCGATCATGACGGCTTCCAGCACCTGCTTGGCCTTCAAAATATCCTGGTCGTAGCGGATGGGGATGTCGATTTTCATGCGCCGGGTCGGTGTGTAATGATAGTTGATGACGATGTCATTTAGAATGTTGGTGTTCGGAACGAAGAACACCTTGCCGTCGAAGGTGCGGATCCGCGTGTTGAGAAACGTGGTCCCCTCGACCTTGCCCAGGAGGCCGGCGGCCTTTATGGTCTGCCCGACTCTAAACGGCAGTGTTGGAATGTATGGCCGGAACAGTACCAGCAGCCCGACAACCACCAGCAGGACCGCCATTAACAGGCGAAACACCGGCAGGATTTCAATCCCCGCCTCGGCTGCGGCGATAATGAGCACAAACGACAGCAGAAGCACATGGATGACGTTGGCGATGGTTACCGCGGTGGCAGTATGTTTAACGAGCTTGGCCAGCGCCAGCCGGACCAGCTTCATTACCCAGCGGACGATAAGCAGACCGCCGATAAGAAAAATCAGGCTCAACAAAAGCTCCTGGCCGTGATTGGTCATGATTTCTTCAATTCGCTGGATACACTTGAGCTGGATATCCAGGGGCAATGCTTGTTCTTCCATGGCATCTCCTCCTGTGTTAAAATTTTGGACATCAAATGCGGGTTGCGTGTTATTAACCGGATGTATTCGTTACCGGGTCTTTGTATGCCGAAATTATGCTTCTTTGGCAAGAAACGGAAGAGCGTGGCCGAAAGCGGCGCCTGCATGGATGTAAATGCGGATGTCGTGAGGGGGCGTGGGTCACGGACCTGGGAGCCCCGCAGACAAGCTCGCGGCCGAGGGGCGAATGGCCTTCAGAAATGGTTTCGAGACAAATTCGGAAATGATCACGCCGGTGGACGTCAACAGGGTTTCACGATGTTTTCAGAATAGGATTACAGGGTGTGTTCCTCAACTTCGACGTCTTCCTCTGTCACGAAAAGCTCGTCGATTTTCCATCTCCCTTGCTCAAACACCAGGATGAACACCTCCTGCTGCCGGGTAATCCCGGCTTGAGTCAGTATCGTCGCCTGGGCCACAACCGTTGCGACATTATTCGCCGTATCGGTGTCCGACTCGACGATCTTAAATTCGAGCTTTTCGAACTCCAGCTTTTGCAGTTCCTGCCAGACTTGAACGACCCACACCGAAACAGGCCTCTCCAGCCTGAAACGTTCCGTTGTGTAGGGTCCGATGTCGTCCAGGCGACCCGTGCCATAGACCTCGCTGAATAGGGTAACGACGTCATCGGGAGATAAACCCGGCGGCATTTTGAGGTTCCCATTCGACGTACAGTTGAACAGAAACAATGTCATGACGCTGAATAACAGGAGTGTCCGTTTCATCGGCAGATTATCGACCCATGGGTTGTCGGTAAGGTATGATGGTCCAACTTCATCCGGGGACTTTACGGATGCGCTGCCCGGTAGTGCTCCCGCAGAAGGTCCCGGCCGAAGTCACCATCGAAATCGCGCCATACTGTGTGAATATGATTGGCGCCGTTTTGTACATTGTCGTATTCAATCAGAAATGTCGCCCCCTGAATCCGATAATAGTGGGGACGGCCCGGTTCGATGCTTCCGGCCCAGCCGAAATGAATCCGATCCACACCGCCGTTTCCGATGACATCGCTGCGCTGTCGCGCGATTTCAGGCGGCAGGGACGACACGTATTCGTCGATCAGCCTTGCCAGCATCGCCTTCTGCGCGCCATTGAAATCAGCTCCGGGGATACCCGCCGGGTCAAGGGGCGACACCGCCTCATCGCTGCCGGTCACGATATCGCTATAAGCCTGATCGCGAAAAACGGCCCTTTGCCGCTGCTTTGGATCCAGCGACATTAAAAGCTTGCGGGCAAGGTCCTCCTCGCCGGCCAGGGTGCGCAGACCGCTGAGCGCTCCGGATGTGACATTGGCCGGATTGGCCCCCATAAAACGCGGTGCGGTGGCGAACATTCGGCCCTTGACGATCGTAACGTTGAGCGACAGATGGTGCCCTTCCACCCGCCAGGCCCAGGTGCCGGCCGCAGACGGTGTTCCGAAAAAGGAAAAATAGTATTTTTCCGGGTCCCGACCCATCCAGTTCAAGGTTTCGATCTCACGCAGCACCGTCTCCAGTGTCATGATCGTGGTTGACTTCCAGTAGCCGCTCCGGCTCAACCCACTCTTTAAAAACCCCATGGCAAGCTCCTGCTGGTCCGGGGTCATCTCCTTGAGGGCCAGACCGGACCGGCTTCTGGGGACGTAATGCCAGTCCGTGCGGTCGCCATCGTCAAACGAAAACAACAAGGTGTCACGTTGCTCGGGCGAAAGCGCCTGTAAAAAGGTTTCAGCGGCCTGTGCCATCCGCGCGGCGGTCGCCGGTGCAATGATCTCGTAAGCATGTGCTGTCATGGTAACCACAAGGACGGCGCACAACGCCGCCCATCCGTGCCTGATGTGTGGAGGCATGTTCATTCTTCCCGCTCTAAAACGGTAAACAATGAAAAAAAGTAACTCTTATTTTCCGACATGCCAGGGTTCATGTTTTAGGGCGGTCATAGTGGTTGTCGTTAATATGTTCCGTTTGAACATAGTGAGTTTCTGTTAACCGGATACCGTTTCGGGGGAGTCCGGATATGGACATGTTCGGTATCGGTATCGCTATCGGTATCGGAATCGAGACAGAATGGCCAACTTCGAAGTCGATACCGATGACACCAGAACTTTCAACCGCGTCAACAATCCACAAATCGGAACGGAATTCTGACAGGTGCTCTAAACCGCCATCCTTAAAAATAGGGATGTCCTTTATGTTCCTCTATTTTATAGATGAACAAACCTTTCGTCAGCTCGTTCTTGCACAGGGGGTTTCAGTCCATAGGAAGTCTTCTCTGAATCCCATGTGCGGGTCAGGACGCAACAGGATTTGCTAATCCTTCGCAAATAACATATCAACAGAAGACGAGCATCCCAGGACGTGCTTCCTGCAAATTTCACCTGAACAATATTAAGAGGCGTTTCTCATGCAAAGCGTTTTCTATCCCCAAAGCGTCGCTGTCGTCGGTGTTTCGGCAAAACGGGACAACCTTGGACAAAATATCGTTTTAAACCTGGTCAATTTCGGGTTCGACGGCGTTGTTTATGCTGTCGGTCCCAAGGGCGGCTCATTTGCCACGAGAAGGATCTATACATCGATATTGGACATCCCGGGTCATGTGGATTTGGCGGTCATTTTGGTTCCCGCAAGATTTGTCCCCGACGTGCTGGAGGACTGCGGGCAAAAAGGTATCCGAACCGCGATCATCGAAACGGCCGGATTTCGCGAATACAGCGAGAACGGCAAGCAAATCGAGGATCGGGTCGTGGCCATTGCGGCCAAATACGGCATCAATTTCATTGGCCCCAACTGTATCGGCGTCATTAACATGGAAAACGGATTTTGTGTGCCCTTCCCCCGATTGACGCCAATTATCCGCGACGGTGATGTTTCCATTATTTCACAAAGCGGCGGGGTCGGATTGAGCATCATCAACCACATGGCAGAGGACGGCATCGGTCTCAATAAATTTGTTTCCGCCGGGAATATGCTGAACATCGATTCTGAAGACCTGCTCGAATACCTGATCGAAGACACGGGTACCCGTATCATTTTTGTCTATCTTGAGAGTATCCGGGATGGCAGGCGGTTGATGGATGCCGCCAGGCGTTCTCCCAAGCCGATTCTCATATTTAAATCAAATATCGGAAAGCTGGGACGGAATATTGCCGCCTCCCACACCGCGTCGCTGTCCAGCGATGACAAGGTGGTGGACGCGGCGTTTCGTCAATGCGGAATTACTCGCGTACGGGATGTGACAACGCTTTCCGACTATATGAAAACCCTGAGATTACCCGCATTGAAGAACAAACGCCTGGCCATCATATCCCGTTCCGGCGGCCACGCCATTGTGGCCGCCGACGCATGCGAATTGACCGGCTTCCAACTGGCGGAATTTCCGGAGGCGTTCATCCGCGAAATCGAAACCCATTTTCGGGCGTCCGTCATCAAATTGACCAATCCGCTGGACCTGGGCGATCTGTTCGACCTGGATGTATATCATCGCATCGTCCAGGAAACGCTCCCCCAGGACAATGTTGACGGGGTGGTCTTTCTGCACACCTCGGTCGCGCAGGAGCACGATGAAACCAAACGATTGATCCGGCGCCTGGAAGCCCTGTGCCGGCAGTATAACAAACCGGTGGCGGTGTATCTGTCTGCGATTTCAGCGGAGATATCCGATATCAGGCGGGATTCCGATTTCCCGATCTTTACCCGAATCGTTGAAATGTTCAGAGCGTTGAAACTGAACTTCGAACATTCAGCGAGGGTCGCTCAAGCAGAGGGAAATGAGATTGCACCCGTGTTGGCCGGTAATCATCAAAAAGTAAAACAGTTCATAAAAAACGCGCAACGTCAAAACAGAGATCTTCTGTTGGATGAAGCCGTGGATGTGCTGGAATCTTACGGGATCTCGACCATGCGCTCGCTGACGGCAACAACTGCCGAGGAAGCCCGGAAAGCCGCCGATACCCTGGGGTATCCGGTCGCCATGAAGTTGATCTCCGAGCATATTTCTCACAAATCGGATGTCGGGGGCGTCCAGTTAAACTTGCGGGACGGATCCGCCGTCCTGGCTGCCTACCGGGAAATGGCGTCTTGCGTCGATAGAGCGTACCCGGAGTGTGTGGTCGATGGAGTTCTGGTGCAGCCCATGGCGGTCGGCGGCAGGGAACTGATCGTCGGCGGGAGACAGGACAGGCAGTTTGGGCCCGTGGTCATGGTCGGTCTGGGTGGCATTTTTGTCGAAATTTTCGAACAGGCAACCATCCGGATTGCCCCGATTTCAAAGCACGAAGCCCGCGCCATGATCGAAGAATTAAGCGGATCTCAGATCCTGTTCGGGGCACGCGGGCAGAAGCGTTTCGATATCGACGCTATCGTCGACACCCTCCTCCGGGTCAGCCAATTGCTGATGGATTTCCCCGAGATCAAAGAGCTCGATGTAAATCCACTCCGAATATTTCATGAAGGGGAAGGTTGTTTGGCGCTGGATGCCAGAATACTATTGTAACATCGGTTCTGGTGGCGGCTGACCGGCGGAGCGTTCCGTTTCATGGGGAACGATATCCGCTCTGCGCTTCGTTTCGATCTCTTTCTGTTTGCAATCTTTGCGCGGTTATGGCTTTCTGAGAGGGAGCACGGTGTCAGGCATTACCTGATATGCGCCGACGAAACTACGGAAGCGCAACATGATCCAGCAACTTGGGGGAGATACACAAATGTACGAGAATGTGCCCCCTCTTGGATGTGCGGAAAAAATTCTCCGCTGCCGCCCGACGCCCCCGTGAAGCGTTCTTCCGACCCCCGAAGGATCTCACTGTGCCCGGAACATTCTCACCGGTTATCGGAAATTGGTAATGACACCCAGGATACCACTGATTGACCTTATCGAAGATGTCAACATCGCTATCATCGGGGGCGGCAGCCGCTGCAGGGCGCTTTTAGAAACCCTGTTGCTCCAGACCCCGGATGAAAAGCAGCCGGCGATTCTTGGCGTGGCCGACAAGAACGAGCAGGCGGCGGGCGTGATGTATGCCAGGAAGAAAGGCATCTACACCACCAACGACTTCAGGGAACTTCTTTCACGCAAAGACCTTCATCTTGTCATCGAATTGACCGGGGATGACAGCCTCAGAGCGTTGATTCAAGACAGCAAACCGTCCTGGGTCCTTCTGGTGGACTACGAGGAGGCACGGCCGCTGTTGGATTATTTCAAGATAAAGGGCAAAAAAATAGAAATCCTCGAAAGGCTGCGCACACACAAGGACACGGGGAGAGAATTTCCAGAGCTCCTCGAGGAATTTTACGAGTTTGTCCAGAACATCAACAAGGACAGAAACAGGAACTTCCATGACACCCGAAAGGTCCTGGCTGACAATGAATGGGTCATGTCCCAGATCATCCAAGGCACCACCATACCGACCTTTGTCATTGACAAACACCATCGGGTGACCCATTGGAATACAGCCTGTGAAAAACTCACCGGGTATCCGGCACGGGAGATGGTCGGAACGGATCATCAGTGGAAGCCCTTCCGGGCTGAAAAACGCGCCACCATGGCCGACTTTATTTTGGAGGGCGTCACTGAAGAAGACCTATGGCAGTATTACGGCACCCAGTGGGAGAAATCCGCACTCATCGAGGGTGCGTACGAAGCCGAAGAGTTTTTCCCCCACATGGCCGAGAACGGCAAATGGCTCTTTTTTACGGCAGCTCCCATTACCGCTCCGGACGGTTCCATCAGCGGCGCCATCGAAACGCTTTGGGATAAAACCGAAGAAAAGGAGGCCGAAGCAGAACGCGAGCGCCAAAATAAGGAATTGGCACTCCGGGTGAAAGAGTCCCTCGCCAAGGAGCGCGCCCTGGCCCACATCATTCAAGGCAGCACCATACCCACCTTTGTGATCGACAAAGACCACACGGTGACGCACTGGAACACCGCTCTGGAAAGGCTGACAGGCGTTTCCGCCCGGGACGTCATCGGAACACGCCAGCAATGGAAACCGTTTTATGATCAAGAACGTTCCTCGATGGCGGATGTTATTCTGGACCAGATCGAGGCGACCGAAATCGGAAAATTGTACGGTACCAAATGGCGTGCATCACTGCTCATCGAGGGGGCCTATGAGGCGGAAGTGTTTTTTCCGAATCTGGGCGATGGCGGCAAGTGGTGCTGGTTCACAGCTGCTCCCATTAAATCGCCTGAAGGCGAGGTGGTCGGTGCTATCGAGACGATTTGGGACAAGACGGAAGATAAAAAGGCTGAACATGCACGGGAGCGGCATACCAAAGAACTGGCCACGTTCTGTTCGGTATACGCAACCCTCAGCAGCGCGCTGAGCCTCGAAGACAGAATTAGGGCCGCTATCGGAGAGGTCGCGAATATATTCCTGATCGACGGCATTTGTATATTCCTCCTTCAAAATGACGGTACTTTCCATTTGCAATACGCCTATGGCCACTCCGACACGTTATGTTTCCAAAATAGGGTCTCAGGTGACGAAAGCATGATATCGCGCGTGGCGCTGGCGGGTGACATTGCCGTTTTCCCGGATGTGCCGGATTCCTGTGAAGAAGAAATGACGCTTTTGAAGCAGGAAGATCTGCGGTCGCTGATCTACATTCCCATCCTCGATAAAGAAAAAAAGGCCTTTGGCGTTATCAGAGCGGCAAGCAAAAATCTCGGGCATTTCGGACCCGACGAGACCCGTGCCCTGGAACTGATTGGAAACCGACTCGGGGTCGCCCTTGAAAACGCCACGCTTCAGGCAGAAGTTAGGAGGAGAGCGCATTTTCAAGGGAGGTTGATTGGAAGCTCAAACGACGGCATCGTGGCGACCGATGACAACTGGATTATCGTTATTTTTAATCCCGCCGCTGAAGAGATCTTCGGCTACACCGCGGAAGAGGTCATCGGAAAAATGGACGCAAGAGCCCTTTATCCGCCTGAAATGACAAATATATTTTCCGGTCTGGTGGCCAACGGCGAAAATGACTGGAACTTACCGTGGCAGGAGGCATCGGTTGTATCAAAGGCCGATGAACCCATACCGGTTGGTTTCTCAGGCACCATGTTCCACGAACAGAACCGCATGATGGGTACTGTCGCTTTTTTTCACGATCTCAGGGAAATCAAGCGTCTGGAAAAGGAACTGCTCAGCGCCGAGCGCCTGGCGGCCATCGGGCAAACGGTGGCCGGCATGGCCCATTGCGTCAAAAACATTTTACATGGTCTCAAGGGCGGCAGCTACATGGTCAATATCGGTATCGATAAAAATAATGCCGAAAAGCTTCAAGCCGGCTGGCAAATGGTTCAGCGAAACATCGGCCGCACGTCCGATCTGGTGATGGATTTACTCTCCTATTCCAAGGAAAGAGAACCCGACTATCAGCCCTGCTCCCCCAATGATGTAGCCGATGATGTCTGCGAGCTTATGAACGAACGGGCCCATGAGCAACAGGTGGAGCTGGTGAAAAATTTCTCGTCCCGCATCGGTGAGGTGCCGATGGACCAGCGGACCATCTACCGCTGTCTCTTGAATCTGGTTTCCAACGCCATCGATGCCTGTGCGGAGGATGACACCCCCGGAAAGCTGCACCGTATTGCTGTGACAACGCTTCCCGAGGGAGACAGGTTTATCCGCTTTGAGGTCGAGGACAACGGCTCCGGTATGAGCGAGGCGGTAAAACAGAAGCTTTTCACCTCATTTTTCAGTACCAAGGGGACCCAGGGCACCGGCCTGGGCTTGCTGGTGACCCGAAAGCTGATTGAAGAGCATGATGGAACCATCGACGTGACCTCGCGGCTGGGTCAGGGAACCACCTTCTCCGTTCGATTGCCGTTTGCAGTCAGCAGCCGGGAATGACTCGCCTCGATCCGGGCATGCGTGGTACAGGTACCACACAACCGTGCCCCGCAAACCCTTTGGCGCGGTATGGATTTCCCGGACATTATGGCGAGTGCGTGAGAGTATTCGTGATAATCATATTATGAACGGTTACTAAAAAAGGAGACGAAAATGCTTGCGATCAAAGATTCAGTGGCGGTAATCACCGGCGGCGCCAGCGGCATCGGTCTGGCACTGTCAAAGTATTGGTTGGAAAACGGAGGAAAGGTCGTTATCGGTGACGTGGTCGCCGATGCTCTGGAGAATGTCAAAAAGGAACTGACCGGCGATGTCGAGACGATCCTTTGCAATGTCACGAAGGAGGAGGATTGCGCCAAGCTGGCCGATGCGGCCATCGCGTCTTTCGGCCAGATCAACCTGGTGGCCCCGTTTGCGGGGATTATCAAAGACGGCCTGATGGTGTCCACGGATCGGGAAACCGGAAAAGTCACCCGGAAAATGGCCCTGGATCAGTTCAAGGCGGTCATCGACATCAATCTTACCGGTGTTTTTCTGACCATCCGTGAATGCGCCGAACGGATGATCAACAACCACTGCAAGGGGTTGATCTGCCTCGTCTCTTCCACCGGATCGCTGGGTACGGCAGGTCAGATCAATTATTCGTCGACCAAGGCGGCCATGTCGGTCATGCCCAAGGTCATCACGGCCGAATTCTTCCGGCGCGGCCTTGCAAACCAAATCCGGTGTGTCGCGGTGGCGCCGGGATACGTCGGCACCCCGATGGTCAAAGCCATGCCGGAAAAGGTGCTGGACAATATCGTGGCCCAGGTCCCCATCGGTCGGCTGGTCGAACCTGAAGAAGTGGCAGCCCTTGTCGGTGATATTTATCGTAACGAAGCTCTGGCCGGCGAGGTCTTTTTTATCCATGGCGGTCTGCGCTTGGGATCGAAAGGATGATCCAGTCGTTATCGGTTAGGTCATCCTGCGGCATCAATGATCAGCGGGCCCCGTTCGGTACGACCCAGAATGGCCGCGCCACACCATGGGGATTCGTAAAAGAAAACGGTGAGACCGCAACAAAAGACGGCGACAGGCTCCCGTCCCTGCTGACATTGCATGTAAAACAGGTACCCGTAGGGTAGAGATTCAAGAGGAGTGAACCATGAACGAAAATGCGAAAGAATCTGTGGATCCAAAGCCGGTGCTGGAGGCCTGGTTGAAAACAGCGACAGATTTCTGGGGGCCGGTTTTAGAGATGTGGTCCGCCCCTTCAGGAAAAACAGAAACCTCGATGAACCAGGAGGGGAGTCGGGCCAAAAAAAATTTGGAGTCCGCGTTAAAATCCTGGAAGGCCATGTCTTCTGCCATGAGTACACCGGAAGCCGGGCAATCCATTTTTGGTTTGATTCAGGCGATGCCGGAGGTCGTCACGAAGATGACCGAGACAGGCTGGAACGGCTATTTAACGCTGCAGCGGCAGTGGTACGAGCGGCTGTTGAAAGTCGGCCACACCACCGAGGCCTACCGATTCGACAATCTCGACGCAGACGCCCTCAATGCCTGGAGCGAAATATACAAAGAAGAATTCCAGCGCTTGTTGTATATGCCCCAACTGGGTCTGACCCGACAGTACCAGGAAAGGGCCAACAAGGCCTTGGACAGATTTAACTTGTTACACGTCGCCATGGGTGAGTTTCTACAGCTGTTATATTTGCCCGTGGAAAAATCACTACACGTGATACAGGAAAAGATGGCTGAAGAAGATAAGGTGCAGGAAAATCCAAAAGTATATTATCAGATGTGGATTAAAATACTGGAAGGCCACTATATGACCCTTTTACAGTCACCCGAGTACACGGAAAAAATGGGCGAAACCTTGGATGCGTTTCACAATTTCATAGAATCCAAAAATGAGCTCATGCAAGATCTCCTCCAGGCCTTGCCGGTACCAACCGATGACGACATGGACGAACTGTACAGGGAAATTTACCTTTTGAAAAAGCGCATGCGCGAACTCGAAAAAAAGCACACATCGGAAACCGGCCACCAGGGACCTCAGGATAAGTAAATAAAGGAGGACATCATGGCTGACGCAAAAATTCCCATTGACTTAATCCTGTCCAGGTTGGCCGAGGATACCGAAAAAGCTCAGCAGAGGGCCCGGAAAGCCTCGGATGTATTGATGGGTGAACTCGATACGGCCATTGCCACGACACCCTATGACGTCGTTTACCAGCAAGACCGGGTAAAATTAAAGCATTATCATCCGGTGTTGCCGAAGAAAAAATTGATGAAGACCCCCCTGCTGGTGGTGTATGCCTTGATCAATCGCGAGACAATGCTCGACCTCCAGCCCGGTCGCAGCATCGTGGAAAATTTTTTAAACGACGGGATCGATCTTTACATGATCGACTGGGGCTATCCGACCCCCAAGGACAAATTCCTGACCATCGATGATCATGTCAACGGCTACATGGACGACATCGTCGATTTTATCCGGCGGCAGCACGATCTGCCAAAAATCAATTTAATGGGCATCTGCATGGGCGGGGCCTTTTCGGTCATGTATTCGGCATTGCATCCTGAGAAAATTAAAAACCTCGTGACCACCGTGACACCGACCAACTTTGATACCGATCAGGGACTTTTGCACATCTGGATGAAAAATGTGGATGCCGATCGCATGGTCGAAACGTTCGGCAACATGCCCGGCGATATCATGAATCTGGGGTTTCTGCTGTTGAATCCCGCCCGGTCGATGATCGACAAGTACGTTGGTTTCATGGAAAACGTGGACAATAAGAGCTTTGTGGAAAACTTTGTCCGCATGGAAAAATGGATCTTCGACAGCCCGGATGTGCCCGGGGAGACATTTCGTCAGTTCATAACGGATTGTTATCAGAAGAACCTGCTGATTCAGAGCAAAATGGAACTCGGCGGCCGCCGGGTAAACCTGAAAAAAATCACCATGCCGCTCCTGAATTTTTACGGTCAGTATGACCACCTGGTCCCACCGGCCGCCTGTGAACTCCTGACCAGCAGGGTGGGCAGCAAAGACACCGAGGACATCTGCTTGAAAACAGGCCATATCGGAATTTACGTCAGCTCCAGGTTTCAAAAAGAGTTCGCGCCGAAAATCGCCGGTTGGCTCAAGGAGAGGGAAAAGGAAAAACCGAAACGCCGTGTTACGAAAAAATCATCAAAACCAACACCGGCTCCCCAAAAACGGGGCAAACGGCGGTCAGGGCCGGCGCCGCAATGACCTGATGGAATCAACGACAGCATACCATAGTCCATGACACCGCGCTTTGAAGTGAATTAAGGAGATCACCCATGAAAAAGAAAAACGATTATTTTAAAACATTTTGCAAGGTCAGCAAGGCATTCGGGACGACCCTGGATAATAAGGAACTGATCGATCTGATCGTCTCCAGCGCCATTGAAACCATGGACGCCAAGGCCGCGTGTCTGTTTCTGGCCGATGAGGGCAAGGACATATTTGTGCCGGTAGCCCAGAAGGGATTGTCCAAGAAATACCTGCACGCCAATCCTCTAAAAGCAAAAACCATCGTGGCCGCCATCCAAAAAGAAGGCTTTCTCCACTTTCGCGATGCCACCACAGATCCCCGTCTGGAACACCACGAGGCGAAAAAGGCGGAAGGAATTGCGACCCTCCTGTCTGTGGCCGTGGTCGTTCGAAACAGGACCATCGGTATACTCTCTCTCTACATGGCCAAACCAAAGGATTTTACCGAGGAGGAGATCGAGTTTATGTCGGCCATGGCCGAGCAGGGAGGCATGGCCATTGAAAATAACCGCCTGATAGATCAGGTCCGGCATAACGCGAAACTGTTTCTCGATATGGCGGCCAGTATCAACTCCAGTTTGGAGATAAAGGAAATCCTGCACAAGCTGACGGCCGACCTGGCCGAGTCACTCGAAATGAAAGGTGTAGCCATTCGTCTCCTGGATAAAGAACATGAAATCTTTAAACTCGTGGCGAGCCATGGCCTGAGCGAAAGTTTTCTGGACAAGGGTCCGGTATCGGCGGCGAAATGTCTGGCCCATGCACTGAAAGGCGAAACCCAGGTGATCGAGGATGTGGCGACGAGCAAGGAGATTCAGTACCGGAATGAAACCTTGGAGGAAGGCATCGTCTCCATGCTCTGTGTGCCCATCAGGTCCAAGGACGATATTATCGGCGTGTTGAGATTGTACAGCGGCGTCAAGCGAGATTTTCCGGAAGATACCATTATGCTGGTAAACGCCCTCGCGCATCAGGGCGGCCTGGCCATCCAAAACGCCTCCATGCTCATGATGCTTCAAGAGGATAAAACGAGCCTGGAAAAAGAAATCTGGAGCCACCGGATGTGGTTTTAAAATTTGGAGGGTATCCTGGATGTTCTCAATTTGGGCCGGACGCTTGTCCGGATCGCCGGAATCCTCATCGAGTTGAGCCGGCTGATCAAAGGCCCGGGTGAGCACATCGATGTGCCGGCAATCACCTGCGGGGCACCGGCATGACAGACGAACGTCGAAAAACATCCATAAAGGATATCCTTACCTGTTTCACGCGTCCCACTCACCGTGGGAATGAAAACGCCCAAAACCGGGATGCCTATTCCTCCGGTATTTGGGTCTCCACGCGAAACGTGACGATCTTGCCGTCGGCATCGTATTGCCACACTTCGATGGGCGTCAGGACATCGCCGTTTTCGTCAAAATCCACGGTTCCGGAGGCGCCTTCGTAGTTGATGTCAGCGCCGGAATCGAGCAGCGTGAATGCCTTTTTGAAATCCCCGGGGCCGATGAAGGTACCCGGTGGTTTGGCCACATTCCGGAGCTGGTCTCTGATATTCGCCGACGTCGGCGGCAGCCCCTTTACCTTGGCGGCGTAGGCAGCCAGCCCGATGACTGCCGCCGCATCGTAGGCGTTGGGAATGAAGGGACTGGTCGGCAGTTCGCCATAGGCATCGGTATAATCGGTTTTGAACTTGACGTAGGATTCCCCGCTCGCGATGCCGGGCGACGTTCCCATCATCCCCTCCAGGTGTTTCGGGCCGACCACAGCAGCCAGTTCCTCGGATTTGGAGCCGTCGGAAAAAATGAAGTTCTTACATTCAAACACAGAGATGGCTTCTTGTACGTAGATCTTTGCGTGCTCCGGATAGCTGAATACGGCGAGGGCGTCGAGATGCCCCCCGAGGAGCGGCTTGGTACCGTATTTTCTGGCAAACGCATTGCGCAATTCGTCGATATACGACTCGCTCACCTCCTCCCCGTGGGGCACCATCGTGACAAGACCGCCACGCCTTTCGAAAGAGGTCTGAAACTGCCTTGCCAGTCCTAGTCCGTAGGGGTTGTTGACGTACATCACGGACGCGGTGCTGTACAGGGTAGCGGCAAGCTTACCCAGCACGACACCCTGCAGCCTGTCCGACGGAGCGGTGCGAAACAGGAAATCCTTGCCCTTGTCCTGGCTGAGCGTCGTGATGTAGGGGGCGGTCGCGCCGGGTGAAATCATCAGCATATCGGCTGGACAGGTCACCGATTCGGCGACCGGTACGATGACGCCGCTGGAAGCAGAACCGATAATGGCGACGACCCTGTCGGTTTCGATCAGCTTTTTTGCGGCCTTCTTGGCCGGTTCTGCAGCAGTTTGACTGTCCCTGCGGACGAGCTGCATCGTCCATCCGGCGCCGGCCATCTGCTTTGCTACGAGGTCGGCCGCCTTTTGGTGTCGGGGGCCCCAGTCCTTCAGGGCACCCGAATGATCGAACAGGGTTCCGACAACGACATCCTGCGCCATCGCCGGAAGACACAGGCACACGCTCAACAACGCAATGAAAACAGATTTGGTCAGCCTTTTCATGATGTACCTCTCGAATTGGATCCGACACGGACGTCACAGGGGCTGTTGACAGGACCCCCATGACGTGTCCGCGGA
Organism: Olavius algarvensis associated proteobacterium Delta 3; assembly: GCA_903231505.1. Classification (GTDB taxonomy): domain Bacteria; phylum Desulfobacterota; class Desulfobacteria; order Desulfobacterales; family CAFBRK01; genus CAFBRK01. The sequence goes on along the minus strand of CAFBRK010000133.1, from coordinate 126,498 downwards.
CGTGTCGGATGGATCGAAAATGATCTCAGATTAGTCCGTCCGGCGGCGTGTAATCGACGTGAAGGGCATCGGCGACCTCCTGATGGGTCACCTTGCCGTCGACGATGTTGGCGCCGCGTTTAATTTCCGGGTTGTCGCGCATGGCCTGTTGCCAGCCCTTTTCGGCAATCTCCAGTGCATAGGGAAGCGTTGCGTTGGTCAGAGCCATGCTCGACGTTCTCGGCACCGCGCCGGGCATATTGCTCACCGCATAGTGCACGACCCCTTCGAGGACGTAAGTCGGTTCGGAGTGGGTCGTTTCCCTGGAGCTTTCGAAACAGCCACCCTGATCGATGGCCACATCTACCAGGACCGCTCCCGTTTTCATGGAAGAAAGCCTGTCGCGGGTAATCATAATGGGTGTTCTGGCGCCCGGCACGAGAGCCGCCCCGACGACCAGGTCGGCTTCGGTCATTAAATCCCGAATGACGGCCGGGCTGGCCATGCGAACCGAACAATTTTCGGGCATGATATCGCTTAGATATCGGAGCCGTTCCAGATTCACGTCGAGCAAGTGCACCTTGGCGCCCAACCGGCAGGCCACCTTGGCTGCGTGGGTGCCGACCGTGCCGCCGCCGAGGATGACGACCGTGGCCGGATCGACACCGGGAACCCCACCCAACAGGACGCCATGTCCATTCTGTGCCATTTCCAGGTACTTGGCCCCCTCCTGGATGGCCATGGGCCCCGCCACTTCTCCCATCGGTTTGAGCAGCGGAAGAGAGCCGTCATCCCTCTGGATCGTCTCGTAGGCAATGGCGACCGATCCCGCCCTGAGCAGGGTCTGGGCAACCTTAGGGGACGACGCCAGGTGGAGATAGGAGAAATAGATCTGGCCTGGTTGGAGGAAGGCGTGTTCGCTGAGTTGGGGCTCCTTGACGCGCAGGATCATTTCGGAACGGGAGAAGATGTCCTTGGCCTTATCGAGAATTTCCGCGCCGGCTTCGGCGTACTGGGAGTCTTCGAAACCGCTGACCGTACCGGCATCCTTCTCCACAAGGACCGTGTGCCCGCCGTTTGTCATGACTTCCACGCCGGCCGGAGTGATAGCGACGCGGTTCTCGTCAATTTTTATTTCTTTTAGAATCCCTACAATCATGATGCCTCCAATTTATTTGATGAACCCGAACAGCCGGGGCAGGAACAATGACAGTCCCGGCCAGTAGGTGGTGAGCAACACCACGGGCAACATGCCCAAGTAGGTCAGGATCATGGCCGGTTTCAGGTAGCTCTCTATCTTGCAATTTCCGATTCTTCCGGCAAGATATAGGATCGGGGCCGTGGGCGGGGTCACGTTGCCCAGCCCGAGGTTGGTCCCCATGATCGCCGCAAAATGCAGCGGGTGGATTCCGATCTTTACCATGACCGGGAAGAGCAGAGAGGCGGCGATGATCGTGCCGCTGATATCATCCATGATCATGCCGATCCCCAGCAGGAAGATATTGACCATGAGCAGCGTGACATACTTGTTGGGAGAGACCGTCATGATCCATTCAGCCATCTCCTGGGGCAGCTGCTCCATGGTCATGATACGCGTATTGATCATCACGAAGAAGAACATGATGACCAGCACGCCGGTGGTCGTGGCCCCACTTACGATCGACTGTCCCAGCCCCCGCAGGTCCAGGGTCTTGAAAACAAACATGCTCACCGGAATCACGTAGAAAACGGACACGCAGGCGGCCTCCGTGGGGGTGGCAATGCCGCCGTAAATCGCGCCGAGCAGCAGAACCGGCAGCAGCAGGGCGAGGCTGGCCCGTTTTGTGGCAATGCCCATCTCGCGCAGTTGTTGGTTAAAACCCGCCGGCGGCAATACCTTGACCGGCATTTTTCGGGCCATGAAGAAGTTAAAGATACAAAATATGATGATGGTGATAATTCCCGGACCGATGGTGGCCAGCCAGCATCCCGGAATCGACTGGTAGGTGACCAGAGCGAACAGGATCATCGGGACGCTGGGGGGAATTAACTGCCCGAGAATGGAGGAGACGGCGACCAGGGCAGTGGAGTACCCCCGGGTATAGCCGTTTTCCTCCATGCGCGGGATCATGATGGTGCCGATGGCGGCGACGGCGGAAGAGCAGGAACCGCCGATGGAGCCGAACATGGCGCAGGCGATCACTGTCACAGCGCCAAGACCGCCGCGGATACGGCCCGTTATCGAGTTGACGAAATCGATGAGCCGTGTCGCCAGACCGCCGGAACTCATTAAACTCCCGACCAGTATGAAGAACGGGATGCTCAGAAGAACCACGGATTTAATCTGATAGAAGGCCGTCGGGATCAGCATCCGGGTCGGAACGTCAAACGCACTGGCCAGAAAGATCGCCATGGCGCCGAAGGCCATGGCCACCGGCACGCCCAGGATAATCAATATAACCAGAATGAGTATTCCTATAGCGAGCGTTACCATTTTTTCTCCTTACTCTGAAGCGGGTTCAGAACCGAATGCCAGAAGAAGGTAATCGATCATTTCCCTGATAAAGAAATAGACCATCAGGACGGCCCCGATGAGGATCGACACCTGAAACATCACGGTGGGCAGTCGCAGGGTCGGGGTCATCTCGTGTTTTTTCAAGCTCCATTGAATGTATTCGTAACTCCACGACACCATGTAGCCCGCCACCACCACGGCGACAAGGGTGGCAAACGCCCGGATCAGATAGAGGATCCTCTCGTTTTTGACCACCAAGTGCGCCATTTCCGCCTTGATCTGGCTGCGGTCGAACGCCCCGTAGGCGGCGCCCATCATGTACAGCCAGACGGCGGTATGTCCTGTAATCTCGTCAAGGCCGGATATGGCAATTTCAAACACATAGCGGGCGATCACCTGCAGGAGCATCGTGCAGGATGCCATGATGGTGATGGCGATGATGATCGTTCTCATCGAATAATCGAGTATTTTGTCTCCTTGTTTGACGATGGATTGTATACTCATGAGAACCACTCCCTTGCGGTTGATGTCTGCGGATTACTTGACGGTGAGGCCGACTTCCTTTCGGATCTGGTCCATCCATTCCTTGCCGATGAGTTTATCCAGCTCCGTCCAGCACTCGCGGGAATCATCGCGGGCTTCCATGAGTCTTTTGGGAGTATCCGCCAGGTCGACCACCGTCAGACCATGATCTGCCAGTTTCTTCAGATACTCCTGGTCTTCTGCCTCTGCACCCTCAACCCGTTTCAGCACTTGCCGGCTCACGGCATCCTGAATCAACTTCTGATCATCGGCATCCAGGTCATTCCAGCGGTCCAGGTTGATGGTGAATCCCCAGACTTCGACATAGTCCCGGTAATACACAAAATATTTATTCAGATCACGGCAGCAGCTATAGGTCTGAAACGGACCGCCGCCGGCCTGGCCGTCCACGACACCGGTGCTGATGGCGGTTGGAACTTCGCTGTAGGGGATGAGGCTCGGGGTGAATCCGAGTTTCTTCCAGTAGCACTCGAACGCGGCAATGGGAGGTGTCCTGATTTTGATGCCTTTGGCCTCCGCAGCTGTGGTGGCAGGCTTAGCGCTCAGTGAGACGCCGGCAAACCCCTGAATCCAGGTGCCCAGCCATTTCATGTTCACATCTTTCGCCCAGGTTTCGAAGATCTTATCCATAAAGCCGCCGGGACCGAATACTTCCTTCGCCTCATTATAATTTGTGACAATGTACGGGGCGAACGTGACGTTCCATCGCGCATCGTAGCTTGCGGACATGGGCGACAGCATCATGTCGATATCGCCGCGGTTGACCATCTCGTTCAATTCCGCCCAGTCGCCAAGTTCGGGACCGTAGATTCTGAACTTGATCCGGCCGTTACTCTTCTTTTTCACTTCGGCGGCAATCGACTCGACAGCATCCATGTGAGCAGAGGGCGACGGGTAAAGGGTTTGCGCAATACGAAGTTTGTGTTTTCCCGCCGCGATGGCCGGAGTGGCCGTTATGGTCATCATGAACGCAACCAAAATGAGAATAATAACAGTGACCTGATGTCGTTTCATTGGATTCTCCTTTCCAGTTCCGGGCCGCCGGTTTACAGCACCTCATCGACGGGGGTGTAATCGAGACCGAACGCGTCGGCTACGGCTTCGTAGGTGACCTTGCCATCGATGACATTGGCGCCGAGCTTCATTTCCTCGCTCTCCTGCATGGCCGCTTTCCAGCCCTTATTGGCAATCTCCACGGCATAGGGCAGCGTGGCATTGGTCAACGCCAGGGTGGATGTGCGCGGTACGGCACCCGGCATATTGGCCACACAGTAGTGCACCACACCTTCAACTTCGTAAATGGGATCGCCGTGGGTGGTCGCCTTCGATGTCTCGAAGCAGCCGCCCTGGTCAATGGCCACGTCTACCAAAACCGAACCCGGTTTCATGGTTCTGAGCATCTCCCGGGTGATCAGCTTGGGTGCCTTGGCCCCTGGAATCAGCACGGCGCCCACCACCACATCAGCGGTTTTGATGAGTTCCCGAAGCGTGGCCGGGCTGGAAAACAAATTAAAGCAGTTGGCGGGCATGACATCGCTCAAATACCTCAACCGGTCCAGGTTCATGTCCAGAATGTACACCTTGGCACCTAAACCACAGGCCATCTTGGCGGCATTGATACCCACGATGCCCCCACCGATGACCACCACGTTGCCCGGGTCCACCCCCGGGACGCCGCCCAGCAGCACACCGTGGCCGCCCTGGGCCATTTCCAGGTATTTGGCCCCCTGCTGGATGGCCATTCTGCCGGCCACCTCGCTCATTGGCGTGAGCAGCGGCAGCGAACCGTCGGGCTTTTGAATGGTTTCATAGGCGATGCAGACCCCTTTGCTTTCAATCAGCCCCCGGGTCTGCTTTTCGTCTGCGGCCAGGTGGAGATAGGTGAATACGATCTGGCCTTCCCGGATCAGATCGTACTCGGATGGCTGCGGTTCCTTGACGTGCATGACCATGTCCGAGCGTCCGAATATGTCGCTGGGTGTCGCTGCGATCTCTGCGCCGACACTGGTATAGGCGGCGTCTTCAAAGCCGCTGCCGTTGCCGGCATTTTTTTCCACTATAACCGTGTGGCCGTTGGCGATCATGACTTCTGCACCGGCCGGTGTCATGCACACCCGATTCTCCTCTGATTTGATCTCTTTTAGAATGCCTACAATCATGAGTTCCCCTCCTCTGTTTAGTGATTGATGTTAAAATCGCCGACACACGCTCTTCATAAGAGCAAGATGCCTGCCAGAATGCTGATCCTTATCAAAATTATAGCGGATACTCAGGAAATGAACCGCTTTCAGTGACTCTTGAAAAATGCCGAAATAGAATAGAAAATCAGTGTTAACAGAGTGTTAAATCTTACCCGATTTTGAAAGAGAAAGCGTGGGAGCGATTGACTATTATAAATAACGCAAATCCGATGGAGCGTCGGAAGAACTGGAGATGGTAGAGAATCTTACCGCTTAGGGAGCCATGAATTGTATAACAATTTGATATTAAATATTAATTTTAGCTTTATCAGAAGTTCTACCATCGGTAATATTTCTTACCATTCGAATGTCGTGTTTTTTCATTTTGGCCAGCACGGTTGGATGTGAAATCCCAAGGCGGCGAGCGGCCTCTCGAATACTGGCCGCATCTTTCAGGGCATGGACCAGAATCCGCCGTTCATGAATATCCATTTGCACACGCAGGGGGGTGTTCCCGGAGCCGGATTGGGGTACACGACAACCGGTAATCCATTCTTCGGTCTGGGATCCGAAAAGGATCGCCTGTTCCCCGATTTCCTCCGTTTCGCAGAGAATATGAGCCCGTTCCACGACATGCTTCAACTCGCGGATATTGCCGGGCCAGGGGTAATGGATCATCTTTTCCATAGCCTGGGGGGACAGGCAACGGGCGCTTCGACCGAGCCTGCTGGAAAGGTGAAACAAAAAATGCTCCACCAGCAGCGGGATATCGTCGCGCCGCTGAGTCAGTGGTGGAATGTGGATGGGCAGTACATTGATGCGATAGTACAGATCGCTTCGAAAGGCCTTTTTCTTCACAAGTGCTTCCAGATCCCGATTGGTGGCCGTGATCAATCGGGCATCATAAGGTATTTCACGTGCCCCGCCGATTCTTCGTACACGCCGGCCCTGCAGCGCACGCAGAATTTTCGCCTGGGAGGGCATCGGCATCTCGGCGATTTCGTCCAGAAACAGCGTTCCCTGTTCGGTCCGTTCGAACAACCCCGGCTTTCCCCCTTTGCACCCCCCGGTAAAGGCGCCGTCCACATAGCCAAACAGCTCGCTTTCCAGGAGCTGCTCCGGCAAGGCAGCGCAATTGATCGCCACAAAAGATCCGCTTCGGCCGCTGGCTTCATGAATGGCGCGGGCAAACAGCTCTTTGCCGGTTCCGCTGTCACCCCTCAGGGCGACCACCGCATCGGTGGGTGCGATTTTTTGTGCGAAGTCGATGGCGCCAATCATCGCCCGGGATTGGCCGATGATATCGCTGAAACTGATGTCCTTTGATCCGGTGATGGAACGCGCCATTCGCTCGATCTCACCGAGACCTTTGTCGATTTCCATGGCGCCGATGATGCGGCCGGCCGCATCGCGAATAGGGCGACCTGTGGCAAGGTAGCGGAACCGACGGCCCTTCGTGATCAGGCTCTTTTTGATGTTGGTATATTTCTGCCCGTTCAGGCAGCCGATGATATCGAGATCCGGCAGGTCTAATTCCCGGATATCCCGGCCGAGGTCCCGGGCGGCATCCAGGCCCAGTGCTTTCAGGGCGATGCGATTGATGGTTTTCAGGCGATAATCGCTGTCAATGGAAACACCCCGTCACTCATGTTGTCAAACAGGACCTTGAAGCGGTTTTCACGTTCCTCATACGGCAGGCTATCGACAAGCTGGATCTGTTCCAGTCCTTCGATTCGGCTCAGGCGCTCGAATATCAGCTTGTCGGTGTCGTTGCGCCTGGATGTTTCGAACTCCACGTAGACCATGGCACGGTCTCCTGCCTGAACGACCTCCATGGAGTAGATGCTCATTTCAAAACCGGCCAGCAGCGCTGAGATATCAGCGACGATCCCGACACGGTCTCTGAATACAAGCTCGCTTTTCAATCGCATTGGCGCACCCAAAAAGCCCTCGGCCAAGGGCCATGCACTGGTAGGATCGCCACCGGGTCGGAGCGACGTCAAGATTGGTGACGGGTGTCACATTGTTAACAGCTTTGGCTTCAGATAGCAATCGGACAATGTGCCGAATGTCTCTCTGTCGTTCCGACGCGTTATAGACGGTGATGTGAACACTTTTTCGCAACGCGCAAGAAATACTTTGGACAAAGATTCACAGATCATTTATATTCAAAAAAAGAATCATTCAAATTTGCCATGAGTTTTCGATGGGTTAGCGTGCTCCGCGAATATTTGTCAAACCGCCTGGGCAACAGGAGCACGCGGGTGAATCCCGTCCAGCGGATTGACAATCATGCATGGAACCGATGCCGCCAGGAACCCGTGAACGGTGATAAAAGAATTGGAGGGCTGCTTGGGGGGTGAAAGGAGTGTGTTCGAGATGAAAACGATAATTCTGGTGAGACACGCCAAATCAAGCTGGAAAGATTCCAGCCTGAGCGACTTTGTCAGACCGTTGAACAAAAGGGGTAAACGCAATGCGCCATTTATGGGGCAAAAACTAAAAGAACGACACATTATGCCTGACCTTATCCTGTCAAGCCCTGCAAAACGGGCACGAAAAACGGCCATAGTCATTGCCAAGGCACTCGACTATCCGAAAAAGAAGATTAAATTTAAGGGCAAAATGTATCATGCCAGTGAACGCTATCTGGTCGAAGTTGTAAAGAACCTGGATGATCAGATTGAAACCGTCATGCTGTTTGGCCATAACCCCAGCTTCAATGATTTTGCTAATATGTTGCTTAAAAAGTATCGGATAGATAACATCCCGACTACCGGCGTCTGCTGCATCCGGTTCGATTGCAACCGGTGGCGAAACGTCAGAGACGGTCAGGGAAAAATCGTTTTTTTTGATTATCCGAAGCGATACACGGATACGTCAGCCTAACATCACTCACTGGACACGTCTTTAACGCCACAAAACAGGTGGAGGTGCCGTTTTATAATCGACCAGCAATGCACAGGTTCAGGGTACAAAAGTTCGCAATCTGTTAAGGCCAGCAAAACAGTCAATCATAAAACCTGCCCCGTTTTGAAAAAATCCATTTGGGAAATTTGTCCGGTTAACCGCCCAACCTTTGAATGCCTGCTGCGCTCCTCGAGGCCACGATGATGCACGTTCAGATAAAACACAATCTTCCTGCCGGGTTTGATCAACGTCAGTTTATTTCCGAATTGATGAAAACCTATGCAATTGAATCAGATCGGCCCGAACTGAATCGTATGGCCATATACGATACGTTTGACTGGCGCCTGTTTAACAAATCTCTTGTTTTATACGCCTGTGGAAACAGATTTTTTGTGCGAAAGCTATTTTCAAACGAAATTATGCACGGTTTTGAAATCAAGCGTCCACCGGTCCTCCTTCAGGATTTCCCGAAAGGTGAGATACAGGAGTTTTTGGCACCGATTCTGAAAATGCGGGCACTCTTCAGGCTTGTGGATGTACATTCCCGGTCAAGGGCTCACCGTATCTTGAATCAGGACGAGAAAACAGTGGCCAGATTTGTGTTCAATGAGATTCGTTCGACCCGCGAAAAAGAATCACCGGTCTTGGACGCCTATGTGTTGTTGCAACCCGTGAAGGGATACCCGAAGTATTTTCGCAACCTGTCCAAACGTTTCAAAGAGGCCGGATTATTCGCAAGTGAAAATGATGATATTTATTTTAAAGCACTTGCGTCCGTGGATAAAAATCCGGGGGATTATTCCTCAAAATTAAATTTAACGCTCATCCCGGACATGCGCTCCGATGACGCCGCCAGAATCATTCTAGGTTCGTTGCTGCAAGTCATAAAGATCAACGGAGCCTACATCGCAAAGGATGTGGATACGGAATTCTTGCACGATTACCGTGTCGCGATCCGCCGCACCCGCTCGGCGTTGGGTCAGATCAAAAAGGTATTTCCCCACGAGACGACAGCGCGATTCAAGAAAGATTTTTCCTTTTTGGGGAAACTCTCCAACCAGTTGCGTGATTTGGATGTCTATCTCCTCAAAAAGGAGGTTTATAAAGGGATCCTCCCCGTTGTTTTGCGGGATGACATCGATCCTCTGTTTAACTATTTACGCAAAAAGCGATTAAATGCGCTGAAACAGGTTGTCAGCAGTTTTAAGTCCGAAAAATACAGGCAAATACTACATGATTGGGAATCATTTTTAAATGAGCCACAGAAAGATGCCCCGACGACATCAAATGCCGATCTGCGCATATTGACCCTGGCGCAGAAAAGAATCTACAAGAAATACGGTTCCATCGTCGAAGCCAGCAGCCGGGCACTCGAGACACTCGATGATGAAAAACTCCATGCGCTGAGAATCGAATGCAAGAAATTGCGATACTTGATGGAGTTTTTCTCCAGTCTGTTTCCGCGTAAAAAAATTAACGTTTTGATAAAGCAGTTGAAAAAGTTACAGAATAAATTGGGTAATATAAATGATCTTCGCGTCCAGCAACAATATCTGCTTCACATATCCGAAAAACTACCCGCGACCAATCAAAAAAATAAAAAAGCCGTTGTTGCAATCGGGGCTCTCATCGGCTCACTCGATACAGAAAAGCGGATGCTCAAGAATACGCTGCCTCAAGCCTTCGAAAACTTTGCATCACCCGACACCACGCGTATCTTTGGAGAACTATTCTCACCAAAATATTCGAAGGAAGTTTCATGACAACGCTTGCTCTTTACAGCAATAAAGGAGGCGTGGGTAAAACCGCAGCAGCTGTAAACTTGTCGTACCTCTCTGCCCAAACCGGGGCTAAAACTCTCATCTGCGACCTCGACCATCAGGGTTCTGCGACCTATTACTATCGTGTGAAACCCAAACTGAAATCCGGGACGAAGGGTTTCATCAAAGGTGGGAAAAAGCTGATAAAGAGCATCAAAGGCACAGATTATGAGAACCTTGATCTACTGCCTGCCGATTTCGCTCATCGAAATCTGGAAGCCGCTTTTTATAAGTTAAAACATCCAAGGGAGCGTTTGAGCAAAATATTAAAACCGTTGAAAAATGAATACGACGTGATCCTTCTGGATTGTCCGGTAACCATCAGTATGCTGGCCGAAAATATTTTCAACGCTGTCGACTACACCCTTGTTCCGCTGGTTCCCACAACGCTCTCAGTTCATGCCCATCGGCAGTTGTTGTCATTCTGTAGAAAAATGAACTATGACGAAAGTAAGATTTACACCTTTTTTTCGATGGTCGACGGGCGCAAAGCATTGCACCGCGACCTCATGGAACTGGTGCTAAACGAGTTTAACGGCGCATTACAAATCCTGATTCCTTATTTATCGCAGATCGAAAGAATGGGTATCGAGCGGCAGCCCGTCGTGGCGTTTTCACCTAAATCGGCGGCTTCCAAATCATATGAAAACTTGTGGTCAAAAGTCCGTGAAACGATACTTTCGCCTGCTTTCCATTAATCCATGAACCGGAAAAGATTTTAAGTAGTTTGAGGTATCCAACTCGTCTAATCTCTTAAACCGTTTTTGGTGAGACACCGATGGCCCTGGAGATTGAAAGAAAGTTCCTGGTAAAGGGATATCATTGGCGCAAGGGGCAAGGAGTGCTGTATCGTCAGGGTTATCTGAACAGCAATGAAAAACGAAACGTGCGTGTCCGTGTTATTCACGACAAAGCCTATTTAACCGTCAAAGGCATTTCCCAAGGCGCTGCCCGTGTTGAATACGAGTATGAAATCCCTATTGCAGAAGCTGACGCCATGCTGAACCACCTCTGCGAAAAACCGCTTATCGAAAAAAAAAGATACAACATCGATTTTAAGGGTTTGGTATGGGAAGTTGACGAGTTTTTTGGCGAAAACAGGGGATTGATCGTCGCCGAGCTGGAGCTTGAACGTGAAGACCAGGTATATATCAAACCGGACTGGGTAGGCGATGAGGTAACTGGAGATCCCAAGTATTTTAACGCAAGTCTGGTTCACCGCCCTTACAGCAAGTGGTGAATTGACGCTCCGAAAGGGCCGTCGTTTGCAATTCCCGGTATGCTTTTACAAATCGTGTCTGGATCTTATTTACACTTGACACACCCTGCCGGCATCCCTTATCTCATGTTTAATCTTTTCCTGACACATCTGCCCCGCACAAAGGTAAACCTTCGAAGGAAACCGTCATGAAACAAAATGATCTCACTGTATTGAAACATGTAGGAACCAGCCGGATGAAATTACTCAACGATTCCGGGATCACGACCATAACTCAGCTTCATGACATACCATTGGATAAACTGGCTGGAATTAAATCGATCGGCGAATATTATGCAAAGCGGATCAAAAAATCTGTTTCTGACTATTATGGAGTCAAAAACGGTGAATTATCGGTAACGATCAGACCTGTTAAAGAAGAACAGCCCGAGAGGATCAACCGGGATTTGAAGAAAAAGATAAAAAAGCTTCGGAAAAGACTTAATCGAGTGAATGAAAATTTCAAGCCGTTGTGGAAAAAAAAGTATCTTGAATTGTATGTTATTTTTAAAAAGAGATTGACCAAGCTTAAGACGCGCCTCAGTGTACTGGTTCGGATTAGGGAAGACCTCTCCGATGATGACAAGAAAACGATTATCAAAAAAGCGGACGTCCTTATGTATAATTTAAAAAAAGTGGGGAAAAAACCGAAAAAGAAAAACTATAACATAGCGATTCAGGAAATTCAGTCATTTTCCAAAATGCTAAAGGAGATTATTTCCTGATTTTTGCCCGGGCGAATGCGGATCGACCCGCAATACAGCCATGGGCCTTACACACGATATTGAGACAGGTTCTGGTTATCGTGTTTTATCGCTTGATACTCTCGTAGATTTCGTAAAATGTCTTTTCGCCGATCAGCGAATCCACCTGACCCTGAATATCTCTTCTTTCTTTGCTGGTTTGCCACTTCTTCCAATCTTCAGCCGTTTCCCATTTACTAACCACCAAATAATCTTCGGGATCTTCAAGGCTTCTCAGGGTTTCTCCGGAAATATATCCTGGCTGTTCTTTAGCGCGTGAGTGCAACTGATCAAGAAGTGGAAAGAGCATTTCCGGGTTGTCGACTTTCCATTTGCGTTTAATCATAACCTGAACGCTCATTTGTCCCTCCTTATCGACTAAAAACGTATTGAGTCGTTGCGGGAAAAAAACGCCCGGAATAACCGTAATCAACCGGGCAGTTCGACGCCCGTCATTAAATGATCTTCCATGAATCTGATTTCATCGATGCCCGATACCACGATTTCCGGGTCGGCACGAAGTTGCTCTTCAGAAATTTTGTTTTCATACTTCACTTTGGAAAGGATATGTTTGATACAGTTGAGTCGTGCCTTTTTCTTGTTGTCGGATCGGATGATTGTCCAAGGTGAAATGGTTCGGTTGGTCTCGTTGAGCATCTGAAACTTTCTTACTGTGTAGTCATCCCACCTTTCCTGTGCCTCTCTGTCAACCGGAGATATTTTATACTGTTTCAAAGGGCTTGTCTCTCTCGCTGTAAAACGCCTCATCTGTTCCTCTTTGGATACAGAAAAGAAAAATTTGAATAGGAGAATGCCATTTTTGACCAACATCGCTTCCAGCATGGGTGTATCTTTTAAAAATCGCTTATTCTCTTCATCAGTGCAGAAACCCATTGTTGGTTCAACCATTGCCCGGTTGTACCAGCTGCGATCGAATAGAACAATTTCACCACCGGAAGGAAGGTGTTGAATATACCTTTGAAAATACCACTGGGTGCGTTCCCTGTCACTGGGTTTTAAGAGAGCGACAACCCGTGCGCCCCGTGGATTCAAGTGTTCGATAATCCTTTTGATCGTGCCACCCTTTCCGGCGGCATCCCGTCCTTCAAAAAGCAGCAAGACGCGATCTTCTTTTGCGATCACATGTTTTTGCCATTTTAAAAGCTCAATCTGCAGCTTGTTGAGTTCCTCCTCGTATTCCAGGGTAAATTTTTTGACCCAGACCGCTGTCCTTGTTTTTGATTTTTTCTTGTCCAAATTTTTGAAGCTGGTGTGTTCGGATAATTTCTTCTTGAGTTTTATTTCCTTTTTTTGGTTTTTCTTTTTAAATTTCGTGTCAGAATCATCGATCTTTCCCGCAACGCTGGTTTCAGATCCTGACTTGACCTTTTTGTCTTTCGTTTTGTTTTTTTTATTCCTTTTTTTGGCCATGTTATCCCCTTTCTACGATAAACAACACTGAATTGGGGTGATGTGTTAAAATCAAGTTATGATTCTGCCGTATTTTTTCCGCTGTTTTTTCATTTCCTTTAACTCTTTGTTTCCCGGGATAACAATATTCGGATCCGTAGTAAAATCGAGTTTTCTGCTTCTACCTTTGTAGCGAACTGATTTGAGAATCAGTTTCATGGTTTCTTTTCGGGCAAGATGCTTGTTGTCGGATCGAATCACCCACCATGGCGATGCTTTTGTGTGGGTTTTTTTTAATAACGTAAACTTTTTTTGGGTAAAATCATCCCACAGTTCCTGGGCTTGCAAGTCCACTTCGGAAAGCTTCCACTGTCGTAGCGGATCATTTTTCCTTCGATCAAACCGCCGTTTTTGCTCCTCTTTAGTCACCGAAAAATAGAGTTTGACGAGTATCGTTTTACCGGCATCTTCAAGAAAGTTTTGTTCGTAAGTGATGACCTTTTTCATAAACCGTTTATATTGAGCTTTGGTGCAAAACCCCATAACCGGTTCGACCAAAGCCCGGTTGTACCAGCTTCTGTCAAACAAGACGATCTCCCCGGCATGCGGGAATTGCTCGATATACCTTTTGATGTGGAGTTCCGTTTTTTGGTCATCACTCGGTTTACCCAAGGCAACGACGCGATATCGTTTTTCATTCATATACCGGGTAATCCGGCGAATCGTTCCACCTTTGCCGGAAGCATCCCGACCATCGAAAAGGATGACCAACTTTTTCCCGACCATTTCGAGATGACGCTGCATCTTGATAAGCTCTGCTTGATAGGGTTTTAATTCCTGTGCAAAATAATATTTCTGTACGGCTTCCACGACAATTTTTTCTTTTTCACTTACTTTTACATGCTTCGATTTTTTCGACGATTTTTTGATAGAAGCATCGGGCTTGATTTTCGAATCGGTTTTTTTTCGAGCCCTTTTACCACGCCTCACCGAAGGTTTATCATTCGCAGACGATTTACTTTTTCCTCTCTCATCTTTGACTGTTTTTAAAGACACCTTTGGCGATTCATTTTGCCTAGCCAATCTTTTTTGAGATGCCATACTTCCGGAGGTTTTTACCTTCAGCTCTTTTTGTTTATTTTCGATTTCAGTTTTCATGGCTCTTCCGTATCATTAAACTATTTTTTCTTCTTTTTCGCCGCCTTCTTTGCCTTTTTCGCTTTTATTTTTTTCTTTTTGTCTTTTTTCTTTTCCTTTTTTTTCTTCTTTTTCTTTTCGTCTTTTCCCGTGTCTGGCTTCAAGACCTTGCTTTTCTCATCTTTTTTGACTTTTTTCTCAAGTTCGCCATCCTCGGTTTTGAGTTCTTTCGCCATCTCCCCCCCTTTTTGTCTGAGTGTAATTTAGTATGGTCTGCAAGACATGGCAAAATCAAGCCTCGCTCCCTGAACACCATTCATAAACGGAACGCCAAACAAAATCAAGACAACCAGGGCAAGCCGCCGAAAGATCCGCAGACCAGACGGCGACTGTCCTTGGGAACACACCGATTTTATTTCAATGACACGGGTTTGTGTAACCATTTTTTCTTATCCGCGACCCTGCCGCACTTTTGACACACGAAGCCCGGGTTACTGACGATTGCTATATATTTGTCGAGCTTTTTGTCCAAAGATTTTTCACTCCACTTACACAAGCGTTTTTCCTTTTTCGCCATTTTTTTCTCCTTTCAAGCGCATGAACAGCGAGGGTAATATGTCGAAAAATATCCGGCACGCCGATTTCAAAAACATTTATGATCTTTACATGGGCGCAGCCGACCGTGATTCCGGAATTGTTTTTCAGTTATATCCGTCATTATCAATCTCTGTCCGATAAAACGAACGGGGTTGAAGCCACCTCCGGACGCCATCGGGTTTGGATTTTGTGATCCATTTTAACGCATCGGAAGCCGTGAGTTTAGCGCATCGCAATCCACGACCAACGCCGAATACGCATCGGCCCCATGATAATCCGGTGATTTGCCGTAACGTCGTATTTACCGAATGTAATTATCGCAGGCACCGGTGTACAGTACGTGTTCAGACCATAACGATACCGTCAGCAGATATTCATATGATGTGTTTATCGATGAGCACCGCGCTGTCTTTCAGGATTCGTCCGATGTAAGTTAATTTGCTAGAATTCGCTAGGACATGGGTGGTGAGATTGAATAACATGACATTAATAAAAAATTCAAATATTTTTAACGATGCATAGCATAGATGGTTTCGCCGCTTTTGACCTGGAACACGAACCCTGATATCCTGCGTATCCTTCGAACAGAACCGAACCCGATGGAAGTCAGCTTTTTATGAAAACGATCACTGCCTGCACCATGGATTGCCCGGATGCTTGCTCACTGGTAGTTACCGTCGAGGAGGGAAAATCATTCCGGCTTCGGGGAAACCCGGATCATCCGATTACAGCCGGGTTTACCTGCAAGAAGATCCGGAATCACGTCCGGCGGCTGCAATCCCCCGACAGGATCCTCCACCCCTTGCTAAAGAAAAACGGAAAATGGAACCGCATCGGCTGGGAACAGGCCCTCGACCTGTGTGCGGAGAAAATAAATCACTATCGCGGCGAACCGTTGTCGATTCTCAACGTGCAGGGGTCCGGTGCCCTTGGCGCGCTCAAATCTGTAACTGGTCTGTTTTTCGGGCGGCTCGGAGCCAGCCGGTTTCGGGGCTCCCTGTGCGATGCGGCCGGATACATGGCCTTTGTCCATGATTTCGGATCCCGTCGAAACAACGATATCCGCGACCTTACAAACGCGTCCCGGATCATCAACTGGGGAAAGGATCTTTCCCGGAGTTCGGTTCACCTTGCGGCCATGGTCCGAAGGGCCCGAAAAAAAGGCGCCAGGGTGTTGACCATTTCGCCCGGCGGGGATGGCAACACGTCCTTTTCAGACGACCACATCCGTATTCGGCCAGGAACCGACCGGTTTTTGGCGGCCGCCGCAATTCGCCGAATGATCCAAAGCGACGGTATCGATGCTCACATCATCTCCCACACCAAACACTGGAGCCCGTTTCGGCAAGCGGTCGAGTCCTGGACCGAAGCGCAGCTTCTCGAATCCTGCGGGCTCACACCTGCCGAACTGGAGACCCTGCTTTTCTGGTACCGGCAAAAAGACCCCACCGCCACCCTGGTGGGCACCGCGCTTCAGCGGTATCGCTACGGCGGTGAAAATGCGCGGTTCATCAACGCCCTGGCCCTGCTCGCCGGCCACATCGGCCGGTCCGGCGGCGGCAGCTATTATCATCTTCACGCATACGGCGCGTTAAATCTGGATTGGGCCCGGGACGGGGTGCCCCGGTCTGGACGCTCCTTTTGCAAACCCACCATGGGAAAAGAAATTCTGGAAGCAACAGACCCACCCATCCGCATGGCCTGGTTCAACGGCATCAATATCGTGAACCAGGCAGCCAACTCCCGGCAATCGAAAAAAGCTCTTGAGGGTGTTGAATTTGTCGTGGTGGTGGACGCATTCATGAACGATACGGCCGCTGCCGCCAATTTGATCCTGCCGTCGGCCCTGATGCTGGAGCAGGAGGATGTGGTCGGGTCTTATTTCCATGAATATGTGCAGTATGTCCCGGCTGTTCTACCGCCGCCGGCAGAGGCCCGAACGGACTACTGGATCATGTCGGAGCTGGCCCGGCGGATGAATCCGCCGGTGGAGATCCCCGATCCGGAAACCGTTTTCTCACAATCCTTAACCTCACCCCTTTTGGAGACGACACTCGAAGAGCTCCGTGAGCGGGGGTTTGTTCGGACCAACCGGCCGCCGGTGGCCTACGAGGAGCTCCAATTTGACCACGCGGATGGAAAGTACCGCTTCCCCATCGCGCTTCACCCGGAGCCGAATCCTCCCGACGGGTATCCGCTCCGTTTGCTTTCCTTGATCCGAAGAGAGGCCATGCACTCCCAGATCCTTGCCGAAGACCAGGAAATACCTCCGGCGGCGTGGGTCGCTCCGGACTGTCCCGCCATTTCCGGGCTGGATCCGGCAAAAGACGTTTTCATGGTGTCTCCTCAGGGGCGTCTGAGGGTGCGCCTTGAGGTGCTGCAGGGGCTGCATCCGGAGGTAGTGGTTTACCGGCGGGGGGACTGGATGAAGCTCGGTGGCGGCATCAACCAGCTCATCCGGGAACAGTTAACCGATATGGGCTGGGGGGCCGCTTATTATGATCAATATGTGCGGCTCGAAAATTAACTGATTGGTTTGCCCGTGGGCCCGTGGGCCCGTTCGCCGGTTTGCCGGTTGACCAGTTTATGGGTTTGAATCTACAGTTTAGCTTTATGGGATTGGCGTGTTGAGAAATGGGCAGTAAAGACAGCGCATTCGATGAATTCATCCGACTGTGCCGAAGTTGGTCTGAGCAAATGGCCGCTCTGAAAGAAGAAGCGCTTCGGATCGATTATATGCGGGGTCAGTTGCCGGAGCTGTTGCTGAACCGGCCCGTGGTCGGCGCCATTTTAAATCACATCGCCAAAGGGGATCCTGTCCTGAATATGGGCCGGTGCGGCATCTTTGAAAACGAAATCCTGATCTACCTCGATCCGCAGCGTCTGTTCTCGGTCCGGGTATACTTTCATCTGCCTGGAGAATTCACACCCATCCACGATCACAGTGCATGGGGTTTTAACGGCACTCCTCAGGGCGCCCTGGACATCGTCCGGTATCGCCGGGAAGACGACGGCGCCGACCCGAGGCGGGCCAGTTTGAAAAAGACCGAACAGGTGGTTCTTACTCCAGGGGAGGTGGGCATCGTACACCGCCTGGATGCCGGCATCCACCGGACCGGCAACACCACCGACCGGATCAACGCGATGATCAGCGTCTACGGCAGCCCGATCCGCAGGCTGTACATCCGCACCTTCGACCCGGGATCCGGCCGGATCGAGAAGCGGTTTCCCCCGAAGATCCAAAAGCGGCAGCTGGCCAAAATCGCGATGCGTCAATACAACGAAAAAATATAACCGTTCAGTCTGCTTATCTGTTGGTTAAGGAACCCTCGTGGAATTGTTCTAAACTTTTTTTGCAGGTTTCCTTTCTTTTCCCTTGAGCGTCATTAACTTTTTTTTATGGACTTCCGTCCATGAGCGTAAATCACATGTGTGATGATGGATAGATCTCGGAGGTGTATCATGAGTGATTCTTCAAAGAAATTTGACAGCAGCTGTTATCAGGATTGCGAATCGTCCTATCGCGAGTGTATGAGCAGCAAGGAGCACGAGTCCGTGTGCAAAATGAAGCATGCCCAGTGTTCCTGCGGGTGCGTCCTGAAATAGTGACCAACGTTTAATAACGGGCCTTGGGCCTTTCAAAATGGGGTTTTGACCATGGTTAAAACCCCATTTCTAATTGACGGACATGGATTATGTGGACATGGTCTTTAAACTGGGGCGAAATTACACCGTATATCGTTGTTGGGTCCTGTCCCATGACACCCGGCGATATTATCCGCATTCGCGAAGAGACCGGAGTATCGGCGCTGTTTTCGTTGCAGCACGATGAATGTTTGGCGTACTGGAAAATCGACGCCAAAGCGATGTGTCATGCCGCCAAAAAATTGAAATTGGCCACCATGCGATGTCCGATTCGCGATTTCGATGTTCCGGATATGCGCCGAAACCTACCTCGTGCCATCTCCACACTGGCACACCTCCTCCGATCCGGCCACCGGACCTATGTGCACTGCACCGCCGGGTTAGGGAGATCCCCGCTGACCGTTCTCGGTTACCTGATATTGATGGAAAATGTTCACAAAGACGAGGCCATTCGGCTCATATTGCGAGGTCGACCCGACGCCGTTCCAGCTTGGGAGGCCTTATACGGTGCCTGCGATGATCTGGAAAACCTGTATCGAGAAGACATTTCCATGCGTGCTTATGAACTGTATGAGACTGGAGTGAATCAAGATCCCCTCATGGACTGGACAAAGGCCAAATTTGCTGTTTTCAAAAAGGAATTGATAAAATATGTGGTTGATCAAACAGTGTAGCGCAGATTTGACCGAGACATACCGTTTCTTGAGCTGCGGCTGATCTCCTCGCCTGTGGCTAAATATGTGAAAACCCTTGCTGCTGGCCTTCAACGTTTTATTTTTAGTCAAGCCCTTCTGATAGTCGAGTTCCAATGATAAGTGAACGACCATGCCCGATAACAAATATACGCGATTTCAACTCTCCGATCGTGATCTGAACTTTCTGGTCGAAGTCGCCGCCCTGGATGTGCGGGACAAATCCCAACTCAAAAAAATCGTTCGGGAAGATGACGAATTTTGAAAACAAAACGCCACTCTCTGTTTTCGTAACTCACAAATGTTATCACTGCCTGGAAATCTAATCGACCTTCCTGAAATTCGGCAGCAGGAGCGCGTCTTTGCTGATCGACGCGATGCCGGTCGGGTCTTGTCACGGATGCTGGTCGACAAGATCGATCCCGACAGCGTTGTCCTGGCCATTCCGGCCGGCGGGGTGCCGGTGGCCTGCGCCATGGCCAAAGAACTGGGTCTTGACGTGGATGTGGTGGTGGTCAGTAAAATCACGTTTCCCTGGAATCCCGAAGCCGGGTACGGCGCCGTGGCACAGACCGGGCTGGTTCGCCTGAACGAGCGCGTTCTGGCCAGGGTTCGGTTGAGCGAAGCGGAAATCCAGGAGGGCATCACGTCCACGACCGCCAAGGTAACCCGGCGGGCAAATACCCTGCGCGGCGGGAAACGGGCCGTCGATATAACCGCCCGGCACGTGATTCTCGTTGACGACGGGATTGCCAGCGGGACGACCATGAGCGTCGCCGTCGAAGCGGTGGCGAAAATGAAACCCGCCTCGATCACCATTGCCACACCTACCGGGCATCTGGAGTCGATCCGGATTATAAGCGACACCGTCGATGCCATCTTCTGCGCAAATGTTCGCAGCGGCTCGATGTTTGCCGTGGCCAGCGCCTATGAGAATTGGTCGGATGTTTCCGAAGCAGAGGTGATCGAACTGCTTTCCAAGATCTAATCTGAACATGCTGCCGGGCTAACCCTTCGATGGGTTCGACAAGCTCACCACAAGCTCGTGCCTCGCGCTCCCTACGACGGGTTCGACCGATCAGCCCCGGGGCGTTCCTGCAGCGGCCCCTGCCCGGCCACAAATCGCCGGACCCAGTCGAATCCCAGCAACAGAAGGGCGGTGTCGTTGTCACGGATTTCGTCCAGACGATCCGAGGGAACATCGAAACGGGATAAAAAGCTGCTGTCGAAAACGAACCGACGGAAGGTATCCACATCGTAGGAGGCCATGTAGGCCATCTTCATGGCCGGGTTTTCAAAGGCACGTTGGCCGAATGGGTTGTTGGAGAATAGTGCGGCCACCTGAGCCCATTTCGCATTAATCGCGTTGTAGTCAGCCATCTGCTGGTCTGCCATCCATTGGGAGGCGGTCCAGTCCCCTTGCTCCCGGTGCCCGAGACAATACCTGTGACGCACCACGTAGCATTGAATGGCCATCCGGTCTTTTCCATCTCCCGACATGGCCGGTTCCAGAGGGTAAGCTCTGCAGGAGTATGGCCGGTCTTCATAAACGAGGCAACCGCTCTTGGACAAAAACGGACAGGGCCGCCCTTTCCGATCGCTCATATTCAGCATCACATCGGGAAAAGACAGGTTTTCCCGAAACGCCGTAACAATGTGCTGCGCAAGGAATTCCCCACTGCTTAGATCAAGGCACTGCTTGAGACGGATGATGTCATAGGGATAAAGGTACATGTCTGCGTCATGGCAGCATCGGGTAAAGCAAGCCACGCCGCAGTGGCAGGAAAATGAAAATGTACTGTTTCCCAGCAGATATCGGATGGTTCCTGTGCCCGGGGTGTTTGTTTTCTTAATCACGCGATGAAACCTTTGGAACGTTTAGAATTCTTTGTAAATCCGTGCCAGGGGATGCCCCTGGGCGTCGAGACTTAAATCGTTAAAATAGCCATACGGTGTCTGAACAGCTTTGTACCCAGCGGTTTCCAGACGATGCTGGGCCCGATCGAAGAGCGCTTTGGCGGAACCGGGATCTGCTTTTTCTTCACCCAGATGGGTAAAGGAGTGCAGGATCACCCGCTTCGTTTCCCATTTTCTCGCCAGCCATTTGGCATTTTTCACCAATTTGGTTTCCGCTGAACTTTGGCCTTCCACATCACGTGGCTCCACATGGATAAATGCCACAACCGAGTTTTCATGGGCATCGGAGGCGGCATCCGGAACATCGTCCAAGGTTTTGATGCTTGGATTCCATGCAAATCTGTCGCAATACCAGAAAAGTACTCTCATCTTATCGCGTCACCAAACATTTCTTACCTGAAAGTAATTTTTTCTATGCCTTCAATTTTGGCTTTTTCGAGTATCGAGGAAAAATTTTGTCTGGCTTCGGAAAATGCATAAACCGTCATAATGTCACCTCAACAACTTTTACACCAGCCTTTCGAGATGCATTTAGATAATTCAGGGGTCTGGGTGTTTCTTCCGTTATGCCGGTTCCTGCCTGCGCAGGGACAGGCTCCGGTTCGGCAGTCAGAAGTGTACACTTTAAAAGACCCGGATTCCGGATCAAGTCCGGAATGACAAGCGTTGGTGAGCAAAACTCCCGACTGCTGAAATATTTAAACCAAAACTGTTTTGCAGTCCATAAAAAGCGTTATATTTTTTAATTACGAATCATAAACAAAGATACGAATAGGATAAGGCAGGTCAGGAGGAATTATGATCGAAAGTTATTCCTTCGGAAACATCGTTGTAAACGGAAAAGCGTACCATAACGACGTCAAAATTATCGATGCCACCGTAATACCCGAATGGTGGCGAAAAAGCGGTCACGTGGTATCCCCGAAGGACGTGTCCGACCTGGTTGCTGCCCGGCCGGATTACGTTGTCATCGGCAAGGGGAACCCCGGCTTCATGAAGACCAGTTCCGAGGTAAAACACCTTTTCGAAGACAAAGGAATTACCCTCCTCGAGGAAAAGACCGCCAAGGCGGTAAAGATCTTCAACAGGCTGCACCGGGAGGGCAAGAAGGTCTGTGCCGGATTTCATCTCTCCTGTTGAACCGGGAAAGCTATACTTTCTCATAACAGAAGTGGCTTCAAAACCTCAGATCGCTTCGAAGGTCAAGGCGCGGGGCGGCGCAAAAGCGCAGCATACATATGAGTATGTACGCAGAGGGGCCTTGCGTCCTTGCCAAAAGATGTTCCGCAACGCGGAGATTCGGTGTTAGATGAGGTTTTGAAGCCACTTCCGGGGGTTAGCCCAGCGTAAAGTGCTTTCTCACCGGCACCGAGATGTCCCAGGTACAGGATAGCCCAGCCGGAAAATGAACCAGGTCCCCGGTACCGAATCGGACCACCTGGCCATCGGGCGTGGTCACCTCCACCTGCCCCTCCAGCAGGTAGCAGGTCTCGTCGCTGTCATAATGCCAGTCGAACCGGGACACCTCCTTCTCCCAGATCGGCCAGTCGAAAATTCCCTGCTCTTTGACGTCCTCGACGTCAGGCCGTTTTACCTCTATTTTCATGATATCCCCCTCCGCTGTTCAAATAATTACCATAATTATGTTTCGATTGAAGCGTATTGGGAATCACGTTTAACAAAAAAAATCTTAACGCAGAGGCGCAGGGTCCGCAGAGAAGGTATCTATTTTTCCAGAATCCCTGAGAAGGGGATTCTGGAAAATGGCTGCCTCACAAATGCAGTAACGATCTGTATTTTCTGATGGAAGTCCTTTTGCTTTTCGCCCTCCCTGCCCTGCCATGGTCATGTCAGTAACGACGGCAGGTCAGCGATAGGCAACATTAGCATCACCTCTGCGTCCTTTGCGGCTTTGCGGTAAATGATTGTACCAAAACGAAAAGGAACAGAATTCTGACAATCGCTATAGTTCTCGTCAGCCGTTCAGGCGCCGTACGAGTTCCGCCACCCGCCGCCCCAACTTTCGGCCGTTTTCCTTGGTGCCGTCGTCCGGTGCACCCACACAGGCGGTACCGTAATGGCCGGTAGCCGACAGAGGATCGCCCACAATGATCATCCCGTAGATCAGCAAGGCCTGGATGATCGACATCATGGTAGTCTCCTTGCCGCCGGTAGGGTCGCCCGATGTGGTGAAGGCAGCGCCCACCTTGTTTTCCATTTTTTTGCGGACGCCGACAAACTCGTCCAGTACCAGTTTCAACTGGGCAGCCATCGTCCCGAAGTACACCGGTGAGCCGACGATCAGTCCATCGGCCCCTACGAAATCGTCCTTTGTCACATCCTTTGCGTGGCGCAGAACGGCCTCCACTCCATCGATCTGCCCAACACCCTCGCCGATCGCCTCAGCCAACCTCCGGGTATTGCCGCCTTTGGAATAGTACAACACCAAAACGTTCATTTCCTCTCCTTTCCAGTGTCTGCAAACTATAAATCAACGGTCCAATAAATAAAAATAAGGGACGAGCCAATCTTACCCCCTCCCTCTGGCTCCCTCCCGCCAAGAGAGGGAGAACATATCGTCCTCCCCCTTGATGGGGGAGGCGCGGTGGGGGTGACAGAATGGATGATTAGCGTAGCCTTGGTTCTGTTCATAAGATCGCATATTTAGAGTTCCCAATAATGGGGTGACTGTGTTAGATTTCCAAGAGAATGCCACTCCCCCCACACGGACATATCGAGAGTCACAGGTGGCCAAACTACACTGAACGACATGGCTTTTTCTCTTTTAACCGATGGGTGAACAGATTTCAAAGAATGAGCGGGCAAAGTGCCGGCTTTCAAAACAGGGGCTTTCGCCAGGAAGTTGTCTGGTCAAAACAGAGGACGGCCGGCGGCCGGCTTGTCTCGCGACCCTGAAATACGAGAACGACATACCACTGCGCCTCATCACCTCCGTTCACCTGTCGCGGCCTGAAAACTATCTCTCCATTTATCAGTCGGGGTGCAATTTTTCCTGCCGAAAATGTCACTCATGGTATTTCAGCAAAGCGGCGGACGGTGCCTGGTTCACACCGGAGCAGATCCTTACCAGAAGCGTGGAATACGAGACGCTGGTCACCCTTCGGGAGCCCCGGGAGAAAGCCACCGCCTGGCATGCGCAGGAAACCTGCCGATGCTGTGGAAGTTGCGTCATCCGGGGGCGGCCGTCGAGCAACTGTCCGGGTGTTCTTGATCCGGATGCCATCCGGTTAAGCCCGCAGGGTTTTGGTCCGGCACGGAATATTGTCGCGTTTACCGGCGGCGACGTTACCTGTTGTCCCGGATTTTACGAGGAGTGTGCGCGTCTCATCAAAACCCACACGAATCTGTGGGTATTGATTGAAACCAATGGTTACGGGCTCACCCCTGAAAACCTAGACCGTCTCCAGGGTTCCGGTGTAGATGCTTTCTGGCTGGACATCAAAGCTCACGATGCCGACAAGCATAAATGGCTGACCGGCTGTTCCAACACACATATCCTCAAACTTCCGGAGGAAATGCTCACACGGGGATTCACCCTGGAAGTCCTGTCCCTTTATATTCCCAATCTTGTTGAGGGCGACGAACTGGAAACGATCGCCCGGGATCTGTTTGCTGTGGACCCTGCGATCCCATTTACCATCCTGGCCTTTTTCCCGGAACATCGGATGGAAGATTTCAGGAGTCCCACCGTCAAGGAAATGGTTGACGCTTATCGGAACGTACAATCTACCGGATTGAAGAACATCAAACTCGGAAATCTGGGAGTATTTGTCCGCAGCGACGAGGACCTGGATACCCTGATAGCCGGCATCGGTTCAGGCGCACTGTAAGTTGAAATAGTACGAGGCGAGATTACGGCTCCCGGTTAATGTTGGACTGCAATCGCAGAAAATTGCCGCCCAGGATCGCCGACGCAAGCTCGGGATCGAGTCCCAGAGATTTGACTTTTCTCAGTTCGGAAGCTGGGCTGCCAAACGGAAAGTCGGATCCGAACATCAGCCGCCTGTGCCCGTACCGTCGAAGGTACTCGCGAATTTCGGTCGGGGACGCCAGCGCGGTGTCTCCCCACACGTTGTCCAATTCCCACAGCCCTGCTTCGGCGATGGCACGAAAACCGCCGTTGAGCATGCCCAGATGCGGGATGATCACCCTAACGCCAACGGCAAGTTCCCGGATAAATCGCAGCGTGTTGCCGAACTCCTCCTCCAGCACCACCGGTAAATTCCTGCGTCGAATCTCACCAATGGCGCTGGGGCACTGAGGATCGTCGTAGCAGTACACCGGCTCGTTGTCGTGACGGTGCCACTTGACGCCGCAGTGTGATGCCTTCAGCTGATCCACCGCAAAGTCGTTCCAGATGAAAAAGTAAGGATATACGGTGAGTTCTTTGGGTTTCAATGACAGCAGATACGCATTGCTCTGCTGTCGACGTCGACGCCACTCCGGGCTGTCGGTAAAATGAAAATCATACCGGTCATATATCTCCATAACAGGCGAGAAAAAAGCGACCCCGCCGATATTCGTTCCGCCTGCATCCCGGATGTAGTCTTCGTACGACTGCGGCATACTGCGGTCAATGACGCCGCAATGCGCGTGGGAGTCGATGACTGTCGAGGTCGCTTGTATCATTCCCTTCACCCGGGAGAGTGAATCCCGACTCGTTATCTTCTACTTGATCTCTTCTTCCGTCTCGGCACAGAACTCTTTCTCATGCGCCCTTTTCTGATCCTGCTTTTCCTCAGGACCGCTTTTCGCTTTACATCGCCATATTTTCCAAACCTGCCGCCCATGAGAGTCTTCTTTCACCATTCGCGGGTTGCCAGAACCGCCTTTAAGACTTTATTTTAGTTTGATATTGTTTATCTGTTTTCCTATATCATGTTGGAATGGATCAACCAATGCTTTCGAAGACTCCCACCGAGAAGATCGTCCATATTCTAATCTCCGACGACGGTATATTCCCAAACAATGGCCGTTTGCCGCTGCTACTCTACAAGGGGACGATTGAACTACCTGCCCGCGATCCGGCCCGGGTCGTTGAGGAGCTGTTTGATTCCCACCGCTGGAGCGGATCCTGGCGAAACGGCATTTTCGGGGTCCACCATTACCATTCCACCGCCCACGAGGTGTTGGGTGTCACCAGCGGGAAAGCACGGGTTCAGCTGGGAGGACCGACGGGATCGATATACAAGGTGAAAATAGGGGATGTAATCGTCATTCCGGCAGGGGTTGCCCATAAAAATTTGGGGGCAAGTCTCAATTTCCGAGTGGTCGGTGCATACCCGGATGGGCAGAACTGGGATATGAATTATGGAAAAGCCGGGGAACGGCCGCAGGTCGACCGCAACATCGCCCGGGTGCCGCTTCCGGAACAGGATCCGGTCTTCGGTGAAAACGGCCCGTTCACCGAGCTGTGGCACATCTGATCCGCTCTCACAAACGCTTTCCTGGGGTATTGCTACGGAGGGAGATCACAGATCAGTGAGCTGCAATGCCAGCTCCATGGCCAATGCCTTTAGGAGTTCTCCCGATTCGAGCCCATCGATGAATCGGCGAGGAATCCCTGACAATCCGGTTTGAGCGCCAACAAGCGTGCCGGTGATAATGGTCCGCGCCTGATTTTGACCGCCGCCGTTCACGGAATGGAGAACGGCGGATTCGAAATTGTCATGAAAGCGGGCCGCCAGGTAATAAGCGGCCGGAAGCATGTGGTAAATGGCGCAGGGCATCCCATAGACCAAAGATACCTTCCACGCCGGCTCTATCCGGATGTCCGGGTCAGCCGCTGCGGAAGCCATGTAGGACGGCGTAAGCAACGCGTCCGGGGATGCAAATCGGCCTGCCCGTGGCGGGTCGGGATCGCCGGGACGGGGCGGCTCCAGATTTCCGTGGGTCACGGCGTGGAATGGGAGATCGCCGCTTTTTACCAGCGCCATGAGTTTTCCCGACAGGTTTCTGTCGAAAGGCTCCCCTTGCACCAGGAGACCCAGCGCCGCGCCAAAGGCCACGGTCATTGAAACGATGGTGTCATCACTCTGGGTGAGAACGGTGTTGCCGGCAATAGCCACCGCAAGCTTGGCAGGATTCATTGCGTAACGGACGGCAATGGCAAGGGTCCGTTCGATGGCTTCGGTGGTGTCCGCATGCCCGCCGATTTGGCCCCACGGCAGTTTCCGCTCCACCCGTTTACGCCATGCATCGCGTATCGATTGGCTGGTATATCCGCCGGGCCCGCTGAACGGCTTGCCGTCCAGAAACGGAAAAAGCTCTTCGTCCAGGCGCCGGCAAAAGTCTTCAGCGTCGTATTTGCCGCAATCAACCAGAGATCGCACCATGAGGGTGAGAATAAACCCGGCCTGTGAGAGCTGGCCGGCCTTCAATCCACTGTGATACCGACCGGGCTTTGGATCGGTATATTCGTCGATCCAATCGCCGTAATCCCGGCGAAGCTCGTCGAGGTCGTAATACCAGTGAGGACCAAGCCCCAATGCATCGCCGATAAATGCGCCCATAATGGCGCCTGCGGCCCGGTCTTGTATATGCTCATTCGACATGCGAGGCTCCTTATGGTCATTCTCGCGCAGGGATGCCGTGAGAGGCATTCGTTGCTCGGGTGCATCAGCGGGTCGGCTCAATCCAACGGCACATGCTCTTTCGCCGCCGAAAGATTAATCTCCTCCTGGCCGGCGGCATCGATCTTCAACGCCCGGTTTCTGAAGTCTTCGGCATCGATCTTGGCTTCGACCCACTCCCTCCAGGTCTCCGACTGTGAAGAGATTATGGCCTTAAAATCTTTGGATGGATCAAACCGGGACAGGGCATCATTCGCTATCCAGACGCAATAATGGCATTTTTTCTCATCGCCTTTTGCGACGGAAAAAAAATAGCGGAACTTCGCACTCCCGGGTTTCAAGCCTTCCTTGATTTCATAGTTCTTGTAGGACCATGTTTTTTGCATGTTTCCCCCTCGGTGAGAATACCATTGTCAGGTTATAGAAAAACGGGATTTGATAACCAAAGGTAAGCTCAAAGGACCGACTGTCCATGGGTTCCGGTTTGCCTCACCCCCCGCGAATAATTACTATGTTACAATTGGTTGATGTGCTACCGAATCTACAAGGCAATGGGGGTGCGACGATGGCCCGGGCGAAGATTCAGCGCCACGAAAATACGGGAGGGGTGACGGTCTTTTATGACGGTGCGTGCCCCTCGTGTGTCAGAGACCGGGCGCAATATGAAAAACTCTTGGGCAGCAAAGGTGCTGATATACGCTGGTTTGATATTACAGGCCAGGAAGCGCTCCTGCGGGAGATCGGCATCGACCCCCACAAAGCGTTGACGGAACTGCATGTACAAGATGAACGTCATCAGGTACTTTCGGAAATGGATGCCTACATTCTCCTCTTGAAAAAAGTGCCCCTGTTGAAACCTTTGGCATGGCTTATCGGCCTTCCGTTGATTCGCCCCGTGTTGGCAAAAGTGTACCACGGGATGGTAACAAATAGATTACGCCGTAGTGGTCGCCTGTAAAAAGAATGGTAGATCGACCAAAAGAAGACCTGATCCCCAATTTGTCGGTTGCTGTCGTTGGGGCCGGTCTTTCCGGGTTAAGGGCGGCCACTGTGTTATCGGACCACGGCCACCGAGTTACGGTATTTGAAAAATCTCGTGAGCCCGGTGGTCGGATGGGTGCATTGGAATGGAAGGGCACATGCGTCGATACCGGCGCCCAGTACTTTACCGCCCGAGACGCTCGATTTCGCCGGCATGTGACATCATGGATCCAGGAGGGAATTGTTTCCCGTTGGGAGGCTACACTGGCCTCTGTGGATGCTCCAGGGGAAATTCGATCAGTGGCCACATCTTTGGATAGATATGTCGGCACGCCCTGCATGAATCGTTTGGCTGAACATCTGTCAACTGGTCTGAACATCCGGCGTAAATGTGAGGTGAGTGGTATTGAAAAATATGATGGAACATGGCGACTCGTCCACACCAACAAAGACCCGGATGAGACCTTCGATACCGTAATCATCGCGACCCCGGCCAAACAGGCCATCTCTTTGCTTCCATCCGGATCCGAATTTGTGTCTGTGGCATCCGGCGTTCGAATGCTTCCCTGCTGGGCGTTGATGGCCGTTTTTAATAAGACGGTATCCCTTCCCTATGACGGGCTGTTTTTTAACAGCACGCCGCTCTCCTGGGCTGCACGAAACAACAGTAAGCCAGCTCGCTCGACCTCCGAAATCTGGATGTTGCATGCGGCCAATGACTGGACAATCGATAACATGGAAGCAGATTCCGACGAGATCGCCGATACGCTGCTCGAATCTTTTTTTCATTTGACCGATGTGCCGCGGCTCCATCCCCGAACCGTCAAAACGCGCCTGTGGCCATTTGCCGCCGCATCCCCTGCCTTGGACGAAGAATGTCTCTGGAGCGAAAAGGAAGGCATCGGCATATGCGGAGACTGGTGCGCCAATTCGAGAATTGAAGGTGCGTTTTTGAGCGGTACCGCAATCGCCGGCCGCTTACTGGAAAAGGTCGGCATGCAGGGTAGTAAACATTGAGTACAGGTCCATTACCAAGCAGGAATTCAAATACTACCCGGACCGCGGAAGACTTAAGTTGGCTTCAAGCGGATAACCAGGGAGGCCTTTCCAAGTTCAAGAAATATTAGATTCATGTCATCGCATCCAAAACCTTCGAGCTGATGCTGTTTGCAATTCGACCGGCGGATATTGAAATTCCAGCAATTTATCAAATTAACTTCTATGTTTCGGGTAACAAAGCTGTCATTCCATTTGAATGAGGTTGTTTTAAAAGGGGCCAAGGACTCAAGGTTTACCCGCCCACCATAGGTTTATCCGCCTGTGGCGGGCGGGTAAACCTATGGTGGCGCCGAAGGCGACCAGGGATTCAAGTGGTCGAGGAAAAAGCTAAACACACAAATAAAAGGGTAAAAAAAAGAACACTTGAACCCTTGACCCCTTGGGTCCTCGGACCCTAGTGTTCAATTATTCTGTAGAACAGCAGTTTCTGTACTTCAGTTCAAAAAACCTCAAAAGAACAAGGAAGATACAACATGTTTGTTAAAGCTTATTCAGCCAACGAGGCCGCTGGGTCTCTGCAGCCCTTTGAATATGAACTTGGAAACATTGGTTACGATGAGGTCGACATCGACGTGAGTCATTGCGGCATCTGCCACAGCGACCTGAGCATGCTCGACAACGAATGGCAGATGACGCAATTCCCATTTGTGCCTGGACACGAAATCGTCGGAAAAATCAAATCCGCCGGCCCGGGGGTGACCCATCTGGCCGTCGGCCAAACAGTCGGTATCGGATGGTTCTCCCAGTCCTGCATGACATGCGCGCAGTGCATGTCCGGCAATCACAACCTCTGTCCCGATGCCCAGGGCATCATCGTGGGCCGACATGGTGGTTTCGCGAACCTTGTGCGCGCCCACAAGGGATGGGTGATCCCGCTTCCCGAGGGCGTCAATGCAGGTACGGCCGGGCCCCTGTTTTGCGGCGGTATCACGGTATTCAATCCCATCGTTCAAAACAACATCCGTCCCACCGATCGGGTCGGCGTAGTCGGGATCGGGGGCCTTGGACACATGGCCCTCCGGTTCTTGCGCGCCTGGGGGTGCGAAGTCACCGCATTTTCCACAAGCCCGGACAAAGAAGACGAGGCCCGGCAACTGGGCGCGCACCATTTCGTCAATTCCCGCGACACCGGGGCACTGGAAAAACTGGCCGGACATTTCAATATGGTCCTGTCGACGGTCAACGTCCCGCTTCCATGGGATGCTTATGTCAACACACTGAGTCCAAAGGAGAAACTGCACCTGGTTGGGGCGGTACCTTCAGTGGAAGCGGCTTTTTTTCCGTTGCTCATCGGCCAGAGGTCTGTTGGCGCATCGCCTCTCGGAAGTCCTGCATTGATCGCCAATATGCTCGAGTTTGCCGCCCGCCACGGCATCGAACCGGTAACCGAGACCTTTCCCATGTCACAAGTCAACGACGCCATGGAAAAATTGCGCTCCGGCAAACCCAGGTATCGATTGGTGTTGGAGAATGACTTTTAGCTCAAATATTTCATGAAATTTTTGAGCGAATTGGTTTATAACAGTTGCCATAAATAGGTTGCGATTGAAGATTGGGGCCAGGTTTCGGAACGGAATTCTGACAATCGCTATAGTATAGTAGCTATTGCTGTCTGGTGGGTCTGCTTGTCCTGAGCACCGTCGAAGGGCGGCGAAGCGTCAGAATGTACAACTCCGGCTCGTCGACCAGCATTTCGACTCGAAACCTGTATGGAGAGAACAGCTGTTCCGCTTCTGATTTTTCCGGGAAGTCATCGAAGGGAAAGGGGGAGTTTCGTCTCAAGCGGTCGACAAACCGTTTGCCGAGCGGGTGACTGATAATCAGGCGACCGGCCGGCGTCATCATCCTGGCGACATTTTTAAACGCACCGGCCTTGTCGACAATATTGGGGTAGCACGCATTGATAAACACCACGTCAATGCGTGCATCCGGCAAGGTCAGGTCACGGACGTCCGACAAAATCGTCTCGACACCGGGATAATTCTTGCGCAACCGCTTCAGCATCTTTCCGGCAAGATCGCAGGCGTAAATGCGGCCCGGCCGGTATGATTGAAGCAGGGGCACAAGGATGCCGGTTCCCGTGCCCACGTCCAGTACCACCTCCCCGTTTCGGATTCCGGCAGCGGCGACAATCCGGCTCAACCGCTCGGGAACACCTTCCGGCAGTGGTGGTTCGAACCGTTCCACGAGTTCGTCGAACCGCTCGCGCTGGATCCGATTGAGCCGTTGAATCTCTTTTTCGTCCAGTGTTTTGAAAGGCATAGCGTGTTCTCATGTGAAGGAAACAGGTCATGGTGATTCGGCCGTCTCAAAAAGCCGATCTGCACACCATGTCGCGTATCTATGTGCAGACATGGCGTGATACTTACCTGAGTGTGCTGCCCTACGACTACTTATTCGAAATGTCGGCTCCGACACATGAACAAGCGTTTGTGAATCAGCTCGACAGCAACCAGTTCACCAGTTTAGTGGCCGAAGATGCCGGTAGGGTTATCGGTTTCACTACCGGAGGCCTCGAAAGAAACGGCAATAACATCTACGGCGGTGAAATCTACACGCTTTATGTGCTGAAAAATTTTCAGCGGCAAGGGATCGGCGGAAAGCTGGTATCCGCATTGGCCGAACAGCTAAACCGGATCGGCATCTATTCCATGCTGGTTCGGGTCCTCAAACGCAATCCCTACAGACGGTTCTATATTAAAATGAACGGCACCTATCTGAAAACCGAATACCAGCATTTATCCGGTGAAAATCTCGAGGTGGATGTATACGGCTGGCTGGATACCACCCTGGTCAACAATAAAACAACCATACCTTAGGGATTTCGTGAAAGCTTCACCCCTCCGTAAGATCTCAGCGGCTGCCCGTCTGCGATCCGTCATTTCAATGTCTCGGAAAGATATTCCGTAAATCGTTTCCACGATTTCTTGTCGGCATCTTCCCGGTACCGGTTGCCGCCAAACACGGTAAACGCATGGGGCGCGCCGCTGTAGGTAATCATTTCATGGGAAACGCCGGCGGCCTCCAGTTCCCCGGCAAGCCGGGCAAACTGGTCCATGGTAATGTTCGCGTCGGCCGTCCCGTGCAGAATCAGCAGTTTCCCTTTTGTTTTGGAGTAGTCCTGCCCTTGGGGTGTGGCCAATCCGCCGTGAAACGTGACAAAGCCTTTCAGCTCCGCCCCGGACCGGGCGAATTCGAGCACAGCGGCCCCGCCGAAACAGTATCCCATGGCCACCGCGTTATTGACATTGGCGCCATTGGATTTTGCCGCATAAAGTGCTCCCCGGAGCAGATCGCGCATTTTGTTCCGGTCCTTGTAGAGCTCGCCGGTGTGCTGGCGTTTGTCCTTGACTTCGGTCGGCCTCACCCCGACCCCAAACAGGTCGGCGGCGAAAACCGCATATCCCATATCGGCCAGCATGTCGGCGCGTTTGACTTCATAATCGGTCAGGCCGTCCCAGTCATGAATAAGCAGCACCAGGGGGGCGTCGGCCGAGGGGCTGACATAGTATCCTTCGTAGGGTTCTCCGCTAACCTGGTACGACACCACCTTGCCGGCAGCGCCGGCGGTGGAGGAAAACGCCAGTATGAGTAAACATGCGACAATAGCTTTCATGATATGTCTCCTTTAACCGCAACAGTAAAAGCGGTCCTGATGATTCACTGAGTTAATTTAGTATTTTATTTCAGAATGTTAAGAATATAGCGGGTTTAATTTGGCTGAAAGATATTGCCGGGTAACACCTCTGTCAATTCCGGCAGATAAAAGAAAACAACCGGCTCAAAACCACTTGTTGTAAATTTTCCGGTATTCCCCGCTTCCTTTCATTTCGAGAATGCCCAAATCGAAAATTTCCTCGTAGGGACTCTGGATATGCTGGGGGAACACCACACCGTATTTCTGTTCGTCGAACATCTCACCGACCACTTGGATCGAAGGGTCTCTTTTTGCCGTATACATCAAGGCCGGGGCATCATACACGACGGCATCGGCGGCCCCGGATTGAAGACTTCGAATCAAATCATCCAGGGTCTCGGTCCCCATGACGGTGACATCATAGTAACGCATGAAGTCTTCACTGGTCGTCCCCTTGATCACCGCCACCTGTTTCCCTGAGAGGTCCTGGAGTCCTTTGATCTCCCCGGGGTCGATTTGACTGACCGTCAATGAAGAGGTCAGGGTTGCCGTGAATGCGGCGAACCAGACGATGCCGATAATCATCCAGACAGAAGCGATCAAACGGCCGATAATTTTCCTCGGGCACTTATCGCCGTATCCGACGGTGGTCATGGTAACGATAGCCCACCAATAAGCGTCCACAATGCCCTCGCTGTACCGGGTGGGAAAACTTCTTGGGTCTTTGTCGCTTTTTTCAAGAAACCAGATCGCATGGGCAACCACCGTGAGGCCGATGGCAAATATCACCAGGGAATACCCAATAACTCTCAAAATCTTCAGGACCAGATCGTGGATTCGGGTATCAGCAACTTTTTTCACCGCCACGATCAGACCCGAATCGAAAAACGGATGCGAAAAATCAACCCGTTTTTCCCTTTCTGCGGTAATAGTGAGACCCGAGAAGTTGATATCGCACTCACCGCTTTCAACCGCGTTCAGGACCTCCTGCACTGAACCATAATAGACGAACTCCGGTATCAATCCATTCCGCTCACAGATCGCTTTTGCCATATCGATGCAAAAGCCCCTTCCGTCTTTGAAAACAAAGGGGGGGAACTCTTTAACAGCAATTCTGATGCGGTTGGTGGGCTCCTGCGCCAGTGCGGGAAGACCCATCAGAATCAGGATGCACAACGACAGGGCTATTTTTTTCATTCGATGCACCTCCTGGACAGGTTGCAGAGGTTCAAGTTCGAAACGGACGGTACGCAATAGTGGTATCCCTACCGGTCGCAACTGTCAAATGTTGAAAGCAGATATCATTATGTTGAGAAAATCTACGTCGAAAAAGCCAGATAACGACATGATATCGCGATCGGAATCGCAATCGGGATCGAAACAGGATGGCCGGCTATATCGTCGATACCGATTCCGAACCCGATACCGATTCCGATGATTTTACCAAGGTGATATCGTTACGCAATCTACCCATCGGAGTGAAATAAGGATGCCAAAATACCCGATCTCCCGGCTTGTCGGTAAGTTATTCCATGTCCACCTTGACATGCCCGTGCCCAATGTCTTCTATACTTCTATGGACAGCGACCTGTTGATCAAACGCAAATTTACATTCCGTGTCGGCGATCAGAAACTCATCCTGATAAAAAAGCCGGTGGAGAGCGCGCGGCACGTCATCATGAAAGCATTGCTCTGGGCGCTTTATCTTCCCGAGTACCCAGACCTGCAGGTCGAAACGGGTATCGACCACAAGTACAAACCCGACCTGGTGCACATGGAATCCGGAGATCCCGTCTTCTGTGGGGAAGCCGGCAGCATCGGGACATCAAAGCTGCGCCGCATACTGAAGCGGTTTCCGAACACCCACTTTGCCTTTGCAATCTGGGGGGCCGATCTGAATCAATTTGAAACCCGGATACGCCATCAGGCAAGAAAGGCGAAACGGACCGGACCGGTGGATGCCATCCGTTTCTCACCGGATGCCGACAGGCTGTTCATCGATGACCGCGGGAACATCACTATCAGACATAACGACCTGGAATGGCGGAGGATTGTCTGACGCCGGGGAGGGAGAGTGCTATGTTGTGGAAAATAACTCTATCACTTATGCTTTATGGATGCCTGCTACCGGTTGTCGCAGTCGACGCCGCCGATGGTGGAACACTTGTCGAGAAGCTTAAATCCGGCGGTTATGTGCTGATGATTCGCCATGCCTATGCACCGGGCGGGGGGGACCCTGCCAATTTCACCATCGGCGATTGCACCACCCAGCGGAACCTCAACGATGAGGGGCGCTCTCAGGCCCGCCACATCGGCCGATGGCTGCGCGACCGGGGAATTGCATCCGCCCGGATATACTCCAGCCAGTGGTGCCGCTGTCTCGAGACGGCACGGCTCATGGACCTGGGTCCTGTCAGCGAGCTGACGGCCCTTAATTCCTTCTTCGAGCTGCCCCAAAACCGCGAGCCCAACCTGAGGGCCCTGCGGGCGTTTCTGGCCAACCAGCCCACGGACGGGGAGCCGATTGTTCTGGTCACCCATTTTGTCACCATATCCGGCATCACGGGCGAAGCGGTGTCCTCCGGCGAAGGGGTGGTGCTGCGCCTGAAAGGAGAAGGAGAACATGAGTATGTCGGGCGGATGGGGTTCGGGTTCTAGTTCCAAGTGCGACAGACCTGAGCACCGATTCTATCTAACCTAGCCAAATACGGAACCTGGCTTGAGCTGGAAATTCGGCCCACGCTGTTTCCGGTTTCCCGCCCAGGATTTCTGAGATCTGCCCCGCTTGCGTCCAGCCGCCGGCCGTCGCGGAGGCCGGGTTTTCCGTGGCGTCCCGGCAGGCAGTAGCGCCTTGTAATCAAACCCTTCGATCGTCCGGCGTTCGACCGGAGTACCGATAATGCGATCAATGGCCTTTACCATGTTATTATCTTCACTGGTCATAAGGGTGAAGGCCTCGCCGGTATTGGCCGCCCGCCCGGTTCTGCCGATGCGGTGGATATACGCTTCCGGGGTGGACGGTATGTCATAGTTGATGACATGGGATACCTTGCGGACATCGATGCCCCGGGCGGCGATGTCGGTGGCTACTAAAACTTCGTAGGTGCCGTTTCGGAATCCGTCCAGTGCGGCCTGTCGCCTCCTCTGGGAGAGGTTCCCTTGAATAGATGCCGACCGAAAGCCCTTCCGGACCAGTTTCTCACCCAGCCGTTTTGCGCGATGCTTCGTGCGGGTAAACACCAGGACCGAGTCGGCCTGTGTTTGGTCCAGGAGTTTCATCAGCAGCGGTGTTTTCAGGTGGGCTGCGACGGGGTAGAGCGCGTGGCTTACGGTTTCCGCCGGCGCGGTGTTTCCCACCTGGACAATGGTCGGATCACGCAACATGTCCTTGGCCAGCTTTCTGATCTGGTGCGGCATGGTCGCTGAGAAGAGCAGGTTCTGCCTTTTTTTCGGCAGATGTTTCAGGATCCTGCGGATGTCGGGCAGAAAGCCCATGTCGAACATCTGGTCCGCCTCGTCCAGAACCAGTATTTCGACGCCGGAGAGGTCCACGGTGCCACGGCCCAAATGATCCAGGAGCCGTCCGGGACAGGCGACGATGATATCCACGCCCCGTTTAAGTTTCTGAAACTGTGGATTGAAACCCACACCGCCATATATGGTAGCTGTCTTAAGCCCGGTTTTTCGTCCCAAGGTCCCGATGGCCTGGGCTATTTGCTCAGCCAGTTCACGTGTCGGGGCAACGATCAGGGCGCCCGCACAGCTGCGCGGCTGTCTCACCAGATGATCCAGGATCGGCAGGGCAAACGCGGCGGTTTTCCCGGTACCGGTCTGGGCCAGACCCATAATGTCGTTACGTGCCATAATCGGCGGTATGGCCCGGGATTGGATCGGGGTCGGCACGGCAAATCCCGCCGCACGCACGCCCGCTGTAACAGCGGGGTGGAGATTAAATACTTCGAAATTCATTCATTCCTTCTTTCCGTGTTCCATAAAAAAAGCCCCGGATACATTCCGGGGCTCACGATATTTTTCGATTTCATCCAGGAACACTAAGTCTGCGCGAAGCTATCAGTCTGAACTCCGACTGTAAAGCTTTATTTGATGACCATTGGATAATGGGAACGACTTTTCCACAATCCCGCGCCTGAATTGCACGCATGGACCTGGCAGTGAATATAAAACAAGGGCATCTTCTTTATCTGAGAGGATGCCCTTGTTACACGGAATGGCACACTAAACGACGGTGACATTTACAGCAGAAGGACCTTTTTGGCCCTGCTCGATGTCAAAGGTAACCCGGTCGCCATCATTGAGACTCCTAAAGCCGGTGGCGTTAATTGCCGAATGATGAACAAACACATCCGGACCGTCTTCCTGCTCAATGAATCCGAAACCTTTCCGTTCGTCAAACCACTTCACAGTTCCATTAGCCATAACAACATCCTCCTTTCTTATAATTTTCATCTTCCAACTGGAGGATGCTCATGCGATATATACATTGATCCTTCAGAAAGAAACTAAACTGACACCATGAATCAGCAATTTATCGGATAGCAAGAAATTAATCCCTGTTTGGACAAATAGCAACAGGGATATCGACCCCTAAGGCACAGAACGGGTGTAACGCCCAGGCCGTCGCTCTACCCTTCCTCATAACCCTCAATAAGGCTTCGATCATCAAAACGGACTTCAGAATCCAGCCCCGGATCGCCATTGAGCAAACCGGTCACTCTATCGGCGATAATCGCGGCGCAGGATCCGATAGGGTAGAAATCTTCCGTTCGGAGAACTGAAATCAGTGCCTTCTGCCCCGTTTTTATGGCAGCGCGGATGTCTTTGCCATCGAATGAAACCTTGTATATGAGGGAATACGTCCCCTCGACGGTGGGGTAGCTGATACGCTTGCGTGATTTTGTATCGAGAACAGCATATTCTTCGATTGAAAGTCGATCTGTCTGATCATTCATGGCGATGTCGTATCGTTGTAGCATGATAGGCTCCCACCTGCGGCTAGCGCTGTTGAAGTTAAATCGAGGTGCTTGATTTCCAAAAAAACCATGGACCAATCAGCTGAAGTTCCATGGGGATATCATCAGAAGAAAATCTAATTCAGGCGAGAGGAATATGAGGCTGAGTTAAATCCGATCCCAATAACGTTTTCTACAAAACTTTTATAATTTATACAATAATTTATATTAGTCCTTGTTTCTTTAAATGTCAAAGGCTCCGCCATGCTCGGTTCAGGTGATGCCATCAACCGATCAATACGGATCGCATGGAAATGGACCCCATGGTGACTTTTTTACAGAAAAAGGAAATTGTGTCGGATTGTTCCTGCTGCGCCAGTACATACAGCAGCGGCAGGAAATGTTCGTTGGTGGGTATGGCCTTGGGGGCGGTGCTGCCCAGTGTTTCGTAGGAGACAAGCGCG
Source organism: Olavius algarvensis associated proteobacterium Delta 3 (assembly GCA_903231505.1). Classification (GTDB taxonomy): domain Bacteria; phylum Desulfobacterota; class Desulfobacteria; order Desulfobacterales; family CAFBRK01; genus CAFBRK01. The sequence continues at coordinate 87,469 of CAFBRK010000133.1, read as the reverse complement.
GAATGATCACCCTCCAGGATCAGCGCGGCCAGTTTGGCATCGAACTCCTTCGCCCAGTCAAAGGCGGTATCGTCCCATCTTGAAACCCGCAGGTTGTGCACCATATTGCCACTTCCCATGATCAGGACACCCTGGCGGCGGAGGTGTTTCAGGTTCCGCCCCAGCCGATAGTGAAACGCGGGCGGCTGGTCGAAATCGAGACTCAGCTGCAGGACCGGGATATCCGCTTCAGGGTACATCCGGCCCAATACCGACCAGGATCCATGGTCCAGTCCCCAGCCGTAGTCCAGGTGAACCACCGTATCTGAAATTGCCTGTTTGATGCTGCGGGCCAGATCCGGTGCCCCGGGTGCAGGATACCGTCGTTCATACAGCGGTTGGGGAAATCCGGCGAAATCATAAATGGTGGACGGTGCATCCATGGCCGTAATCCGGGTTCCCGTCGTCTCCCAGTGGGCCGAGACACAAAGGATAGCTCGGGGGCGGGGAAGTTCTTTCCCCACGGCTGTCCAACCCCGACTGAACTCATTGTCTTCGATGGCATTCATCGGGCTGCCGTGACCGACAAACAGGGCGGGCATCAGTTCAGACATGGGGTCATGCTCCGTTAATGGGATGCAGCGTGAGAGTCCTGATTTGTTTTTTGACTTGGTTGGAATTTAGAATTCAAGGGGTCAAGGGGTCAAGAGATTATTTAGAAATTCTTAGCGTTGTGTGGGTTCATATAAATTCTAGAATATTCTTTGATCTTCCCCGGTATTCCTGATTTCAACTCAGTTAGTATCCTCTGCAATTATCTTTTGGTGGCAGTTATTAAGCTCTTCACTTGACCTCTTGACCCCTCGGACCCTCCCTGAGTAACAGCACTCGAACCTTCGAATTCCTGGAACTGTTGACTCCCTGAGCCCCTGAACCCTCGGTCCCAATCACGGCAGAGCGTACACAATTTCCATGGGCAGTCCTTCATCATCTTTCGCCGGATTCTGCGGCAGGGTGGATGCTGTTGAGTTTGCGAGCCTGGCCGTCACAGCCAGAACCATAGCATCCAGAATGTCATCCGAGGCCGCACCGTTTCTCCTGAGTCGGATATTCTCGAACGTCCGATACCGTCTATCTATCCCAAACAATCAATGACCGCCTCGGCGGCTTTTCGCCCGGAGAGCATGGCCCACTGAATACCCGGCAAGCTGCCGTGTTCGCCGGCCACAAAGAGGCCGGGACGCACCATCGGTATCGGGGTGTTTGGATCGGCCGTAGGCGGGGACTGGTCGGGCAGAGCATGGACCATCCGGAAGGTGGCCAGGTGCTCCCAGGCGGCTGCCTCACTGCCGAACCAGTCAACGAGCTGATCTTTCACACGGAAGAGCAAGTGCGATTCGCCCGCGTCCGGATGACCGAGTACGACGACGGAAACCAATGTTTTGCCGGAAGGTGCGTAGGCCGGGGACACCGCACTGGGAAAAGCGACGTTGTTGATCGGGCCGGTGCCGTCAGCATCGAGAACCAGAAACGGCGGATGCCATTCGGCGCGATCGCATGAAAAATACAGACATGTTTCGGAGATGGATCCGCGACTCCGGGGTATTCCCAGCAGCCTGTCCGCTTCGGGGCCCTCGGTTGCCACAACGATAGCGCGGGGCGAAAGAACGGAACCATCTTCCATCGTGACCGCATTGTCGGCAATCTGCCGGACTCGAACATTGGTTCGAAGGATTTCGGCGGGAAGATCACTGGCCAGTTGACGGGGAATCTGCTCCATGCCCATTGCCGGCAGCGCCACATCCCCTTGAGCAAACATGCGGAGTACATACTGCAGCACGCGGCTGGAAGCCCGGATCTCAGGGTCGAGGCAGACCCCTCCAAAGAAGGGCACAAAAAAACGCGCGATCATGGTTTTGGAAAATCCCTCGGCTTGGAGAAATTGCATGGCGGTGGACTCAGGCTGCTGGAACAGGTCTTCAAATCCTTCCGTGGTCACGCGATGGGTCAGCCTGGCCAACCGTATCCGGTCCACGAAAGTCCCGATGGGCGCGGTGATGGTGCCGATCACATCCCTGGGCCGCCGTAGCGGATCGGCAACGGTAAAACGTCTTCCGGCGACCTGGAACATGGCACCGGGGGCAAACGCATGCAGGTCCAGCTGTCGGTAATCCAGCACCCGCTTTGCCTCCGGGTAGGCGGTTTGCAGCACTTGAAACCCGTGATCCAGAAGGAAACCGTCGTGACGGTCCGTTTTAACACGCCCGCCGATCCGGTCGGATGCCTCCAGCACTGTGAATGGGATACCTTCGGTGTTCAGACGGCGTGCGCAGCTCAATCCGGCGATACCGCCTCCGATGATGACAACGTCGTTATTCGGGAGTCTCATGGAAGAGTTCCGTTAGCCCGTCTGCCCGTGGGCCCGTTTGCCCGTGGGCCGGTTTGCCGGTTTGCCGGTTGGCCGGTGGGTTCGTGATTTCGTGCGTCCGTTACCCGTGAGCCGGCTTTCAACTTTCAGCCTTGAGCTTTCAGCTCTCTGTATCTCCACAGGCGGATCCAACAGACCGTCGACCCAGCGCCGCGGGAAGCTTTCAACGCCGTGGGCCGCTCCTAACAGCGCGCCAAGCACGGCACCGCGCCCCGCATTGTCTCCTCCGAGATTGGTGTTGACGATCAGCGCCTTTTCCGGGTCATCATGATATTTCAGGGCAAGGTAAACAACGGCAGGAACCGCGTGTTCCACGTAGCAGGCCGTACTCAAACGCCGGCCGATGACGATCTCGTCCGATTCTGCCATCCACGTCATGAAGGGATACAGCGCCAGGGGGTGTTTTCGGGCGCCGATGTGATCTGTGATGGCCTTCCGGAGCGGTGTTCCTGCGAGAACGTTCAGTAGAAGATCGATGAACAGCAACGCCGCCGTCGTCATCTTGGGGCCCGGATGGGTCAAGGCAAGATGCTCCAGGGCAGCCGCTCTGGCCCGGTCCGGCAGGTCCTGGTAGAAAACCACGATGGGAACGATCCCGACAAGGCCCCCGATGTGTTTTTCATCGACCCCACATTCATCCGGGGGAAGACCTTTGGCGTAATTGGTAAAAAAATTACGGTGACATTCTTCGATGTAGGTGTCCCGGTGCTTTCCGGGGGTCGTCATGAAGGTGATATATCGTTCCAGAAAATCTTCCGCAACGTAGTCGCCGTTTTCACGGAGCGATTCCAGAAGCAGTTGGCTGATCTTGACGTTCAGGGTATTCGCGCCGGCCTCGAGAAACTGATGGTAGTGAACATTTTTTTGGCCCCAATACCGGGCCTGACTGTGCAGAATTTCTCCTTTCGCATTGATCGCAGAAAAGGACGATCGCCAGAGAATGCTGTCCGGATGTGGGTTTTGGGGAGAGAGAAAGTCCGATACGTAACCGTAATCCCTGAGAAGTGCCCGGCGGTCGTAGTACCAGTGAACCGGCATGGCCAGTGCATCACCGATAAACATTCCGTAAAGAGCTCCGGCACGTTTCGCCGTGGTCCGATTCCTGTTCTCACGTATGACGTCGTTCATCGGTCAGCCCCATCATGTAAGATAGGTGTTCAGGATGTCGGACAGCCCACTTGCACACTCCCGATGGTCTTTGAATGCATAGCCGGCCAGCAGGCGGCCCTCTTCGTAGACGTCGACCCCGGGCGTCAGGGGCGGAAAAGTGAAAAGAGCATTTACGATGGTCGATGACGAACCGCAGCGCTGTGCGGCGACAGCCCCGGCGTCCGGCGAAATGCTGTACAGCCCGGTCGTTTCGTCAGATTGCCGCTCACCAGCGCCCGGCCACATCGCCTGCTGGACAATGCTTGGGGGGATAAAAACGGCGCAAACCGCTTCCGGAACACGAATGATGCCGACCATCTCCTCGAAAAAGGCTTTTTCTTCAGGAGCGATGTTCTGAAAGGTCACGATGCGGCCGGCCTTCAGGTACGGTCCCAGGGATGTCAGCTGCTGCTTGAGGTCACGATACCAGTCCGCCACGCGGGTCTCTTCAGAATATTTGCGGCCTGGGTCCCGCTGCGAGGTTATCACCCTGGTTTTATCTTCCTCGATGTTGGTCATCCGACAGTTCCTTTATATGCTATTTGTCCTTAATGTGTTCTTTTTGCAGAAATATGGAAACGATGAACGCAGAGTCGCGGAGGACGCAAAGGAACTGCATTTTTCCCCGAATCCCCCCCTGGCGGGATCGAGGGGTGGGCCCGTTGGCCCGTGTGTCCTCTGCCTTCTGTCCTCTGCCATCCGACCTCGGACATCCGACCTCCGACATCTGACTTCTGTCCTCTGCCATCCGACATCCGACCTCTGCGCCGTTGCGGTGATAGGTTGATCGAAAAAGGAATCGGAACGCCATTCGGAAAATCGCTACACTCAGGGCGATGTTCCCTGCTTCGGAACTATCGTCAGCGCCGATGCTATGGCCAGCAAAGCCAACAGCACCAAAGGCACGCCGATCAGCAGAGGGACGACGGCGTAAGGGCTCAACAGACCACCGCCCTGGCTGGCACTACGCTCCGCGGCACGCATGCCATAGAAACCGAGTATCACCGCCAGAAGCCCGGGCGGCAGCAACAGGCCATGTGTTACGATCAGCGCCTTCCGGAGCCGTACATGCCCTTTCCAGGTCCGGCGACCCAGACTCACCATCCACAACCCCAGCAATCCAAACGGAGCGGCATGCAACAGAGCCAAAATCATGGCAGTCAGCAGTCTTGTCGGAAAGGCTCCGGAGGACATGTAAGAAAGGACGTGAAATGCGGAAATGATGATCCAAGCTGCCAGCAATAGAAGAATGGTGCCCCATGCGAAGTGGCATATGCTTAAACCCCGGATAAGCCAGTTCGAAAGTGTCCTCACTATCCGTTCTCCATTTGCGGACCATGTGGCCTGGGCACCATGGGATCGGCCCAGGCAATATCGTTATTATACACTGAAATTAGATAGAAAGGCACTCTCAGTTAGAAAAAAGAAGGGACACTCTCAGCAATTACAACGCTGATGGTGATCTGACCGAATATGTAAATGCTCGGCTCACCACCTAAGATTCTATGTATCACGAATCCTCTACGTCCATGTTGCCGGCGTATCGCCCGGCGACGGCATTATCCACACAATTATCGAGTTCCTCATCCGTTGCGGATCCACGGTCCTTTAACGCATTGAGAGGACAGATAAATTCATTGCCGGCATCATCCTTGGCGCGCATCCAGATATTCTTTTTTTCTCTGGGCGTGACGTTCGCAGATTGGAAAAAGTTCCGCAAGCGGCAGTGACAGACGTTTCCCCTGATTTATCCTATGACGGCAGGAGAAATCTTAGATTGGTTCGACCGCCGGGCCCCGCGTGTTTTCAGGCGCAATCTGTCGAAGTCGGAAATCCACCTGTTGGAATCCGAACACTTAGCACTGGAGAGGCACGCGGATGAAATCTCGGCGCTGATCCATAATTTTCTGGCGAACATCAACACAGGTTAAAGAACATGGGTGATCCGCTGATCAGTTGGGTTCTTTTCGGTTGCGTCTTCCTGCTCGGCATCAGCGCTATCGAGCATTATTTCAGAAAGTCCATCATCCCTTCCATCTGTTGGATTATGCTGGCAGGGATCGCCTATGGGGCCGCGACCCGGACCCCTGCCCTGCACCTGCCGAAACTACACCTGGCACCGGATATCGTTTTGTTCGTATTCTTGCCGATTCTGATTTTCGACTCGTCCCGCAAACTCGAATGGACCGAATTGAAATCGGTCGGGGTGGAAGCCGGTGTGTTTGCTTCTGTTGGCGTGATCGCTTCCATGGTGCTGATCGGTCTGGCGGTGGGCTGGATCGCCCGCATACCCCTGCTGGATGCCTTGCTGTTCGGAGCGATCATCTCGGCAACGGATCCGATTGCGGTAGCGGCCATATTCGACCGATTCGAATTTCCGGAAAAGCTCCACACATTGATCGAAGGCGAGTCCCTGCTAAACGACGGAACCGCCGTGATTCTGTTCACCACCCTCAGCATGGCGGTGTTTCAAAGCACCGGGATCTCGGTGGGAGAGTTGACGTTCAGGCTCGTTCTGGCGACCGGCGGCGGCATCCTGCTGGGCTGCGCTTTCGGCTATGCCGGCGGAATGCTGGGCCGCTACTGGCATGAGCTGCACGACCGCTTCATCGGTGCACTCCTGCCGTTGATCACCATGTATGCAGCCTTTGTGGTCGCCGAGCATTTCCTGCACGTCTCGGGTGTCATCACGGTCATGGCCGGCACGTTAATGCTGACCAAAATCCACTACGCGGCCGGACATTCCCGCCGTGAAGCCCGATCGGCCGATGAATTTTTCAACCAGTTCTGGGAATTCTCGGGGATGTTGGCCAACGTCGCCCTGTTTTTCCTGCTCGGCAATGACATCGGAGTCCATGCGTTCACATTGCAATGGCGTCAGGTGCCGGTGTTTATCTTGATTCTCCTGGCATCCAGAAGCATCGTTGTGTATCTGCTTTCAGGGACGCTGCGAGCCGCTCATCGCGAGATTCCCCTGTCGTGGCAGCACGTCCTCAATATCGGGGGCCTCAAGGGCGCCCTGTCGATTGCCCTGATTTTGCTGCTGCCCAGCGACTATGTCTACCGGGAGCTGTTTCTCTGCACCACGTTTGTTCTGATTATGTTTACGCTGATCGGCAACAGTCTCGCCATGCGATGGTATCTGAAAAAGACAAACCTTACGTGAATTTTTGGGGGGGATAGAGGGGGGACGTGACATCCGTCATCCAGACTTCTGTTGGTTCGGCGTGGTCATCGATTCCATGATTGAATAAATGGGGCGTACTCGGTGTCGGGGTGAAGATCTTCCCGCACCGGCGAGAAGACTTCGATGTACATCGAATCTTTTATGGCATACATACCGTGTTCCGCGTTACCGGGAATGCACCAGCTGTCCCCCGGTCTGCAGTTGTAGATCTGGTCGCCAATGAACAGTCGGGTCCTGCCGGTCAACAAGTACCCTGTTTGTTCATGGGGGTGGGTGTGAGTTGGGATTCGGGTCCCCTCCGACAGCTTTAATTCAGCCATCAACATATTTGGGCCGTAAACCAGGGTTTTCTGCTTGCTACCTTTTATGGTGGACAGGTAACCTTCCCTGCTGCGTTTAGTGAACATAGGCCTTCCCCATACGCCTTCCCAAACCTACCGCTTGCTTCAATCTCCTGGCCACATCATCCAGATAGATAGGGAGTTACGTTTAACGGATATCAGTATGTAAAGGAGCTATTTTCCTATGTAAACCCACCACACGTTTTGTTCAACATGCAATTGCCGCTTTTTCGTAACCCATTTCACAATCCGTTAACCCATAACGTCCCTATCATGCCTTAAATAGGGTTTGCCGGTGATCGCCTTAGATGACGATCACCGTATGTTTTCGGATTGGTTGGTCCGACCGCAGATCCATCATTCTACCATTCTGCCGAGTACCAAGCCCCCTTCAACTGCCCGCGGCAGGCCGATTGACCAGATAAATGCCGCTGCCCACCAGCACCAGGGCCAGCAGCAGCAGCGGCGTCATCGGTTCGTTCAGCAGCAGTCCGCCTCCCAGAACGCCGAAAAGCGGCGTGAGGAAAGTAAACGAGGCCAGGCGGGACGGCGGATAATGTTGAATGAGCCAGAACCAGGCAAGATAGGTGATGGATGCGACCCAGAAAGCCTGGTAGGCGATGCAGCCCGCAATCACCCATGTCATACGGGTCACGCCGGGCTCTCCCATGGCCACAGACCCGATCGGCAGTACCACGGCAGATACCACAAGCTGGTACAGGAGGGTCTTGCCAGGTGAAATCCGCACCAGGGGACTGGCTTTGATCAACACCGTCGTGGCCCCCCAGAAAACACCGGCGGCCAGGACCATGCTGTCTCCGACCAGCATGCGAACCGTCAACAACCTGAAAGATTCACTGAAGGCGGCGACAATACCGGCAAACGCGCAGCAGAGCCCGCCGACCTGAATCAGCCGGATTTTTTCTCCGGGAATAAACAGGTACGCCTCCAGTGCGACGACAAACGGTGAGACGTACATCAGGACGGCCGACCGGGACGCATGGGTATACTCAAGGCCCCAGTAGAGCAGGAGAAACTCTCCTGCGAAAAGCAGGCCTGCCGCAATGCCCCACCACAGGGTGCCGTCTTTCTCCCATAACGGTACTCGACGGATCCCCATCCAGACGCCCACCAGAACGGCAGCGCCCAGTGACCGGATGCCGGCCTGCAGCACGGGAGAAATTCCCTGGATGGCAACCTTGATGGTGACCTGCTGCAGGCCCCAGCTCGCGCAGAGGGCTACAAGGAGCGCCATGACGGCAAGATTCAGCGACTTAAACTGGGTGGAAGTTTTTTCCGTCATTCAGGCCGTTTATGATTCCGTTCGGTTGGGATCATCGCAATCCGATATCTTTAAATTCTGCGGAATACAGGGCGTGCCAAAAGCTTGTTCTATTGCATGAGGGTCGGTCTGCAACCTGTCGGAACTTATTTATGGCTACGGCGATGATCCATCCCCACGCTTCTATTTCAGCACGCCCGGCCAATTTGCATCGGCTTTCCGGATGTATCCCGGGATATCCTGCTCCCACTTTGTTTTTATCTTGACGTTGTAGTTAAGAGCTTGCCGTCAACGAGTGACCAGGCTTTTGCCGGATTGACATCCGCCGTGGTTCCCTGGGAGATAGCCCAGGCACAATATCCGCCGTATACCGGAGCATACTTTTCAGGATTGGCCTTGAACATATCCCGGTGTTCTGCGCTGTCAAACCGCCATTTGGCATCCTTCCATTCGACTTCATACGTTTTCGACCCTTTGACCGGTTTGCCATCCGTGTGAAAGGCCACCGGGTCATAACCCTTTATCGCAAGTCCCCGCCAGTTTTTATTTATCTCACTCTTTGCTTCGGCCAACGAGGGCGCCGTAACGTTGACCAACATGGCCGTGGCGACAACCAGCGGAATTAACATCAGCTTTATATGCATTGTTATTTCTCCTTATGGTGTAACGGCTGTAGTAGAACACGTGAGGCCGTCTAAAAGTTGTCGTAATGCATCTTTATCATGATCGTTCCTTCATGGCGGTATTTTTTCCCCATCACATCCGAAATCTGAGTACCGAAAATACCGCAATGCTGTTGCTCCGGGGCGATCGGCCGCGTCAGCGTTTTAACGCCATGAGACGGTTGAATATGCCTTTGACGGTGGGTGTGAGACGCCCCCGGTTGTAGGCGTCTCCGCATTGGCGAATCGCCTCGGCCACCGTTGGATACGGGTGAATGACATTTGCCAGCTTTCCCAGCCCCATCCCGCCGTGCATCGCCACGGTGATCTCGCTGATCATATCGCCGGCGTGGCTGCCGACGATCGTCGCCCCCAGGATTTGGTCCGTTCCTTTTTTAACGTGAATCTTCACGAACCCTTCCGTCTCCCCGTCGACAATGCCGCGGTCGACATCGGCAAATACCCGCGTGAAGGTCACAAATTCGATGTGTTGTTCTTCCAGATCTTTTTCATAAAGCCCCACATGTGCCACTTCCGGTTCTGTGTAGGTCGCCCAGGGAATAATCAGATTCGAGAATTTGTCGCGACCAAAAAACAGCGCGTTGCGGATCACCAGCCGCGCCCCAAAATCCGACATGTGTGTGAACTGGTATTTGCTCGCCACATCACCCACAGCATACACATCCGGATTGGTGGTTTGCATGCGATCGTTGACCTTGACCCCCCTGCGCTCATCGTATTCGATGCCGGCGTCTTCCAAACCGAGGCCTCTGACGGTCGGCTTGCGACCGGCTGCGACCAGCAGCGCGTCAAATTCCAGTGACCGTTCTCCATTGCCGTCTTTCACAAACACGGTGATCGGAGGTTTTCCACCCCGGGTTTCAACCCCCTTGTAGTTGACATGATAGGCGAAGGTGACACCGTCCCGGCGCAGCGCGTGTTGAACGATCTGTGCCGCATCCGGATCCTCCTTGGGCAGAATCTTGTCGCTGCGGGAAAAAACCGTCACCTGTGATCCCAAGCGCTGGAATGCCTGGGCCAGTTCGAGCCCGATGGGTCCTGCGCCAATGACACCCAGGCGCGCAGGCAATTCTGTCAGGTTGAATACCGATGCATTGGTGAGATACGGCGCCTGTTTGAGGCCCGGGATGTCGGGGACGGCCGCCGTGCCGCCGGTTGCCACCACCGCCTTGGCGAACGTGAGCGTCTTTCCGTTGACCTCGATCGTATTCTCGCCGGTAAATTTGCCCTTGCCGATAAAGACATCCACCCCGAGTTTCTCGCTGTAGCGTTCGGCAGAGTCGACAGGTGCGATGCTCGCCCGCAAGCGGCGCATCCGCTCCATGACAAAGCCGAAGTCGACAGTAACCTCGCCGTTTATGTGAACGCCGAACTCGGCTGCGTTGCGGACCGCCGCCGCCTTGGCGCACCGCAACAACAGTTTGGACGGCACACAACCCACCGTCAGGCAGTCACCGCCCAGCAAGTGGGACTCGATAAGTGCCACACGGGCCCCGACACCCGCCGCGCCCGCTGCAGAAACCAATCCGCCGGCGCCGGCACCGATCACCACCAGGTTGTATGACGGTTTGGGCTCAGGATCCACCCACCCTTTGGGGTGCAGGAGATCCATAAACTTGGTGTTGTGCTCATCCATCGGCGAAACACCGCATGCTTCGAGATCGACCTGAGAAAACGAGGCCAGGTTCGTATCGCGTCCCGGAATTTTCGGCTGGAGCGACAGGCTTCGGTCACCCGGGGACGTCAGCGGTGTCATGAAATCAGCCCAGCTGACCGTGCTGCCGTCGGGTTTGCGTGCCGCCGTGCCGTGATCCTCGTCCGACAGGAAACGGTAAAACAGATGCTCGTTCTTGAATGCGTGTGCATCGAGTACGTGATGAATTACACCCGCGTTGAGCATCATGTTTCCAATGCGCACGGCGTCCTCTTCGTGGCTGGCGATGCCTTCCTCTACCAGTTTGTCGACCGCCTCGCTTCCGACAAAACACTTGGGGTACGTCTTCGGCGGAATCCCATATTTTCGATCACCAATGTCGAGGACCCGTTTCACACGTTCGCTGAGTTCTTCGAGGTCGGTATTATCAAAAGACGCTTCTGCGTCCATTTGGTTTTCAGTTGTCATGTAACCCTCCTTCTCGGTTTTGCTGATTGTGCCAAACCCGGATCTGTTTACCCTCCTGTGGTGGGAATCACACAGGAGCTGGGGTTACCGGATCGGTATCCATCACTTTGCAGTGAAACATCCAGACCCCGGACCCGTACCTTCAATCGGAACATATTTATGAAAACTGCTATACCGGTTTCAGATGCCGGATACCGGGTCAGTTCACCATCAACAAACATATCGATGCCGTTGACCCAATCGGCCTTGGCGGGAGCGGACCAGGCTATGGTTCTGTGATACGGTCACCCCCAGAAAAAAACGCAGATTTTTGGATTTTATATTTCTGATAATAAGACCAAAATCACCGTTCAAAAGCCAATGGGGGAAAATAGTTCCGGGAAGGAACCCGAGGGGAACATCCTGGATAGGGGAAATCCGGTGCGTTCTTCATACTTTTGTATTTACTGAAGAACGTGCCACAATCACATACGCCATCAGATAATACATAGTCGCCTTTGTTGAACCATGGACACATCACTTCATAGTGCTGTGACTTGCCTTTGGCATACACCAACAATCTGACTGCACGCAGAGCTTCATCGCCGTATTGCGAAACCAACTCAAGGCTGGGGGGCGGGCCGTTTTCGGTAGACTCCCTAAACGAAAAGCCGACCGTGAGGCGTCCGGCATTGTCTGATCCGACGTAGTCAAAGTCGAAAAACCCATGCGTCCGATCGCTTTTTTGTCGTACGAAACTTCTCCGATGTGAGATGTCTAGTGACTGTAATTCGCCGATGGTGTTGTTGAATTGCCGGCAATTCTCAATCGACCGCCGTGCTATACCGTAGGCCGGGTCGAAATGCTTCCTTGCCAGGGTATCCTTTTCCGCGTTTGAAAACCGATCAAAGGCTATCTCGGCCCACGGCGTACTCAAATAAATGAGCAACGCGACGGATGCAATCGCTATCGCGATATTTATCGGGCGTGCGCTTGATTTCGGCGGACGATAACGGACGATGCAAAGGGCACCCCCTATAAATGCAGCCGCGAGAATGCAAAAGAGTATAGCCATCAGATCCACTTCATTAGGTCAGATACAGCTAGCGAGACAATTGCCGATATCGCGAGGAACAGACCGGCCGTAACGAAGAGAGACACAGGTATCGGGCGTGTCCCAGTCCGGGGAAAGATAAGGTTACCCACGGAAAGCACGAGGGTGGAGGCAAGGAAGCAGCAAATGGGAATCGCAAAGAAACCCTGCAGGAGGCCGTCTGGTACGTCGGTAGGAGCATCTATCCACCATCTGTGCACCACCAGGGATTTCGGCCCCAGCTTCAGACCGATGAACCCCGCGACCATCGCTGCAACAACCCACAGAACGGAAGTACGCCATGGGAGCCGGGCATCGTTCGTCTCGTTCATCGTAACCACTCCAGTCCATGTCGAGAAGCATTCTTGCCGGCGGAGCCCTTGAAGATCCGACAGCCTGGCAATCCGCAGGTAGCAAATAAAAATTCGCACATTGCGCCTTGGGATCTGACCATATCAATCCAGGTCATTATTATAACATAGAAATCATCTAATAGACCACTGCTTGATCAGATTAGAAGATCAACTATTCGACGTAAAACTGGCTGTCTAAAGCTATTTCGCAGCCCATTTATTTATACGTTTGTCATTATGTCAATTGATTAGCTTGGCGCGGCCCCAAAGCCCCGCAGCATCTATGCCGTTTATCATGCTCGGTCAGCATCCGAACCAGGCGGGAAGTCTGTTTCAAGAGTGTTTTCCTGGAGGTCCACACGATCCCCTGGTTCGTTCATCGACATCCGTGAGCTTATTGTTAGGTATTGATTTAATTACAAATAGAATTCGAGGCCGGAAAATCAGAACAATCAAAACTACAATTTAATTTGACATACTAAGCGCCCAAAATGTATTCATAAAATAATAAAATTGTTCATGGTTGGTATGCAAATGAACTGAACGCTCCCTTCAAATTGTTAGACGTGTCCTTTCTGATCTCTCCTGTTCGCGTTTCTCGATGGTCTCTCGACGCTTATCAACCAGGCAGATGTACTTTTGCCCTGTGGACGGGGATTCACGTTGGCCGGAGTAGCAAAAAAATTTAAACATATTTTCCAGGGAAAGGATGACAAAATGGTGGCACAAGAAAAGCAATATATTAAAACGTTCAAGGATGTGTGCAAAAAAATAAATTCTTCGCTTGATATAGGCAACGTGTTAAAGGCGATAACTGAAAACACGGTAAACATATTAAATGTCAAAGGATGTACAATTTTTCTTCTCGATAGAGCCGGAAAGAAATTAATTGTTGGTTCATCATGCGGTTTAAGTGAAAATTATGTGAAGAAAGGACCGGTGGACTCCGAAAAGAGCATTGTCAGTACGTTAAGTGGAGAGTGGGTAATGATTTCAGATATAGAAAACGATAATAGAATTCAATATCGAGATGAAGCAAAAGAAGAGGGAATCGCATCCATCCTTTCCGTTCCGATGTCCGTTAAAGGAACGATAATTGGCGTACTTAGAATTTATATTTCGGATTCCAGAACGTTTTCAGATGTCGAAAATGAATTCATATCCGTTCTGGCAGAGATCGGCAGTATCGGTATTGAAAACGCAAGAATTTATGACCACCTGAAAACCGAGCATGAAAAATTGATACACGATGTTAATCGATGGTTCGAATTCGGAGTATCACATGGCAAGTAGAACCTGACTCAAAGATGTTGAGAACATCATTTATTCTCTCCGGCGAGACAAAAAAAGGAGAATGGAAAAATCGTTCTCTCCATTCTCCCCTTATCGATTTCTGTCATCAAAGAATGTTTATCCTGCTATTTCACGTATAGATGTGAAGCCCGGCTCAGCTCTTCGATGATGGCCAGTCCCCTGCTTTCGGCCTCTTGCTTGAGAAGTTCCGATTCGCCCACGGTGAGCGCATCGGTCAAGCACACCTCTGCGCAGACCGGTTTTTGGCCGGTGGTGATCAGGTCGTAGCAGAAGTTGCACTTGTGCGATATCCCTGCCTTTCCGTCGAACTGGAGTACTCCGAATGGGCAACTCTGCATGCAGGCGCAGCCGCAGTTGAGACACCGCTTGGCTTCGGCCATCACCATGTCTTGGGTCAGGGTCTGCTCCAGTTCGTTGAAATTACCCTCTCGTTCCTCCGGGGCGAGCCTGGGTATCGCAACCCGCTCTGATGTGTCGTATTGCTCTCTGAAGACCTTTCCGGCCATGGTCCAATCCCTTTCCTCCGCCGCCTTCAGGTCCAGGCCGCGCACGTATCGGTCGATGGACGCTGCGGCCTGCTTCCCGCTGGCGATGGCTTCGATCACGGACGTGGAACCGTGCACGGAATCCCCACCGGCAAAGACCCAATCCAGGCGGGTCTGCAGCGTCAGGGGGTCGGCCCAGAGTCTGCCGGCGGAAGTCAGGGCAATGCCGCCATCTTCTGCGAATTCCCGCTCGCCGACCAGACTGATGGAAACAATGGCCGAATCCGCCTCCATGCTCGTCAACTCACAGTCGTCGTATGCGGGAGCGAACCCGCCGTCTTCGTCAAACACCGCGGTGCAGCGCTGAAATTCAACGCCGGCGAGCCGGCCATCTTCTTCCACAAACCGCATCGGGCCCAGACCGTTGATGATCTCGATATTCTCTTCCAAAGCATCGTTGATTTCGTGCTCCCATGCCGGCATCTCGCCACGCTGCTCCAGGCAGACCAGAGAGACGTTCTTTGCCCCAAGTCGTTTGACCGTCAGGGCGGCGTCTACGGCCGCGTTGCCGCCGCCGATGACGATGACCTTCTCCCCCAGCTCGACCGGGTTCCCCAGGGCCGCGTCTTTGAGGATATCCAAGCTGCTGTGCACGCCGGGCAGGTTCTCTCCGACAACATCGAGCCTGCCGGTCAATTGTAGGCCGGAGGCGATGAACAGGGCGTCGTAGCCATCTTCCCTGAGAGTGTCGATGGTGACGTCGTCACCCAGCGCCACATCGGTTCGGATGTCGACGCCCATATCCGTGATAACCCGGATCTCGGCCTCGAGAATGTCATTGGGGAGGCGGTAGGCCGGAATGCCGACGGCCATCATGCCGCCGGCCACCGGGAGCTGCTCGAACACCGTCACCGGATAGCCTTCCCGGGCCAGAAAATAGGCACATGTCAAACCGGCCGGTCCTGCACCCACAACAGCCACCCGTTGATCCTTTGCCGCCTTGATCGCGGGCACATGACGCGTCTCCGGATCCAAATCCAGATCGGCAATGAAGCGCTTGATGGCGTTGATGGCAACGGGCGTATCCTTCTCGCCCCGCGAGCAGGCCTCTTCGCAAGGGTGGTGGCAGACCCGGCCGCAGACCGCGGGAAATGGATTTTCCTTTTTGATGAGCTTGAGGGCCTCGTCGAATTGACCCAAAGCGGCCATGTTGACATATCCTTGGACGTTGAGGTGTGCCGGGCAGGTGGCCGTGCAGGGCGCCGATTTTGCCTTTTCCTCGGGGTAGGACCCGGTCTCGGCCTGGCAGCCGGCGCACTTCTCCTCATCGATCTGCACGACACCTGTCTCCAGGTCCTTGGCGATGGCGCCCTCCGGGCAAGCGTCCAGACATCCCGGTTCCGGGCAGTGCTGGCAGGGACGGATCCAGGTATCCATGGTCAGGTCGGGGAAGGCCCCCTGGACTCGCGATTCCACGCGAAGGTAATACGGGATATTATCCGGGTCGGCGGTCTGGTGGTCGAAGAGCTCATGGTAATTTCGGCAGGCCACGACACACGTTCGACAGCCGATGCATCTGTTGAGGTCAATCATCATGCCTATCTGTTTCATGGTCTCACCTCCTTATGTGACAATGCGCACGCGCGTGGACACGTGGGCCTCCCCACCGATCAGGTCCTGATAGTCCAGGGTGGTTCCGGCGTCGGCGATGAGCCGGTTGTCGCTGACGCCGCCGGCCGCAGTGGCGACCGCTCCGACGGTGGATCCGAAACCGTGGGCCAGACCAACGCAGTCCGGCCGGATCCGCTCGGTCAACGCCACAGCCACCTCGACATCGCCGCTGGGAGACTGGACGGTGACGTTGTCACCTTCAGAAATACCGAGCTCACCGGCGGCTGCCGGATTCATTAGAAGCGGATTGCTGTGAAATCCGGACACCTTGTCTCGAAGCTGCGGGTTATTGAACGTCCACTGCCCGGAACCGGCATGGTATATGGTGCGATAGGAGACAAGATAGAAGGGAAATGCCTCTGCGTGGGCCACATATTCCGCTGGGGGTGCCACCCTCGGAAGGGCTTGATCCCAGGGGGCTTCCTCAAGGTCCTCCCAGTAGAGATGAACCTTTTGGCTCGGTGTGTCGAAGCCTCCCCTTTGTTCATATTTACGGAAGCCCATGGTGCCGGGCGCCCAGTGCCCACCGGCCTCCTGGAGTTTTTCCACCGACAGGTCGAGCCCGGACAGTTCGATATCGTAGTATTCGATCAGGTCCTTGAACTGGAAATATTCCGGGACAATCCGTTTGCCCAGCTCGATGAACACATCATTTGCATGCCGGCATTCGCCGGGGGCATCCACCACGGGCTGGCGGAGAGCCACGCCATGCCCGTAGTTGTACCACCAGGGCATATACAACAGTTCCCAGCGTTCGAAAAAGGATCTGTCCGGCAGAACGAGATCGGCGTATTTGGCCGTCTCGGACATGAAGAGCTCGAAGCTGACCAGCAAGTCCAGTTTGTAGTTGCCGTCCGCGTCTTTTTCCTGAACCGCCTGTTGCCAGCCGAAATCACCCATCTCGGTGAGGGCGGGGTTGGCTTCCGCCACCATGAGGATTTTGAGATCGCCATTGCGGATGGCCTGGGCCTCATACCAGGTGGGCTCCATAATGAAGGAGAACTTCTCGAACTTGTCTCTGTCCGGACCGGTGCGGTGCCACCCCAGCTCGTGCAGATCCGGCGGGGTCGGGACCGGCTCCACAGGCGAGAGTGGAACAAGGTCCGGCAACGGCTGTCCACCCGGGTTGTCGATGTTTCCGGTGATGGCCAAAAAGATGCACCAGGCGTGGGAAAAATCCATTGCATTGCCCAGCATGATGCCCTTGAAGCTGTCCACGCCCACAGACGGTGCCTTGGCGCATTCGTCCGCCAGTTTACGGATATCGGAGGCCGGAATGTCACAGATCGGGCTCATCTGTTCCGGAGTCTTGTCGGCAGCCCATTGGGTGAGCTTGTCGAAGTCGCCTTCCCGTATCCAGTTGGCGACGAAATCTTTGTCATAGAGTTCGTTGGCAATGATGTAGTGGATCATACCGGCAAACAGGGCGGTATCTCCGCCCGGCCGGATGGGGAGCCACCAGTCGGCTTTGGCAGCGTCGGGAGTGAACATAGGGTCGATGACGATCAGCTTGGCCCCTCTCTCTTTGGCGTCGAGGATATCTCTGGGTATGGCGGCATCCTCCAGCCCGCCGAAGGCGTGTCGCCCGGACAGGATCATGATGCCGCCTTTGGGCACGGTAAACCAGGCCGGGGGGATGTGATGATTCGGGACGCCTCCGGTGGTTTTGATCCAGGACACGATTTTGGCGGAATCGCAGTGGGGCAGCGCCGTGTTCAGGAAACCCCCATAGGCATTTAAAAAACGCCACTTGGGATCGGTGATGCTGTGGGGGAAGAAGCTGGCCGTCATTTTGTGGGCTTCTCCGCTGTCCCGAAGCGCCTGGAGCTTGTCGGTCATAATCTCCATGGCCTCTTCCCAGGAGATGGGCTCGAAACGGCCCTCGCCCCGCCCGCCCACGCGCTTCAGCGGATGCATGAGCCGGTCGGGGGAATACTCCAGGGAGATACCGGACATGCTTTTGACGCAGGCCTTTCCGCGTGCGTGGGGATTCCCTCTGATCTCCTTGAGCACGCCGTCTTCGACACGGGCAATAATGGCGCACTCGGCTTTGCATTGGTAGCAAACCGTTGGAATCCATTTCGAATTCTCCATGCGGTTACCTCCTTTCTCACTTTATACGCCCGACGTGCGGACGTTTTTCAGGTTGTCCTGTCTCGGCACACGCCCACCTTGCGGCAGAGGACTTGCCCCGGGTTTGTGCCTCTTGAACTCCCTCCATCTTTTCTTCGTTTTCCGGTGCGTCCGGATAGTGGGGATACCTGCGGTGAAACAGCTTTACGATCACATAGGTGATAATACAAAAGCCGATAAAGATAAGCCAGATGAGAGGATTGAACGGTGAATACGCGTAGCCCATGGAATGAAATCCTCCTTAGAGCCTCAGCATGTGATTTTTTTTGTCCCGGTAAATCTCCATGACCCGTTGGGGATGGGAGACAAGCTGGAATACGATGCCGATGAAAAGGATACCCCCGACAAGATTCCCGAGTACCGTAAAAAGCTGATTGTGGGCCCAGCCGAATTGACCGAATCCCCAATGGAGAATAACCGGGGTCACCTCCGGCATCCTGGAGACAACGTCGAGGTAGACGTCCTGCTGAAAGAGAGGCAGCGCCAGAAAACCGATGTTGGCAATACAGTGTTCGGTCATTCCGGCGACAAAGGCCAGCGGCCCGTAGGCCGCCATGGCGATTTTAGCAATGTCGCCTTCGGCTTTCACATACAGAATGGCTGCGGTCTGGAGCATCCAGGTACAAACGATTCCCATGGCAAAGATCTGGCCTGCGGTCTGACCCATCTTGGCCACGCCGATGGCATGGGCGCGAACCAGCCAGGGCATATACGCAAAGGCGGCGGATTTGCTGATCAGCCACATGAAAAACATGCTGCCCAGGAAGTTGCCCACATACCCGAGGGTGACCCCCCAGACAAACCATCCCCAGCTGATGCGGCGGTGAAAAATACCGATGACCCCGATGTACATGTCAGCGGTGACCAGGGTCATTCCGCTGACCATAATGATCACCAGGGAAAACATGAACACGAGTCCCATGAGCAGGTTGGAAAGCCCCGGCGCCAGTTTTTCCGGGACTCCGGCGCTGACTGCCAGGGCCAGTGTGGCGCCGAAGACGACCATGGCCCCCCCGGCAAAGCCGGATATCAGATAGGCCAGAGGCCGGTTGCGGATCATGTCCCATTTGTAGGTGCAAATATCGGCAACCCGGACTACGAGTTCGTCGACATTGGCCGGCATCGCAACGTCCTCCTTTAGCAAACAGTAACCAAACTAAAATCGAAGGATATCTCTTTAGCCAGTGGCTAAAAATCAACAATTTCTCAGTGATAAGGGGATTCGAACCCGATCGAAGGGAGGCCAATATAGTGCATGTTCTCGCTGTTAAACGATCTGAAAAGATTCCCCCGTTCGGGCCAAACGGAGAGTCCCCTGCCCGGCCCCGTTCACGGATCGCGGTGGATGGACGGCACATTCACCTCGAAGTGCCTTGGCCATGAAAGTCTCCAATTGGTGCAATATTCAGATAAACAGCTCGATTTTTATGTGAAAAAGTAATATCGGATGGACTGATCTATAATATCTGGAACTCGCGCTTGAATTACGGAACAAATATGCTATTCAGATCAAAATCTTGAGGAAAGCTTCAATTCACAACTCTAAAGAATACGCTAAAAAAAAAGGCTACGGCCGGCATAGTGAAGGATACCAAATTCAGAGATAAGAACCTCGTGAGATCCAGAAGGTAGATTATCAGAGCAGGCGAGGTTCAACCGGATAATGAGATCTATATCAAACTTTGTAGAAACTGCAAGATGCTAAATGTAAATTGCCCGTGGAAAATTCTTGTATTGAATTTTTTGAGACCGAAATCAGCGGGTTGAAAAAACCATGGTTTGATTTGGGCTTTTTCGGTGTCCGTTCCATTTGCAGTGAAACATCCAGACCCCGGACCCGTACCTTCTATCGGAACATATTCATGACAACTGCTATAGATGCGTTAATCTTGGCCGGCGACAAAGAAGGCTATGTTTCTGTCCACCACAGAAACAAGGCGTTTCTTTCCCTGAAGGGAAAATGCCTCTTGGAACATGTTATCAAGGCCGTGGATCGTACCCAACACGTAAGGAATATATTTGTCGTGGGACCATTGGACACGTTAACGTCCAGCATAAACCTTTCCGATTATCAAAAACCTGTTGAATTTCTACCCCAATCGACAAGTGTCATCGACAATATATTAACGTCCTATGAAACAATTTATTCATGGGATGCGGATTATCCGCTTCTCATTTTGCCCTCCGATATTCCGTTAACGACCCCGTCTGAAATCGATGCCTTCATTACGGGTGCTGACTATTTCAAATATGATTATGTTATGGGGTTTCAGACTGAAAAAGCGTTACGTGCGTTCTATCCCACAGAAACCCACGATGGTATTCGGATGAGTTATTTTTATTTTAAACAATTCATTGGCAGACATAACAATCTGCATATCGTCTGGCCCAACCGTGTTAAAAATGTGAAATTGGTGAATACCACCTATAACTTGAGGTATCAGAAAAAATTTCAAAACTATCTCAAGTGGGTGGCATCGATTGTTCCCTCAACAAAGGGAAAAGGCAAGATTCTCCGGCTCACCCTGTTAATGCAGCTGGCCTTGATCGGGGATTACATGGGCGTCGACCGGATTTCAAAATCACTCCGGCCGCTGATGGATATCAGGGAAATTGAGGCCTGCATCTCGAATGCCTTGCGCATCCGTTTTAGAGTATACTGCATGGATTTTGGGGCCTCTGCCGTCGATATCGATAGTGAAAAAGATCTGGAAATAATTTCTGAGAGGTTTGATTCGTGGAAAAATGATCGATAGCCTGTTGCCGAAGATTCCATCCGATCGGATTGCCATGCATTTTTACGACACATACGGCAGGGATGTGCCGAATGTGCTGGCTTCGTGGTCTTCCGGCATTCGGATCTTCGACGCGAGTGGGGGGGTCTCGGGGGCTGCCCTTTCGCACCGGAGGCGACGGGCAATGTCGCCACCGAGGCATGGGTCAAAGCACTTGAAAACAAGGGGGAAGCTGTCGGGTGTCGACCTTGAAAAACTGTCGCAAGCCCGGCGCCTCCTGGACCCTTTTCTGGTAGACGAACGGCGCTCACTGCCCGAGGACGGTTCTCCCGCCTGGGCGGCATGCGAATTCTCCACAAGTAATGTTTGCTGCCGGAGATGAACGCCGTAGGAATGACGCGTCAGACGGAAATGCCGAAAACCGTTGGCGTGCCGTTCGTCGTTTTTGAAAACATGGTGCACGCACAACCCGAAGGGGGCGCAGTAACACTGATGCCGGCAGAAGACAGCGATGTGCCGGCAGGGTCCCAGATCTCTGAGGAGAGGAGCAGGAAGTCTGAAAAGAAGGTGCAAGAATACAAGGTGGAGATGAAGGCGAAAGAGACGGAACAACAGCAAGAAAAATCGCCGCAACAGGAATTGCCCGGAACTAAAGATCCAAAGGAGGGTAACTAAACCCGCTCATTTTCTATTGTCGCGGCAGGACCTGTGTGTGCCCGGCACGGTATTTTTACAAATACACTGAATATTCCCATGCCACGGTCACGAAAAAAGGGCTCGATATTCGGCCCTTGGAAAAAAATGGGTCCGCGGTATACCTCGTTTATTTGGATGGCATGCCAAGCGACGTTAATTGTTCATATTGTTGATGCGTTAAAAACACGCCATCGTTGTGCGCCTGTTTCCTCAGCTTCAACCTGCGATCACCCGGTAAGCGCGTGTTCGGTTGACGCAGTATCGCTTCGATGAGATCTTCGATTCTGGAATAAAACTGATGACTTGATAAGGGATCAGGTGCGAATGCCAGCAAGAGCTGGCCCACACCTGGCGGTTCCCCTTCAGCGGTGAAGAAAGAACCGGCTTCAAAGCCAAAATGAGCGGCCGTCAGGGCTGCCGAAAAGATTTCCACCATCAGCACCAGCGCAGCGCCTTTGGCCTCGCCCATGGGCACCATGGTACCGGACAGGGCGGCATCCGGATCGGTGGTCGCTTGGCCATGGGAGTCCAATGCCCACCCATCGGGAATGGATTCCCTGTTTTGTTTGGCAACCATGATTTTGCCTCTGGCGACTTTACTGAGGGATAGATCGATAACCAAGGGATCGTTGTCTTTTCTTGGGGCAGCGAATGCTATGGGATTGGTGCCGAATACGCCGGTTTTACCCCCCCAGGGCGCGATTGCCCTGGGCGTGTTGGCGAACAACAATCCCACCAACCCGTTTCGGGCCAAGGCCTCCACATGATAGCCTGCGGCGCCGCAATGGTGTGATCGGGTGACCGCCGCAACGGCGATGCCCGTTTTCGGTGCCAGCTCGCAAAGTTTTTCCACGGCCACTGCCAGCGCCCCGAAAGCGAAGCCGTGCTGCGCGTCAATCCGAATGGCGGCATCGGCCACACGGGTTTCCACAGGCACGGCATGCCCATCGACTTTACCAGTTGCGGATTGGGCACAATAAGACGGCAGCCTGGATATGCCGTGCCCTCCCAGACCATCGGCCTCAGCGGCCACCAACGCACTGGCGACCCGATATGCGTTTTCTTCACTGGTGTCATGCAATCTCAACGCAGTTACGGCCAATCGATGCAGTTGCGCTAATGAGAGCTGTTTGCCTTTCATGTGGACCCCTCCAATACCCGGCATACATTTTTCATGGTAACTTGGCTGACGCGCTGGTTCGATTCAGCGGTGATCCCGGCAATGTGCGGGGTCAGCACTACATTCGGGAGGCCGGCGAAACGGGCGGCAGCGGATTCGGTCAGTGGCTCGGTTTCAAATACGTCCAGGGCCGCCCCACCGAGGTGGTTGGACGATAGCGCTTCCACCAAGGCTTTCTCGTCAACGGTACCCCCCCTTGCGGCGTTGATCAGGACCGATCCAGGTTTCATCTGGGAAATCGCTTCAGAGTCGATCAGATGATGCGTGGCCTCGCTGAGCGGAACGTGCAGACTCACCACATCTGCTAACGGCAGCAATTCGTTCAGGCGATCCATTTTTCTTGTATCTTGCCAGCAGGGGTCATCGGCTGAAACATATGGATCATAGGCGATGACTTCCATTCCCAGGGCCTTCGCCCGGCTTGCGGTTTCCCGGGCAATCCGGCCGAATCCTATGAGACCTAAAGTTTTACCGGCAGTCTCACTTCCCATGGACTGTTCGCGGGGCCATTTTCCGGCCAGCATCTGAGGTGTTGAAAGAAAGGCGCCCCGAAGCAGGATCATCAGACTGGTGATCACCCACTCTGCTACGGAAGCATCGTTGGCGCCGGTGGCCGGACAAACGACAACCCCGCGTTTATCACAGGCTGTCAGATCTATGTTGTCAAGGCCCACCCCCAATCGACCGACCACCTTCAGTTTCGGGGCCGCAATTAACAACTCCTGATTCACCTGGGTGCGATTGCGGACCACCAGTGCCCTGGCGTTTTCCAGGAGAACCTTTAGTTCGCCGGGCTTGTCGACAAGGTTGGGATCGTAATGGCAATCGTACCCCTTGGCAGTCTCTTCTATATATTTTTCATCCATAAATTCACTAATGACGATGTCTGTCATATAGCCTGCTCCATCGTTTATCGATTTTTCTTGCTCACCCCACTCGGCTCCCCATTATGGCTCAGAACACTTTGGGAGGTTGTTGTAGTTGCTGGATGGCGGTAAACCGTCCTCTTTGAAGACTCTACCCGTCTCGGAAACGATCACACTATCCACTCTCCATACATCAGCAAATTTTCGGAGTCCTACAGAGACCTCGACATCATAGACGCAATTCACATTTTCTTTTTTACCAAACATGGCACCGATGACGTTGTATGAAACGGCATTCCGGTAGGTTTTATGATGCTCGATGTCTCCGTAGCGCCTCCGAAGCTTCAGGGCCTGGCGCAATTGCGATTCATTACCGGATCCATCAATGACATCGCCGCCGAGCACAGCTTCCCAGTTGATAACATCGGCGCTCACACCGGAGTCCCTGCCGAATACCCAATTGTTGATGTACTGTTTTGCCACGCGACAAGAAACGGAATTACAATTTCCCCATTCAAAGCCTGCAGCCCGTGCATCTTCGATCTCCTGGTAGGTAAGGCAGCCCACATTTTCATGCTGAACGGTCCGCTCAGGGTCGTAGCCGGCGTCCTTCAGGGCTGCCATAGCGGCATACCCTTCGTCCGTTGATGTGAGCGGTCCCAAATATCTTAGAGCTGACCGGAGCTGAACACATTCTTTAGCTTTCTCGTAGTTGTTCTGCCCCTGGGCAATGGCTTTAATTTCGTTTTCGATAAGTGGTCGAACCGGTGAGTTGGCGGAAAGAATCTGCGTTGGCGAGTAGAGCGATTTTTTAAACTGCACTCTCATCAACACCATACTCGGAAGACGCGATCTGTCCGCTGCATTGAGTTCGTTCGGTGTTTTCGGGATGCTGCCGGGATTGCTTATCAACGCCCTGTATTTACTCTCATCCCCTTTTGCCACGATGGCGACAAACTCGGTCTTTGCCAGTTCACCGACACCGTGAATGGTATAGGTCCCTATTTTTCTTTTCTCGGAAGGCCCCGCGGTAACCCCCGTGATCGCATCGATGATCGTCGAGGCGACAGTGAGATAACCTTGTGTGAACGATGTGACCAGTGGGACGGCATTGAGCTCATCAATTACCAGTTTGAGTGTCGCGGCACGTTCCGTTGTCACCTCACTCAATGATGCCCTGATCCGGATTCGATCTGAATTTTGAAATCTTCTCCCGGAAATGATGGTGTCCCTGTATCGGATATCACTCCCGATAAGTTCTTCGTTTCTATCGAACACGCTCAATATCTTGGACGCTTTGACCAGCGGTTTATCCCCTGCCAGGATTTCCTGTTGAATCTGAAAAACAATTTTCTTGTCGTTGTCGACAAACACACTCCTGACTTTTCCAAGAAATGAATCATCTGCTTCTTGAGAGACATTGCTGTATACATATTCGAGCCAGTAATAATGATCATCCACCACACCCTGGATCTCGTTCTGGCGCTCGATGGTCAAAACGGAAAATATATCATTGTGATGTTCTTGAGCCGTCGCGGGATCGGAAAATACGAAGAAGACCGTGGCGAGAATAATTGCCGGCAGCCGCAATTGCCTTGACATAGCCATTTTTCCTTTCCTTATAAAGTGGGTAAGATTGTCTCCTGCATCAGCACTTCCGGTTATGGAGGGACCGTAATTTAATCTTCTTCAACGACCAGGGACTCTGGTCGATTCGACTTCAGAGTGCACCGATCAACTGTATGGAGGACATCACAGGTGTTCCGGTGATGTGAGAAAGCACCACCCACCTTGCATCCGAAAGAGCCCAATAGGCCCAGTTGTCATTTAGCACTTGAGGAGCGCTATGTCATCTATCATTTGGACTCTTACGGGCTGAACTATCGAGAGATTGGCATAAGACCGGGCCGGCATCACACCACCATCCGTCGAGAAGCCACACGCAATCGGCCCACTTACGCCGATGTTGCGGTCCATTGGCATGACACCGCTCAAAACCGGACAAACGCAAGAACATACCGGCCTGGATATGTTCCAAATTGCATTAAACGTCAGAGGGCTCAACAAGAGATTCAACAGCTCGCGTGTCCTTTACATTCCCACGGGAAACATGGAAGCATAATTTGCCCACGTTACGGGTTGATCATGTTCTACTTGCCATGAGGCCTTCAAGTAGGTGTGTGCTATCTCGTAGGAAGATCTCCCTTGAAATTCAAAAATTTTGACCATCAGGTAATAATGGCTGTTTCCCTTGACCTGGTTCTGGTATGCAGAAGAATTTATAAAATTTTTGAGTCCGGCAACCTCACTTTGATCTTATTCTTGCTTATACAAGACGAAGTGGTCGGCTGGGTAAACCGGTGCTGGCCAGGGCGCTGCTATGAAACCGGATCACAGCCACCCGGAACAGATAGAAGATAAACGGAAGCACGAATTGAGCTGATACTGGCATCGGGGAAAGACTCGAAATAGTAGAATTTGTTGAGATTCCATAAAACAATGTTACCGGGCAGGCAGAGGATACGGGATTCCATAAATAAAAATATTCGCTTCAACTGCGACAGGACGAGATGAGAGAGATCGGGGGCGTTTATTTGTCGGGAATCAGGACGACGGTTCCCGTGGTCTGGCGGGATTCTATTTTACGATGGGCGTCGGAGGCCTTGCCCAGGGGAAAGGTTTCGATGGCGGGGATGATCGTGCGGTTTTGGATCTTTGCGAAGAGCTGGTGGGCGAGTCGGTGCAGGTATGGGCGATCGTCAGTGTAGTCGAAACAGACCGGGGCCGACACGGTCAGGGACCGCTGCTTCAACAGGTTTACGTCCAGGGAAATGGGCTGTCCGTCGCGGCCGCCGATAACCGCGCAGTGCCCGCAGCGGGACAGGCAGGCAAGCGCGTCGTCGAGCCCCCGGGCGCCGCTGCTGTGGACCCAGTGGTCAACCCCGCGCCCGTTGGTAATGCGCATGACATCGGCCTGGAGCGGGCGGGCGTCTTCGATAACGATGGGGTGGTCGCAGCCGTGGTCCCGGCTGAACCTGGCCTTTTCAGTGCTGGATACCGTGCCGATGACGATAAGATCCATGGATTTTGCCCATTGGCTAAGCAGGTGGCCAAGGCCGCCGGCCACCGCCTGGATCAGGATCGTTTCGCCTGGGGCGGCCCTGAAGACACGTCCGAGCAAAAGCGCCGCCGTAACGCCCTTGAGCAGGGTGGACGCGTCCTTGTCAGATACGCCGGCGGGCAGGGGGATGCAGGCGCCGGCATCGACGCAGCGGATGCCGGCGTAAGCCCCGGGGGCTCGGGCCATATAGGCCACACGGTCTCCCGGGAACAGGCCGTTGACCTGTGCCCCCACGTCGACAATCTCCCCTACCCCTTCCACACCCGGAGTCCCGGGCAGCTCGAGCCCGGGGACGATCCCCCGGCGATGCCCGATATCCAGGTAGTTCACCGCTATGGCCGTCTGGCGGATGCGCACTTCCTGCGGGTCCGGCGCAGGGACCGTCACATCGCTCAGCAAGAGAAGATCCGGGCCTCCGTGATCCGTCACCGTCACGGCTCTCGACGGCAGTAATTCGCCTTCAACGGTCTCGACGACAGGCGGTGAAGCTCCGGGAGGCTCCGGCCGCGCGAGTGCCCCCTCGTCTGCCAGAAATGTCCGCAGCCCGGTAAATCCCGCCTCGTATATCTGCCGGCCGACCAGGCCCTCCAGTTCGCCGGCGCGATCGCCCGGGGCCCGAAACCGGGAACGCCATTCCCAGAACGTCCGGTTCCCGTCGGTCACCGGCTTCAGGCGCACCGTCGCCACGTAGTCCAACAGAGGCAACGGCGAGTCGAGGATGCAGTACGTCAAGGTGTGCTCCCGATCGCTGTGGCTCAAAAGCTGCTCGCGCAGCTCGGAACCGCCGGCGAGGCAAAATCGCCGCACGGATCCGACAACGTCGCCGCCGGCATCGTTTTCCATCTCGCTGCGGTCGACAGCCGGGTGCCACTGCTCGTGACTGTTGAAATCGCGCAGCACCGCCCACACCCGATCGATGGGGGCGTCAATAACGGCCGACCTGTTGACGGTGATTTTCATCGCTGTCCGTAACGTTTCTTCAATGCGTCGAATCCGGTCTGAAACATCCCCTCGCCGACCGTGTCCGTCAGTTCCGTTACCTGTTCCGGCCGGCATTCGAATTCTGCAGACCACTCGATGAAGCAGCGGTTGCCCTCGGTAACGGGCAGCAGCCGCAGGGTGGCCACGTAATCGCTCATATCCATGGGGCTGTCCAGGATGGCGTACATGCAGGAGAAGTCGTAGTCCGACAGGGACAGGAGTTGTTCCCGGATCCGGGCGCCGTCCTTGAGCTGGAGGTTTCTCACGCAACCGACCTTGTCGGCCGGGTGGCCCTTTTCGATGCGGCTCAATGCGATCGACGGATGCCAGTTGGCCAGCCCGTTGAAATCACGAAGGTCCCGCCACACCCGATCGGCCGGGGCGTCCAGGACCGTGGACCGATAGACCTTGACCATGGGTTATGTCTCCTTGTCCTCTTTGGGGTGATCCTTCTTCAAATCCCCCAGCAGCCTGGCAATCTTGGTGGGATCGCCGGCATCGATGCCGATTTCGTCCAGCAGGGCATCCACGATGGGGGCCTGGGCGCGGTAGCGCAAAGCACTGCTGACAAGGCGGTCGGTGAGGCCCCCTTCACTGTCCGAAGACCCGCCGCCGGTTGGCGTGGTCAGGCCGTCCAGGTGGACCACCTTGATCCCTTCGATCTTTTCCATCGGCTTGACGCTCTCGCGGATGATGGCGTCGAGTTTGTCCACCAGACGCAGCCGCAGCGCCGAGGTACGGGCCTCGGGACTGGCGATATTGTTGGCCTCGGCCATGAGCCGAACCCCCTCGGATTGCACCTGGTTCCGAACCTGCCAGGCTTTGGACCGGGTCTTTTCGGACTCGGCAAACGCTTCGGCCTCGATGCGCGCAATCTCCGCCTGCTCGGCGGCCACCGCTTTTTCGGTGGAAATACGGGTGTTTTGCCGCAGCTGGTCCTTTTCCACCGCCAGGGCGGTCAGGATCAGCTCCACCTGCTTTTTACGATCCGCCTGGGCGGTCTCCCGTGCCGTGAAGATGGCCTCTTCGGCATGGATGGCCTTTGCCCGTTCGGTGTCGGCCCGGGCGCGGGCCGCGGTTTCGGCCTCGGAAGATTGGGCGACGGCCACAATTCGGGTGTGCTCGGCCAGCTCGATCGATTTGCGCCGTTCGATCTCCATGGCCTCGATGTCCCGCTCCTGCTCGATGCGGTCCTGTTTGAGTTGAAGATCGGACGCGATGCGGGATTTTTCGATCTGTTCGTTGGCCATGATGTCGGCCACTTGGGCGTCACGCTTCCGCTCGGCGCGCTCCCGGACCAGGTCCGCCTGCTGCGCGGCCCGGCGGAACTCCAGCTCCTTTTCCTGGGCCAGGCGGGCGTATTCGCTCTCCCGCTCGATATCCAGGCTCAGCTGCTCGGTTTCCAGGTTCTTGGTACGGATCTGGATCAGGGTGTCCTGCTCGATGTCGTTGCGCGTTTTCTTGCGCTGTTCGATCTCGTCCGTGAGGTGGGTCAAACCCTCGGCATCGACCGCGTTGGAGGGGTTGAAGTACTCCATGTCGGTCTGGTCCAGGTCGATCAGGCTGGCCGACTCCAGTTCGAAGCCGTTCTTGGTCAGGGACTCGGCCACCGCCTGCCCCACGGACTGAACGAACCGGCTCCGCTCCTCGTGGAGCATTTCCAAATTCATGCCGGCGGCCGTGGCCCGGAGGGCATCCACGAATTTGCCGGACATCATCTCGCGCAGTTCATCGGGTTTGCCCGTCTTGCGTCCGAGGGTCTGCGCCGCGACGGTGACGCTCTCGGGATCTTTCCGGACCCGAATGTAAAAATCCACGGCCACATCCACGCGCATGCGGTCCTTGGAGATCAATGCGTCTTCCTTGTCCCGGACCACCGACAGTCGCAGGGTATTGAGATAGACCTCGGTGACGTCGTGAAAAATCGGAAACACAAAGCAGGCGCCGTCGATGACGACTTTCTGCCCCCCCAGTCCGGTGCGGACAAAGGCGATTTCCTTGGACGAGCGACGATAAAAGGACCGCATGAACCAGATCCCCACCGCGATGACGATGATCGTGGTGACGACCACCAGAATAACCCACCCGTATATAGTCATGGCACTCCTCCTGTGGGGTACAAACCACGCAGCGCCGGCGCATCCCGGGTTCCTGCATGGACTGCCGTTTTGGGCGACCGGCCGGACCGGGCGACCGTCAGCTGCGCGTGATGTTTACAAATTCCCGGGTCTGGGCCGTCAGGGCTTTCTCGGTGGGCAGCCGCTCCATCGAGGATGCCCCGTAGAACCCGTTGCACTGCGGACATCGCTTCAGGACGTACTCGGCATCCGCGGGCATGGAGATCGGGCCCCCGTGACACAGGATAACGACGTCCCGGCGCTTCTTGAGTGCGGCGTTGCTCCAGACGTTGATATCATCGACACAATCGTCGAGGGTCTTTGCCGTGTCGGCACCGATGTTGCCACCGGTGGTCAGCCCCAGATGGCAGACGATAACATCGGCACCCGCCTCGGTCATGGCAACGGCATCGTCTTCGGAAAACACGTAGGGCGTGGTCAGCAGGTCTTTCTCGTGGGCCAGCCGGATCATGTCCACCTCCAGATCAAAACCCATCCCGGTTTCCTCCAGGTTTTGCCGGAAGGTTCCGTCGATAAGCCCCACCGTGGGGAAATTCTGCACACCGGCAAATCCCACGGCCTTGAGCTGGTCCAGGAAATGGTCGAAGATGCAAAAGGGGTCGGTACCGTTGACGCCGGCCAGCACCGGGGTGTTGCGGGCCACCGGTAGCACTTCCCGGGCCATCTCCATCACGATGTCGTTGGCATTGCCGTAAGGCATGAGCCCGGCCAGGGACCCCCGGCCGGCCATGCGGTAGCGGCCGGAATTATAAATTACGATCAGGTCGATGCCGCCGGCTTCCTCGCATTTGGCCGACAGTCCGGTGCCGGCGCCGCCGCCGACGATGGGCTGTCCGCTGCGGATCTTCGCATTGAGTCGGTCCAGAATCTGTTGTCGGGTGAAACGGGCCATAATAATCTCCTGAGAATCACCGTCCGGAAGCACCGGATGGTATAAGGTCCAAAAAGTTGTCGACCAGCGCCTCGGCAAAGGCCGGGTCGTTGATGTTCATATCGAGTTTGATCAGCCGGCGATCGGGGCCCGGTTGAAATTCGCTTTCCAGGGTGTCGAACAGCATCCGGTCGGCCTCAGGGTCGTGAAACGGTTTGCCGGGGGCATCGATCAGGGACACCCCTTTCAGGGGCAGCAAAAAGCGCACCGGCCCCTCCATCTGGTTGAGCTTGGCGGCGATGAACAGGGCGAATTTCCGGTTCTCCTCCGGGGTGGTGCGCATCAGGGTGACCTGGGGATTGTGCTGATAGAGGTTCCGGTTCCTGAATTCCTGGGGCACCGTGTCCATGGCTTCAAAATTGACCATGTCCAAGGTCCCGCAGGACCCCACATAGGGAATTCTACTGCGGATGATCGCCCCCATGCGATCCTCCCCGGCGCTCATGACGCCGCCCACCGTGAAATCGGCCACCTCGGTAGTGGTCACGTCGATGACCCCCTCAAGCATCCCCGACTCGGCCAGTTTCTCCATGGATTGGCCCCCGGTGCCGGTGGCGTGAAACACCAGGCAGTCATAGCGCATGTTCAGGGCTTTGGTCACCGCCTGGACGCAGGGCGTGGTCACACCGAACATGGTCAGGCCGATGGCCGGCAAGCGGGAGCGGTCCTCTGCCGGCCGAAACCCGATCATGCCGGCCAGGGCATGGGCGGCATTGGCCAGTACGCTGGCCGAGATGCGGTTGATGCCGGCCACGTCGGTGACCGAATACATCATGCAGATGTCCGAAGGGCCCACGTATTGCCGCACATTGCCCGAGGCCACCGTGGACACCATCACTTTGGGGATGCCCACCGGCAGGCTTCGCATCGCCGGTGTCGCCAGGGCTGTACCGCCGGTGCCTCCGGCTGAGATGAGGCCACCCACGTCGCGGCGCCCGGCCATGAAGCGGATGAAGGCCTGGGCCATGCCGGCCACGGCCGTTCCGCGGTCACCGGTAAACACCGCCCCGATGCCGTCCGGATGGTGACGGGCGACCTCCGTGGGGCTGATGGCGGCCGTGGACGGTTTACGGGATGTGGACAGGTCCACGGTGACAGTGCGCAGGCGTTGGCGGTCCAGACAGGACTTGATGAACAGCAGATCCCGGGCTTTGGTGTCGAAGGTCCCGGCGATGTAGGCGACCCGGTCGACGGTGTCGGCCACGGATACCGGCAATACCGTGGAACGGGGTTCCCTCACCGGGAGCGTCGATGCCGGTTTTTCCGGGGCCCGTGCCTCGGGAAGGCCGGCGCCGCTCCATCGCGTGGGCGCGGTGGCCCCGACGACCTGGTCGGGGAGCGCTTCGGCTGCCGGAGCCTCGGGCACCGCGTCCACCTTCGCTTCCGGTTCCGCGGGCGGCGACAAGGTCACGTCGGTGTCTGCCGCTGTCACTCCCACCGCTTGTTGCAGAATCGTCCGGTCCGCCGCCAGTGCGTCGGCTGAAATGTCCTTGGCAATGCGGCCGTTTACGACAATATAGGCACGGTCGGCGAGAGACTGGGCCATGTCCAGGTTCTGCTCGACCAGCAAAATGGCCATCCCATGGGCACTTAAATGGCGGCACACCTCTTCCATCCTCTGGATGACCGCCACGGACAAGCCCTCGGAAGGCTCGTCCATCATCAACAGCAGTGGATTGGTGACCAGCGCCCGTCCGATGGCCAGCATCTGCTGCTCGCCGCCGCTGAGAAGGGTGCCGGAAATCTGGGCGCGCTGTTCCAGTTCCGGAAACAGGTCATAGACCGATTCGGCCGACCACTGGGAATTCTGCCCGCCGTGGTGCCAGGCAAAACGCAGATGTTCATCCACTGTCAGCGAGGGAAACAGCATCCGCCCCTGGGGAACGTATCCGATCCCCAGGTTGGCGACGTCACTGGTGGGCATCTTGACCGTTTGCTGGTTGTCGAAAACGATCGATCCGGTCCGGGTGACCGGCGGCAATCCCAGGATCGATTTCAGCAGCGTGGTCTTGCCCATGCCGTTGCGGCCGACCACGA
Source organism: Olavius algarvensis associated proteobacterium Delta 3 (assembly GCA_903231505.1). Lineage (GTDB taxonomy): Bacteria > Desulfobacterota > Desulfobacteria > Desulfobacterales > CAFBRK01 > CAFBRK01. The sequence continues at coordinate 54,585 of CAFBRK010000133.1, read as the reverse complement.
CGACCAGTTCGCCATGGCCGACGTGCAGATCTACCCCCTGCAGGACATGGCTTTTGCCGTAGAAGGCGTCGAGGTGTTCTATGTTCAGTAGCGCTTCAGGCATGTCTGAAATCTTCAGTTTTGCCGGCTCAGGGTGTAAATCTCCTGTACCTTTTGATTGACCACGATCTGCTCGGGGGTGCCCTCGGCAACAATCGTACCGTGGTCCAGCACCGAAACCTGGTCGCCGATACTGAAGGCCACGTCGATGTCGTGCTCGATGATGACCACGGTTATCTCGGGCTTCAGGTCCATGATCAGTTCGGTCATAAATCCCCGCTCGGCTGCGGAAAGTCCTGCCATGGGTTCGTCCAGCAGCAGTATCCTGGGCTTGTGGGCGAGGGTGATGCCCAGCTCCAGCTGGCGATGTTCGCCATGGGAGAGTTCATTGACCGGCACCGTGAGCTTGTCATCCAGGCCGACCCGCCGGGCAATCGCTTCGATATGGCGGCGCTGATTCTCGAATCTTCTCCATGAACGGAACAGCGTGGCAATGACGGAAGCCCTCCGCCGGCGCGTCTGCCAGGATGCCAGAAACAGATTCTCCTGAACCGTCAACTGGTCGAACAGGTTCGACATCTGATAGGTCCTGCCCAGTTGCGAGGCAATCCGCTTTTGGACGGGCTCACGGGTAAGGTCCCTGTCGAAGAGCAGGACCCTTCCCTCATCCACGGGGATTTCGCCGGTAACCAGGTTAAAGAGGGTCGTCTTGCCGGCCCCATTGGGCCCGATCAATGCACGGCTTTCGCCGACCGTAATGGTAAGATCGACATTACTGACCGCATCGATGCCGCCGAATGACTTCGAGACGTTGTCTAAAACGAGCGCATGCATGTGATCGAACCCTGTCGTAACCTGACCGTTTCGTGTTGGGTTTATGTCCGGGCGATGACACCGGAGATTGGGAAGTATCTCAAAAATTGGATTCGTGCTCGAGATCAAGGCGAACCCGGGACGCAACCCCCAGGCATTTTCGCTTATGTTGGGGAGTTGCGTCGAGGGTTCAACACGGATATCGGGCGAAAAGACTTTTTTGAGATGCTTTCTCAGTCGACCCAGCCTCCGTTTCTATTCAGTTTTTCGACATAGTCCTTGCCGAAGTACGTTTCGATCTCCCTGAAATAGGAGGCCCTGTCCCCGGGCGGGTAGGAACGGGTCGTGGCCGGGGCCGCCATGTACTTTTCCGCCATATCGGCATAGGGTCCGAACTGGGAGACATTGGTGTAGGTTTTCACGGCGATGTTCATCAGCCGGCCGTCCTTTTTAACCACTTGTTTGATGTAGATATTCTGTACCGGGTTGGCGAATGTATCGAAATAAAACGGGCCCCGTGGAGATTCGGCGACACCAGCTGTACCTTGCGCAGGGCGGCGATGAACTTTTCGGGATTATCCACCTGCCCGTTGATGGCCTTCATGGCTTTAAAGGCGACATGCACGGCATCGTATCCCTGGACAGCGATCACGTCGGGGTAGTGTCCGTACTTCTTTTTGAAGTTTTCCCGGAACATCTGGTTCGCCTGTGACGGGTTGCCGTCGTAGTAGTGCAGGGAAGAATACACGCCCAGGGCGGAATCCCCGAGTTCGGAAAGCATCGAGACGATGGGCACATTGGCTTGACCCAGGATCTGGGGATAGACCTTGTCGAGCCCGAACTGTTTCCACTGTTTGAAGAACGCCACCACCTGGGCCCCACCGGAATTATTCAGGACAGCATCGTACTCCCTGGACATGCCCATCAGTTTTGCCATGATCGAGCTGAAGTCGACAGCTTCCACCGGATGCCAGATCCGTTCCACCTTCTCCCCGCCGTTTTCCAGAAAACCCCGGATGAAACCGGCCGCCTGGTCCCAGGGATAGGAGTAATCCTGCCCGACGATGATAATTTTTTTGTAGCCCAACTCTTTGGCACAGTACTGGCCAAAATTGAAAATCACCTGGGCACCGGTCCAGCCGGGACGGATGACACTGTTGGTAGCCTTGCGCATGGTGATGTCTTCGGGGGCGGAATAACCGATCAGCATGGGGACCTGGGGGTTTCGGGCGCCCCAATCCACCGCCGCCATACCCTCGTGACCCAGCGACGGACCGATGATCAAATGGACCTTGTCGCGATTCTTTAACGAGTCCAGTTTGGTCCGCATCACCTCGACGTCGGCTTTGGTATCCTCGCTGAAGACCCTGATCGGAATACCGTTGAATTCGTTGTTGTATTCATCGAGGGCCAGCTTGATGCCGTTGAGGCAGCCTTGACCGAAGATGGTCGCCCAGCCCGTGATCGGACCGATGGTGCCGATCCGGATCTCGTCCACCGCCGCCGCGGTGCCGGCCATGGACCCGATGAAAAAGAAAATCGCCGTAATCGCTACGATCCATTTTTTTCGTTTCATTTTACGTCTCCTTTTTTATTGGGTGTCAAGAAAAAGGGTTCAAGGATTCGAGGGGTCAAGGGTTCGAGAGCTTACCCACCTCCAGAGGCTCCTGATGCGACAATTCTTCGTTTTCCAACGATTTAATGGTGCTTTAAGCACTCGTTCGATTTCTGCTATGTCTCGTTTTTCTGCACTTATGTCACCATTTGCAATGAATCCTAAGTCCCCTGCTGCTGAATTCTTTAGCATTTCACTTGGATCCTTGAATCCTTGACTCCTTGAACCCTAACAATATCACCGCCGGCGCTCCCCGGAGGGGATCCTGCTCCCCGATGCGCGCGAAAAGATGCTGTCCCACAGGCGCATCAAGGCACCTGCAGCCCCCCGGGGTGCGAACATGACCACGATCAGGAACAGGACGCCCATAATCAGCAGGTAACGCTGGGTGATGCCGCTCAGAACCACGTCGAGAATTTTGAGAATGGCGGTTCCCAGGATCGCCCCGAACAGGGTCTGGATGCCTCCCAGGATCCCTGAAAGCAAGGTTTCGACGTTCGTGGTCAGCGAGACGGAGTGGGGATTGATCAGTCCGGTAAAATAGGCAAAAAACACGCCCCCGACAGAGGCCACGAACGCTGCAAAGATAAACGCCAGGTACCGCACAAGGGCAACCGGGTAGCCGAGCATCGCCATCCGGCTCTCGCTGTCGCGAACGCCCCGCAGCATCAGCCCGAATGGCGACCGTTTCAATGCCCACAGAAAATAAACCACACCGCAAAAAAAGAACAACTCAAAGAGATAGAAGGCCCCTTTGGACGTTTCCGTTGAAATTCCGAATATCACCGGAGCGAAGATATCGGTAATGCCCGAATCTCCCCTGGTGACGGACGCCCACTGGCTCGCCAGCGCCCAGACAAGCTGACCCAGCACAAGTGTCAGCATCAAAAAGTAGATGCCCTAGGCGCGAATCACCAGAAGCCCTGCCACGGCGGCAAACAAGACCGCCACCCCGATGCCCACCAGGGGCGGTATGGGAAATGGAATCTGGTAGCGGGTCTGCAGGATGGCGATGAAGTACCCTGCTATACCGAAAAACGACGCCTGCATCAACGACACGACACCCAGCTCGCCCGCCAGATAGCACAGGCTCAGCGTCAGCATTCCGAAATACATGACGCGGATGCACATCATGACAAAATAGTCCGAGGCAATCCAGGGTACGGCGACAAGCAGCGCCAGCAACGACAGGAGGACGACGGATCGCTGTATCCGAGGAAACGGCATCGGGTCAGGCCTTTGTTCCAAACAGCCCCTGGGGGCGGATGGAAAGGATAATGGCAACGGGTAAAAACAGTATGAACAGCGAAAATTCAGGAATGTAGGCGGTTGCAAAACTGTAAACCAAACCGGTGATCAGCGCACCCACGATGGTGCCCCCCAGACTGCCCATACCTCCGATGATGATCACGATGAGCGTTAACGTGAGAATGCGCCAGTCTTCACCCACCACCAGCATCAGGGAAGTTCCGCCCAGGACACCGGCGACACCGGCTAAAAATCCGGACAGGCCAAACACGAAGGTAAACAGACGGCGGACGTTGATGCCCAAGGAAGACACCATATCGAAGTTGTCGACGCCGGCCCGGATGGTGATCCCCAGGTTGGTTTTCGTCAGAAAGAGCCACAGGGCGACGATAATAAATATGGCCAATCCCAGCATAAAAATTCGAAATACGGGATAGACCATGTCGATCACCGGTATGGTCCAGACGCCGCTCAGCAACGGGGGAATGGCGATCGATTTGGGATACCCCCCCCAGATGACGAGGACCAGGTCGCCGATGATGATGGCCACGGACAGGGATATCAGGGTCTCCCTGAGGTCGTCACCACGGGCCCGCCGCAGCAGGAACCTTTCTTCCAGCAGGGCCACGACAGCCATGGCACCGCCGCCGGACAGCATGGCCAGGAGCCAGCTCCCGGTGACCTTCACCACGGACATGCCGATGAAGCCCCCGGCCATGTAGAGCGCGCCATGGGTCAGGTTTACGACGCGCATCAGGCTGAACGACAGCGTCAGCCCGCTGGCCGTGATGAACAACAGAGCTGCCAGTGTCAGCCCGTTGAGCATTGACATGATGACGAGAATCGACATCGAATCCCTTTAGCCCCAGCAGTGCATGAATCTTTTCAGCGGGTGGTTCCACGGAAACAGCGTTGAGAGTTTACATAGAACATTGACACGATTCGCCAATGCTCATCCCACAGCGGTTCTTTTTGGATGGGCGTCCGGCGGCGTCCTCCCCGGGGGTGAACCCGATGGGAAGGACTCAGGGCCTTGTCATCTGAAACCGAACGGCCTCGAACGACGCCATCTGTTGTGACACGGCAGTTTACGTGAGCAGTCGCTCCATGCGGGAGGCGCCGGGAAACATATTGACGCCATGGGCGTTTCAACGGACGAATGGGTATCGTCGGGCATGGAGATGGGGCCACACCGGCAGGGGGCGGCCACTTGGGGATTGACCCTACACGGTGCGGCGGTTCGAGTCAATGGCAAGCGCACCCGGGCGGTGCCTGAAAGGGGACGTACACATCGCGGGGAAGTATTATCCCACGGCGCTCCCGGAGGGCACACCGCCTTTTTCAGCCGTTGACGGGCGCCGATACCCGCGAATTCCTGCCACCCGTCCGCTTTGCCCGCACCCTTCGACGGTGCTTCCTTCGATCCCGCCAGGGCGGGACTCAGGACAGGCAGGATAATCAGCGGCTGACTCCAGGGGATGGACAACCCGTCTCAGATCGATTGTGTGACCCGATGTCAGGGGATGACCGGTAACAGGCCGACGGTGCAAACAGCCGTCTACTTCGGTTCATCGGGGAATCCGGCCGCGACCCATCCCTGCCATCCGCCGTAGAGAGCATATACGTCGGTGTAACCTCTGTACCTCAATTGCCGTGCCATACTGGCACTGGTTTCTTCATTGGGTCACGCTCAGTAAAATACAATCGTCTTGCCTTTGGGCAGAATTCCCGCCCAGGAACTGAACTTATTGGGATCGAACCGAAGGGCGCCTTTTATTTTCCGGTTGCTGGCTGACCAGTCAGATCCGGTCCTGACATCCAGGACCATGGTGTCCGGATCGCCGATCCTGTCCTTGAGGTCCTCTACGCTCATCATCAATGTGTTCCCGGCCACCACCGATGGATACCAGCCGACACCGACAAGAAGAATCAGCGCGATGATTATCAGACGCTTGGATCTATCTATGGTCATGGGGTCACCTTTTTGCATTCCCTCACAGAGCTCCAGGAGTTCTCAGGGTTTAATTTACTGCTGAAAATATACCACCCGCTCCCTCTGCTAAAGCGGGCAACCATGTCAATCGATACTGGACAACATTCGCTCACACGTGTAAATCTAACAATTCTGAATCACATCACAACCAGGAGTGCAGAATGCTAGGACTTGAAGTCGGCTTCTTCGGCCTGATCATTCTGATCGCCAATATCTGGGCGATTGTCAGTACATTTCAGAGCAATACGACCACCGGAAAGAAGGTGTTTTGGATTGTCTTTATCCTGGTATTTCCCTTCGTCGGATTTGTGCTGTGGCTGTTCGCAGGCCCCAGATCGGCTTCCTGATTTCCTCATCCTGATATTTACCAACCGCCCGCCTGGCTCACTCCCTTCGACTGTGCTTCCTTCGACGCGCTGCGCTTGCCCAGGACAGGCAGGACACGGAGGACACAGAGGGTGTGAATCTTTTTCTGATGTTCGTTGAGATTGGCGGAAATCAAAAAGATGCTCAGCCCAGTGCTTCGGCGATGCTCCCGATTAGCGGCTTGGGGCTTACGTCGCCCATCTTCGCCAAGGCTTCAGGCTTGGGGCTTCGCTCAAAAAAAAGCTACGACCCCGCAGGTCGCTTTTCGAGCTTGGGGCTTGGGTGGTTTCACGTCAAGGGCAACATGTGGGCTATGAACTATCCCCTGTTTTTCCCTTTGGGCAGCACATCGTATATAGATTTTTAGATAATTTAATCAATTATTTACGATTCTTCAACAAGGCGTCGAGATCGGCAAAGGGTCTATGGGTTCCGATTGGTTTCGGCTCGCTGCCCGGCGCTTCCTCGTCATACCCTTCCTGATCCAGATATCGCGAATGTTCATTGTCGTGGCAGTAGATGCACAGCAGCTCCCAGTTGCTGCCGTCGGGCGGATTGTTGTCGTGGTTGTGGTCCTTATGATGGACCGTGAGCTCACGAAGTTTTTTCCCCTGGAAATCGCGTCCGCACCGCGCACAGACCCGGGGATAGATCTTGAGCGCTTTCTCCCGGTACCCCTGCTCCCGTCGCTGACGGTTGCGCCGTGCCTCCTCTGCGATCCGGTGCAGTCTGTCTTTGTCTGATCGATCTGTGTCCCTTGGCATGGTTTCACCTTGAGTGACGTCACATGTGTCAAGCCGCATGCCCCTGCATTCGGCCCCTCGGCAAAGAACTCGAGCCGGCCGGAAGCATCAGAAGCATTCCCGGCCGCTCTCCCTCTCTATACAAAATAGATCGGCGTCGTCAAATGTCAGGGGCCCATAAAAGGGATGGCGGAATGACCTACTCACAGATAGGTGTTCCGGGTCAGATCGCGTTTCAGGCGATCGGCCGCCTTTCTGATTTTTTTCAGACCCGAATCGCTCTTACGAGCCAGGTTGCGGAGCTGCAATCCCATCCGTGGATTGTTACTCAACCGCTTCCGGTTTCTCGCCAGGAAATCCCAGTAAAGTGTGGTAAACGGGCAGGCGTTGTCCCCGATCGATGTTTTGTAATCATAGATGCAGTCCGGGCAATAGTTGCTCATCTTGTTGATGTAGTTGCCGGTGGCGGAATACGGCTTGGTCCCGATGATCCCGCCGTCGCCGTACTGGCTCATCCCGAGCACATTCGGCAGGGAAACCCAATCGATGGCATCCGCATACATGGAAAGATGCCATTGGTGCACTTCATAGGGCCGGACGCCCAGCAGCAGCAAAAACAGCCCCATGACCATCAGGCGCTGGATATGATGGGCGTAGGCAGTATCGATGAGCTGCTCGATGCACTGGCGGATGCAGTGCATCTCCGTTTCCGCCGTCCACATGAATGCCGGCATCGGCAGGTCTGCTTCCAGCGCGTTCATCTCCGCGTATTCGGGCATCTTGAGCCAGTAGACGCCCCGAACAAACTCCCGCCAGCCGAGTATCTGCCGGACAAAGCCCTCCACGGAATTGATCGGGGCGTTCTTGTCCCGGTAAGCACCGACCGCATCGTCGATGGTCTTTCGGGGGTCGAGCAGGTGCAGGTTGAGAACGCAGGACAGCCGGGAATGATACAAGTAGGGATGATCGGTCACCATCGCATCCTGATAGGTGCCGAAATGCGTGAGTCGATGCGTTACAAAATCTTTCAAGGCGGCAAGAGCCTGCTTGCGGGTGACCGGGTAATCGAAATTATCGAGCCGCCCCGGGCTGTCCGGAAATGCCCGCTCCACGAGTTTCATGACGTCCCGTGTGGTCGGATCGGGACGAAAGGAGCGGGGCGCCTTGATTTTCGGGGGCCCCTTTTTGCCGAAGACGCCGCGATTGTCCTTGTCGAAGTTCCATTGCCCGCCGACAGGATCCTTGCCCGTCATCAAAATATCGTGATCCCGCCGCATTTTCCGGTAGAATGTTTCCAGGATAAGAGATTTGCGGCCCTTAGCAAAATTCTTGAAGTCATCGATGGTCGACATAAAATGGCGGTCCGGCCTCACTTCGAGCTTACAATCCACTCTTTTTGCAGCTTTTTGAACGCTCTCCAGGACACGGAAGTCACCGGGCCGGACGCAGATCAGGCACTCGGGCCGCGTTTTGTTCACCCATCTTGTGATCTCCGCTCCGAAGCTGCCCCGGTTGTTGGGGTCATCGAGCATGGCATAATAAACGGTATAGCCGCGCTCTTTCAGATCGTCCGCGAAATGGCGCATGGCGGAAAAGAAGAGCGCGATTCGGATCTTGTGCTGGGGAACATAGGTTGCTTCTTTCTTTACCTCCATCATCACTACCGCGTCCTCACCCGCGTCGAACCCGTCGAAAGCCGCCGAACCGGCATCGAGCTGATCTCCGAATACCAGTATTAAATTCCGGATTTTTTTTTCGTTTTTGCGACCCACTGGCATACCACCCTTTCAGGACCGTCAGGTCCATGCGCACGTGTATTCCACTTGTGCCACAGTTAGCCCCCTTTGGCGGCTCAACGCAAGTAAAAGCATCTGTAGCACCTATATCCGTTCATGCGTCCTTGATCGATCATGTATCTTGAAACGGCTTCAGGCCCGTTCAGGTTTGGGGCACCCTCATCTCGAATCCACTTACCGATCTGAAAAAGAGCCTTCACCTGCAGCAGGTGAATGATGGACGATATACCAGAACGTCGCCCGATTCCGGACCCCGTGGGAATAACCTTCAAAAACTACCAACGTCCCCTATTTTGTGGCAGTCGGGCGGGGAGCCTTATCGGGTAAACTTCCCGGAGAAATTGCCGATAATCCTAAAGAGCGGTTGGATGTTACACGAGACGCCGGTATCCGGATTCGCATGCAATGGAAACGCACATGAGACAGAGGCCGAAACGGCCAAAGGGGCATCCGTCGTGACCGCGGCCGGCTGGATACTGGGAGCCGTCGTATTCGCCGCCGTGATGGGACTGTGGGTCTCGAGGTCGTTTTCGAGACGCGGGGGGAGGAAAAATGGGGCCTCCATGGCGATCCGGGAGGGTGACCGGGCCGCCCCGGCGCCGACCGCGATATCCGGGAATGAGATGGCCGTGTTGACGTCGGCGTTCCATGACATGGCCCGTGATCTCAAGGTGTCCACGGCCTCGATCGACGATCTCAACCGGGAGATGCGCAAGCGGAAGCGTGCCGAAACAGCCCTTCGCAACGCGTACGAAGAGCTCGAAAGACGTGTCAAACTGCGCGCAAAGGAACTCGAAACCGCCAAACTCGAGGCGGAAAGCGCCAACCGCACCAAGAGCGAGTTTCTGGCCAACATGAGCCATGAACTGCGCACCCCGCTCAATCACATTATCGGGTTTACCCAGCTGATTGCGAGCGGGAAGATCGGCAGCGTCAACAGCGCACAGAAGGAATACCTTGACGACGTCCTCGGCAGCAGCCGTCATCTGTTGATGCTGATCAACGACATCCTGGATCTGGCCAAGATCGAGGCGGGGAAGCTGGAGCTCCTGCCCTCCAGAATCGACGTGCAGCCGCTTCTGAACAACTGTCTGTCCATGTTCAAGGAAAAAGCGATGAAACATGGGATCGATGTGGTTCTGGCCGACGAGATAAAGATGAAACAGATCCTTTACAATCTGCTGTCCAACGCCTTCAAGTTTACGCCGGACGCCGGGCGCATCCGGATTACGGCCGGTAAGATCAACGGAAGCGGCGGCAGCGGTGTGCAAATCCCGGAAGATGATGCCGGAACGGGCGCCTGGACGATCTCGGTAGCCGACAATGGGATCGGTATCCCCCCCGAGGATCTGGAGCGGATCTTCAATCCGTTCGAGCAGGTCGCCGGGCAGGGAAAACACCGCCGGGAAGGCACCGGGCTGGGGCTGGCCCTGACCCGACGCATGGTCGAGCTGCACGGCGGTGTCATCCGTGCGGAAAGCGGCGGCCCCAATCAGGGGGCCACGTTCACCGTCGTGCTGCCCCTGACCGTTGAAACATGACCGCGCGATATCCGGCGATCTTTTCTTCACAATGGATAACAGGAGTAACGTGAATGGCAACCCGATCGGTTCTGGTCATCGAAGACAATGCCAAGAACATGAAGCTGGTGCGGCTGCTGCTTGAAATGGGCGACTACCGTGTCCTTGAAGCCGTGGACGCTGAAAAAGGGATGGACATCTGCCGCCGGAACCGCCCGGACCTCATCCTGATGGATATTCAGCTGCCCGGCATGGACGGCCTTGAGGCCACCCGGCGTATCAAAAAAGATCCGCAACTGACCGGTATCCCGGTGGTGGCGCTGACCTCCTATGCCATGACCGACGATAAGACCCGGGCCCTCGGGGCCGGTTGCGACGGCTATCTCGCCAAACCGATCGACACCAACAGCTTCCTGGAGGTGATCGGCGGCTATCTCCCTTCCGGTACCGGCGAAGCTCCCTCCTCCCGACCCGCACCAAACCGCAACGGTGCACGCATTCTGGTGGTGGACGACGACCCCAAGAACGTGAAATTGATATGCGGCATGTTATCCCGGGAAGAATACGATCTGTCTGTCGCCGGCGACGGTTTCTCAGCCCTGGCGAAGGTTGCGGAAAATCCGCCGGATCTGATCCTGCTGGACGTCATGATGCCGGGATTGGATGGTTACGACGTCACCCGGAGACTGAAAGCCGGGGCCGACACCGAGGCGATCCCGATTATTCTCGTTACCGCGCTGAACAGCCCGAAGGACAGGGCCAGAGGCCTGGAGGCCGGCGCCGAGGAATTTCTGACCAAGCCGGTAAATCCCGTGGAAATCGAGGCCCGTGTGCAGTCCATGCTCAAACTCAAGCGCTACCGGGATCAATTGACGATACGAAACCGTTCCGAAGACCGGCCCCGTGCGGATGATCCAAAAGCGGGGTCGCCGGACAACGCCGGTCGGACCCGGCGCATCCTGATCATCGATGACGACAGCAAGGCGCTCAAATTGATCCACGGCTACCTCGACTCCCCGGGTTACCGTATCGAAGTGTCCCACACCGGTTCCGATGCCGTCGACACGATCGAACGTGAGCCGTTCGATCTGATCCTCCTGGATATTCTGCTCCCGGACATCGACGGTTTCGAGATCTGCCGGCGAATCAAGCAGGTCGAGCATGCCAAAGACACCCAGGTGGTGTTTCTGACGTGCCTGAGTGACATGGAAAGCCGGATCCGGGGGATAGAGCTCGGCGCGGACGATTATCTCGCCAAGCCGATCGATCCCCGGGAATTGCGGGCCCGGGTCACATCGCTGCTGAAGAAAAAATCCTACCTGGACAGCCTCCATCATCATTACGAAACAGCGTTGACGTCGGCCCTCCAGGACGGGTTGACCGGGCTTTACAACCACTCCTATTTCAAACGGTTCCTGGACCTGGAAATCAAGCGCTCCCAACGCCATCGGCACACCACGTCACTGCTGATGATCGACCTGGACGACTTCAAGCAGATCAACGACAGCCTGGGGCACCTGGCCGGTGACATGATTCTTCAGAATGTGGGACTTCTGATAAAAAAATCGATCCGGGAAATCGACGTGCCGGCGCGATACGGTGGTGAGGAGTTCGCCATCGTTCTGCCTTACGGCGACCGGTACGGGACGGGTGTGGTCGGAGAACGCCTTCGCGACCTGATTGAAAACCAGGAGTTTGCCGTTCCGGGAACCGAGGAGGGTCTTCGCGTGACGGTCAGCATCGGCGGCGCCGTCTACCCGGATGACGCCGACACCGCGAGCCAGTTGATAGAGACCGCCGATCAGATGCTGTACATAGCCAAAGGGACGGGAAAAAACCGCGTTGTCATATACGACGCAGAAACACCGCCTCCTGTATCCCTGGTGGAAAACGGCTGAAGCACCGCATTCGTCCACTATTGCAAAAGCTCGGTTATAGCGATTGCCCAAAATTACGTTCCGCTTCAGAGCGGTATCATACCCGTACGGTCAGCGGGGTATCAACGCGGGATTTTCACTTCGCTTCAACGAGCAACACGGAAATAAGAGAAGTGCTTTCACAGGGTTCTCAGAGACAGATTTTTCACCACAGAGGCACGGAGGACACAGAGTATTTGTTTCGTTTCCCAAATCGGGAGATACCGATTTGAGAAACTCGCGCAGCCCTGCCCTTCAGCAAGAATCCGGATAAACCCTTCGGCTCCGCTTCCTTCGACAGGCTCAGGGCAGGCAGGGCAGGCAGGCAAACGGGATGCAGGATCCAGGATACAAGATACAGGGGTTAGGAGATTTGGAGAGCTGGATTCTGGATTCTGGATTCTCGATACTGGATGCTTGTCCGCCCGCCCGAGGCGGGTAAACCCTGGTCGCCTTTGGCGGGTCGGAGGTCGGATGTCGGATGGCAGAGGACAGCTAAGACATAAGGACACACGGGCAAACGGGCCAACGGGCAAACGGGCCAACGGGCAAACGGACAAGCCCTTCGACAAGCTCAGGCTAAACGGGCGGTGTGGATGTTGTTATGTGGCCGTGCCGTGCTGCGCATCGGCCGCGAGGATAGCGCCGGCGGTCCGGAGCAGGTCGGCTTCGGATGTTTCCCGGATAATATACCGGTAAAGCCCCATCGCTCCCTGAAACACTGCCGGGTTTTCCCCATGCTCGGCCATTCGGTCGCCGAAGCGGGCCAGGATATCGTCGTGGGAAAGGGCATAGATCCTGTCCCGTCGGCCGAGATAGGCGCAGTAGTATTTTTTTTCGGCGGCCACCGACGTCCGGCCACGGGCAATCATTCGTGCGTAGGCGGCGTAAAGATCATCGTCCACGCTGTAGTTCATCATGTCGACGATGGGGCCTCCGGGCGGGCGGCAGTTGATCTCGATGGGCATGTAGTCGCCGTCGAGATCGAAAAACTCGAAGTGGAAAAATTTTCGCTGGATGCCGAAGGCCTCGACCAGGCGCCGTCCGATTAGCGACAGTTGCTCCGGGATTTCCCGGTTCAGGTAGAAAAAGGTGTCTTTGCCCAGAACACAGTCCAGCACCCCATCTCCATAGGTCAGCGAATTTTCAAAAATCACGTTGCCGTCCCAGTCCACCAGGCCGTCGTACGTGACAATCCCTCCATCAATGAATTCCTCAAGAACGTAATCGCCGTCGAGCTCACCCATGCATTGGTAGAGCTCTGCTTCGTCGGACACCTTGCAGATCCCGGATGCACCGACGCCGATATCCGGTTTCAGAATCAGGGGATATCCCAGGCTCTTTACCAATTGCAGTGCGTGTGGCGGATTTTGAACCCTCTCCCCTTTCGCCACCCGGAGCCCGACCTCCTGGAAGCGTTGTTTCATGCCGCTCTTTCTCTGGAGCCAATCGATGTCGGCAGGCCGGATACCCTGGATGTCGCGGGCTTCGTTGATTCGGGCTTCCAGGCCCAGCCATGTTTCATTGTTGGATTCGACGATGTCGAAGCCGGGCGACACCCCGGCGACCGTCTGGGCGCTTTTCAGTTCTTCTATGGCTGCTTGAACGGCGTCAAAGGAGTTCAAATCGGTTCGTGCATAAAATTTCAGCGCCGATCGCAATGATTCGGGCATGGAAAAAAAGTCTGCCTCACCGATGGCCCACACATTCACACCCATCTCATTCAGCCGCAGGACGAACTGGGCATAGTTGGGGGGAAACTCAGGGGAGATGTATAAGAAGTTCATGGCTCATCATTCTCTCACAGAGCTCGCAGAGGGCACAGAGAATACTTTAATAAGGCCCTGCGGGCCGTTTGAAAATTATTATCATTTACGAGAATTAAATAGGGCGGCAGGTGATGCCGGCTCAGACGAAGAGGATTCCTTTGATTCAGACAGAATATTCTTCACCCGGCCCACAACACCACTTGTCAGACGCACTTTGATTCCGTGGGGATGTGTAGAGGACTTTGTGAGAATATCCTTGACGACCCCTTCCGTCAGTTTACCCGTTTGCTGGTCCTGTTTCCGAACCACCTGAACCCGTCTTCCCGCTTGTATATTCACCCTGTTTGTTCCACCCATTTTTATCTCTGACCGTATAGAAGTTCTTCAAAGCTACGGATGATTTTAAGACGGGAGGGGCAGAAATCAAGGGATTGCTTTGGACGTCGCCGCTTTGTGTAATGCTTAAGCCAAGGCTATCGCCTTTTCGGGACATATTTCCTGGCAGCAGAAGCAGGAGATGCAGATATCCGGGTCGACTTCCGGCAGGTCTTCGATCATCGACAGGGCTTCCACCGGGCATTGGTCGATGCAGGTCCCGCAGGCCGTGCAAGACTCCGGGTCGGCTTTTGGCCGGAGTATGGCGCGGCCGCGGATGAGCTCCTGGATGGCTTCGTTTCCCGTAACGGCGTCGCCGCCCAAGGGAGGCAGTTTGAAGTCCGGAAGCATCTTCAATTCCCCGACGATGGTGATCCTGTCCATGGCGTAGTCCCCAAGGCCCGCTTCCCTGGCTTTTTCGAGAAATCTCAGCCGGGCCGGGTCCAGCCCCATCATGGTCGCGATGACCCCGTCCAGGGCGACCCCGTTGTTCGATGCCAGTATCAGGCCGATCTCCCGGACGTCCGGAGAGGCCGGGCCGTTTCCCTCCATACCGACCACGGCATCGACGATGAAAAGGTCCGGCACCCGGAGGCGGAACACATCGACCACCAGATCGTGAAACCGCTCCGGGCTGCCCGCCGCCCGATGCAGCCGGGCTTTCTGGGCTCCGGGCAAAAATCCGTAGCTGTTTTTGATGGCCCCGGTCATCACCGTCAGGCCGTGGGTTTTAAACTTCGGCAGACTGATGATGATGTCCGCCTCGAGAATCGCCCGTGACAGGCTCACGCTGGGCATAAACTCCGGGTTGAATTCGACTCCGACCGAATCGTCGCCGATGTTCCGGTAATATTCCCCGGCGGCGGCCATCAGTCCCGTTTTCTCAAAGCATTCCTCGTTTGCCCCGTAATTGAAGAGCCCGGGGTTGTCGCCCACCACCAGTGATTCCGGTTCCATCGACGCCACCTGCGCCACGACGGCACGCAGCACCGCCGGATGGGTGACGATGGCCTCGGCGGCCTCCGACGCCCGCAGGACATTCGGTTTGATCAACACCTTTTTCCCGCGGATGGGTACTGGAAAGAGATCGAAGGCCAGTTTTACGGCGTCCCGAACGTGATCGTAGTCGGCGGGGTGGATCATCACCTTGTGCATGGGAACTCCTTTTAATCTGGATACTCGTCCGCCTCCGGCGGGCTGGGTTCTTGATACTAAGAATGAGCTGAAAGTTCAAAGCTGAAAGCTGAAAAAAACTAAATCCTCTCACAGAGCTCGCAGAGAGCACAGAGGACTATCCCGAACATTTCATGAAATCTTTTCTGCACTATGGGTAAATTTATGGAGTTCAGATACAGACGTGTTCGGCGTCGGGATCGGTATCGGGATCGCAATCTCTGGATTTGTCAAAAATGTATTTGCCTCTGGGTGCTTTGCGCTCTCTGTGAGAGATGGGCTGTATTGCTTACTTGAGGCTGGCCAGGGCCTTCAGGAACTGGTCTCCGTATTGGGCAGCTTTTGTCTGTCCGATTCCCGATATCTCCAGTAGATCGTCTATTGTTTTGGGGGTTTGGACGGCCATTTCCTTTAATGTCTTGTCGTGGAATACGCAGTACGGGGGCAGGTTTATGGAATTCGATATTTCGAGCCTCAGGGCCCGGAGTTTTTCGAATATCTGCAGCTGCTCCCCGGTTAAATCTTCCATGGCAATTTTCGCGGATTTATTCTTTCGCTTTTTGGCGATGTCTTCGCCGGCCGGATCCTGCCGAAATTGGACCTCCTGTTCCCCTTTGAGGACCAGCCAGCTGTCAGATGTGAGACGGAACCCGGAAAACGCCGATTCTCCGACGGAGAGCAGACCGGTCGCCAACAACTGCCGATACACGCTGGACCACTGTTTCTTCGAAAGCTCTGCTCCGACTCCGAATGTCTTGAGCTTCTCGTGACGCAGGTTCTTGATCTTTTCCGTGGCGTTGCCGATGAGCACGTCCGTCAGATGGGTGACACCGAATCGTTGTCCGGTCCGGTACACGCAGGAAAGCGCCATCCGGGCCGCCATGGTGCCGTCCCAGGTCTCTTGCTTTTGGAGGCAGGTGTCGCAGTTATCGCACCCGATGACATGATGTTCACCGAAATACCTTAGCAGAACGGTTCTTCGGCACTCGACGGTTTCACAATAGCCCAACAACGCCTCCAGTTTTTGTCTCTGGATTTGTTTGAACGTCTCGTCTCCCTGGGATGCATCGAAGAGCCGTCGCATGGAAACAAGGTCTGCCAGGGAGTAGACCATCCAGGCATCGGCAGGCTCCCCGTCCCTGCCGGCACGCCCCGTCTCCTGGTAGTAGGCTTCCATACTGGCCGGCAAATCCAGGTGTGCGACAAATCTAACGTCCGGCTTGTCGATTCCCATGCCAAAGGCAATCGTGGCCACCATGACGATAGGGTCCTCTTTGAGAAACCGCTCCTGGTTCCGGAGCCGGACCTCCTGTTCCTGCCCGGCGTGGTAGGACCGTGCGGCAACGCCGTTTTCCTGAAGCCAGGCCGCGGTCTGGTCCGCCCGTTTTCGGGTTCGCACGTAGACGATGCCGCTTTGATCCGGATGTTCCCGGCGGATAAACGCCAGTAGCTGGGACCGCTCCCGTTGTTTCAACGTTACCCGGTAGCGGATATTGGGGCGGTCGAAGCTCGAAACAAAGGCGGCGGCATCCTGCAATCCCAGCCTCTGGACGATATCCCGTCGTGTCTGGGCATCCGCCGTTGCGGTGAGCGCCAGCCGCGGGGTATCCGGAAACTGCCGGGTAACTTCCGGGATGCGCAGGTATTCCGGGCGGAAATCATGACCCCACTGGGATACGCAGTGCGCCTCATCGATGGCGAACAGGGATATGGGTATGCGTCGCAGAAAATCCTGGAAAGAGTCGGTCAGCAGACGCTCGGGAGCCACATACAAAAGGTCCGGTTCCCCGGAAAGAATGTGGCGTTTTACCTCCTGACCTTCTTCGAAAGTGAGGCTCGAGTTTAAAAATTCGGCGTGGATACCGTTTATCCGCAACGCATGCACCTGGTCCTGCATGAGCGCGATCAAGGGAGAAACGACAATGCCGACGCCTTCCCGCAGCATCGCGGGAAGCTGGTAACAGATGGATTTTCCCATCCCCGTGGGCATGAGGACAAACGCATCCCTGCCGGCCATCACCTCCTTGATGATTTCTTCCTGGTGCTCGCGAAAGGATCGATAGCCGAAGGTGTTGTGGAGGATATCCGAGGGTGTGAGTTTATTATGTTTATAGTCTTCGGGCATTGGAATGGAGTCCTTTATTGTTCAAAGATTCTCTCACAGAGCTCGCTGAGGGCACAGAGAAGGAGTTCTTTTTCATTTGTCGTGCCCTTCGAGAGCCCTCCGGACAAGGAGTGCGATAAATTGAAACTGGCTCAGCCCTGCCCTTCAGCGATGCTCCCTTCGGCTTCGTTCCCTTCGACGGATTCGACAGATTCGACAAGCTCACTGCTTTCAAGCTCACCGCAGGCAGGCTCCCTTCGACAGGCTCAGGGCGGGCAGGGCAAGCAGGATAAACGAGCGGGATATGCATCTGAAGTTTTGTTTTCTCCTTGGGGGGTGGACCTGGGGGGTGCTTTTCGGAGAAACTACCTGATCGAAGCTATATAATAATTTCTTGAAATCAGCAATCCCCGATACAGGGGAATAATCAAGTTAACGATCTTAATCGGAAAAGCGCGCGACCAGCGCTTCCATGTAGCGGGACTTGACCTGCTCGGTGGCCATGGTTTTTTGGATCGGCGGCAGGCGGAGGATGGCACCGAGCATGGCGGCCAGGGCCCGATGGTGCCACATGACCTGGTTGTCGACGATGAGGTTCTGCAGCTTGCCCCGTTCGATGGCCATCATGATGGCCCGGTGTGTGCCGTCCAGGGGCGTGATGACACGCCGGGGCCGGGGCGAAAGGGTGATGCTGTGGGTCTTTGTGCAGGCCCGAACGCAGACCCCGCAACCGAGGCAACGGGATTGGTCGAGGCGGGCCAGCTTTTTTTTCAGGCGGTCCGGGTCGTTGGCCGAAACCAGGGTCATGGCTTCCACGGGGCACGGGTTGACGCACTTGCCGCAACCATTGCAGGTGTTTTTGTCCACGACCGGCATGAAGTTCGTGGTGTGGATCGGGTGCATGACAGCAAAGCGCCGGGCCGCGTTCATCGCTTCGCAGCAACACCCGCAGCAGTTGCAGATAAAGTTGACTCTCCGGCGAACATTCTCGCCAAACTGGACCAGGTTGTTCTCGCGGGCTTTGGCCAGAAGCTCCATGGCTTCGGACACCTCGACGGACCTGGCGTGACCATGCCGCGTCAAAGACTCTGCCGTGGTATTGAAGGTCATGCAGATGTTCATGGGGGCGTCGCAGGCCCGATCCACGTGCATCATCTTGTGGCGGCAGTAGCACATGCTGATGCCTCGGTGGGGCGAGCTTTTGATGACCTCGCTGGCCCGCTCGTAATCGAGCACGTGCAGGGCATTCTCCTCGGAGAGGGCCGGTTCATGGACAAATGCCCGCCCGAGATTCGTCTCCCCGTCGGCAAACAGCTCCCGGATAAAATCTTCCTCCACATTCAAATATTCGTAGAATAGCCCTGCAAGCAGTTTCTGATCGATATCGTGGCGCACACGCATCAAGGAAAACTCGAAAAACCCGGCCATGGGCGGAGGCAGGGCATAACAGGTATCGCCGTTCACGTTGAAATCCACGAGAAGCGCTTTTTCCGCCAGCCGATTCAGAATCTTGCGCGCGTTGCTTTCGGGCGTTTTCCAGATGCGAGCCGCGCGTTTGACTGTAAACGGTCGAATGGGCAGTTGCGAGACCAGATCGGCCTCCTGCTTGTCGAACAGGATCATCAGGATCTTATGGAGCAGATCGGACGGGGGCGCGCCCTGAGGGAAGCGGTTGAGTCGGTCGGTGAGTCGCCGATAGGCAGATTGGCCGGTTGCATGGGCCATGCACGTCTCCGGATCAATTGATTTAGAAGCTGGGTACTATAGCAGTTGCCATAAATATGGTCCGATAGAGGTTAGGGGTCTGGGTCTGGATTTTTCACTTAAAGATGTGAATAATTCGCCGCTGCCGCCACGACGGCACCTGCACATCACATATCGGATGGAGGATAACGATGGCCATTTGCCTTTGCGGGAAACCGCCTTGTGCCTCTGCCAAAACCTGTCCAGCGGAAAAGCTCCGGTACGGTTCTGTTAAGATTCATCTTGCAGTGAAAAATCCCGACCCCGGTCCTTGTGGTTTCGGAACGGAACTCTGACCATCGCTATGTATAACAGAATATAGGGATTTGGATAAAGCTATTCCACTTTTAAACCACTGAGAAATATATTCGCCGCACTTTGCCGGATTCGACAGATGCCACAAGCTCGCTG
This sequence comes from Olavius algarvensis associated proteobacterium Delta 3, assembly GCA_903231505.1. GTDB lineage: Bacteria > Desulfobacterota > Desulfobacteria > Desulfobacterales > CAFBRK01 > CAFBRK01. The sequence goes on along the minus strand of CAFBRK010000133.1, from coordinate 34,961 downwards.
CTTTCAAGCTCACCGCAGGCATCCTCCCTTCGGCGATGTTTCCGACTTGGGGCTACGTCCCGCTGTAGCGGGACTTCAACCCCACAGATCGACCCCACAAGACGACGGGACAGGCAGGGCGGGCTTTATTAGCCTTCACCGGAATACCCTGCAGCTTGTTGTAGCAAAGCGGAAATCCCGTTCAGCGGGGCTGTGGGGAGCTTCATGTTGTGTTTAGTGCCGTTCATTTACCATGAAAATCAAGATTGACATTCCTAATTTTCATGGTAAATAATATCTCTATGAAAATTTTAAGCAGACCGAACTATATAGAGCAATTAATTGAGGCTACTCGCCGATCACCGGTTTCCGCAATTCTTGGTCCACGGCAATGTGGTAAAACCACATTGGCAAAACTGTTCCTCAAAGATAAGCGATCGACTTATTTTGATTTGGAATCCCAACCCGACCTTCGCCGGCTGCAAAATCCCGAATTGGTTTTAGCACCCCTCGATCACATCGTCGTATTGGATGAGATACAGGTGATGCCGGAACTCTTTCGCGTGCTCAGAGTCCTCGCCGACAGACCGGACAAATCTACTCGGTTCATCATCCTCGGCAGCGCCTCACCGAATATTGTCCGCAACGTATCCGAAACTTTGGCCGGACGCGTTGAGCTTATTGAACTTTCAGGGTTCGATGTGCGAGAAATCGGCTTCGACCACTGGAAAAAAGTATGGTTACGGGGCGGTTTTCCGAGATCTTATCTTGCCGATTCCGAAATTGACAGTTCGGCATGGCGGGAAGGATTTATTCAGACATTTCTCGAGCGCGATATCCCCCAGTTGGGCATCACCGTCCCTGCCGCAGCGATGCGCCGATTCTGGACCATGCTGGCACATTACCATGGCCAAACCTGGAATGCATCGGAATTTGCACGTTCCATGGGTCTTTCCGGGAAAACGGTGCGTTCTTACCTGGATATATTGACCGGTACATTTATGGTTCGGCAACTACAACCCTGGTATGAAAATCTGGCCAAGCGTCAGGTGAAGGCACCTAAAATATATCTTCGAGATTCAGGGATCCTCCATGGCCTGCTTGCAATTCCGGACGAGCATGTGCTTTTGGGCCACCATCGAGCAGGTGCCTCATGGGAAGGCTTTGCACTCGAGCAGGTGATGCGGATTGTTCAACCAGCTGAATCTTATTTCTGGTCAACTCACCAGGGTGCCGAAGTCGATCTCTTCTTTATCCGCCGGGGCAGACGGTATGCAATTGAGTTTAAATTCACTGAAGCGCCCAAAGTTTCCAAATCCATGCGGATATGCCTGACCGACTTATCATTGGATCATCTCTGGGTGGTGTACCCTGGGGATTACACTTATGCGATGGATGAGAGAATCACGGCCATCCCACTCCAGAGTATTTGCGAAATCAGATCGATCACCGCGGATGACAGGGGTTCGCAGTGATGACCGCCCTCGCTATCAGAAACAGGGAATGGCTGCCAAAGCACCGCGTTCAAATTACAGAGGCAGGGTCCTTCGACCCTGCCTCTTTTTTATATCAAATTTCGGGTTAGTTACCGCGGGTCTGCGTCGTGGATCCTTTTCCGTCGCTGCCGGTGGAGCCCTGCCCTTTGCTTCCGTGGTTTTGGTCACCGCCTGCAAAAGCAACACTGGAACTCAGAATGAAGATCACCGACAGAATCGCTAAAAGTTTTTTCATCCCCTCCTCCTATGGTTTTCGATTTGAGCTATCGCAAAGAGACGCTTCTCACGGAAAAGACAAAGCAATAACCATGCCTTCGTGGAAAATGACCGTTTAGGAGTAGAGAATTTTTTTCATATCGATGCCGTATTTACGCATGCGGTTCCACACCGTACCCCGGCTGACGCCAAGGATTCGGGCGGCCTCGGATTTGTTGCCGAGACTCTGTTTGAGCGCCTGAATCAGCTCATCGCATTCCTTACTCGAGTCCCTGTTATTCGCCGGAGCGGAGAACACGGCAGGTCTGGACTCCATCACGGGTTTCGGCAGGTCCCCGGGCTCGATCAGGCCGGAATCCCGAACGACGAAGGCATATTCGATTGCGCTTTTGAGTTCTCGCACGTTTCCCGGCCAGTCGTAGGCCATGAAGCGATCCATCGCCACGGCGGACACACCCTGGATCGGTTTATCGGTAATTTCCTTGTTTCGCCGAATGAAGTGGTCGACCAACAGGGGGATATCCTCCCTGCGCTGCCGGAGGCGCGGAAGATAAATGGGAATCGTATTGATCCGGAAAAAGAGATCTTCCCGAAACCGGTTCCGCTTGATCAGGGTTTCCAGGTCTTTGTTGGTTGCCGAAATAACCCGGGTATCGATCGACACCGGCCGGTGGTCGCCGACCCGCTCGATCTCTTTGCTCTCCAAAACCCTGAGGAGCTTGACCTGTACCCCTCGAGGGATATCGCCCACCTCGTCCAGAAATAAATCCCCTCCCTGGGCGTATTCGAACCGCCCCATTCGATGTCGATAGGCTCCTGTAAAGGCGCCTTTGGTGTGACCAAATAATTCGCTTTCCAGCAGCGACTGGTTCAAAGCAGCACAGTTCACCTGGACAAACGGCCCTTCTCGCCGGCCGCTGAGATCGTGAACTGCCTTTGCGGCCAACTCTTTGCCCGTGCCGCTTTCCCCAATGATGAGCACCGGTGCCTCACTCGTTGCCGCTCTGCGAATGACATCGAACACATCCAGCATGGCCTGCGATTCCCCAATGATTCCATAGAATCCATCGTCGCCGTGAAAGTGCTGGGTCAGCAGGTCGAGCTTTTCATGAAGCTGTTCCATGCGGGAGATGTCGGTGAACGTTTCCACAGCGAACAACGGCTGGCCGTCAGCACCGTAGACGAGACTGGCGTGCTTGATAACGGGCAGGTAAGAGCCGTCTTTTTTCATGATCAGGCAGCGCGTCTTGATCGGCTTGCGTGCATGAAAGAGGCGGCACCAGCTATTGTTTTCATCAGACCGCATGGTTTCGCACTCGTCGCAGTTGAGCAGCAGACAGCTGTTGCCGGCGAGTTCGTTTCTCGCATAGCCCAACAGATGTTCCAGTGACTGGTTCGCCCTGAAAATGGTCCCGTCCGGTCGAATCAGGATCATCCCTTCGTTAATGGTGTCAAAAATCGTTTCCCAGGGAATCGATGGATTTTCGGTGATGTTGATGTGGGGCATGGTAGGTGTTTTCTTAAAAATTGAACAGGATGTTTAAACAGGATGTTTAGACACCTGTTCAATACCAAAATCCCCCGGGAACGTCAAACCTGCGATCCAGGGTGATTTCCGATAAAAGCCCCTACCTGCAGGATATGGCTTTGAGATGGAAGGTCTCATGTCAATTTTCAGGCCGAGGAAGGACGGATGCCGGCACGGTCCGGGAAGATGGCCAGGCTGGCGGAGGCAAGCACGACCAGGACGCTGCCGACATTGTGCACGATGGCAGCCATGATGGGCGACAGCCAGCCCATGCCGCCGGCCAGAACGGCCAGGGCGTTGAATGCCAGCCCGAATACGATGTTGACCTTGATGATGGTCAGCATCCGTCGGGACAGCCGAATGAGCCAGGGGAGTTTGGAAATGTCGTCGTGGGTCAGGGCGATGTCGGCGGTTTCCAGGGCCACATCGGTACCTGCGTCGCCCATGGCCACGCCCGCCTGGGAGGATGCCAGGGCCGGCGCATCGTTGATCCCGTCACCCACGAACATCACCGGAAGATCTCTGGACTGGTAGTCGTTGATGACATCCACCTTGTTCTGGGGCTTAAGCCGGGCATACACCGTGTCGATGCCGACCGCGTCGGCCACCCGTCTGACCGCCTTTTCATGATCGCCGGATAATATCCCCATGTCGTAAATGCCGAGTTCGTTGAACTGTTGGATGGTGGAGACCGCAACGGGCCTGACCTTGTCCGTGACATTGAGCAATCCCACCGGCGCCTGATCGCGATAGACCACAAGAGGCGTGACACCGCGGGAAATCGAGTTTTCGATGCACTTCTGAAGGCTTCTGGGGATGGCGGCGGTGCCTTCGACCGCCGACGCGCTGCCCACTTCGACCAGGCTTCCGTCGACCATCGCTCTCACACCGAGCCCGATTTCGTGGAAGGCATTTTCAGCGCCGCGCACGACCACCTTGGCATAATGGGCCGCCTTGAGAATGGCCCGGGCCAGCGGGTGGGTGCAATGCTGCTCTGCGCTCGCCGCGCATGAAAGGACCACTTCCTTGTCCACGCCTTCGGTACAGGCAATCTCTTCCACCCGGGGTTCGCCCAAAGTCAGGGTACCGGTTTTGTCGAACAAAACGGCTTTAACGGAAGCGACTCGCTCGAGGTACTGGCCGCCTTTGACCAGAATTCCCGACCTTGCGGCACGGCCCAGGGCCGCTACCGTAGCGGTGGGTGCGGCCAGGATCAATGCGCACGGGCAGCCGACGATCAGAACCGCCACCGCACGGCTGACATCTCCGGTGAGCAGCCAGGCCGTCGCGGCACAGCTTAGAATCAGGGGCGTAAACCACGTGGCATATCGATCGATGAGACGCACGGCTTCGGGGCGGTGCTGTTCCGCTTCGCTGACGAGTTTGATCACCTTTCCCAGTGTCGTATCCTGGCCGACCTTGATGGTTTCCGCCGTCAGCACCCCGTTGTGGCTAAGGGTTCCGGCCAGAATGATGTCCCCCGCCTGCTTTTCCACCGGCAAGGGCTCGCCGGTCATTGCCGATTCATCGACGGCCGAAGCCCCGGATAGAATCCGGGCGTCCACCGGGATCCGCTCGCCCGGCTTGACGAGGATACGGTCGCCGATGGAAACATCTTCGATGGGAATGGTTTTTTCTTCTTCTCCGATCAGCACCGTGGCGGTCTGGGGGGCAATCCGGATCAACGATTTGATCGCTTTTCTGGCGGATTCGCTGGTGACCTGCTCGATAAGGCCGCCTAAGGTCATCACAAAACTGACAACCGCAGCCGCCAGGAATTCTCCCTGGATCAGGCTGGCGATAATGGCTAGGCTGACCAGTTCATCCACATTGACCTTCCGCTCCATCAGTCCTCTAACCGCGCCCCATATAATTGGAAATCCGTTGATGGCAACGGCAATCAAAGCGAATGTGTTTCCCGTTAGGCTCGGGGATGGGTTTCCATAGTCGATCAGGTAGCTGGCCAAGGCCAGAAGAGCAGCGCCGAATGAAATGTAAAAATCCCATAATCTGAACAGTTCCTGATACACACCCAGTTTCGAAAAGCGACCAATCATCAATATAATCCTATCTGCTGAATTTATTAAAAATTTCAATAACTTCAGTTATCAGTTCCGACTCGTTTTCCTCGTTCAGCATGGCAGTGGCCACACATCCCTTGAGATGGTCTTCCAGGATGACGGCACCCAGGGATCGTAGCGCGCCACTGGCAGCGGCGATCTGCTTCAGGACCTGCATGCAGTTGCGGTCCTCTTCCACCATCTTCTTGAGACCCCGGACTTGCCCTTCGATCCTGTTGATACGGGCAATTACCTTCGGATGTTCCTCGCCACATAAAGCCATTTTGACCTCCTCATATACTCATAGGGTGTATATGTATATTGGGTTTGGCAAGAAGTGTCAAGCAATAACTCTTGTTCTCCGAACGGATTGGAGAGGAGGGTTCGAGGTTTACCCGCCTATGGCAGCGCCGGAGGCGACTAGGGATTTAAAGGGTCAAGGGTTCAAGTGCATTTCATTAGGGATTAACTCCTTAGATGTAATGAACTATAAGTCGGTGCGACTTTTTTAATAAGTGAGTGAATTAGCCGCAGACACACGCAGACTTACCGCTGACATTAACATTTTTTGGCCGGCCAACGTGCCCGGCCAAAAGCTGCGAGCCTTTCAGGCAACAATTAAGCTGATTTTGCGAAGCGATGCCGTATTTGCCTCCGCAAGTCGCGGAGGCAAAAGTCAGAGTGCGTCGGCGTATGTCGAGCGATCCCGCCATGCGGGAGAGCGGGCGGCTAAAATATTCAGCTTTTCTCTTCTTCGCAGATAGACGATACAGGATCGACATTGCGACACTTTTGTTCAATCTGGAAAACGATCCGCCGGATCATTTTATCGGACAGCTCACGGGGCCCGATGTGCTCGAATAGAGATGTAAACTGCCTTGGATTGACCACAGGGATACCATCCGGCGATGTTCTCTTCACGAACCAGCCGGGAAGCGCCACGATCGCCCTGGCCGCCACATCTTCGCCGATGGCGCTGCTGATCAATGTCGAAAGCCATTTGGCCCGGCGTTTGGCCTGTTCAACAATCTGTGTGTCCGTATGCTTCGGGAACTGAAGCATTCTGCCGTTGTACTCCACGGTGGCAGCTGTCTGCCGTTGATTGCTCGCTGGTTTCGATCGTGCCTTGGTTTCGATGGCAAAGATCCCTTTTCGACCCACGGCGATGTGATCGATGTTGAATCGATCGGCAGGGAAATCGTGGTACACAAAATAGCCGTCACGAAGAAGTTGATTCAGTTCCTGGCCGACGGCGACTTCGCCGTCGTAGCCCAAGCGTAGAAGTCGGCGCCGGCCCAGCAATCCATAGATTCTATAAAGGCAGAAAACCATCGCCACCGACATCACGCCTCCAGCGATCCCCAGGTCGGAAGATGTAACCTCTCCCCAAGGGACATACAGATAGGGAATGAACATGGCGTAACCGGCGGTCGGAAAAAACAGAACAAACATCATATATTCCGTGAGTTTTTCATTGATAACTTCTATCTCCTCGATCAGGGACTGCCCCGGTGACCTTAAAAACCTGTTCGTGAACGGCAATCGGAGGCCTTTCCTTCGGTAATGTCTTCTGATCAAGAACAAGAAAAACCAGACAAAGAACAATATTATAAAAGGCATTGCAACCGGAATGAATGGAATAATTGAATTAAGCATTCATCCTCCTGCAGACGTAGAATTTCAAGGAGATAAAACTCTACCATGTTAGAGAAGAATTCTCAATTGGATGATCTTAAGGGTAGTAAAATAGTACTAGAAGGAGACAAGATGCGGGTTGCAGGATTCTGGATACAGGACACTGGATACTGGATGATTGGAGTGCGAAGAACTTATGGCAAAAGAAGTCTCACCACAGAGACACAGAGAGCACAGAGCATTCTTTTTTTACTAAACCGGGAGATGATCCATAAAAAATATATCTCTCCTCCGTGCCCTCTGTGTCTCCGTGGTGAAAAAGATTAGATCATGCAGTTGGATTGGTCTGCCAGGCGACTTCGTAGACTTGCTGGGAGGTGTTAAATCCCTTGAAGGGGACTTCTCCAATATCCGAAAAGCGAAAGCCCTTTCCAAGGCAAAGCTCTTTAACGACAGGGGCGACCAGGATCTGATCGGCGCTTGCATGATCACAGAGGCGGGAGGCCAGCTGCACACTGGATCCAAATAGCCGATTGTCCTCTTCGATAGGCTCTCCGGCGCTTACGCCGATGCGCACCTTTATTTCCGCCTCCGAATGTTTCTCGTTGTAATCCGCAAAGGCCTGATGGATGGATACAGCGCAGGCCACGGCAGAGGATGCCGCGCTGAACGATGCCATGACCCCATCACCGGTATGCTGGATCTCTCGTCCGTTGTGCATTCTCAGCACATCCCGGGTGATGGCATTGTGGGTGCGAAAAAACTCCAGGGCCTCGATATCGCCCATTTGACTCGTGATTTCCGTGGAGCCTTTCATGTCCGTAAACATGATCGCCCGAAACGCCGAGTCGACTGCGCTTTCAGAAGGGGCTGCGTGGAAGCCGGACGGTGAAATCGGGTCCTCGATACGTCCTAAAAAGGCTTTAACAAGCTCCGGGTTCACCTCCATGATCGTATGGGGGATTTCCCCATGGGCCTCGGCATGGAGCTGCTTGACACGTTCCGCCGCAGGGGCCTCCATCAAACAAAACGTCGAGCCGCTTTTTTCGTCGAACCAATACGTCATCAACCGGACACCGTATTTCGACTGGAGCTTGAGGTCTTTCTGGTGGGCATCTTCGACGGCCTTTGCCGTCGTGCCATACAAATCATGTCGGTCCATGTAAACGGGCATGGTATTAATCCTTTCAGGGAAACAAATTGAATGAACGACGAGATTGTTTTTGTTTCCAGGTCAACAGACGAAAGCGGAATATAGCAGTGTGAGAGGAGGTGGTTGTAGTTATGATAGAAACTTAGAAGGGAATGTCAATGAGATAGGTTTCAGAGAGCAGAGGACAGAAGGCAGATGTCGGAGGCCGGAGGACAGACGTCAGGGGACAGAAGGCAGAAGGCAGAAGACAGATGTCGGATGACAGAAACCAGAGGGCAGGATTTTGAGGATTACCCGGATATCGCACGCCCCTGAGGCATTCAAAGGGGGTGCCATAGCAAACTATTGCGAGCCCTTGATAACGCCGCCAATGGATTCCTCAGGGAGCGCCCTGCGGGTGAAACCTTTTCTAAATTTTACAAATCGATGGCTGGGTACAAGATGTTATCCCGTTTTTACAGAAAGAGCATTTCCCAAAGTACTGAATTCTCAATTATTACAAATTATTAGAAAAGATTTCATGCGATACTCAGGTTAGATGCCTTCCGGGGCCTTATCCTTAATCTTCGGCCAGTTCGCATAGGCTTTTTTCAGGTGTCCGGGGACATCTTTTTCGAATTTTTTCTGAATTTTTTGGTCCAGATTCAGGTACAGTTTCCCGTCAACAATCTTCCACACCGTGGGATCGGCATAGAATTTCTTTCCCATGGCGGCGCCAAAAGCACAGTACCCGCCAAATTCAGGGAGGTATTTTCCAGGAGACTTAGCGAACATCTTACGGTTTTTCTTGTTTGAAAAGAGATAGGTGGTACCGTCATGGACGGCCACATGCCATCCGGTCCCGCGAACCGCCTTACTATCCGTGAAATAGGCCACAACATCGTAACCGTTGGCCCCCACGTTGCTGGGGTTGTAGTTCATTGCAAATGCGGAAATGGCAAAGAGAAGGACTCCCGCCAGGATCACGCCGATCTTAAACGTAAATGCTTTATTCATAGTGATCACCTCATCATGTGTAGATTCTTCTTCTTGAGATTCCTGGATAAAGGATCCAAGTGGCCAAGGGGTCAAGGATTCAAGTGTTTAACTGAACTTATTGAATATGTCGTTGCGGGAGGGAAAATCTTACAATGTCCCGGATTTTACAGCGGGCTTGCAGTTCGCAATCCAGTAATTTACAAACATACATCTTTGTATCGATACCCATCTATCCAATCCCATCCTTGAGACTCTGGAAGGAGGCATCATGAATCTGTATACGTTATTGCAGGAACGCGCACAGAACGACACACCGATCCGTATCGGCGTTATCGGTGCCGGAAAGTTCAGTTCCATGTTTCTTTCCCAGGTCCGTCTCACCCCGGGCATGCAGGTTGTGGGTATTGCGGAACTGGATCCTCAAAAGGCGATCGAGGCCTGCATTAAAACCGGATGGTCGAAGGATAGTCTGAGCGTCACAACTTCCACGGGAGAGATCAATGACGCGGCAAAAAAACAATCCGTCGCGATCACCGAGGATGCCGTGGCGCTGATCGCCGCCGACCTGGATGTCATCATCGAAATCACCGGTATACCCGAATCCGGGGCCGTTCACGCCTACAGGAGTCTCGAGGCCGGCAAGCACGTGGTCATGGTCAATGTGGAGGCGGATTGCCTGTTGGGCCCGGTGCTGCATAAGAAAGCTGCTGAAAACAACCTGGTCTATTCCATGGCCTATGGGGACCAGCCGGCGCTCATTTCCGAACAGATCGACTGGGCCCGTGCCGTGGGTCTGGAAGTGGTCTGCGCCGGCAAGGGAACCCGGTACCAGCCCGAATTTAACTACTCGACTCCGGACACCGTATGGGGGCACTACGGGTTTTCAGAGGAACAGGTGGCCAGCGGCGACTATAATGCCCAGATGTTCAACTCGTTTCTGGACGGCACCAAGTCGGCTGTTGAAATGTGTGCGGTGGCCAACGGTTCAGGGCTGATTCCCCAGCGGTGCGGCCTTCAATTTCCACCGGTAGGGGTTCACCAGCTGCCGGACATTCTCAAACCCAAATTCGATGGGGGTGTGCTGGAACACAGCGGGACAGTGGAGGTCATCGCCAGCGAGCATCGGGACGGGACTTCGGTAGACGGCGATCTTCGGTGGGGCGTCTATGTAGTGTTTAAAGCGCCAACCGCCTATGTAAAACGATGTTTTGCCGAATACGGCATGGGAACCGACGCTTCCGGAAACTATGCTGCGCTCTACCGGCCATCACATCTGATCGGCCTGGAGCTCGGCATCAGCGTGGCATCCGCGGCGCTGCGTCATGAGCCCACCGGGACGTCAAAAGCTTTTTTAGGGGATGTGGCGTCGGTGGCAAAAAAGGATCTCAAACCGGGGGATATCCTCGATGGCGAAGGCGGTTATTCGGTTTTCGGGCGTCTGGTTCATGCCAAAGAAAGCCTTGCGGATTCGCACCTCCCCATAGGGCTATCGGGAAAGGCACGCGTGGTTCGGCCCGTCCCCAAAGATGAGATCCTGACCTACAATGATGTGGAATTGGATAAGGATCAGTTTGCCTATACGCTTCGGAAGAAAATGGAACAGGAATTTAACCCAAGTACTTCATGATATTTTTAGCTAGGAGTAAGGCGATCAGAACAATTAAGGGAAAGGTAATCAGCCGAGGACTTCGGGGAGCCGATAAACAAAAAATAAGACCACAGGTTCCCGTAGGCCCATCGGTGTTCGTGGTGGTGGGCCGTGAATTGACGCTGGAGGAAGGGATACAGATGACCGTCCATTTTGACGTGACCGCCGGCAAAGTATCGTTTTACACTGATGTGGGGCGAGTCGTGAAAATCCACGACCGCGATCATCCCCTCTTTTTTCAGGTTTTCGGCAGATTCCATAACCACGGTTTGCCATTGGGGGTTGATCAATGACAGAGAATAGGAAAAAAGGATCACGTCCACGTCCACAAACCGGTCTCCGGAATCCTCCGAGAAGTTGCCTTCGTGCAATGTCACCCTGTCATGGAACGGACGCAACTTACGCCGGGCTTTCGCCAGCATCTCACCGGACACATCATAACCGGCCAATCGAGCGTTTGGATAGCGCCCGGCAATTTGCCTGAGCATAATTCCTGTACCACATCCAACTTCCGCGACATCGATCCGGGCATTCCGGGGATAAGGCAACTCGCTGGCGAGCCTTCTTCGACCGAACAGAAACGGCCAGCGCGTCAGGTCGTAGAATTTTGAATGGACACGGTAATAGGCCCGGGCCTTTTTGACCTGGGCTTTCCGTGCCGCAGGGGAAGTTTCGGTCAATTGATCGGAAGGTGGCTTTCCGGATTTGTATGGATGGGTGGGGTTCATTGTTGAGAACGGCATTTACCGCAGATGCTCCGAGCTTCGCTCTTCAAGCTACGACCCGGCAGGCAGAGGGCTCGGAAGAGCTACCATTTCAGAATCCCTGAGGGGGGGGTTTTGAATAAGGGCCGTCCCAAAAAATGGGAACCGGCGGAACGCTCCGCCGGTTCCCATTTTTGAACATTGCGCAAATGCCCAACGGTTCAGCAGTTGGTGCACATTTTGGGTCCCAACTCGGCCGGCAGTGCCGCTGTGACGGTCTTTCCGGTGCCCACGGAAAAGTAGGACATCAGTTTCTTGACATCCCCCTCGCACAACGGGCACTTCACCTTGGCATCATATTTTTGCACCATTTTATCGAAACGATACGCACACGTTTCGCATTGATATTCAAACTGTGGCATGATTATTCTCCTTTATATGAGCCGCCCACGTTTGTCCTGTTAGATTGTTCAATGTCAATTTAACAAACGATCGTAGATCGTATTTAACAGGGTAAATCTGCCTGTCCTGTTTATCCTGAGCTTGTCGAAGGGCTTGTCCGTTTGCCCGTGGGCCCGTTAGCCGGTTGGCCCGTTAGCCGGTTGGCCCGTTTGCCCGTGTGTCCTTATGTCTTAGCTGTCCTTGTTTTCCGACCTCGGACATCCGACCTCCGACCTCTGTCCTCTGCCATCCGACATCCGACCCGCCAAAGGCGGGCAAGCCTCTGACTTCAAGAATCCAGCTCTCCAAATCTCCTAACCCCTGTATCTTGTATCCTGGATCCTGCATCCAGTTTACCTACCTGCCCTGCCTGCCCTGAGCCTGTCGAAGGGAGCCTGTCGAAGGGCGGCTAACGGGTATTTAACTTCCAAAACCTAATGCCGAATTGGTCTACGCGCAATATAGAAGGGGCGTGAAACCAAACTGTTGATCCAGGCTCTCTTATGTTATGGTGGCGGTATTAAACGACACTCCATTTCGTGAAATCTCCAGATACAGCTCATAGTAATTAATTACCCCTGAACGATTGTCATGAAACGGTTCCCATTTTCGACTGCTTTTATAAACTCAAGAGGTGACTAAAATGAAAACCGCATATGACATGCTTCAAAACAAAAAAAGAGAGATGGTATGTGTTTCCCCGGCTCAGTCCGTCAAGGAAGTTGTGGGTGTGATGATGGCAAACAAGATCGGCGCCATCCTTATCAAAGAGGAAGGCCGCATCGTCGGTATCTGGACCGAACGGGATTTACTCCGCGGTGTTTCCGAACCCGGATTCGATCCGGTAACCACCCGGGTGGGCGACGTGATGACCGTCAATCTGCATTCCGCCTCCCATGACACGCCGATCTCCAAGCTCCAGGACATGTTTCTTGGCCTGTTCATTCGCCATATTCTGATCGAAAAGGACAATACGTATATCGGCCTTCTGTCCATCGGCGACGTGACGAGAGCCAGCCTCCTGGAAAAAGACCAGCAAATCCACGAACTCCACCAGATCGCCGGCTGGGAGTACTATGAAAACTGGGGCTGGAGAGGCAATAAGAAATGAGCTGACCGGCCCCTGAGGCCGTTTCCAGCCCCTTGACATAAACCAAGACACCAGTCTATTTATCCTTTCAACCAGAGCATTCTATGAAAAGGTTTCGGGAACTGCATCAGTTAATTCAACCGTCGGGAATTTTTTTCCCACCGACATTTGTCATTCCAGCGGGGCCTTCGCCGGCGTAACGGAAGAAACACACCGAGGCCCGGGTAGTTGGTGGATAGCTGCCTTCCCCCGGTGATACGCATGAAATTTGTCTTGCCCTGTCTGTAACGAAACACCTTTTGGACAGAACCATTTCCATCATCGGCTGACCCGTTTCGCACGTGACCTTCGCTGGAGATGATCCATGGAGCCTGTATTGAACCCCGGTGTGCTGTCCTCCTGGACCCCGGGTGTTTTCGGTCTCGTCATCTATGCGATGGCCGTTATCGGCCTGGTTGCCGTACTGCTTTTTCTTTCTTCCTGGCTGGGAGAAAAGAAACCCAACCCCGACAAACTCCGTCCCTACGAAAGCGGAATCATCCCCACGGGAACCGCCCGTCTGAGATATCCGATTCCGTTTTACCAGGTCGCTATCTTCTTTCTGCTCTTTGACGTGGAAGCCGCATTTATTTTCTCCTGGGCGATCGCCTGCAGGCCCCTGGGCTGGCTGGGATGGTTCCAGATTACCTTCTTTATCGTCGTATTAGTCGCCGGTCTGATCTACATCTGGCAAAAGGGAGGACTTGATTGGGGACCGAAACCCACGCGCCGATAACCCCATTCGACAGGCTGTTAAAACCGGTCGACATGGTGCTCAACTGGGCACGATCCCGTAGCCTCTGGCCGATGTTTTTCGGACTGTCCTGCTGTTTCGTCGAAGAGGCAACGGCCATTACCTCCCGGTACGACATCGCCCGGTTCGGCGCGGAAGTCTTTCGACCCTCACCCCGTCAGGCGGATCTGCTCATCGTCTCCGGAACCCTGTTTAAAAAAATTGCGCCGGTGGTGCGCCGCCTCTACGAGCAGATGCCAGAGCCCAAATGGGTGATCTCCATGGGATCCTGTGCGAACACCGGCGGTATGTACGACGCCTACAGCGTGGTGCAGGGAGTGAACCAGATATTGCCGGTGGATGTCTATATTCCCGGATGCCCGCCCCGCCCCGAGGCTGTCCTCCAGGGGCTGGTGATGCTCCAGGAAAAGGTTGCCGAGGAAAAACCGGCGCGGTCCATCTTTCATCTGGGCGGCGGTACCCAGGGCACCCAGCGGCCCGTTCTCGCCGATGGCGACACAAAATCCCGTGACCCCCGTGGCCCCGGGATGGAACGTATCGCCATTCGCGGGACCTCGGTCACGCCGCCGGAGTTTGTCGGCAGCCGCTCCGATCTGATGTGGTCACCACCTCCGGCGGCAGCCGCCCTCAGCAATGGCGACCACCGGCTTGCCGCCGAGCTGACCCGCCGGTTCGGCGATGTCCTCCGGCAGGCCCCGGAAACATCGGACTTTCTGACCTTCGAGGTGGCTCCCGATTCCGTCAAACAGGTGTTAACCTATCTCAAAACCGATGCGACCCCGCGCTACCGGCGGCTCGAAGATCTCACGGCTGTGGACGAATCGGCCCGCCGAACCCGTGACGCGTACCCCGATTACACCCTCGTCTATCATCTGCTGTCTTTCGACCCGGCCTGCCGGGTGCGACTGAAAACCCCGTTGACGGGGGAATCACCGACCCACCCGAGCATTACCGACATCTGGCCTTCGGCCAACTGGTACGAACGGGAAGTCTTCGACATGTTCGGCATCCGTTTCGCCGGCCACCCGAACCTTCGCCGGATTCTGATGCCCGACCACTGGAAAGGCCATCCCCTGCAAAAGAGCCATCCGGGCCGGGCCACGGACATGCCCCCCTATACCCGGGAAGATGCCCGCATCCTTCAGCCCAGGGACGGCGACATGTTTCTTGAGGAGGCGGTCGATGCCGAGGAGATGATTCTCAATATCGGCCCGCATCATGTCAGCACCCACGGTCTGATGCGGTTTATCGCAGCGCTCAACGGCGAAGAGATCACCGATCTGGATATGGAGATCGGTTACCACCACCGGTCGGTCGAGAAGATCGGCGAGCGTCAGACCTGGAATCAGTTCATCCCTTACACGGACCGCGTGGACTACCTGGCCGGGGCGGCCAACAACCTGCCCTATGTCATGGCCGTGGAAACCCTGGCCGGAATTCAGGTGCCGGACCGGGCCCAGGTTATCCGGGTCCTGCTCAGCGAGCTCTACCGCCTCAGCAATCACCTGGTCTATTTCGGCACCCTGGCCCATGACGTCGGGGCCATGACACCGACTTTTTACACGTTCCGCGAGCGGGAAATGATCCTCGACATCGTGGAACTGATCACCGGCGGGCGTCTTCACGCCTCGTTTTTCCGACTGGGCGGTGTGGCGCTGGACCTGCCGGACGGGTGGAAGACCCCGGTGGATAATTTTACCAAAATCTTCGACCGCCGAATCGACGAATACGAATCTCTGGTGACCGAAAACATCATCTTTAAAATGCGGACCCAGGGCGTCGGTACCATCTCACTGGATGACGCCGTGGACTGGGGTGTCAGCGGTCCGAACCTCAGGGCCTGCGGCCTTTCGTGGGATTTGCGAAAAGCATTTCCCTACTCCGGATACGATGCCTTTGATTTCGAGATACCCACGGCGGAGGCCGGGGATTGCTACGCACGGTACCAGGTGCGGGTGGCGGAGATGCGCCAGAGCCTCAGAATTATCAAACAGGCGGCCGAGCAGATGCCGCCGGGTCGCTGGGTCACCGACGATTACCGGTATGCCATTCCCCAGCGGGAAGACATGCTCAAGGACATCGAAAGCCTTATCCACCATTTCATCAACGTGACCCGGGGTCCCCGAATACCCATCGGGGAGGCCTATGCCTCCTGCGAAATTCCCCGGGGCGAACAGGGTTATTACGTGGTCAGCGATGGGCTGGGCTATGCGTACCGCATGCGCATCCGATCCCCTGGTTTTCCCAATGTGCAGGTACTGCCGATGATGGCCAGGGGCAACTCCATTTCCGACCTTATCGCCATCATCGGCTCGGTAGACTATATTCTCCCGGATATCGATCGATAGGAACCCGATGCTGCCAGAAGAACTTCAGGACAAACTGGAACACGACATCGCTGCGGTGGACCACCCCAAAGAGTTGGCCGTGGATGTCATGTTCGCCCTCCAGGACCACTACGGCTATCTCACGGACGAGGCGGTCGAGACCGCTGCCGGCTTGCTCGGCATCGCGCCGGTGGAAATCGAAGAGCTCGCCACCTTCTACACGTTTGTCTACCGCGAGCCCGTAGGGAAATACGTCATCCATGTGTGCGACAGCCTGCTGTGTATGCTCGACGGCAGTGAAACCATTGAAGCGCACCTTCACCAAAAACTGGGAATCGGGGCCGGCGAAACCACAGGCGACGATCTGTTCACGCTGCTTCCGGTCTGCTGCATCGGATACTGCGATCGGGCCCCGGCCATACTGATCAATCGAAAGGTCTACGGCCCGCTGACCGTCGAATCGCTCGATGCCATCATCGACCGTCTGCGTGCCGACAAGGATTGAGTGAAATAAGATATGACGTCTTATCCAAAAGTATTGCTTCAGAACCGCAAACCGGATCGGATCGCCACCATCGATGAATACCGGGAAAGCGGCGGCTACACGGCCCTGACCGAGAGCCTCGGGAAGGTGCCGTCTGCTGATGTTCGGCAGACCATCCAGAACGCGGTCCTGCTGGGTCGGGGGGGAGCCGCCTTTCCCGCCGGCATGAAAATGTCGACGGTTCCCGAGGATGCCCCGTTTCCGAGGTATCTCGTCTGCAATGCCGATGAAATGGAGCCCGGCACCTTCAAAGACCGGGTGCTCATCCATGCCGATCCGCACCAGCTCATCGAAGGGATGGTGCTCACGGCCAGCGGGGTCCAGGCGGAAAAGGGAATCGTGTTTATACGTCCCGAGTATGAGAGCGCCGCCCGGATCCTGGAACGGGAAGTCGGTATTGCCCGGGACGCCGGTTTTGTGGGGAAGGATATTCTCGGCAGCGGGTTTGACTTCCACATCGATGTCCACCGCAGCGGCGGCCGCTATATCTGCGGCGAAGTGACGGCCCAGCTGAATGCACTGGAAGGCCGGCGACCCAATCCCAGAAAGCCGCCACCGTTTCCCACGGTAAAGGGGCTCTGGGATCGACCGACACTGGTAAATAATGTCGAAACCCTTTGCTGCGTCCCCCATATCCTGAAAAACGGCGCGGATTGGTTTAAACATCTCGCCCTGACCGAAACCGGCGCCGGCACCAAGCTTTATTGTGTCAGCGGCAAGGTCAACACGCCGGGCTGCTTTGAGCTGCCCATGGGGGTGCCGTTGAGGGAGATCGTGGAAACCCATGCCGGTGGAATGCGCTCGGGCGGAACGTTCAAGGCCTGTCTGCCGGGAGGCGCCTCAACAGGATTTCTTCCCAAAGAGCATTTCGACATCGACATGGACTTCGAGGGCCTCAAGGCGGTGGGCAATCGCCTGGGCACAGCTGCCATCATGGTCTTTGACGAAAGCACCTGCCTGGTCCGGGTAACCTGTAACCTGATCGATTTTTTCGCCAGGGAATCCTGCGGCTGGTGCACGCCCTGCCGGGAAGGGATTCCATATATCAAGGATCTGCTGTGGCGCATCGAAAACGGGCAAGGGGAAGTCGCCTATCTGGACATGATCGATCGTATGGCCCGGCACCTGTGGAATGCCTACTGCGCGTTTGCGCCCGGCGCGGCAGCCCCGGTGCAGAGCCTGCTCGAATATTACCGGGACGAATTGATGGCGCATATCGAAGGCGGGAGTTGCCCGTTTGATAAATAAGTAATGGTTCTGTCATCCCGGACGGCCTGCTGGAGGCAGGTAAAAACCCGGCATCCAGAGATTTCTGAACACACTGGATTCAGGCCTTCGCCGGAATGATTCGAGTGATTTTCACCACTCAGCCGGAACCAGGTCAACGAACGATAGAACAATCAGTAAAATCTAATACTTAGCAAACGTAACGGAAAGAATTCGAACTGATATGGCATGCCGACACTGACTATCGATAACCGGCAGGTCACCGTCTCCCCCGGGACCAAGGTGATCGATGCCGCCGAGAAACTCGGGATCATGATCCCGCGATTCTGCTTCCACCCGGCCCTGGGATCGGTGGGGGCCTGCCGGGTGTGCGCCGTCACGATCCTCGAAGGGCCCATCAAGGGCGTTCAGATGAGCTGCATGCTCGACACCATGGATGACATGGTGGTGTCCACCACCCACACGGATGCCGTCGATTTTCGAAGGGACGTCATCGAATGGCTCATGGCCAACCACCCCCATGACTGCCCGGTCTGCGACGAGGGCGGCCACTGCCTGCTCCAGGACATGACCGTATCCGGCGGCCATGGTATCCGAAAATTTCCGGGCACCAAACGCACCTACACCGACCAGTACCTCGGCCCCCTGATTCAGCATGAAATGAACCGGTGTATCCAGTGTTACCGGTGCACGCGGTTCTACCGGGAGATTACCGGCTATGAAGATCTGGGTGTCATGGGAATCGGCGCCCGGGTCTATTTCGGACGATTCCAGGACGGGACCCTGGAAAGCCCCTTTGCCGGAAATCTCACCGATCTGTGCCCGACCGGGGTGTTCACCGACAAGCCCTCCCGGTACACCGGGAGGCGGTGGGACTACGAGCGTTTCCCATCGGTCTGTCTTTCCTGCTCCCTGGGCTGTATAATACGATTGCCAGCGCCCGGTACCGGCAGGTCGTCCGGCAGGAAGCCGGCTACAGCGAGACGGTCAACGGCTACTTTATCTGCGATCGGGGACGCCATGGGTTTGCCTATGCATCGGCCCCGGACCGGCCGCGTGGGGCCGCTCTGGATGGAAAACAGGTCACCGTGGCGGACGCGCTGTCCGATGCGACGATGCGGCTGAAACAGATTACCGATACCCACGGGCCGGATGCCGTGGCCGTGGCCGGCTCGACCCGGGTCAGTCTGGAAACCCAGGCCGCAGCGGTCCACCTCTGCCGGGAAATGGCCTACCGGGGCCCGGCCTTCTGGATGACGACGGATCACGCCACATCGGGCTCCGCGGCAGCCCAGCGGCTGAAGGCGGATATGGCGATATCCTTAAAGGAACTCGAGAGTGCCGACGGTGTTCTTGTCATCGCCGCAGACCCGGTCAACGACGCCCCCATGCTCGAAATGGCCCTGCGGCAGGCATGGCGCAACGATGCCTGGGTGGCGGTCTTTGATCCACGCCCGGTAAGCCTTTCTTTTCCGGCCGAGCACGTCGCAGCGGGGCCCCAAGATCTGCAGGGCTATCTGGAGCACGTGATGGCTGTGTTCATGGGCGACCGCCGCGACACAACGCCGGACGGGATCGACCCGAAAACCCGCAAGCAACTGGAGTCGATCGCCCGTCTGTTGAATCAGTGTATTCGCCCTGCGATCGTCTGCGGTACCGACCATGGGGATGCCACCCTGGTGAACCTGGCAGCCGACCTTGCCGGCGCACTTCGCGCCACCGGCAAACCATCCGGCCTGTTTTACCTGATGGCCGGTCCCAACGGGTTGTCTGCGGCCATGCATGCCGGAGAGCCGCCCGATCTCCAGCAACTTCTGTCGTTGATCGAACAGGGATCGATCCGCGCGCTGGTGCTTTCTGAATCCGATCCATTTCTTGCATACCCGAACCGAAAGCGGCTCACCGGGTGCCTGGAGAAGCTCGATCTCCTTGTCGTGATGGATTATCTCAACACCCCGGCATCAACGGCAGCCCATATTTTTCTTCCCACGACCACCATATATGAATCCGGCGGCGCGTATATGAACCAGGAAGGTCGAATTCAACGGGCCGCACCGGTATACGGCGGGGGGCTTTCCGTCCTTGGCGAAGCCGGCGGAAACCATCCGCCCCGGGTATTCCGGACAGATGCGCCCGGCACTGATCTGCTCCCGGCCTGGAAGATACTCACGGCGCTGGCCGCCGGTGGTGTTCTGCCGGAACGGGTGCCCTGGCCGGAGTCCGATCTGCCCATTTTTGCATTCTTGGCCCGGGAGCCGGACATCCCCGCAGAGGGGATCCGCGTGCTGGCGGAACGTCCAGCCTCCGGGCAGACAAGAACGGAGCCGCCGGTCGAACTGTCTGAAGCGGACCCCGCCCCGGATTGTTTGACGCTGATGACTGTGGAGAGGACCTTCGGCACGGAAGAGCTCTCCTGCCGCTCTGCCCCGCTTCAGGAGCTCGAAGAATCGCCCGCTGTCCTCATGCACCCGGGGGATGCCGGGGCAATGGGCCTGGACGAGGGCGAGAACGTCGTCATCGACACCGGGGCAGGCGAAATCCGGGTTCGACTGGCTGTCTCTGAAGACATGGCCCGGGGCGTTGTTTTTTTACCGCGGCATCACCGTCTGGATTGGCAATATTTGCCGAATCTGCGCGTTCCTCTGCCCGGAAACAGTATTCGACGAGCGGAAGGAGGCGGATCATGATCGCCTGGCTGGTCGGATTCATAGTTCTGATCGTAAAGATTGCTGTAGTTCTCGGCACCCTGCTGTTTATCGCCGCCTATCTGGTCTGGGTCGAGCGCAAACTGCTGGGGCGGCTGCAGGTACGCCTGGGGCCCAACCGGGCCGGCAAGTTCGGCCTGCTCCAGCCCATCGCCGATTCCCTGAAAATGCTGACCAAGGAAGATATCGTTCCGGAGGCGGTCGACCGGACCATTTTTCTTCTCGCCCCGGCGGTGGTGGCCTTGACGGCGCTTCTGATGTTTGCCGTGGTCCCCTTCGGCGAGGACATCACCCTGGGCGGCCGTCCGATCCCCCTGGTCATCTCCGATATCAACGTAGCGCTCCTCTTTATCTTCGCTATGTCTTCCCTGGGGGTCTACGGAGTGGCCCTCGGCGGCTGGGCTTCCAATTCGAAATACAGCCTTCTGGGCGGCATCCGGGGCGCGGCACAGATGATCAGCTATGAACTGTCCATCGGCCTGTCTCTGGTGCCGGTGGTGATGCTTGCCGGCTCCTTCAGCCTGGTCGATATTGTTGCCGCCCAGGCGCGGTATCCGTATGTTCTGGTCCAGCCGGTGTCCTTTATCATTTTCTTCATCAGTGCCATGGCGGAAAGCAAGCGGATCCCCTTCGATCTGCCGGAAGCGGAAAACGAGCTCGGCGCCGGTTTTCACACTGAATACAGCGGTATGCGCTTCGGGTTGTTCTTCATCGGCGAATATGTCCACATCCAGGTACTGGGAGCGCTGCTGGCGGTCTTCTTCCTGGGCGGCTGGCACGGCCCCTATCTGCCGGGGCCGGTCTGGCTGCTGATCAAGATGATGGCGGTCGCCCTGGTGATGATCTGGATCCGGGGGACCCTGCCACGACTGCGCTACGATCAGCTCATGGCTTTCGGCTGGAAAATTTTGGTTCCGGCCGCGTTGATCAACATTGTCATTACCGGAGCATTCGTTCTGATATGAGTGATCCTAAACAGACATCCTGGCTCGGCGATATCCTCGGTTCGGTCAGCGCCATGGCCGGAGGGTTTTCGACGACCTTCAAGCACCTGTTCAGAAAACCCATCACCGAAGAATATCCCGAGTACAAGCGGCCACTGCCGGAGCGCTCCAGGGCGCGCATCATCCTCACCCGGGATCCGGACGGCGACGAGCGATGCGTGGCCTGCTACCTGTGCTCGGCGGCCTGCCCGGTAAGCTGTATTTCCATGCAATCCACCGAACGGGAGGACGGCCGGCGCTATGCCGCCTGGTTCCGGATCAACTTCGGCCGCTGCATCTACTGCGGGCTGTGCGAGGAAGCATGCCCCACATCGGCGATACAGCTCACCCCGGATTTTGAAAATTGCCGAAGGGACATTCTCACCATGGTCTTCGAAAAGGAAGATCTTCTGGTCGATCACGGCGGCAAGGACAAGACATACAACTTCTATCGATACGCCGGGGTGGTCAGCGGCAAAGGTGGCAAGGGCGAACATGTGAAGGAAAAGAAAGCTGTGGATGTTAAAACAAATCTACCCTGAATTGCGTGTAATTTTATCAACGGAGGAGCAAAACAAAGCCTATTGAGATTTAAATAATTTTGCGGAACTTCAAATCGAACAAGATATACCCTTATCCTACCCCCTCCCTTTTATCCCTCCCACCAGGGGAGGGAGATAACATCCTCCCCCTTGAAGGGGTGGAGGTGCGGTAGGGGTGACAGAATGGCGTCAATGAGAAGACCATGACCCTGTACTCCATACTGTTTTACATACTGGCGGCGGTGATCCTGGCATCCACCGCCATGGCGATTACCCGCCGGGACATGGTGCATGCGGTGATCTACCTGGTCGTATCCTTTTTCGGAAGCGCTCTGCTGTTTTACCTGCTGGGCGCTCCCCTGCTGGCCGCTCTGGAAATCATTATCTATGCCGGGGCCATCATGGTCCTGTTTCTGTTTATCGTCATGATGATCCGCATCCGGCCCTCAGCCGGCCGCCTGTTGTCGAGGGTCCAACTGCTGCCGGCCATTGTCATGAGCGGTCTCTACGTCGTTGTCGGTGCGTTCATGGTGACCGGAGATACGGCAGGGCGCGGGGATTTTCAGCCGGCTGTGGCCGCTCCGGAAACCCTCGGCCAGTATGTGTTCCAGCAGCACTGGGTGACCGTGGAAATCGCCTCCCTGTTGCTGTTGGTCGCGCTGGTCGGCGCCATGATCATCGGAGGAAAGTCCCCGCCGGAAAGTCACCCGCCGGTGGAGGAGAAATCATGACCGTCTCCTTCGATCATGCCCTGGTTCTTGCCGGAGCGCTGTTTATCATGGGGATCTTCTGTGTGGTGGTACGGCGGAACCTGATCATGATGCTGCTGGGCCTGGAAATCATGCTCAACGCCGCGTCTATTGCCCTGGTTGGCGCGGCCTTGAAATGGCACCATGTCGAAGGCCAGGCCATTGCCTTGTTTATCATGGCCGTTGCCGCCACCGAGGTGTCCATCGGGTTGGCGATGATTGTGGGATTTTACCGAAGGACGGACACCGTCGATCCGAATGCACTGGAAGAATTCAAGTAAACTTCCAACCCGCCGTCGCATAAAGCTTTGGCGGGCAAGATTTCAAATGCCGGGAAAAGGCCGGTACGGTGCCCGGCCTTACATGAAGAGTGCCTTTCAAGGGCGGGGCACTGTCCCCGCCCGATTATAGGCCAGCAAATGGACTTATACAGATCGAGCCAGAACATCTTTGTGGGAAATGTGATGGGTAAGAAATAAATGTTAGGGACACTGAATCAGCAACCGATTCTCTATGCTGCAGTTCTGGCATCGGTGGTTCCACTGATCGCCTTTCTGCTGATTATGGTGGTCACCCGCCGCCGGCCGCGTGTTTCCGCCGGGCTGTCCATCGTCGCCATCACCATTGCCTTTGCCTGCTCGGTACTGCTCCTGGTTCGGTACTGGGGGCTTGCCGCACTGCTGCAGGTCACCGGCACCTGGGTGACCACCGGGCAATTCACCGTCTCCATCGGGTTTATTCTCGATCCCCTGAGCCTGCTGATGGTGACGGTGGTATCCGGAATAAGCCTTCTGGTGCAAGTGTACTCCCTGGGTTACATGGCCGGGGATCCTGGATTCTCACGGTATTATGCGTATATGTCCCTGTTTGCCTGGGCCATGATCAGCCTCGTGCTGTCGCCCAACCTGCTTCAACTCTATGTCTTCTGGGAACTGGTGGGCGTGTCTTCATACCTGCTGATCGGCTTCTGGTATGAAAAATTCAGTGCCAGCGAGGCCGGCAAAAAAGCATTCGTCATGACACGCCTGGGGGATGTGGCCTTTCTCCTCGGGTTGCTGACGCTGTTGATCCCTCTGGGGAACCTCGATGTGCTCATGCTCAACAGTCCTGACATCGGCTCGACCATGCCGGCCGGTATGCTGACCCTTTCGGCGCTGCTGATTTTCGGCGGCGTTGTCGGAAAAAGCGCCCAGTTTCCGCTGCTGACATGGCTTCCGGACGCCATGGAGGGCCCCACGCCGGTCAGTGCACTGCTGCATTCCGCCACCATGGTGGCAGCCGGTGTGTTTCTGTTTGCCCGCATCTTCCCGTTCTTCAGCCAGTCCCCGGCAGCCATGACGGTGTTTCTCGCCATCGGCACCATCAGCATGCTGCTGGCTGCCACCATGGCCATGGTGGCCCGGGACATCAAACAGGTCTGGGCCTATTCCACCATCAGCCAGCTCGGATTCATGATCATGGGGCTGGCCGCCGGGGGATATGTTGCCGGTGTCTTTCACCTCATCACCCACGCCGGGTTCAAGGCCCTGCTCTTTCTGTGCGCAGGGGTCTTTATCCACGTCTACGATTCCAATGACATGTTCGAGATCGGCCGGCAGGGCGGCCGCCGTCTGAAGATCCCCATGGCCTGTATGATCGTCGGGGCCGCCGCCCTGTCCGGGCTGCCGCCGCTTTCCGGCTTTTTCAGCAAGGAGGCGATCATCGGGGTGCTGGCCACCCAGGACAACCGCCTGTGGCTGGGGGCCGCATTGGTGGGGGTTGTGCTGACCGCGTATTACACCTTCCGGCTGATTTTCATCATGTTGTTTCCTTCGGCAGGGGCACCTTCGCCACCTCCCACATCCGGCCACGGGCATCATGGGCGGGACTACTGGACCATGGCGACCCCGCTGCTGATTCTGGCCGCGGTGACCCTGGTGCTCGGATTCGCCCAGACTCCCTTGACGCAGTTTCTCCTCTTCGGTGTGGACGCCGGGGGCGACCATGGCCACGGCGAACGCGGATTGCTCATTGCGGCCATCGCCGGTGCCGTGGGCGGGGTGCTGCTGGCATGGTTCGAGTTCGGCCGCAAAGGCAGCCCCCAGATCGGGTTCGTGGAACGCATTCCGGCGCTGGCAACGCTTTTTTCCGAGCGCTGGTACCTCGATCGGATATACCGGTGGCTGCTCGACAGGGTGGTGTATGGGGTATTCTCCCGGCTGGCCACCTGGAACGACGAGCGGATCATCAATGACGGCGTAGATGCCTTCAGTGATCGGCTGGTGGGCTCCGGGCGGATTCTGGCGACACTGCACCGGGGAATGATTCAGTATAAACTGCTGGTGATGTTTTCAGTGGTGGCGCTATTAGGGCTGTACTTTTTCTTCTGATCATAGCGAATTGAAAGGATTCGAGGAATAAAATCGTGCAACGATTTTATGAAACGCGACGATGTCGCTCAAAGGGCGAAATATTAAAATTTGGGTCCGGGGGTTGAAGGTTGAATGGGTTGCGTGGAGCTCTGGAAATCATGATTAAACATCTGAGGACACACACTTGAACCCCTGAACCCTTGGACCCTGGAACCCTTTAACCCTCTTCTCCAAAGAATATGGAGAAGGTTCTAATCTAACGCACAGGATATCGATGATCATTCATTACGCCCCATTTCCGATTTTAACGACGCTGCTGATGTGCTGCGTGGGCGGCCTGGTGATGATTCTGTGCATTCCCGGGGAAAGAAAAGACCTGATCCGGATGGTCAGTGCCATCGCTTCCGGCTTGACCATGGTTCTGTCGACATGGCTCTTTTTCGCCTACGATAAAACGCAAGGCGGTTTTCAGTTCGCGGAGAAATTCGACTGGGTCCCTTCCATGGGCATCACCTACTTCAATGCCGTGGACGGCTTCAGTGTCCCCATGCTGCTGCTTACCGGTATTGTTTTCTTCACGGCCGTGTTGACATCCTGGGAACTCGAACACCGGGTCAAAGAGTTCTTCGCCATGGTTTTTCTTTTGGTCACCGGGGTCTTCGGCCTGTTCATGAGCATGGACCTGTTTTTTATCTTCGTCTGGTTCGATGTGTCCCTGTTCCCCATGTACCTGTTAATCGCCGTCTGGGGCAGCACCCGAAAAGAATACGGCGCCATGAAACTGACGCTCTACCTGCTGGCCGGAAGCGCCCTGATCCTGCCGGCCATCATCTACCTGGTCACGGTGTCCGGTCTGGGCACATTCGACGTGATCGCCCTCATGACCGAGGGATCATTTACGCCATCCCAGCAGCGATTCGCATTTTTACTTCTCTACATCGGTTTCGGCATCCTGGCCGGCGTGTGGCCGTTTCACACCTGGTCTCCGGTGGGGCATGTGGCGGCACCCACCTCGGTCAGTATGATACACGCCGGTGTGCTCATGAAAATCGGGGCCTTCGGTATCTTGCGGGTCGGCATGTTCCTCTGCCCGGAAGGCTGGCAGTACTGGGCGCACCTGATGGCCGTGCTGGCGGTGACCGGCATTGTCTACGGGGTGTTTGTGGGATTGAGCCAGACAGACCTGAAATACGTGATCGGCTATTCCAGCGTCTCCCACATGGGGATCGTGGGGTTGGGACTGGCCACGGTGACCGTGGACGGCCTCAACGGCGCCGTGTTTCAGATGTTTGCCCACGGGCTGATGACGGCCCTGTTTTTCTCGGCGGTGGGCTATATTTATGACCGGACCCACACCAAGGAAATTGCGGATCTGGGCGGGTTGAGCAAAACCATGCCCATGGCGACCGGCTACTTTGTCTTTGCCGCGCTGACGGGAATCGGCGTGCCCTGTCTCGCCAGTTTCTGGGCCGAACTCACCGTGTTTATCGCCTCGTTTCAGAAATACCCGCTCTATGGCACGCTGGCGGTTGGGGCGCTGGTGGTCAGCGCCCTGTTCATGCTGCGGGTGGTGCAGCAGACTTGCTTCGGCCCCGGTAAGGAGCGCTGGGCGAATCTGTCCGACATATCCCCCGGACTTGGGATCCCAAGGATCATTCTCGTTTCGGTGATCGTTCTGTTCGGACTGTTTCCGTCGCTTATGTTCGACGTGATCCAGACCGCCTCCATACCCCTTATCCACGGGCTGCCATGATGAATATGACACTCTTCCTGCCGGAGCTTTTCTACCTGTTCACCGGTGGTGTGTTCCTGGTGCTGTCGATGGTCCCGGCGACCTCCTCCCGGCGGGACTTTACGGCCGCCATGATACTGGCCGCCATGGGAATCGGCGTCAGCCTGGCCGGGATTCACCTGCGGGGAGATCTCTTCGCCGATGCCTACCGCGTCGACCTGTTCTCCCAGATCTTCAAAGCCCTTCTGGCCATGGGGTTTTTCCTGGTGGTGTGCCTGTGCAGCGATCTCCAGGGCATCGACGGACGCAAGCACCCGGAGTTTTACTTTCTTCTGGCCATATCCACCCTGTCGATGATGATGCTGGTGAGCAGCGTCAACCTGGTGACCATCTATGTCTCCCTGGAAGTGTCCAGCTACAGTCTGTATATCCTGGTATACCTCAGAAAGGACGCGCGCTTCGGCGCCAACGCCGGTATCCGGTATTTTGTCATCGGCGCCGTGGCATCGGCGGTCATGATTTTCGGTATGGCCCTCCTCTACGGCAGTACCGGAAATACCCAGGTGATCGGCATTCTGCGCACGCTTCCCGGGCTGATGGACACACCGGTGGCGGCCCTGGGTCTTCTGCTCACCCTGTGCGGCTTTTTCTTCAAACTGGCCCTGTTCCCGTTCCATTTCTGGGCTCCGGACGTGTATGAAGGCGCGGCAAACCAGGTAGCGGCGTACATCGCCGCGGTGTCAAAGGTGGCCGCCATCGCCATCCTGATCCGGATGACCTCCCTAACCGGCGGCAACAGCCCGTTTATCGTCCACAGCCTGGCCGCCCTGGCGATTATATCCATGACCGTCGGCAACCTCTCGGCCATCGTCCAGAAGGATTTCAAACGCCTGTTGGCGTTCAGCAGCATCGCCCACGCGGGCTACGTGATGATCGGCATCCTTAACATGGACCCGGCCGGATATGCCGGCAGCATATTTTACGCCGCCGCACTGCTGGTGATGAAGTTTTCCTGCTTTATGGTGGTGGTCCTGGTGGCCACAGACGGGATGAACATGGATGTGGCGCAATTGGCGGGCCTCCACCGGCGATCCCCCATTCTGGCCCTGATGCTCATGATGGCGCTCTTCAGCCTGGCCGGCATCCCCCCCACCATCGGATTCACCGGAAAGCTTCTGATATTTTCCGCTGCGATGGGAAACGGCTACTTCAGCCTGGTACTGATCGCCATGATCAATGTGGTAATTTCGCTCTACTACTACCTCCTGGTGCTCAAAGCCGCCTATCTTACCGAACCCGAAGATGAACAACCGGCGCTTCGGATCACACCCGCCACCCAGCTCCTGGCCGGGGTCATGACCGGTATCATGGTGGTCGGCGGCATTTTCCCCCGGTACCTGATCGATCTGGCCAACCAGGCGGCGCGTCTGCTTGGATAGTCACCGAATAAGAAACTCATCGCAGAGACGCAGAGCACGCAAAGTGCATTATCTATTTTGCTTTTCGCTGAGACGCCGAAAAGCAAAACACAGCTTGCCAAAATTCTGAAGTGATCGAGTCTTCCCTGAGGCAACCCTTTTTCAGAATCCCCCTCTCAGGGATTCTGAAATAAAGTAACTTCTCTGCGAGCTCTGCGTCTCTGCGGTGACTATTCATTGGCCGGGCAAGGATCGTAAAAAAACGGGGAGGGAAAGGGTCACACTCTGAAGAGAAGATCAGGCGACGCGATCGCGGGGTTCTTCACCGGCGAAGACGGCATCCAGATTATCCAGGGCCCGGAATCCCATGGCGTCTCTGGTTTCCTTGGTGGAACTGCCGATGTGGGGCATCAGAAACACGTTGGACAGTTCCCGGTATTCCGGACGGATGTCCGGTTCGTTGTTAAAGACATCCAGGCCGGCGGCCGTCAGTTTTCCGGACTTCAGGGCCGCAATCAGGGCGTCGTCATCGATGACCACACCCCGGCTGGCGTTGACGACAATGGCGCCATCGGGCAGCAGCGCGATGCGCTCGGCGTTGAGCAAACCGATGGTTTCCGGAGACGCCACGCAGTGGAGCGATAGAACGTCACACTGGGGCATCAGGTCCTCGGGGGTGGCATGATAGACGGCGCCTTCCTCAAGTTCCGGGGACACCGGACTGCGGTTGTGGTAATGGATCTCCATGTCGAACCCGCGGGCCCGTTTGGCGACCACCTGACCGACCCGGCCGAACCCGATGATCCCCAGCCGTTTGCCCGTCACCTGGGTACCCACCATGAAACCAGGGCTCCAGTCTTTCCACTCGCGGGTGCGGACCAGCCGCTCCCCCTCACTGGCGCGCCGGGCTGCGCCCAGCATCAGCATAATCGTCACCTCTGCGGTGGCATCGGACAATACATCCGGGGTGTTTGTCACGATCAGGCCACGGGCTTTTGCAGCGTCGGTGTCCACGTGGTCGTACCCGACGGAGTAGTTCGCAATCGCTTTGATGCGTTCGGGCAATCGGGCAATCACGTCGGCGGTAAATTTTTCGGTGTGACAGGGTAAGATGGCGTCGGCGTCTTTGGCGCGGACAATGACGTCATCGCTGGTATAGAGGGCATCGTCCGGATTTAAAATCGGATCGTAATCTCGCCGAAGACGGTCTTCGACGGCATCCGGCAGTTTACGGGTTACGAGAATCACGGGCTTCATCGATGGTTCCTCCGCAGATAAAATCGTGCAACGATTTTATAAAACGCGACGTTGTCGCTTAAAAGACCAAAGGGCGAACACTTTTATTGCTGCAGGGCTGGCGGGTCGGACTTCCGTTCTCGCTAACAAGCAACATGAAACCATAAAGCTTGACTGGAGGAACGCTCCAGCCCGAACAAAAAAAGTCGAAAAATCAATTCTCGGATTAGGCCATGGAACGGCGGATGATAAGGATGTTCCGGGAGATCCAGATCAGATGTGGTCCTCGCCTTCCTTCATCGATTTGTAAAAGTCGAACACCATGAAGCCGATATTCAAAAGGATGATAATCCAAAGCACCCCCGATTTTAATCGGATCGCGTAATAAAGCAGGTAAACGAGGGCCAGTGTAACCGCTATTGCGCCACTGATAAAGTTACTCATGATGTCACGGTGATCCTTTCAATGCTGGTTTAATCTTTTACCGGCCGAGAAATTCCATCAGCCAGCGGGCCGTTCGCAACAGCCGGGCGTCGTCACCTTTGGGGCCCACCAATTGAACCCCCAGAGGCATGCTATTACCGCCCTCCAGCAGGGGAAGGGTAATGGCGGGCATCCCGCACAGGCTCCAGATGGTGCAGAAAATCGGGCTTCCCGTCGATTCCAGCCCGACAGGCGCCTCGCCGATGGTGGCTGGGGTGAGAATGGCGTCATGCCACTCAAAAATTTTCTCCAGAGATCGGTTCAACACTGGTATCCGACTCACCGCCTCGTTATACGCCACGGCAGGAACTTTTTGTCCCCGCTCGATCATTTTCCGCAGGATAGCGCTCAACTGATCTTTGCCGCGGTCATATTCACGTTCGAAGCTCCTGGCCAGGTCGGCCTCCATGATCACCCGATGCTGCTCGACGGCGTCATCGAATATTTCCGGTAGCGCTTCTTCGGCACCCCGTTCACCCAGGTGGGCCACCAATTCGGCGAAGGCTTCTTGAGTGTCCGAATCCGCCTGATTCCACACCGGTGTTTTGACAAAGGCCAGGCGCGGCTCTACCGGAGGCTCCTGGGCCGCCGCGCCAAAAAGGCGGGGGCGAGCCCCCAATCGGGTATCCGGATCCCGGGAGTCGAAGGCCATCATCTGCTCGGCAATCAGTGCAGCATCTTCCACGGTGCGCGCAAACACCCCGATCTGGTCCAGGGGCCGCGACGCCTGGAGTACGCGGTGTCGGGATATGCGGCCAAACGTCGGCTTGTACCCGTAGACACCGCAAAACGAGGCCGGTCGGATAACCGATCCGTTGGTCTGGGTGCCGATGGCCAGAGGCACCATGCCCGCGGCCACCGAAGCCGCCGATCCGCTGGAAGAGCCGCCCGGGGTGCATTTAGGATCGTGGGGATTCCGCGTTTTCCCCGGTGCATACACCGCGAGCTCGGTGGTGACGGTCTTTCCCAGGATGACGGCACCCGCCTCCCGGAGCCGGGCAACGGCAGCGGCATCCTCTTCGGGTTGCCGCCCGGCATGGAGCACCGTCCCGTCCTCGGTCGGCATGTCCCGGGTGTCGAAGATGTCCTTGACGCCCACCGGAACGCCGTGGAGGGGTCCAAGGGGCTCACCTTGCTGCAACGCCTGGTCCGCATCCCGCGCCTGGGCCAGGGCATGGTCCGGGTCCAGAAACGCCCAGGCCCCGATGTGCTCCTCGATCCCGGCGATGTGATCGAGGCAGGCGCTCACCAGTTCTTCCGAAGACGTTTTGCCGGCGCGTATCGCTTCTGTCGCCTCGGTGGCGCTCATCAGGTTCAATTCCATATCGTGCTCCAAACAGTTCACGGGACAGCGCCCGTGACCGTTAGTGGGTGCCGTAAACCAGGCCGGGCAGCCATGTCGTGATCTGTGGAACGTTATAGAGAATGATCATGGCAATCAGGACCATCGCCAAAAAAGGTAAAGACCCTTTGAAAATCGTCGTCAGTTGAATATGCGGTGGAGCGATCCCCTTGAGGTAATAACACGACATCGCCATGGGCGGCGTCAGAAATGAGGTCTGCAAGTTGAATGCCACCAGAATCCCAAAAAAGAGCGGGTCGATGCCGAAGGCATCCAGCAGCGGCAAAAAGATCGGCACGAAGATGATGATGATCTCGCTCCACTCCAGGGGCCAGCCCAACAGGAAAATGATCGCCTGGGCCAGAAGCAGAAACATGACCGGCGAGAGGTTCAGACCGAGCACAAATTCCTCGATGACCATGTGGCCGCCGAGGTAGGAAAACACCGACGAGAACGTCCAGGAGCCGACGAACAGCCAGCACACCATGGCCGAGGTGCGCACCGTCAGATAAACCGATTGCTTCAGGCGGTTCCACGTGAGTTCACGATACGCCGCGGCCAAGGCGATGCTGCCGAATGCCCCCACCGACGCTGCCTCCGACGGCGTCGCCAATCCGAATATGATAGAGCCCAGCACCGAAAGTATCAGGACGGCCAGCGGAACGACGGAGGTCAGCAGCATCAGGAACAGTTCTTTTTTCGGGATATCCCACTGCTCTTTGGGGGGTTTCGGCGCCAGCTTCGGATTCAGCCAGGACCGCCCAACGACATAGATGATGTAGAGGCCGGCCAGCATAAATCCGGGGATCAACGCCCCGGCGTACAACCTCACCACGGAAACGCCCGACACGGCCCCGTACACGATCAGCATGATGCTCGGCGGGATCAGGATACCGAGACAACCGCCGGCACAGATGACGCCGGCGGACAACTGTTCGTCGTAGCCGGCTTTCAGAAGGGCCGGGAATGCCAGCAGTCCCATCAGTGTCACCACGGCGCCCACGATACCGACAGCGGTGGCAAAGATGGCGCAGGTCATCAGCGCCGCCACGGCCATGGCGCCGGGCACCATGCGGGCAGCGATATTCAGGCTGTAGAACAGCCGCTCAACGATGTTCGTGCGCTCGACGATATATCCCATGAAGAGAAACAACGGCACGGCCACCAGAACGTCGTTGATCATCACCGAGTACGTCTGGTTGACCAGCAGATCGAAAATGTTGTTCTGGAAGATGTGGCTCATCTGGTCGGGGGTCGCATAGGCCCAATATCCGAAGCCCACGCCCATGGCGATCAGGGTGAACGCGATAGGAAAGCCGAGAAGGATGGATAGGATAAAGGACCCCATCATCAACATGGCGACTTGAGGTTCTGTCATTTGGTCTCCTCCTCTCCCCCGGTGTCTTGCTGGTCATCAAAAACAGCATCCACCTGGGCCGCCAACTCCGCCTCTTTCCGGCGCTGTTGCTCGACCAGCTCCTTTTCCAGTTCCTCCACATCTTCCAGCCGTGTCGGCCATTTTCCGGTTTTCAGGCATTGGACGCAGCGTATGGATTCCGCGATCCCCTGCAACAGCAGCAGAAACGCGCTAATGGGAAGGATGGTCTTCAGGGTAAACACCGGCACCCCTGCCGGGCTGTTGATGCTGATCTCGCCGATCGGTCCGTCCGGGCCGTAGGGCAGAAAGCTCCAGGATTCGGCGGCATAATCGATTCCGGCGTAAATCAGGGCCAGCATGCCCGGAAAGAAAAAAAGGAAGTACAGCACCAGCTCGATCCCCGCCTGAATGCGTGGGGGCCAGAGCCGATAGACAAAATCCCCCCGAACATGGGCGTTTCGGGAAAGGGCGTATGCCCCGGCCATCATGAACAGGGTCCCGTACATGATGTAGCTGATGTCAAACGCCCAGGAGGTGGGCGCTCGCAACACATAGCGGACGAACACCTCGTAGGTGGTGGCAAGGCACAGAACCAGGATGCACCAGGCAAAGGCCTTTCCCATCCACGCGCTCAAGCGATCGATAAAATATAGAATGTGATTCATGTAGTCGTCCTTGAATGGAGTTTCGGCGGCTCCCGGACACAGGCAGCGCGACGTCGATCGACGCCGCGCTGAACCTGTATCAGGCAATTTCCATTTTAGAATCCCAGTTCCCCCGGAAAGTAATGGTCGTAAGCCAGCTTGTAGTCGCAGGCATTCATCAACTCATAATAGGCCACGCGATGCGAAAATACCTTCAGGGACTTTACCACCTTGGCAAAGAACGGATCTTGTTCCAGACCGGGCAGAATCTTGTCCCAGGCATCGAGCTGGGCTTTCATGACCGACTGGGGCGTCCGGTAGACCTTGACCTTGGCTTTTTCCTTGAGCCATTGAAGATCCCTGGAGTACTGATCCTGTCCCCGCCAGTAGTTGTCCGAGGACGCAGCTTCTGCCGCATATCTCAGGATCGCCTTGTGCTCCTTTTCGAGGGCGTTGAACTTGTCCTTGTTGATCATGATTTCAAAAAACTCCGCCGCCTGGTGGTAGCTGCCGAGCATGTACACCTTGCTCACGTCCTGGGCGCCGAAGCTCTTGTCCGAGGTTGGGTTGTTGAATTCAAACGCCTCGATGACGCCGCGCTCCAGGGCCGGAACGATCTCGCCGCCGGGAAGCTGGGTCACCTTGGTGCCCATTTCCTGCATCAGGTCGGCCGCCAGACCCACGGTCCGGTATTTGAGGCCCTTCAGATCGGAGGCGCTTTTGATCGGCTTTTTGAACCACCCCAGGGGCTGGGTCGGCATGGGCATGCAGAAGAACCCGACGATGTTCAGCCCCAGATTCTCGAGAAGCTCGTTGTAGAGCTCCAGGCCGCCGCCATAGTAGATCCAGGCCAGCCCCTGGTTGGCGTTCTGCCCAAAGACAGGGCCCGTCCCGAAGAGGGAAGCCACCTTGCTCTTGCCGTACCAGTAGACGGACACGCTGTGCCCCGCATCGAGCACGCCTTTGTGGACGGCATCCTGCACGCGGAACGCTTTGACCACAGCGCCCGAGACCAGGTACTGGATCTTCAGCCGGCCGCCGGCCATCTCGTTGACGCGCTTGACGTAGTCGGTTGCGTAATCGTTGAAAATGTCCTTTGCCCCCCAGGACCCCTGCATCTTCAGGACGGTCGTCTTGGCCCTGGAAACCATCGGGAACCCCAGGGTGGCGACACTGGCTGCCCCGCCGACGACGGCCGCTTTCTTGAGAAACTTACGTCGCCCAAGTTTCGCATCTTCTTTTTTCTTGACGATTTCCTTAGTTTTCTCCTTTTTCATGACCGGCACCTCCTACTGAGCATTAATGGTTAACACCCCAGAAGCCAACATACCTAATTCCCTGATCCCTTCGGGAAAAAATGTTACCCGGCTCCGATCCCCCTTCCGAGAAGTGGTTTTAAAATCCCATCTGACACTGAAATTCCACATTTCGAACCTGCCTCCGGCAAGCCCGTTATTCTGTGCGATCTGGGGTTTTGAAACAACGGGCTGTTGCCCGAACCGGTTTTATCGAGCCGTCTTTAGCTCCATGACGCATGCTCTTTCAACCAACATGGGAGCATGATTTAATTGCGATCTGA